>QCLE01000012.1 GCA_003214815.1 Prochlorococcus sp. AG-412-J13 | reverse complement strand
ATAACCATCAAGCCATCACCAAGTGCTGTTACTTGTCCATCACCATCAACATCAAGGGTAAAGCTTTGAGGTTTAAGAGTTACTGAGTAATTTAAGAAATCATAGTTCTGGGCTGGGTCAGTACTTGTAAAGTTGATTTTTGATTTTTTATTTTCTCAAGTTAATGTATCGGGGGTATTAGAAATTACTACGGATATTTGTTCTGTATATAAGTAAAACTCCTTAAAATTAAAACAATAAAAAAGACTTCAATTGAAGTCTCCTGAAAGTTAACTATAGGGATTGAACTCCCCGGGCGGGATTCGAACCTGCGACCAATCGATTAACAGTCGATCGCTCTACCGCTGAGCTACCGAGGAATATAAGATGAATTTAACTCTTTAAAGTGCCTTATGACAAGTAAAAGATTTAATTATATTGAAATTTTGATGGTTCTTGCCAGCTAGATAAAAAACCATTTTTCAGCTCTGCCACTGAATCAGCATAAGTTAATTCTTCATAACGATGGGTAATCCACAAAGCGGATAAAGGTTTTTTATGGCAACTTGTAAGATTTTTAATAATTTTTAAAACTTTTAATTGGCTGGTTTGATCAAGTAACGCTGTAGGCTCATCTAAAAGAATAAAATTCCTATTACTAATAAGAACGCATGCAATAGTCAAGCGTTGTTTTTGCCCACCGCTTAACGTGTGTACTGGCCTTTTTTCAAAACCAGTCAATCCCACCTGAGCAAGCACATATTCAATTTTTTTATTAATTTCATAATCACTTATATTTTGGTTAATGTTAATCAGAAGTTCGCTCCTGCAACTTGGCATCAATATTTGATGATCAGGATTTTGAAATACCATCCCTATATCTGCTTTAGAGTTAATGACTCCATTTTTGGGTTTAATTATTCCATTAATTAATTTTAAAAGGGTACTTTTTCCACTCCCGTTCTTACCGACGACCATCCAAAATCCAGGTTTATTTATTGAGAAATTACATTTAAAAATTAAATTTTCTTTTTTTCCAGGATATGAAAAAGAGACATCTTTGAAATGAATATGAGGTATTTCATTTTCAAGAGAATCTCGCATTAATTTTATCAATCTATATTAAGAGAAAATCCTGGTCTTTTAGCTCCTCCTGCTACTGATGATTTTTCATATATCTGAACAGAAATGATTTCTTTAGCTCTGACAGCAATTAATTTATCTTGCACTTTGTCACATCTTAATTCAATCAAGTTTGAGGATTCTGAAGTTTCATTCATAGAACTTTTTATTTCATCATAAATTCGTTTAATATCCTCAAATTCTTTCTTTTGAATTGAAAGTGGAAAAGGTGAATATCTCAAACTTAGTTCCAGCGAATACATAATTAATATAGAAAACTATCTTTTATAATAATAAATATTTTTTTAGCCTAAAGTTATTATAAATTAAATTCTTTTGAGAAAATTATATAAAAGATCTTTAAATACAATTATTATAGTGGAGATTTAATTTTGCAATTTAAATAGTCATTTCATGGAAATAGCAAATGATATAACTTCTCTAGTTGGAAATACCCCATTAGTTAAATTAAATCGAATCAAAAAGTATTTTAATTGTTATCCAGAAATAATAGCCAAACTAGAAAGTTTCAATCCATCAGCATCCGTTAAGGATCGCATCGCTTATTCAATGTTATGTAAAGCTGAAGAAGAAGGATTGATAACGCCAGATAAAACAACTTTAATTGAAGCAACAAGCGGAAATACTGGCATCGCATTAGCAATGGTTGCTGCAGCAAAAGGCTATAAATTGATATTAACTATGCCGGATACGATGAGTATTGAAAGAAGGGCAATGTTGAGAGCATATGGAGCCGAATTACAGCTAACGCCTGGGCAAGAAGGAATGAAAGGAGCTTTAGATTTAGCTACTGAGTTGTCTTCAACCATTGCAAATAGCTATCAATTTAATCAATTTGAAAACTTTGCTAATCCAGATATTCATGAAAGAACAACAGCTCAAGAAATATGGGCCCAATCCAATAACAATTTAGATGGACTAGTTACAGGAGTAGGCACAGGAGGAACAATTACTGGTTGCGCACGTTTTTTGAAAAAAGTTAATCCAAATTGCAAAATTTATGCAGTAGAGCCCAAAAAAAGCGCTGTCATTTCCGGTGAAAAAGCTGGATCTCATTCAATTCAAGGAATAGGAGCAGGTTTTGTTCCAAAAGTCCTGAATACTAAATTAATTGATGAAATTATAAAAATAGATGACGACGAAGCATTTCATTATGGGCGTTTATTGGCTAGATTGGAAGGCCTTTTATCAGGCATCAGCAGCGGAGCAGCTTTAGCAGCAACGATAAAAATTGGTAAAAGGAAAGAACTTATGAATAAAAGATTGATTGTAATTCTTCCAAGTTTTGGTGAAAGATATTTATCAACCGCAATGTTTGAATCCAATACCTCAATTCAAGCCAGAAAAGATGGTTATCTTTAATTCCTAATTTATAAAAATGGAAAAAAATTTATATGAAGAATTAGGCCTCAAACAAAATGCAACCAAAAGTGAAATTAAATCTTCATATCGTTCTTTAGTTAAGCAACATCATCCTGATGCAGGCGGAGAAAAAGAACGATTTCTTGCAATACAAAATGCCTGGGAGATTCTAAATGACCCTATAAAAAAAGAACAATATGATAGAAATTTCTTCTCTTCCAGTTCATCATTTGATTCATTAAATGAAAATTGGGAAGAGAAATTTAATTCAAAAAAAAATAATTCATCAATTAAAGATAGAGAAGTTGAAACATGGATTAAAGAAATTTACACTCCAATCAATAGATCAATTAGCCAAATAATTAAACCTTTGCACAACGAAATCAAAGAACTTTCTGCGGATCCATATGATGAACAACTAATGGAAAATTTTTGCAGTTATATAAGTCTTTCACAAAAGAAAATAGAAAAAATTGAAAAAATTTATAACAAAAAAATAGTTCCAAAGTCTTTTACTGCTTTAGGCCTCGATCTGTATCATTGTTTTTCACAAGTTAAAGATGCACTATCAGAATTTGATAGATATACACAAGGATACGTAGATGATTACTTATTTGATGGTAAAGAAATGATTAAAGAAGCAAAAAGAATTCAATCAAAGATGTCTGCAGAGAAAAAAAATAAAAAATTTTAGATATAAAAAATTATTGAATATATTCTTTAAGTTGATCCAATTTTAACCAAACATCTGGGACAGGCCTGCGCCATCGAACCTGAGCATATTCGTCTTTGACTGAAAGAATCTCTCCAGGACCTTTAAACACATAATTCGGTAGATCATTATCACTGGCTAGTGCCTCGATACTTTTTATATAATTATCTCTATCGACAAAAACTAAGCTTCCTTTCTTGAGAGGTTTCTTTGGAATAGAATCTGTCATAATAAATTCAACAAAGTTATTTGAAATTTATTATACAAAAACTTAATTGATAAATATTTAAAAAAATTGATAACGGAATAATTATTACAATCGTCTAAAAAATTTAATAGGCTTAAGTGATAAATATCTATAAAATATGCGTCTTTTACTACTTGGCTGCACTGGATTTATTGGTAAAGAATTAGCACCAAAACTACTCAATGAAAATCACGAAATATACATTATAAGTAGAAAACCCATAAGTAAATTAAAGCTTGATTTAGATTTCAATAAATTTAAATTTTTTCAAACAGATTTATCAAAAGAAAAAAACTGGAATAACGAAAATCTTCTAAATATCTTAAAAGAGACAGATGGAATTATTAACTTAATGGGAGAACCCATAGCAGAAAAAAAATGGACTTCTGTACAAAAACAGGAGATTGAAAATAGTCGTATTAATACTACGAAATTTATGATGAAGACCCTTAAAAATTTCAAAATCAACCCAAAAGTCATTATAAATGGATCAGCAATAGGTTATTACGGTACAAGTTTGTCTGGTGAATTCACTGAAAATAGCATTGGAGGCAAAGACTTTTTAGCTAATCTTTGCAAAAAATGGGAAGCAGTCACTGCTGAAAAACCATTTTTCTCAAGGTTAGTTATTTTTAGAATTGGAATTGTTCTAGAGGCAGATGGAGGAGCATTAGGAAAAATGCTCCCTATATTTAAAGTTGGATTAGGTGGACCAATTGGAGATGGTAAGCAATGGATGAGTTGGATACATAGAAGTGATTTATGTGCATTAATCACTCAAGCAGTAGTTGATAAAAAGTATTCAGGAGTATTTAATGCTGTTGCACCAAATCCAATTTTAATGAGAGACTTTTCCGAGACTTTAGGCAAATGTCTGAATAGACCTAGTTTACTTCCAGTACCTGGCGCGGTTTTAAAAATATTATTAGGAGATGGAGCAAAAGTTGTATTAGAAGGACAAAAAGTAATAAGCAGTAAACTCAAAAATTACAATTTTAAATATCCTCTTCTTGAGAAAGCAATTTACGCCTCCACCAAGAATTAATACCATTTATTAAAGCACCAAGAATAAGAATTGTTATTAATGGGACTATAAGAGGATTCCATACTATCTGAATAAAATTAATAAAAATAAATATCCCATTTAATTGCATGATTATTGCAAAAATGAAAAATATTGCAAAAAAAATTACTGTAAATAAGTTTATCAATAACAAATTATCGATTATTTGTTTTAAGTAATTTGGATTATTTTCCTTATTCATTTTTTATAACAATATTTATATCATCAACCATCTTAAGACAAGCTTTGTTTTCACCAAGTCTTTTTTTGGCATTTTCATTACATGAGATCATAAACTTCTTATTTAGCTGTATTAGATATATTACTTTTATGATCAATTTTATTGTCTGATTAATTTGATCATTCTTATCTTTATAATTACTGGCACAAAAAACATATTTTCCAAGCAAACGTCTTTGAGCTTCTGCAAAAGATTTTGTAAATTGTGGACCTTGACCTTCAATCTGAATAACCGGTTTTCCTAATCCAATCGCTTGCTCTGCTGCCGTTCCTGCCATGCTAATACAACATCTACTTTTCAATAATATTTTGTCAAAATTATTCCAATATATATTTACTTCTAAAGATTTATATTGAAATTTCAAGAGATACTTCTCTTTTATTTTTTCTAGGTATAACCATTTCCTTTTATCAAATATCTCCTTTATTTTTGATGAAGACAAAGCATTAACTATTGCACAATTAAACTCAATTTTTTGAAAATATCTTGAATCTGAGAGTGCCTCTAATACCTCTAAAATCAAAACAAAATTATCTAAGATCTCGGGGAATCTACTTCCTGGAAATAATGCAATACTAAATTCAGATTTATTTAATTCTTGATTTCTAGAAAAAAACTTATCCATAAATGGATTACCTAAAAAAGACACTTTCTTTTTTAATTGCAAAGTTAAATCATTAGCTGTAAGAAAATCTCTTGTATATATTTTTTTTGCCTTTTGTGAAAGCAAGAAATATTTAGAAGGCCAAGGTAATTCTAACTTCCCTTCATAATGACTGGAATAAGCAACTAGATATGTAAAAAAATCTTTCTTACATACCCATGCAAAAAAAACTGGCACAATATCTCCAACTACAAAAAAATAATCATATTTTTTTCTTATTTTATAAGTTAAATATAATCTTTTTAGAAGATAAAATATTTCTCCTCCAAATATCTCAGTTAGTCTTCCCTTAAAGGAATTATAGCCAATTCCTCCAGTCCTAAATTCTTTAGTTTTTCCAATAATCTTAATTTTTTCTTTTTCATAATGGTTTCCTTTGCCAACAATTGGCAAAGCATTAACAACATAACCACTTTTTATGAATTGCTTAGCAATTAAACTCCCAGATAAATCTTCTCCATGCCCATTACTTAATATTAAAATTTTAGACAATTTAAAATGCCAACCATTTTTTAACTTTGGTTAACTCAGGCCAATCTGGATATCTACTTAATCCATCTTCTACAGATTCTTTCAACTCATTTTTCACATCTGGCATCATTATGGACATTTTTTTTATTAACTCAATATTTTCCCTAACACCTTTGTTATTGGTAGCCAAAAGAGCTAAAGACAAATTCATTCTTGCTTGTGGATCTTGCTGATTTAACCGAACAGCTTGTCTGGCAGCTGCCAAAGCTTCTGCATTATTTTTCAAAAGTAATTGCAGCCATGATAGACAAGTCCATGCCGCAAAATGATTTGGTATTTGCTGTATAATTTTTTGAAAATCTTTAACGATAGGAATTAAATCTTGCCCAGCTTTATATCTCGAAAGAGCTGCATTAAAATCCTCTTCAATAGGATTAATTTCGTTATTCATTATTTTTTAAACTGCAAAGGAACTTCCACATCCACAAGTTTGAGAAGCATTAGGGTTTACAAAATTAAAGCCACCTCCAATTAATTCCTTACTAAAATCCAATTGCATACCATATATATATATGAGACTTTTAGGATCACAAACAACCTGAAAGCTTTGATCAGCTTTTAATGAATAATCATAAACTTTATCATCGGGATTTATTTCATTACCTCCTATAAAGTCCATCGTATAACTCATCCCACTACAACCACCTGATCTTACTCCAACCCTCAGTGCTTTTTTATCACTTTGACCTTTTAATAAATTTGAAATTTGCTCTATAGCATCATTCGTAATTAAAATTCCTTTGCCATCATCAGAATTCTTAATTTCCTGTTTAACTTCTACATTTTCCATAAACAAAGATTTCCAACTATTTATAATATAAAAACTTAATTGATAGGATGCATAGAACAAACAATATCCAAGCTTGATTTGTTATAATTTTAAGAAAAAGTGAAAATTGCAATAGTTGGTTCTGGATTAGCTGGTCTGACAGCAGCTGTCAATTTAGTTGATGAAGGTCACGAGGTAGAAATTTACGAGAGCAGATCTTTTTGGGGAGGTAAAGTAGGAAGTTGGGAAGATAAAGATGGCAACCACATAGAAATGGGTTTACATGTATTTTTTTATAATTATGCAAATCTATTTAAATTAATGAAAAAAGTGGGAGCTTTAGATAATTTACTCCCGAAAGACCATACTCATCTATTCATCAATCATGGTGGGAAGTTAAAATCTTTAGATTTTAGATTCCCCTTAGGTGCTCCATTTAATGGACTAAAAGCGTTTTTTACCACAAAACAACTTACTTGGGTAGATAAGTTCAGAAATGCCTTAGCTTTAGGGACAAGCCCAATAGTTAGAGGATTGATAGACTATGAAGGAGCAATGAAAATAATTAGAGATTTAGATAGGATTAGTTTTAAAGAATGGTTTTTAAACCATGGTGGAAGTGAAAAAAGTTTAGAAAGGATGTGGGATCCCATAGCATATGCTTTGGGTTTTATTAATTGCAAAGATATTTCAGCAAGATGTATGCTGACTATCTTCATGATGTTTGCTTCAAAAACAGAAGCTTCAAAACTCAATCTTTTAAAAGGCTCTCCTCATAAATGGTTAACTCAACCTATTGTCGAATACATTACAAATAAAGGGGCAAAAATCCATCTTAACCATAAGGTAGAAGAAATTCTTTATGAAAAAAAATCTTCCTCTTATTCAGTTAATCAGTTAAAAATATCTTCTCCTGAAGGAATTAAGGCAGTATTTGCAGATAAATTTCTAGCTGCCTGTGATGTTCCTGGAATAAAAAAATTAATTCCAAATGA
Source organism: Prochlorococcus sp. AG-412-J13 (assembly GCA_003214815.1). Classification (GTDB taxonomy): domain Bacteria; phylum Cyanobacteriota; class Cyanobacteriia; order PCC-6307; family Cyanobiaceae; genus Prochlorococcus_A. Next base: position 50,982 of record QCLE01000012.1, on the reverse strand, counting down.
ATGGTATAAATTTAAAGAATTTGAAGGTATAAAAAAACTTAGAGCAGTTGCTGTTGCCACAATCCAATTAAGATACGACGGTTGGGTTACCGAATTACAAAAAGATAATACTGGAAACGCACCAACTGGTCTAGATAATCTTCTATATTCTGCTGATGCTTCTTTCAGTTGTTTTGCTGATTTAGCACTAGCAAGTCCAGCAGATTACAGAAAAAAAGATATGGGATCACTCCTCCAATGTGTTTTAACTCCCGGTGATCGATGGATGGGAAGATCTACAGAAAGAATTACAAAAGAAATAGATAAAGAAGTGCGACGTCTTTTCCCATCTTCAGCAAACCTTAAATTGCTTTGGAGTAACGTAGTACAAATTCCACAATCACTATATAGAGAATCTCCCGGAATGGAACCTTTCAGACCCAATCAAAAAACTTCTATATCTAATTTCTTCATGGCTGGTAGTTACACAAAACAAGATTATATAGATTCTATGGAAGGAGCTACAATGAGTGGTCATTTAGCTGCTGCTGCAATTTTAGAAAAGAAAGCAGAATTGGCAAAAAATCTTGCAGTAAGTTAATTGATGGGTACTTGGCTTAAACATGACGTAATAACAGTTGTTAATGCGCCTCTTGAAAATGTTTGGAATACATGGAGCGATTTAGACTCCATGTCACTTTGGATGAGCTGGATCGAATCTGTAAAAACAGTTGATGAAGAAACTAATACGTTACCAGATTTAACAGAATGGACTTTGGCTGCAAATGGCTTTAGGTTTAAATGGAAAGCTCAAATTACAGAAAGGGTCGATAAAAGCAAACTTAAATGGAAATCAATAGGAGGTTTACCAACTGAGGGATCGGTAGTTTTCGAAAGTAAAAGTGATGAAATCACAACGGTAAATTTAGCCATAACGTATGAGCTACCTAAAATGATTGCTCGATTCATGGAAGAAAATATTTTAGGCAAAATGGTTACAAACGAATTACAGGCTAATATTGATAGGTTCAAAGCTTTAGTTGAAAAGAACTATACAAAAGATTTTTCTAACTAAAAATATTAATTGCTATATCTAGTAATGCTTCAAAAGTATATTTTTGTGCCTGTCTATCAACTCTTCCAAAAATCTTGTTACATATTTTTGTTGTCTGAGGTCCAATAGTTAACAACTTAATTTGATCAAAATATTTTAACCATTCTTTGCCAAGAGATTTTTCTAGTAAAAAAGCTGAATTTGATACTGTTTTGCCGCTTGAGAAAATAATTGCATCGACTTTTCGATTAGAAATAACTTCAATTGTTTCTTCTGGTATTGAATTAGGACATCTAGTTTCATATGCAGCAACTTCAAATACGCGCGACCCAGCCTTTCTAAATTCATCTGCAATTAGATCCCTACCACCTGTTTGGACTCTTGGTACGAAGATGCGCAGTCCATAACCAGATACTGGGAAATTATCAATTAAACTTTCGGCAACAAATTCTGGAGGTATGAAATCAGCCTTAATCCCAAAATCATCAAGAGTTTTTGCAGTTTTTTCTCCGACTACAGCGATTTTGGTTTGTTTAGAGCACTCTTTTATTGAACTATGAAAATATCTAAGTCTTTTGTCAACAAATTTGATCCCATTACTACTAGAAAAAATCATCCAATGAAAAGCATTAATTTGATTTAATGCTTCGTCAAGTGGTTGTAAATTATCAGGATCACCAATACTTATTGCAGGTAAATCATATATATTAGCGCCCTTGCTTGTAAATATCTTTTTTATATCCAAGATCCCCTCTTTTGATCGAGTGATAATAATATTTCTTTGATCAAGAGGTAGATCAACTATCGGCATCGTTATCCTCATTATGCTTGTCTTGATTTTTATTTTTTAATTCATCAAGCAGTTTCAAAACTGATAATCCTTTATCAAGAACAATATCGTCTTTAAAAATTATCTCTGGAACTCTTCTCATCTCTATTCTTTTTCCTAAATTATGCCTTATGGAACTCTTAGCAGTATTCAAATTTGCCACAATCTCTTTCCTTACTGTCTCTTTAGCAGTTGAAGTTATATAAATCTTACAATGTTGTAAATCACCTGATAAATCAATCTTAGAAATATTTACGAAATGATCTTTGACAAGATCATTTTCCAAATCATTTTGCAAAATAAGGGTTATTTCTTTCTTCAAAAGCGAAGAAACTTTTGAAAGGCGGTAATTATTTGGCATTATGATTGTAAATTTAGTGGATTTGTCATCGCATGCAAGACAAAATAAACTGTTATCAAAGCACTTACAACAGAAGATATTAAACCTACTATTGTGAGTGGATTTGATCTATTTTTGAATAGAGGTTCGAGCAGTGCAACAAGTCCCCCAACAATAATTGATATTAAATACTTGGGATATCTTGCAACATTAGAGAAAAATTCGCCCATTTTCACCACAAATAGATTACTTTTTTAGCTAAGTTTTAAAAAACATTAAACAGCATGATTACATTATATCAATTTAGGCATAGTGCTTTTTGTTTAAAAACAAGAATGGCTCTTCATGCAAAAAAACTGCAATATCGAGTTGAAGAAGTAACACCTGGAATAGGTCAATTTGAAATCTTCAAATTATCAGGTCAAAAACAGGTCCCCGTAATAGTTGATAGTAATGATCAAATTATTAATGACTCTTCAACTATTTGCGAATATATAGATAAAAAAAATGATAGCAATCCACTCTTTCCTGAGGACCCAATATTATTTGCACAATGCAAACTAATTGAAGACTGGGCAGATACTACAATGGCTAAAACTTGTAGAAAAGCTTTAATAAAATCTGCAATAAAAAATCCACAGCTAAGAACTGCTCTTCTTCCAGATGAAATACCTTCTTCAGTTAAAAGTATTGTTGATAAATTACCTTTTGAAAATCTTACTAAAATTTCTAATGTAATTTTGTCTTCTAAAGATAATTTAGAACTTCAAAAATTACTGGAAGCTTTGTCAAAATCATTGATCAACAAAAAATATTTAGTTGGAGACAGTTTATCAATTGCAGATATTTCTATTGCTGCTCAATTATCCCTTCTTAAATTTCCAAAGTCTGCAGGACCAATTCTTTCAGGAGAGGGAAGTCAAGAATACATAAATAACCCTTATTTAGAAAATCTTTTCATGTGGAGGAACAACTTAGAAGAATATCTTTTTAGTGCTAACTCTCAATAAATTTAAAGGTCAATTTATATTTATTTGTTTTTATAGCATGAACAGAGGTATCACCAACTTTTGAACCATAAGAAGCAACATATTGCACTCCACAAATTGATGGTTTGATTGAATTATTAACTTCCAATATTTCTTCGGAACATTTTTGAAATTTACTAATAGTCTCTACCTGATTAATCCTTGAAGCACCTGGCTTATGCGCTGTTTGTATAACTAGCTCATCTGCGAAAAAAATATCATCATCTTGGATCTGACTTCTACCTGTAATTCTTGAATCAATATAAAAATCATCTTTTAAATAAATAATTTGATTATTAATAGATTGAGGATCATTAACAACCTTGATTAAGGTGTCACCAAATATTGCGTTTCCAATAGATTCAGAATTTTTTGAACGATTACCAACAATTAAATCTGAATCATTCTTAAAGAAATTTACTTTATAAATAACTGGCTCTTCTGAATCATTAATTATATCTTGAGAAGTAACAAGCCAATTACCTTCGAACCATTTAGGGTAAATTAAATCTTTAGATTTATCAGATAATTTAAAATTTGGCAAATATAATTCTGGCCATTGATTTACACGATTTTCCAAAAACTCTCGTACGTTAGAATCTAAATGAGCGAAAGAACTGTCTAAAAAAATTCCTTGAAAAATCAAGCAAAGAATTAATCCAAGAAGAATTTTCATTATGTCAAATCCACTAATAAGAGCATCAGATCATTATGTATTATTAGAGCCAGATTCAAAAGAAAAAATTGTATCAAAGCAAGAAGCAATTTTATGGTTGAAGAATTGGCTTAGTAAGACAGAAACACAAACAATATATCAAAATATAGAAGATCCTGATCAGGAATTTTTTGAAGAATTATTGGAAAGCACTTATGAATTAGAAATAAAATTAGGATACGTTATCAAATGGTTTGCAGTAAGAATTGATCCAGATTAACTAATTATTTCTTTATGAATTGCATTAATTATTTTCACAGCAACTTCTTCAATATTTTCGCTTTTTACCTGAATTCTTAAATCTGCTTGAGAATACAAACTTTCTCTAGATTGAAAAATGCTCATATATAAATCATTTAGATTCGTTCCTTGAAGTAGTGGCCTTTTTTCAAGTTCATTTTTCAATCTTTCAATTGCTATATCTTTGTCAACATCTATCCAAGCAATTATTCCCTGTCTTAAGATTCCCCAGTTTTCCGATTTAGTAACGATTCCTCCTCCAGTTGAGATTACTAATGAAGGAATTTTGATAGTTTCTTTGAGGCAATTTGCTTCTAACTCACGGAAATTATCTTCTCCTTCATCATTAAAAATTTGATTTATAGATTTTTTTGCCAACTTCTCTATTAATGAATCTAAATCAATATATTTATACTTCAATAATTCAGCCAGCTTCAAACCAGTTTTTGACTTACCAGAACCCATCATTCCTATTAAAAATATGCTTCTGCCCTTGATAGTATGAGCTGTTTTTTCGATAATGGATTGTTCCATAAAGACAAAAGCGTATTTAAAACCTTAAGATAGTATTATCGCAGAAAGGTATGACTTCTACACAATCCAAACCATTACATGGAAAAGGACGTGAATGCGTCATAACTCGACGTGCATGCTTTAGTTCTAGTCACCGTTATTGGCTTCCTGAAAAAAGCCCAGAAGAAAATTTTTCTCTTTTTGGAAAGTGCAGTATTGCACCAGGTCATGGTCATAATTATGAACTTATTGTTTCAATGGGTGGAGAACTAGACTCTAATGGAATGGTACTTAATCTCTCTGATGTAAAACACTCAATTAAAGATAAGGTTACTGGACAATTAGATTTTCGTTTTTTAAATGATGTCTGGCCTGAATTTAATGTTAATAATCAAGAGGGTATACTTCCCACAACTGAAGCATTAGTCAAGGTCATTTGGAGTCGTCTAAAGGATGATTTACCTCTTACAAGTCTAAGGCTTTATGAAAACCCAAATTTATGGGCAGATTATTTTGGAAAAAACATGGAAGCATTTTTAACAGTACAAACTCATTTTGCAGCCGCTCATAGACTTGCAAAAGAAGAGATATCCTTTGATGAAAATAAAAAAATCTATGGGAAATGCGCCAGAGTTAATGGACATGGTCATAACTATCTTGTCGAAATAACTGTAAGAGGTGACATTGATCAAAGAACAGGAATGGTTTGCGACTTATCTGCCCTCCAAGAGATAATTAATGATTTGGTTGTTGAACAACTAGATCATACTTTTCTAAATAAAGACATCGAATTTTTCCATAATTGTGTTCCAACTGCTGAAAATATAGCTTTATATATTTCTGATATTCTTAAAAAACCAATACATAACCTTGGTGCAACATTACACAAAATAAAACTCCAGGAGAGCCCAAATAATGCTGCAGAAATTTATGTTGATCAAAAGTTAACCAATTCATTGAAGTTGAAATTTGAAAATAGTTTAGTCACACAAACTTGATTATCCCAAGAGTAATAATTGTTATAGCATCCAGTCTTGATGGGAGAATTGCATTTCCTGGAGGTGGAGAATCGCATCTTGGAAGTGAAGAAGATAAAAAAATGTTAAATCAAAACTTATCAATGGTTGACGCCACCATTTTTGGTTTAGGTACTTTAATAGCTCATCAATCAACTTACCTAATTAAAAATCTCAATGATAATGACGAAGTAAATATATCAAAAAGCCAACCAATTTCTATAGTTGCTTCAAATAGCAAAAACTTTAATAGTAATTGGAAATACTTTCGTCAACCAATCAGAAGATGGCTAATAAGCTCAACTAAAGTTGATAATTCGTCGAATAATGACTTCGAGAAACAACTCTTTTTCGAAGATTCATGGGTGAAAACTTTAATTTCACTCAAAAAACAAGGTATAAATGATCTAGCTCTTTTAGGAGGTGCAAAACTTATAAATTCATTTATAAAAGAAGATCTAATAACAGATATAAAAATTACAATAATTCCAAGAATTATTGGAGGTAGTTATACGTGGATCCCTCCAGAACAAACAAATGAGATTTTTAATCTCAAAAGACTATGGGAAATAAAATCAATTAAAAATTTAATGAATAATGAAATCCATGTTCATTACAAAAAAATTTGAAATAGAGTCAATAATAAATGAACCAAAAAATACATAAAGTTGAAGTCAAATTATCAATTAAGGAAATCTCCAAGGAGATATGGAATGAATTAGCACATGAAATCAATAATCCATTTTATGAATGGACTTGGCTTAAAAACCTTGAAATATCAAAAAGTGTTTCAAGAGAAACTGGTTGGCAGCCTCTATATTTTGTTGTTTATAAAAATGAAGAAATATTAGGAATTGCTCCACTTTTTTTAAAAAATCATAGCTATGGAGAATTCATTTTTGATCAATCATTTGCAAGATTGGCTCAAGATCTGAATTTAAATTATTACCCTAAATTAATTGGAATGAGTCCTTATAGTCCTGTAAATGGATATAAATTTCTTTATAAAAAAAATAAAGATAAGAAAGAAATTACAAATTTACTTATAAACCATATCGAAAGCTTTGCGATTACAAACAAAATTCTAAGTTGTAATTTTTTATATATTGATAAAAGCTGGGGCAATCATCTTAAATCTTTGGGATACTATGAATGGATAAATTCCAGCAGTGAATGGAGGAGTAATGGAGAAAAAACGTTTGATGATTTTCTTTCTAGATTTAACTCTAATCAAAGAAAAAATATCAAAAAAGAGAGGAAATCAATTACTAAACAAGATATTAAAATAGAAATTTATAATAAAGATGACATCAACCAAGAAATCCTCAAAAAAATGCATAATTTTTATGAACAGCATTGCTCGAGGTGGGGAGTTTGGGGAAGTAAATATCTAACATCTACATTTTTCGAAAAAATTGTTGATAATAAAAAAAATCTTTTACTTTTTAGCGCATCAAAAAATGATTCAAATGATATTTTTGCTATGTCGATGTGCGTTAAAAATAAAATAAACTTATGGGGTAGATATTGGGGTAGTCAAGAAGACATATCTAATTTACATTTTGAATTATGCTACTACCAGCCAATTGAATGGGCAATAAAAAATAGTATCCATTTTTTTGATCCTGGAGCAGGTGGGAAGCACAAACGAAGGAGGGGATTTTTTGCAAAAAGCACCATTAGCTTGCATAAGTGGTTTGACAAAAATATGGAAAGTATAATTTATCCTTGGCTAAATGAAGTTAATAAACAAACCGAGAAGGAAATTGAATTTGAGAATAATTCTATACCCTTTAAATAAAAAATTATTTGGCTTTACCAAAGATTATATTAGTAATATAGTTTTAATTAACTTCTAAGAATGGATTTTAGTAAAAGTTTAGATGAAAAAATAAAGATTGATAATAATCTATCTAACAGATATATAGACTTAGATCCAAACGGTTATTTTATTATAAAAGTAAATTTAGAAGAAAATAAAATAATTTTAGAGCACTTTTTAAATAACATCGATGAGGAAGGCTATGCGCTTGACCCAGAAACCAATGAACCAATTAAATGCGACTCTCAAAATAAAAGAGTTAGTAATGAAGTTTTTAAAGGTATTAGTGCGAAACAACTTGGAATATTGATCACTGAAGAAAGAAATGACTTAATAACCAGATTCGATCATGCTCTATATTTAGGCCGGGAACTACAAAAAGCAGAAGAATGTTTATACAAAAAATTACCATATATCCAAGATTAAGAAATTAAACGAAAAAATCTAATCTTTTCATCTGATGTTAAATTAAATAAAAGTAAAAAAATTAATGAACATTATTTTCTATTTTGCATTTATTGGTTTTGGTTTTGGAGCTGCTTTCGCATTAGATAAGCTCTTAAGAGCAGTTAAATTAATATAAAAAACTACAAAATTTTAATAGTCTCTCCATACAAATCATATTCATCCGCAAAAGAAATATTTGCTTCAACAAATTTACCAATATAATTTTTCAAATCAATTTTATCTTTAACAGATAAAATTACTATTCCGTCAATTTCAGGCGCGAAATTGTAGGACCGACCTATTAATTCGTTATTATCTGATATTTTTTCTATCAAAATCTTCATTTTTGAACCAACATATGTCTGATTTTTAACTTTAGAGATATTTTGTTGAACTGAAATAACGTTATCTTTTCTTGCCTCTGCAACCTCTGGGGATACTTTATTTGGCAAATGAAAAGCTGCAGTTCCTTCCTCAGGAGAAAAAATAAACACTCCCACATGATCAAATTTGTGCCTATCCAAAAATTCGAGAAGATGTTCAAAATGTTCTTTTTTTTCTCCTGGGAAACCAACAATGAGACTAGTTCTTAATACAGCAGATGGAATTTCTTCTCTAATTTTCTCCAAAATTGATTCATTCAAAGAAGCCTGCCAAGGTCTATTCATACTCTTCAACACATCTGGATGACTATGCTGAAGTGGTAAATCAAAGTAAGGCACTATATTCTTTGAATCTCTGAAAGCTCTAAGAACTTCATCAGTTAAACCCGTTGGATAAGCATAATGTATCCTTATCCAAGGAATTGGAACTTTAGAAAGCTCATCCAAAAGTTTGGCTAATGATGGTTTTCCATAAATATCTTGACCATAATTAGTTGTTATTTGACTAATTAGTATGATTTCTTGAATACCCTGTTTTGCAAGACTGTTGGCTTCTAAAACTATAGATTCTATTGTTCTACTTCTTTGAGGACCTCTCAACTTGGGAATAATACAAAAAGCACATTTATAATCACAACCCTCAGCAATCCTAAGATAAGCAACAAATTTTTTTTTATCTACAAAACGTGGTATTTCCTCATCTGCAATAAATTCCGGTATTTTTGAAACTTCATTAACGATTTCCCCTTTTTCTACTCTGTCTAAAACCTTGGCTATCTTTTGATAATCTCCTGTTCCAACCAAAGCTTTTATTTCAGGTATTTCTTTTAGAAGTTCATCTTTAAAATGCTGAGCCATGCACCCTGCAACTATTACTTCCTTTCCTTGATTGGTATATTCTAGAATTTTTCTAATAGATTCTTCTCTAGCTGTTTCAATAAAACTGCAAGTATTTACCACAACAACATTTGCATCATTTATATTGCTTTCAACTTCATAACCCTCTTTATCTAATAAGCCTTGCATATGTTCAGTATCAACAAGATTTTTCTCACAACCAACATGACTGAATGCAATCTTAGATAGTTTTTTTTCTTTTACATTGAGACTATTTTGTTTCACAACTTGAAAAATAAGAATTAAAAGATTTAAACAGCATTTCGTATATAACTCTCATGCCAAGATAATATTAGGATAGATAATGTAAATAACAAACTTTAATTTTGTATGGGCCTTAAGACTTTAAACAGAATAAATAAAAAAGATTTGAAATGGCCAAAAATCATAATCGCAATTCTTAGCACTATAGGCATAGTTGATACAGGTTCGATTACTTTAAAAAATTGGGGATTATTTACTTCGCTTTCATGCCCAGGGATACATAATGGTTGTGAAACAGTTTTAAATAGTCCTTGGGGTACTTTATTTGAAAATAATCAAGTTAATATACCTCTCTCATTAGCTGGATTTATAACGTATTTATCAATATTAGTTATCACAATAATACTTTCTCTTAATTTAATTTCCCCAAAAGAAAAACTAAACAAGTTTTTATGGTGGTTAGTATTTCTAATTTCTTGTGCGTCATCAACATTTAGCTTTTTATTGATAAATATAATGTTTTTTAAGATTCAAGCATATTGCTTTTTTTGTATACTTTCAGCAATTTTATCGTTTTCTATCTTTATAATTTCTATTATTGGAGCAAAGTTCGAAAGTAGAGAACCAATGATTTTTAGAGGTTTCATTGTAGCCATTAGTGTCCTGCTGGGGGGCATAATTTGGTCAACAAACGTTGACCCCTCAAAGGCGATTGATGTTGCAAGCCCCACTGAAAATGTATCACCAATAATTACCACTTCAAGCTCTCCACAGAAGGTAAAGTTTGCAAAATTTTTAAGTGAAAATAATATTGTTATGTATAGTGCATACTGGTGCCCGCATTGCCACGATCAGAAACAATTATTTGGTAAAGAAGCAGTTAAAGAATTAAAATTAGTTGAATGTGCTAAAGATGGTAAAGATAATGATTATGAGCTATGCCAAACGAAAGGAATCAGTGGATTTCCTTCTTGGGAAATAAATGGTGAAATCATTAGTGGTACGCGCGACTTGAATGAATTAGCTATAAAGACAAGCTATAAAGGAGATTCTAATTTTTAATAAATCTTTTATGAATTTTTTGATCTAACTGTTGTCTAGTATGGCATTCCCAATTTTTATCTTTATGCGGAAAATCATCTCTATAATGCCCTCCTCTACTCTCTTCTCTAAATAAACAAGCTTTTAATAAAGTTATAGTTGTTATTTGTCTATTTTTTAAATCAAGTAAAAGATTCAATGCTCTCCTATTGCGTTCACTAAGTTTGATTTTTTGATCAAATTTTATTTTTTCAAGACTATTTAGTAAAGCATTTTTATGTAATTTATCGATATCATTTTGAATAAAATTTAGAAATTTACTCATATTTACCTGATTTCGAGATACACCTAAATTTAACCAACATAGTTTTCTTAGTTCATCAATTTTTTCAGCAATTCTAGAAATTTTATCTTCTTTAGGATCTTCAATATCAAACTCTTGCAATGATCTATCCAATTTTACAAATTTGGGAAAATCATTCAAAACAATTGAAGACAATTTTCTTGCGAAAACAAGACACTCCATCAGTGAATTGCTTGCCAGTCTATTAGCACCATGGACACCTGTAGAAGCAACTTCTCCAACGGCATATAATCCTTTTCTTGTAGAAGATGCATTTAAATCAGTTTTAACACCTCCCATCCAATAGTGAGCTGCAGGAGCTACTGGTATAACTTCATTTAAAGGGTTAACTCCATAATCCTGACATCGACTTAAGATAGTGGGGAAGCGCTCAACAATTTTTTCTGGATCAATATACCGAAGATCTAAGCCAACATGATCTACATTATTATCATGCATATTTTTTATAATTGCTCTACTTACCTGATCTCTAGAAGCTAAATCACGATTTTGAAGATTTTTAACTGGACTTTCACCATTCTTATCAACTAAAATTGCTCCTTCTCCCCTAAGTGCCTCAGATATTAAAAAGCAAGGTGCACCATAAAATTTTAAAGCGGTTGGATGAAATTGAACGAACTCTAAATCTTCGATAGCAGCGCCTGCTTTCCATGCTAGAGCAATCCCTTCACCAGAAGATTGCGCAGGATTTGTTGTATTAGTAAATAAATGCCCACCTCCACCTGTAGCTAAAACAACAGCTCTTGATTGAATCCAATATAAATTTGCTCCATCAAGAACCTGAACTCCTCTACATTCTTTATTTTCAATGAGAAGTTCAGTTACTCTTACACCTCTGCAGTGAAGAATATTTTTTTGATTCTCAATATGATCTTCTAGCACTTCAACTAATGCTCTTCCAGTACGATCTTTAACATGTAAGACTCTTCTGCGTGAATGAGCTGCTTCTAAAGTAGTCGCTAGTTGATCAGAATTTTGATCAAAAATCATCCCTAAATTCTGCAACCTGTCTACACAACCTGGAGCTTCTTGAACTAGCATTTCTACAGCTTGAAAATCACATAATCCATCTCCTGCTTTTAAAGTATCCTCAGCATGAAGATCAAATGAATCATCTTGTCTAACAACAGATGCAATTCCTCCTTGAGCCCATCTACTGGAAGATACCTTACTAGTATTTCTATTTAAAAGAAGCACTTTTAAATTTGCTGGTAATTCAAGACAAGTCATAAGGCCAGCAGCTCCAGCACCCACAACGATTACATCCCAATTATTTATTGTTATCGGTTCTTGCGAAAATGGAGGCCTTAACATTAAACCAATCCACTAAAAGTTGGTTGCAGAATTGCTAAAAAAATAAAAATACCATCAACAATTAATGTCGTTTGAATTACATAACTAGAAACTAAGAGTGCTTTACCACTAGTAGTATTAACTGTGGCAGAATCAAAAATTTCTTTTGAAATAAACCAAAGTATAAGAGCAACAAATACAATAATAGATAATGATTTTATTTGGATAAGATTCTCTGAAGTTTTTTGAAGAATTTGGGGTGCAATTTCAGAATCTGCTGTAATTACTTGCCTCCATTGATCCATTATTCCGATTAAAAATATTGTAATGTCGGTAACTGCAGTTCCAAATAAAGAAGAAATATAAAAACTTGAACCTATTTTCCAATTAGTACCAAGTCCAATTAAAGCTAATGGGAGAACTACAGCTTCAACAGGTATGTGTAGAATAGGAAATGGGCTTAACCATCCCCAGAACAAACATCCACCCAGCCAACTGCCTGATACTCCAAGTAATAATGAACTTAAAATAAACCACTTATTTGATCCTTTCTGATTCAACAAAAATGCCACTAAGAGAATAACAAAAGTAAAACAAAGAGCACTTATTGGTTCTAATCTAACCCAAGGGGCTTGAATAAAAATAGGTAAAATTACAAAAAAAGAAGACCATAATCTTAAAGATATGGGATTTGATAAAAAACTATTTTCGTATGAATCAAATGTATTATGAAATTCATAGTGCAATTTATCTTTCAATTCTAAATTTTTTGTAATTAATTCTTTCAATGAATAAAGTTTTTTAGTTATTTTAATTAATTTAGATCGTGTTTTAGAAAACTGCGAATGCCATATTTTAATAAATTAAAGGCCCTTCATTTCATATCTTTATTTAGTATTTTAAAAGTATTTAATACACTTTGAGTCATATATAAGTTTAGAATAAATATAAAGAAGAGTATTTGGCCTTAAATTGTGTGGCAAGAAATTAATTACAAAGAAAATCTCAATGATCTTTTGGTGCCTAATATTACTTATAAAATAAACCCTGCAGAAATTGAAAGTATTGAAGCTAATTCCATTGCTCAAGAAATAGGATTTGAATCAGGTGATTCAATAATTAGTATTAATGGGAAAAAACCAAGAGATTTAATTGATTATCAGATTCTCATTAGTGAAGAAATTTTAGACATATCAGTTTTAGACAAAAATCATGAAATTCACAATATAAGTATTGAAAAAGATCAAGACGTTAATTTAGGTATTAATTTTAAAGATGCATTATTTGATTCAATCAAGCAATGCAATAATAGATGTCCGTTTTGTTTTATAGATCAACAGCCCAGTGGTAAAAGAAAAAGCCTTTATATAAAAGATGATGATTATAGATTAAGTTTCCTGTATGGCTCTTATCTAACTCTTACGAATTTAAAAAAAGAAGACTGGGATAGAATTGCTATGCAAAAACTATCTCCACTTTTTATTTCAGTTCATGCTACTGATCCCACTACAAGAGAAAAATTATTAAAAAATAACAAAGCAGGAGTTATCCTTGATCAAATTTCCTGGTTTGAAAAAAACTCTATTCAAATTCATGCTCAAATTGTTGTTTGTCCAGATATAAATGATGGGGATATTCTTGAGAAATCAATTTTGGAACTTGCTGAATTCTACAAAAAAAATTCTCAAACAGTACTCTCAATTGCAATAGTTCCTGTAGGACTTACAAAATTTAGACCTGAAAATGATGGATTGAAATCAATAAGCCCAGAATACGCAATAAAAACGATTAAACAGGTCGAGAGAATTCAAGCCTCTCTACAAATTACTCTTGGAACTCGTTTTTGTTGGCTAGCAGACGAATGGTATTTAATAGCTGGTATAAATTTACCTAGTTATAAAACATACGAAAATATGCCACAAGAATCTAATGGAGTCGGATCAATTAGAAACTTTCTAAAGATATTAAATGAGAAGTCTAACAACCTTCCAAAAAAAATAAAACCGCCAAAAAAAGTCAGTTGGATTGTTGGTAAATTAGTTTATGAAGCCCTAATTCCAACAGTTAAAAAATTAAACTTAATTGATGGTTTGAAAATTAACTTATATGGATTACCAAGTATTTATTGGGGTCAAGATCAAGTTGTTACAGGCCTTCTTACTGGAGAAGATCTAATTTATGGGCTGAAAAATAAGGATTTAGGAGAAGCTGTTTACATACCATCTATTATGTTAAAATTTAATACTGATTTATTTTTAGATGATAAAAATATTAAAGAAGTTGAAAATCAATTAAATACCAAAATTCACGTTCTTGATGATTCAAATGATATTATTAATACTTTGATTGGTTAATCGAATATCTTCGATACTATAAAACATGCTTAGAAGAGTAATAAATCCTATCTTATTCTTGCCCCTTACTCTAAGTCTCAACTCTATTAATGTATTATCGAGCGAAACAAAAAATTATATTGATAATGTTTTAGAAGAAAAATCAAATATTACTTTTATTGATTATCAAGAAATAGAAAAAATTATCTTAAATAATCAAGAATTAAAATCTTTACAAAACTTAGTAAGCTCTGCAAGCTTTAATCTTTCCAGTCAAATTGCTCAAAGATACCCATCCTTAGATTTTCAAGCAATAGGGTTACCAAAATATGTCTCAGGTAAAAATTACATCAGTAATACAGAGACTTTAAAAACATCAAAATTGACAGCTAATCCTTCGCTAAATATTAAATGGGATTTAATAGACCCACTTAGAGGATCCGAAATTAAAATTGCCAAAGAAAATTATAAAATTGCAAAAAATAATTATGAGATTAAGAAAAAAGATTTAATTCAAGAAGCAAAAATGAGGTATCACAAATACCAAAAATCATATCAAGATATCAAAAATAAAAAATTTACACTTGATTTATCAATTACAAGTTTACATAATGCTCAAACAAAGTTAGAAGCTGGAATTGGGACAAAATTTGAAGTTCTTGAAGCAGAAGCGCAATTATCTCGAGATAAACAATCACTTAATGAAAAGAAAATAGAACATGAAATTAATAAGATTTCCCTTAAAGAGATACTTAATGTTAAGGGAGATTTTGAAAGTAATAAAGAGCAAAATTTAATAGGTTTCTGGAATCATAGATTGAATAAAAATATTAATGAAGGTTTGGATAAAAATCTTTCCTTAAAAAACCTTATTCTTCAAAAATCAATCAAAAGAATCCAAGCAAATAGTTTTTTAGCTCAAAATAAGCCAAATATCTATATCAGCAATACATTATCTAGTACATTTTCCAAGGGTGAATCTCTAACACCTAATATCGACTCTGAAAAATCTAGTTCAAATTATACAAATACCATAAGTATAAATTTTGCATGGAGCATTTTTGATGGCGGACAAAATAAGAACTCTTATAAATCAAAAATATCAGAGGCAGAAGCCGAAAAATATGCTTATGAAAATCTACAAAATGTTTTAACCACAAGCATTAGTAAAGCCTACTTAAATCTTAAATTAAATGAAGAGAAAATAATTTCTTCTCTTAAAGAAATTGAATCTAGTAAAGAGTCTGTAAGGCTTTCCAGACTTAGATATGATGTTGGAATATCAACTCTCAAAGATGTTCTTGTTAGGCAAAGTGAATTAAGTAATGCGAAATCAAAAAATATTAATGCAATATATAATTACAATTTGAATTTAGATGAATTAGAAAGATTAACTTTTCTTGGTATAAGTAAAAATTGTTTGGGTATGAATAATACTAAAATCAAAGATACAGAGTCTATTTGCAATATACAAAGATGAATCCAACAAATTTAACTAATAAGCAACTAAGTGAATTAGATTCTTTATTTGAATTAGTTAGTAAACGGCAGAAAAAAGATTTTGGAAATATTAGCGCCAGCAATAAAGCAGATGGATCATTATTAACAAGTTGTGATTTGTGGAGTGACAAAACAATCGTAGATGGCTTAGCTTCAATAGCTCCAGGTGAGGGCGTCCTTAGTGAAGAAGGGCAAAAGTTAATTCCAAACTCAAAAGCTTATTGGGTGGTCGATCCACTCGATGGTACAACAAATTTTGCTGCGGGCATTCCTTACTGGTCTATATCAGTGGCAAGGTTCGTTGATGGTAAACCGCAATCTTCTTTTTTAATAATTCCTACATTAAAAAAAAAGTTTGTATCCATTAAAGGTAAAGGGGTTTGGTTAAATAATCAGAAAATAGATCCTAGCCAAAATAATCGTCAAAGTGAATGCATTTCTTTATGTAGTAGATCTATAAAAATTTTACAAAAAAAACCAAACTCAGTATTTCCTGGCAAAATTAGACTCTTAGGTGTATCTAGTTTAAATCTAACGAGTGTAGCTATGGGACAAACTTTCGGAGCAATAGAATCAACCCCCAAGATATGGGATATTGCAGCAGCCTGGCTGTTATTAGAAGAACTCAATTGTTCTATAGAGTGGTTAGAAAAAGACCCTGTAAATTTAGTTTCAGGAGAAAACTTGAGCGATGTTAATTTTCCATTAATTGCTTGTAGATCTTTAGAAAAAGTTGAAATTTTAAAGCCATGGGGCAATTTATTATTGGAAAAATAGTTGCATCATAAATAAATAATTGCTTGAAAAATTTCTTAATCAGATACAATAAAAAATAAACAAATAAATAAAATATTTGAAGAAAATTAATATGCAGCGAAGTTCAACCTGGATACTGAAAAGTTTATGGGGAGCTTGTGAGCGATGGAGCAAATCTGATTGTGTTGATTTAAGTGCTGCATTTGCATACTACACACTTCAATCATTTTTTCCTATTCTTCTGATTTCTCTTTCAATAGCTTCATGGTTCCTAGGAAAACAAGAAGGATTAGATCAACAAATAATTTCTATTGCTGCTCAGCTTTTACCTCCTTCAGTAGTTGAGTTGGTAGAAACAACATTATTTAATTTGATAGATCAAGGTTTTGGGGCAGGTATTCTAGGGGCTATGTTTTTGCTTTTTACAGCAGGGAATGCATATCTATCTCTACAAAGAGGTTCAGATAGGCTTTGGGAAGACGAAATTCCTTCTAAAAAAGTAAATGCTGCTTGGAGAGTGCAAGCTTCGAGGTTTCTCAGAAATAGAGTTGAAGCCTTTTTAATAGTATTCTTTATTGGTTTTTTAATGGTACTAGATCAGATTAGTGTAAATCTTAGGATGATACCTAGTAACGTTTTAGAAAATCTTTCAAAATCTAATAATCTTATTTCTGATTTATTGTTAAAGTTGCCGCTACTACAAGTTGGTCAGTTTGCAATACCACTAATCGGATTTTCTTTAATGGCTCTTTTATTACAAGCCCTCTTACCCAGTAGAAAAGTTCCTTTGAAACCACTTTTACCAGGATCTATTCTTATAGGAATTGGCCTAACCACTTTGAACCTAGCGGTAAGTAAAAGTATTCTTTCACTTGGCGCAAGATTTCAAGCATATGGTTTTATTGGAGGTTTTCTAGTACTTACTGTGTGGGTATGGCTATTAGGAGTGATTTTATATTTTGGACAGTGCTGGAGCGTAGTTATTGCTAGTATGACTTTATTAAATAAAAAAAGATATTAGATATAATAAAGATGAATTATTTTCTTAAAGATAATAAAAATTTTTTCACATATTTTTTAATCATACTTATTATGGTTCCAATTTTTGGAATAAACTTTTTCATAAGCTTTCTCGGGAATATCCTACTATTATTATTTTTAATTCCTCTAATATTAGTAATTTCGGTACTTATAGGTTTTAACTCTTACAAATCAAAAATTAATACATGTAATAATTGTGGCACAATATCCTTAGGCTTAAGTGAAACATGTATGAATTGTGGCGCAAATCTAGAAAATATCAGTAATAACAATCAATTTAGTAAAAAGCCTAGTGAAAGTACAATTGAAGTGAAAGCAGAAGAAGTAAAGTAAAATACTAACCTATTCCAATTTGTCGAAGAATACTTTGTCCAGTAATTAATTCAGTACCAAGACCAATCAAAATACCCATCATTGCCATACGCCCATTCCAGGTTTCCGCGAAATTGACGAAGCCAAATCTTGGTTGATTCTCATTATTCATAATTAACTAAATTATATATCAGATCATTTTAACGTTTTAAGGAAGAATTTATGATAAATAATAAATTATTTATTTAACATGTCTTACACCATCAACAGGTCGATACTCATCTCCAGTTAATTCCTCATATACAATAGCTGGCAATCCTGTATCAAACATTGTTTGTAATGCTTCTTTTAACATAGGGTTCCAGCCTCCAGTGCTAACTTTTCCATGTCTTACAGTCCAGTCCCAAGTACCTTGGAGATCTCTGGGTAATCTACCTTCTCTATCTCTTCGAGCGACTAAATCTAAAGATTCAACTAAACCAACAATAACAGGATTTTTACCATAGGAAGGTGTAAGACTTAGTTCAAGTCTAACTGGATCTTCTTTAACCATTTTCAAACGAAACCTTGGGGGCAACTTGAGAGATCTTATTACCGCTGAGACAATTTTTGTTCTTAATTCCAATTTTTTTCCTAAATGTAAATTGATTAATCAGTTGTTGAACCTTTTTCTTCTAATGTAGAGTCATTGTCATTCGAAAATCTTACAGTTAAAAGCTCCTCTTCTGTTATGTTTCCTGATTTATCTAGAAGTTCTGGATGTATTGTGTACTTTTTTTGTTTAAAACTGGAAGTACTGAAACGTTTATTTTTATTATCGGCTATACCCCAACCATTAGCCATAACTTTAAAAGCTTTCCAAACTAAATACGTTAAGGCCGCAGAATATATGATTGGAAATAGAATCGTCATCAAACTTATAAATTAATTAACTATATTTTTAACATCATAGCCCGAAAAAAAGAAATTTAGCTATTTTAAGTTAATAAATTATTCTCTAGATTAAATTAATCTAATTAGTAGTTATATTTAAATTACACTAATAAGGTTTATTCAATCTTTCTAAGAACATAAGAAAATTGAAAAGATACATCCAAAAGCTATTACTACTCGCCTCATTAATTACAGTGTCCATTACATGTCCTGCAAAAATCATATCCCAACCATTCAATAAACCAAAATTTAATGAAGTTAATATATATTCAAACAAATCTTTTATAACTAAAGCTGTAGAAAAAACCGGTGCAGCTGTGGTGACAATTGATACTCAAAGATATGTTAAAAAAAGAAAATTTCCAAGAAATTCTCAACTATTTCTAGACCCATATTTTGAAAGATTTTTTGGATTAGATTTACCTAATGACAATCGACCAAGGATAGAGCAAAACCAAGGAAGTGGATTTATATTTGCAGATGGACTTGTAATGACCAATTCTCATGTTGTGAATGGATCAGATAAGGTGATTGTTGGTTTAACCAATGGCAAAAAATTAAACGCAAAACTTATAGGGCAAGACTTTTTTACTGATTTAGCTGTGCTACAGATTGAAGGGAAAGGACCTTGGCCAAAAGCAAAATTGGGCGATTCGGAAAAGATTAAAGTTGGTGATTGGGCTATAGCAGTTGGAAATCCATTCGGACTGGAAAACACAGTTACGCTTGGTATTATTAGTAATCTAAATAGAAACGTCACTCAATTAGGAATATATGATAAAAAACTGGAACTTATACAAACAGACGCTGCTATTAATCCTGGAAATTCTGGAGGGCCACTATTGAATAGCGATGGAGAAGTAATTGGTATTAATACCTTGATAAGATCAGGACCAGGAGCGGGTTTGAGTTTCGCAATCCCAATTAATAAAGCTAAGGAAATTGCCTATCAACTTATAAAAAATGGAAAAGTAATACATCCTATGATTGGGATTAGCCTAATAGAAGAAAGTAACATTAAGAAAAAAAATAATGTCGTAAAAGTTGGATATATAATACCGAACAGTCCAGCAGAAAAGATTGGAATAAAGATAGATGATATTTTAATAAAAGTGGGCAATAAAGATATTGAAACCGCATCAGACGTCATAGACCAAATAAGTAAAAATGGTATCAATAAACAAGTAAGTATATTATTGAAGCGTAGAAATAAATTTATTAAATTAAAAGTAAGACCAACTGATATAACTAATCTACAAAATAACTAAAAGATTTAACTGGCATTCTGTTTAAGTATTTCCACACACCTAGAAATACATCTACCATCTCCAATATCACAGGTAGCAATGCATTTAAAATAACTTTAAATAGGATCAGAAATTTGAAACTGTTTTTCTTGGAAATCGCAAATTTGCATGTAAATCATTAGAACTTTTTGTACTTTTAAGACTAATCAAGGACGGTAAACTATTTAAAGATCAATGAGTGATCTTGCTTAGCCAAATGTAAACTGAATAAAAAGTACTCAAATTTTTTAATTGCTTTGAGTTTTTTCTAAAAAATATTCGTAATTACCATCATATGAAAATAACTTTGAATCTTTAATTTCGACAATTCTATTTGCAACCTTTGAAATAAAATACCGATCATGAGAAATGATTAATAATGAACCTTTGTAATTTTTAATTGCTAATTCTAAGTTTTCCTTAGATTGCAGATCCAAATGATTAGTTGGCTCGTCCAAAAGTAAAAAATTACTAGGATTAATAATCATCAGCGCCAATGCTAATCTTGCCTTTTCTCCCCCACTAAGTTGTTTAATATATTTAAAAACAGTTTCATTTTGAAAGCCAAAACCTCCTAAAAATGTTCTTACTTTTTTTTGGGACCATTCTGGAGACTTATCACATATTAAATCAATAACCCTTTCTTCAATTGAAAGTGCTTCAGCCTGATTCTGTTCATAATAGCTAGTAATTATATTATGTTTACCAAGATTAATTTCTCCAATTTCAGGAGATATTTTTTTCATTATAATTTTAAGCAATGTAGATTTACCGCAGCCATTAGGTCCTAATACTGCTATTTTCTCACCAGCAGAAATTTTTAAATTAACATCTAAAAAAAGAATTTTATCCTCAAAACTGTGAGACAAATTTTTGATATTTAGAACTAATTTTCCTGATCGAGGACATTCTGGAAAATTAAAAACAGGACTTTTTGATGTTGCTATAGGAGCCTCAATTTTAGAAATCTTTTTTAATTGTTTTTCTCTACTCTTCGCTTGAGAACTTCTATTTGCACTAGCTCTAAATCTATCGATATACCTCTTCTGTAACTCAATTTCTTTTTGTTGTAATTGATATGCCTTATTTTGTGATTCTTCATTTAAAGATTTCTGCTCCACAAAAAAAGAATAGTTCCCATTATATATTTCAGATGTTCCTCTATCTACAAAAATTATTTTTTTACATAATTTATCTAAGAAATATCTATCATGGCTTATTATAATGACAGAGATCTTAAGCGTAGATAGATATTCTTCCAGCCAGAATATAGTATCTAAATCTAAATGATTGGTCGGTTCATCCAGCAAAAGTAAATCAGGTTTTTGTAAGATTATTTTTCCAAGTGCAACTTTCATCTGCCAACCACCTGAAAAATTACCAACTAATTTATCAGCATCTTCTGTAGAAAAACCTAATTTTGGTAATATTTTTTCTACATCAGATTGCATTGTATAACCACCTAAAGCTTCAAATTTTGCTTGATATTTTGCGAGTTGATTAACTAATACTTCAAGTTCATCAGAATGTTGTTTTATATCCAATGATTTCATTTTATTCTCAATTTCTAAAAGTTTAATGGCAACAATTTGTATATCTTTAAAAGAACTTTCTAATTCCTCTCTCACTGAAAAATTCAAATTAGAATCAAACTCCTGTTTTAAATGGGCAATTTTAGGATTTCCTTCTTTGATGATCGTTCCACTTGTTTGCTCTTCTTCTCCAATTAAAATCTTAAACTGGGTTGATTTACCTGCACCATTAGAACCAACTAAGCCAACTTTTTCTCCCTTCTTAATCTCCCAATTAATATTTTTTAAAACAACATCTGTAGAATAAATTTTGCTTACACCTTCAAATCTAATCACTGTTTTAAAAATAGAATTTACAAAATCTGTGGCTTATTTACTAAAAAATATTTTGTCGAATAAAATTAAATTATGAAAAGAATAGAACAAATTGTAGTGATTTTCATAGCTGCAGCTCTTGCAATTCCAAGTTATTGGTTTTTTTGGACTTTAGCTGGTGGAGGAGGCTATAACAAAAGAATAAAACCTATGACTATTAATAATAATAATTATTCGAAACCTTTTCCTAAAGACCTCCTCGAGCCTTAATTAACCACATTTTAGTTGCCTCATCATCAATAGTACTCAAATATTCAATAACCTCTTCTTTAGTCACAGCAATATTTAACTCATTGCCAATGTCGCATATTTTATCTAAGGCTTTTTTGGGATTAGTTAAGGCTGTCATAAACAAACTTTGTTTCTTTTTGGAGTCGTTAGCTATTAATTGATAGAGCTTTTCAGCATTACTGGACATGTTTTTAAAATCTATTTATTAATAGATTATTACTTCAAGCTACATTTTGATCATTATATTGATTAATAGATAAATCATTATCTACATCTTTTATTTCTTTTGCTGAGGCATCTGCCATACTTCTTGCATCTAAACATAAAACTTTTCTTAGTTTCGCAAAGTTAGCTGCGTGAGATTTTCGACCATCTTTTTGAGCATAGTACTCAGACTGCTGAAGAATTTGGTGAAGATGAGTTAACAAATATGGACTAATTACAGCTGATACCAATACATCACTATTTTCATTATCGTGAGAATCATAATTAACTAATCTTTTTTTCTTTTTATCAATTATCGACCTTTTAGGAGAATCAAGTTTTCTTGAGTTTTTCATAGGACAATAAAAACAATTAATTGTTACGGACATAAATTTCCTTACTAACAATATACACAAAGATAGTATCCTTGACTAACTGTGTATACTTATAAGTAACAGTTATCAACTTTGACTCATGGCTACCCGGCAAAATTCAACTAATGGGAAGCCTAAATCCCCTAGAATTCAAGTAGTTCTTCCAGAATTCATATGTGAACAACTAACTATCTTAGCCAATAATGAATCTAGGACAGTTAGTAATATGGCAAAAGTATTAATACAAGAGGGTATAAAAGAATACTTCGAGAAAGAGAGTAACTCACTTTTCTCAGAACATAATTTAAATACCAATCAATTTAGAGACAAACTTGAAAAACAAAGCGTAAAAAGATTAAAAAGAGCTCCTCAAAGGATTAGATACTACAAAAAATCTGATTAAAAATAGTTAATTTTGAGGCAATTTCTGTAAATCTGCAGTTTTTCCCATTACTACCAAAATATTTCCTCTTTCCAAGATATATTTTGCTGGAGGATTCACTGTCAACTCTTCAGCAGGTCCTGCTGCAAGAACATTTACTAAATAATTTTTCCTCAAATTTAAATCTCTCAACGATCTTCCAATAAATTCCTCTGGAACAGTTATTTCATCTATACCAGTTTGGTTATCGAGTTCCAACCTTTCAATTAGATTTGGTCTAACTAGTTCTAAACCTAATCTTTCTCCTTGCATTCTGGAAGGGAAGACAACTTTGTCTGCACCTACCCTTTTTAACATTTTTTCGTGCAAATCACTCGTAGCTCTTGCTATTACTCTTTTCACTTTGCTACCTTCACTATCTTTAGCAATAAGTGTCGTGGTTATACTTGCCTCAATAGGTTCACTTATACCCACTACAACAGTATTCATTTCAAGTATTCCAGATTCCTTCATAGACTCTTCATCAGTACAATCTACAACTCTAGCTTCTATAGAAGGTTCCAATTGTCTCAAATCATCAATAGCTTTTTCCGAATAATCTGCAGCTAAAACATCTGCACCATTACTTATAAGTTCTCTACAAACAGCGGTTCCAAATCTTCCAACGCCAACAACTGCAAAAGTGAGGGCTTCTTTTTCTCTCTTTTGAGACCACTGCCACCAATCAGCCATAATAAAACTCAGTGAATCCTATACATAAAGATCAGCCCTAGGATAGCCAATTCTCTTTTGTCTATCTATTCTACTCTTATAAAGAGCCTGCCAAAGTGCACTTAAAAGCAAAAGTATACCAAGTCTGCCCACAAACATTCCGACGATAAGAATAAATTGGCCGAAATGATTTAATTTTGCAGTTAAACCAATATCAAAACCAACAGTTGCAAATGCAGATATGCAAGTGAAAAGAATTTCTAGGAATGTGAAAGATTCTTTCTTAACAAACGTATTAGTTGTACTTAGCAGCATTGCCATTAAAAGAACAAAAAGCAAAGATCCAACTGTGATTCCAACTGCCTTTAAAATAACTTTATCTGAAATTAATCTATTACTAATAATTACATCTTTCTGACCTCTTAAAGTTGATCTAGTTGCCGCCATTAAAGCAATAAATGTAGTTGTTTTTATACCTCCACCAGTCCCTCCAGTACTTGCTCCAATAAACATGAGAGTCATTAATAACAATAGGCCAGTATCTGATATAGAGTTCAAGGAGATTGGGTAATTTGTAAAGCCTGCAGTTCTTGCACTTACTGTTTCAAAGATTGATGACAATAACCGTTCAAACAAATTCAAATCATTAAAAAATTGACTTTTTAGCAATGATTCAGTGATAAAGAAACCTAATGATCCAAATATTATTAGAGATAAACTTGTTCTAATAACTAATCTGGAATGAAGGCTTAATTGTTTGTAAGAAAGATTTTTTTTATTACTCCAAATATCATCAATAACCCGCCATCCCAATCCACCCATAACAATGAGAAAAACAAAAACACTATTAACCAAATAATTTGTTCTATAGTCTTGGAGACTATTGGAGCTTAAAGAAAATCCTGCATTGTTATATGCAGATATGCTGTGAAAAATCGAGGACCATAGTCTTTCCCAATTATTTTGAATCTCTACAAATCCAAAAGAATATAAAACAATTGCACCTAATGATATGATGCTAATTGCCGTAATAGCAATGCTTTGAAAAGTTCGACCAATTCCTCCAACTCCAAATTCATCTAGAGTCTTCCCTTTGTCTAATCTAGTTCTTAGCTTTGTCCCCTTTACAACAAACCCTTGTAAAAATGTTGTAATAGCCATTAATCCTAGACCACCTGATAAAAGCATAAAAGCCAAGACAACTTGACCAAAGAAATTTAAATCAACACCAATATTTATTATGGTTAAGCCAGTAACGGTTATTGCCGAAGTAGATGTAAAAAATGCTTCCCATAAACCAACCTTTGAAGATGAACATAATGGAGAACTCAAAATTAAAGTTCCAATGCAAATAATAAACAAGCCTGTAACAATAGTAAATTGAGGTACAGATAGCTTTTTGTAAACATCTTTTAACTTATAAACTTTACTTTTGAATATCACGATATTACCCGTAATTGAGAATTATCAATGCTGGAACTGTAAATGACATTATAAGTGTTAATCCAGCTCCGTATTTTGCTATATCAAAAAATCTATATCTTCCAGGACCATAAACCATTAAATTTGTTTGATAACCCATTGGAGTCAAGAAAGATTGACTTGCACCGAATAAAACAAGCATTATTAAAGCGCTTGGTGAAATTCCTAAAACATTTGAGAATTCAATAGCAACAGGTAAAATCAAAGCAACCGAAGCAGCATTACTTATAAATTGTGTGAGAATAACTGTCGATACAAAAATTACCACTAGTGCAAAATACAGAGGCATTCCATTAATGGCAAAGTTTAGATTAACTGCAATTAAATCTGCTAATCCTGTTACTTGCATAGCAACACTAAAGCATGATAAGGATCCCAACAATAAAATAACGTCTAACCTAATTGTTTTTTGTATCTCTGCAGGTCTTAAACATCCACAAGCAACCATAGCAATGACAGCTAAAAGGACTGAACCTACTAATGGAATATTAGAAACGGAAGGCAAAACCACCATTCCTATTGCAATTCCAATCGATATAGGTTTTTTTATCAAGAAAGGTAAATCATCTTCGAATTGATCTAAAATCAGCAAATCATTACTGGCTTGCAAACCTCTTATTGAATCTAACGGTGCTTGCAATAATAAAACATCTCCAGCCCTTAAAACAGCTTGGCCTAATCTCTCCTGAACAGTTTGTTGACCTCTTCTTAGTGCCAAAACTGTTGCATTATGACGCTGCCTAAATCTTAATTCTCTCAAACTTGCACCAGCTAGAGTTGAGCCAGCGGGTAACAGGGCTTCAAAGGTCTTAGTACCTTCATCATCTGAGAAAACATTAGCTCCAACGAAAGATGTTTTGTTTTCGCCTAACAGAATGGTATGTTCCTGCTGCAGCCTAAATAAGTCTGCCCTTGTAACGCGGATTATTAATCTATCATCCGGTTCAATCTTTCTATCAGCCAAAGGGGGAAGAATAACTTTTCCATTTCGTTGCAATTCCAGAACATCAACGTCAAACCTTCTTTGCAATCTACTATTTCTGACAGATTGTCCAACTAATTCTGAAGTAAAGGGAATAGTAACTTCAGTAAAGTATATATTCATATCCCCTTTTTTAATAAACTCTTTATCTCTCCCTCTATCTGGCAAAAGCATGTCAGAAACTAAAATCATATAGGTTGTACCTATAAGCCATACAGGAATTCCGATTGAAGTCAAACTAAATAATTCCAAAGCTCCATAACCTAATTGCTGACTAATATCACTTACAAGAAGATTTACTGAGCTACCTAATAATGTCAGCGTTCCACCTAGTAACGTAGCGAAAGAAAGAGGTAATAAAACTTTTGATGGTGATATATTTCTCCGCTCGCACCAACCTTCAATTAAAGGTAACAAAGATGCTACTACTGGAGTATTAGGTACAATTCCTGATATTGGAGCAATCAAAAAAGCTATTAAAGAAATTAATTTCCTTGGCGTTCTAATACTTTCAGAAGAAATCAATTCTCTTACTCTGTCTAATGCACCACTTTTAAATAATGCAGAGGAAACTGCAAATAAACCCATAAGGGTAATTAAGGATGGGCTGCCAAATCCAGCTAAAGCTTTTTCAGGAGAAAGAACCCCTGTAGCTATAAATATTCCAACACATAACAAACCAGTCAATTCTGGCGCAATAGTATTTTTAATAAACAAAATTATTGACATTATTAAAACTACTACCGTTATAAACGCATCAAAATTATTACTAACTACTGCAATTAAATTCATACGAAACTTATTTAACTCAATATACCCAAAAAAAATATGTCAAAAAAGTTTAATAAGAATTATCTTTTTTAAGAAACTTTTTAAAAATAGATTTTTTTTGGAATATCCATGAAGATGCAGATTTTAAGCTTTCAGTAATATCAGGCAACTTGGAAGCATATATAAGTCTTCTTGCCTCAAAAGCCAATTTCCCAGAAAAAGTAACCCCAAGCCCAGAAATTGAAGCTTCGCCAATTCCTAAGCTAATCATTTCACCATTGTCTTTAAATTCAAAGGGTAAAGGATCCTTTCCTTGAATTAAAAGTTGTAAATTATTAGCCAGATGATTTCCTTCCTGCATAGCGACCTGTGCAGTTATAGGTAAATCCTCCATTCCTTCAATAACTGAAATATCGCCAATAGCAAAACAGTTTTTATGATTTTCTATTTGCAAATTATTATTAACTAAAATTCGTCCAAATTTTTTTGTTATTTCATCAGTTTCTAAGTAAGACAAATTAGGTTTAACCCCTGCAGTCCAAATAACAATATCTTGATCCAAAAAAGTTATTCCAACCTCGCTAGAAATACTAATTTTAGTTTCCGAGACTTCTTTAACTGTGGAATTCAAAAGAACGTTGATTTTTCTTTTTTCTAATGCCTTCTCTGCTTGTTCTTTATTAAAAATTTTGTTTTTATTAAGGATTTCATTTGATTTTTCTATTACATTAATTTCAAATTGGTCTGCAAATATATCTTTAATCTTGCATGCCAACTCGATGCCAGAAGGACCACCTCCGACTATGAATAACTTTTGATGAAACGCAGTTTTTTGTGATTTTTTTAAAAAAGATTTTAATTTATTTAGATCGTGTAAATCATTAAAAAAATAACAATTTGCATCTACACCCTTTATTAAAAAACTATTTGGAATAGATCCTGTACAGATAACAAGATATTGATAACTTAATTTTAAATCGTCACTAAATTCAAGAATATTTTCTTTGAAAGAAATCTTGGTTAAACAATTTCTTAAAAAAGTTATACCTGCATCAGAAAAAATATTTGCAAATTTTGGGGTAGCTTCCCAACTTCTTATTTCTTTACTTAAAACTTCGTACATTAAAGGTTTAAATATAAAGTTGGTTTCAGAATCAACTACAAGAATCGGTAGAGAAGGATTAAGATTCTTTAAATTCAAAGCAAATGTCGTACCTGCAAAACCTGCTCCAACTATTACTATTGGTTTTTGTATTAATTTCATTAGCGAAATATTGTTATGCTTAAATGTATTATTAAATTAAACGAATAATTTTTAAATTGAGCGAAATAACATTAAACTCATAACCAAATTGAAGAATGATTGAAAACATCCACAAAGATATTCAACCTAACTTAAGGAAATATAATCAAGAGCTAATAGATATGAAGCCTCAAGAAATGCTGACATGGGGTTATGAAACGTTTGATAATCAATTTGCTATCACAACAAGTTTTGGTATACAGTCATCAGTCCTTTTAAATATGGTCAGTGAATTATGTCTACAAAAAAAAATAAAAATATTTTGGATAGATACAGGTTACCTACCTCCAGAAACATACCATTACGCTGAAAAGCTTATTAAAGATTTATCATTAGAAGTAGAAGTTCTGCAAAGTGAATTATCTCCAGCAAGAATGGAGGCTAAATACGGAAAACTTTGGGCAACAAATAAAGAGAGTGATTTAGATAAGTATCATGAGTTAAGAAAGATAAAACCTTTAGAAAATGGTCTAGAAAAATATAATATTTACTGCTGGGCAAGCGGTGTTAGATCAAGTCAAACAGAAAATAGAAACAAAATGAATTTCCTAGACGTAATTCGTCAAAGACTTTCTTTAAGACCTTTATTGAATTGGACAAATAAAGATGTTTTTTATTATATGGAAGAGAATAATTTACCTGCTCATCCACTTTTTATCAAAGGTTATTCTTCTGTAGGCGATTGGCATTCAAGCAGTCCCGATGGTATCGAAACAAAAGGCAGAGATACAAGATTTGGGGGGATTAAACAAGAATGTGGAATACACATTAATAATTAAATTGATCATAAAACAATGGTCTCAGATATAAATTTTTTATTAGTAGGCAATAGTAGGCTTCATTGGGCTAAATATTCTAAAAATCAATCTAAATTCTTCCATACCAAAAAAGAGCAAAAAGTTCCCGAAAACATAGATCTTGATCAATTAATTTGGGCTTCTGTAGGAAAGCTACCTAACTTTTTGCTGACAAAAGAAAATGAAATAAAAACTAAAGATATTCAGTTATCAAATCTTCCTGATTATTTTGGAGTTGATAGAGCTCTTGCCTGTATTGCAGCTTTAAAAATTATTAAAAACCCTTTAAAAAAAGATTTGCTAATTGCAGATTTTGGAACAATATTATCAATAACAAAATTGAATTCAAATGGATCTATTATTGGAGGTCAGCTGGTTCCAGGTCTTCTAACACAATTAAAATCAATGGAACAAAATACAAAAAATCTTAAGGTTCCCAAAAAATATGATATTCCGATCAAAGATTTTTTAATAAATACTGAAGAAGCAATTTTAAAAGGAGTAATCAACTCTCTTACTGGAGTGATTAATAGTTTATTTAATCCAATAAAGGATATTTTAGTAATCTCTGGGGGAGACTCTGAATTCCTTGCAAAATCTCTAAAATCTCAAAAAGAAAATATTATCAATGCTCCTAACTTAGTTATGGAAGGGATGATCATTCACCACCTATCTATTAAAAAATTATAATAACCCAAGATCTGCAATTATATGATCAGCCATTATTGCTGCTTTTACCTTTAAGTAAATTTTTTCGATGTTACCATCAGTATCAATCAAAAAAGTATTTCTCATCATTCCCATATATTCTTTTCCCATAAATTTCTTCAGTCCGTAGCTATCGTAATCAGAAGAAACTTTAAAAGGTTCAGGATCAGTTAAAAGAATAAAAGGTAAATTAAATTTTTCTATAAATTTCTGATGAGAGGAAGCATTATCTTTACTAATTCCGAGCACAACAATATTATTTTTCTGGAGCAAATCCCAATTTTCTTTAAAATTACAGGCTTCCTTAGTGCATCCTGGAGTATTATCTTTGGGATAAAAATATAGTATTATTTTTTTACCTTTAAAATCTTTAAGAGACACTTCCTTCTCAAAAGAATCTTTTAATTTAAATTCTGGTGCTTTGTCGCCAACCTTTAGAGCCATTGAAATTATTAAATGAGTATGAATATAAAATACCAAAAATTTGGTTTTATGAGATTAAAGGTGTACAAGATGTCGTAACAGCACAGGAAATTAAAACTGCGGAAAAACTTTCAGATTTAAGATCAAAAGTTTTTTTAGAAACTAGAGGATATTTAAGACAAGTATTATCAACACTTTTTGATTTAGATCCCCTAGAAATTCCAATAAATGCTCATCCTGGTAAACCACCAATATTACCTCCTAGCATGGGCAATATAAGTTTAAGTCATTGCAAAGATGCCATAATTATAGTTTGGCATAAAAGCAAAATAGGTATTGATATAGAGAGAATAGATAGAGATTTTAACCATATAAGATTGGCGGAAAAATATTTTTTTCATACCAATAAATCAATTCAAAAAAAATTGACAAAAAACATGATATTAAATCAATGGTGTGCTGTTGAAGCGGCTATAAAATGGGATCATGGGAAATTAGCTAAAGACATAAATCATTGGGAATATTATGAAAAGTCAAAAGAGTTAATTCATAAGAAGAAAAACATACATTTAACTTATTCACCCATTACCTTCCATAATTGGACTATTGCTTTAGCATACGAAGAAAAAACTTCTTTTAATCCTGAGATTATTTGTTGTTCAAAAAATTTTTAGTTTTCTTTTCTTCTAAGTAGTTCTTCATATTTAATTTTCTCCCACCCATTATTATTTGGTTCCCATATTTTTAAACCTCTTACAGATTCAGGAAGATATTCTTGTGCGACCCAATTACCTAGATAATTGTGAGGATTAACATAACTATTAGAATTATTTTTTAAATGACGTGGAACTTCAAAAGCATTAATATTTTTGATAGTTTCAATTGCTTTAAAAATACTTTTAGTACTATTACTTTTTGGAGATATAGCTAAATATAAAGAAGCTTGCGTTAAAAAATATAATCCTTCTGGAAAACCAACTCTATCAAAAGCATCACAACATGATTTTACAACTACTATTCCATTAGGATCAGCAATTCCAACATCCTCACTGGCAGATATTAAAAGTCTTCTAAAAATAAAATTAGGATCTTCTCCAGCCTCCAGCATATTTGCAAGCCAAAATAAAGTTGCATCTGGATCAGAACCTCTTATGGACTTGATAAAGGCACTTATTGCATCGTAATGATTTTGACCATTTTTATCGTAAACAATATTTTTCTTTTGAATTGCATCCTCTGCTATTGAGAGATTAATGTTGATTTCTTTATCATCATTTTCAAGAGTTGTTTCTATGGCCATCTCTAGGGCATTAATTAATGTTCTTGCATCACCACCAGAATATTTAATTAAATGACTGAGTGCATCCTGGGTTAAATAAACCTTTTTTGAATCTTTTTGTTTTGAATAGTAAGTTATGACTTTTTGTATTATTTTATTCAAGTCATTTTCAGCTAAAGGAAGTAATGTGAAAATACGAGACCTACTAACAAGCGCTTTATTAACAGCAAAAAAAGGGTTTTCAGTTGTAGCACCAATAAAAGTTATAGTTCCATTCTCTATTGAAGGTAATAGGGCATCTTGCTGAACTGATGTAAATCTATGAACCTCATCGATAAATAAAATTGTTTTTCTTTTTGAATTTATTAATCTATCTTTTGCATTAGAGATTTCATTTCTTAATTCTTTAACACTTGATAAAACTGCATTTAATTTAATTAATTTTGAACGCGTATTAAAAGAAATAATTTCAATTAAAGTAGTTTTCCCAACACCAGGAGGGCCAAAAAAAATAAAATTACTAATCTTGTCATTTAATATTGCACTTCTTAATAGCGAATTCTCATTCAAGATTGATTGTTGACCAAAAAAGTCTTCCAAATTTTTTGGTCTTAATTTATCTGCCAAAGGAGCATTATTTTCTATTTGAGAATAATCAGTAAATAAATTTTCTGAATGCATATTGATTAAATCAAAAAATCATTACTTTAAAGTTTATGTAATTACTGTAGGAGTTTCCATTTGAGTAAGTTTTGAAATATTTAATAATTGATCTAAATCATCTATTAAAGGTTTCAAAGCAACTTGTGGATTTAAAGAAAGATTCTGTTTAGGATTGTAAAATTTCTCAAAGTAGAGTCTTAATGTTGAACCCTTAGTTCCAGTTCCAGAAAGACGTACAATTACTCTAGAGTTATCATCAAGAATTAATCTTAAACCTTGATTTTCACTTATGGAATCATCAACAGGATCTAAATATGAAAAGTTATCTGCAACTTGAACTAAATGGCCTGCAAAATTTTTTCCTTTTAAATTTTCAAGCATAGACGTTAAATTACCAAAAATTTGATTAGCAATATTTGAGGGGATTGCCTCGTAGTCATGTCTTGAATAATAATTCCTACCAAATTGTTTCCAATGATTCTGCATCAAATCACTTACAGAACATTTTTTTTCAGATAAAACTTGTAACCAATACAAAACTGCCCATAATCCATCTTTCTCCCTTACATGGTTACTTCCTGTTCCAAAACTTTCTTCTCCACACAAGGTAATCAAGTTAGAATCTAGAAGATTTCCAAAAAATTTCCAACCAGTAGGTGTTTCGAAACAAGGTATATTTAATGCGCGCGCAACATTATCAACTGCGGAACTAGTTGGCATAGATCTGGCTACACCTGTAATACCATCTTTATAACCAGGGACACATTTGGTGTTAGCAGTAATAATTGCAAGACTATCACTAGGATTTACAAAACAACCACTTCCTAAAATCATATTCCTATCACCATCTCCATCGCAAGCAGCACCAAAACTATAAGATTTTTTATTTAATAATAAATCAGCTAAATGAGATGCATAAGTAAGATTTGGATCAGGATGTAAGCCGCCAAAATCTTTCAAAGGATTACCATTCATAACACAATCATTTGCGAGACCCATTTTTTTAACAAAAATATTTTTTGCATATGGGCCTGTAACCGCATTCATCGCATCAAAGATTAATGAAAAATCTTTTTTTAAAAAATCACTAATTTGATCAAAATCAAAAATTTTCTCCATCAAATTAGAATAATCTTCTAATCCATCAATAACTTCTACGGAAGTTTCGCCGTAAATATGCGTTCCATATTCACTAAAATCAGGTAGTTTAATTTTACAAATTTTATAACTAGTTAGTAATCGTGAAGATTTGAATATCTTATTAGTAATCATTTCAGGCGCTGGACCACCATTCGAGATATTTAACTTAACTCCAAAGTCACCATCAATCCCTCCAGGATTATGACTGGCCGAAAGAATAATACCACCAATAGCATTTTCTTTTCTAATTAAATGAGATGTAGCAGGAGTTGATAATAAACCATATTGTGGAACAATAACCTTTTGGACTTTATGCGCAATACATATTTGCACAATTTTTTCTATTGCTTCAGTATTTCCATATCTTCCATCACCACCAACTACTAATGTTGAACCTTGTAAATCTTCAAGTGATTGTAAAATTGCTTCTATAAAAATTTCAAGGTAATGCTCTTCCTGAAACTTTAAAGTACTTTTTCTTAAACCAGAAGTTCCTGGCTTTTGATCTAAGAAAGGAGAATGGATATTTATTACATTAACTTCAGTCATAAATTTTAGAAACTTCAAAAAATCTAACTAAATTAATGAGGCATTTCGGATGTTCTTAACATAGCGATAAACCATAATGAAGAAATTAATAATGCACTCAATATTCCATAGTTAACACCAAATTTAGAAATTGTAATTGGGACAATAAGTGGAAATGTTAATGCTCCCAATAAAGGAGTGAAAGCTACAATTTTTTTAAGCATTAATTTAATTTATTAAAACCATTCTGTCTGAGCATTATCTTTTTCATTAGTATCGTCAAGTGGAGTAGTTCTATCAAATTTCATTGATATACTTTTTTCTTGCTCACCAGATTCATCCACAGCTTTAATATCGTATTTTTGAGTGCCGTCTCTAAATGGAACTTGAATTCTAAAAGTACCGTCAGCAGCAAGAGGCACATCTTCTCCCCCAATTTTGAGTTTTGCAGAAGGTTCTGTTGCTCCGTAAACAATTAATTCAGCATCTGCAACAAGCCAAAAAGATCTATTTTTTACAATTCCACTTCCAGATTCATTTAAACCTGAAGACCATTTACCAGCACCTGAATCAGTAAGATTATCGTTAAGATTTGTTGAATTTACATTTTCAATAAATTCTTCTGAACCAACTTTCCTTCTAATAGGAATGTTAGTTGCTGCTTGATATAGTCTTTCATGCATACCATTTTGTTCTGAAGAAACAGAGTTTGAAATATCTGGGATTGACTCAGAAGTAGATTCCAAATTAAAAGGTACGAACTTATCAAGAATTTGCTCAGATGGATGAGATCCAGGCACATGACTTATAGAAGAGAATGCCAATGA
Organism: Prochlorococcus sp. AG-412-J13; assembly: GCA_003214815.1. Taxonomy (GTDB): domain Bacteria; phylum Cyanobacteriota; class Cyanobacteriia; order PCC-6307; family Cyanobiaceae; genus Prochlorococcus_A. The sequence goes on along the minus strand of QCLE01000012.1, from coordinate 15,944 downwards.
CATCCAGTTAAAACCGTATTTATAACCTAATTCAACTTTATAGTCTCTGTCAGCAAGTGGGATTGGCAAGTACCACTCAGTACTATAACTATCAACTGCTATCTCCCTTAGTGTTCCATGATTCAAATTACTTCCTTCATAACCAGATGCATCAAATAAACGTAAACATAACTTATTGGCTCCCAAAGATTGTGCTTTTTCTCGGTCAGAATCAGAAATTTGCCAGAAGACATAGGCCCAATCTGGATCTCTGGGTAGGAAGACTACATTGGTCTTGACTTCTTCACTACTATTAAAGGTATTAGTCTCTAAAGTATCTTCAGGATTTGGCTGGGGTGTACTTATGATGGCTTTCTTAGAAGATTTTTCCTGGTACTTAAGTATTAGGTCAACTAAAACAGCCTTTGTTTTCCGACTATATAAAGGAACTGATAATCTGCTTGCTTCTTGACGTAATTGTCTGAGGGTTAGTGAGAGTAATTTGTCTTTATTCATGATCCCATCAGCCACTGTAAAATCTCCGTTTTTGTTTGGGATCAGTATGTTCTTTTTTTTTTAAATATGTGTGCCTTTTGGCCCTGTCGTCAGGATCCTCTGACTACTCAATAACTTACAAATTTTGTGTTTCTCGTCAAAACTGTTGGTAATAAAGGAAATAGTTAATTTTCAGAGTTGATCGGAATATAACTTAATTTTCTTTTTTTTTAAATTTTATTACCCAAATTTGTTAACGACTCAACAAAAATATATTTTTTCTTCGGGATCAATTTGGGAAGACTTTTAACTTTGTTCAGCTAGAAGTACTAAATCATCAATCTCTAAATCAACAATATTTTTACCTATTCTTTCCGAAAATATATTTAACTTTTTTGCAGTGGAATCTAATTGGGCATAAAAAAGGTCACTAAATTTTTTATCGTCAAATTTTCTGGATTGATTGTCGCACCATTCTCTCAGAGAATTTTTATAACATAATTCAGAGCAATCATCAGCTTTGATGAACTTTAAAATGTGAAGGCAATGAGCCAGTATTCTTACATGATGTTTCTGCATGATTGGTAAGTCTAGATTCCCAATTTCTTTAATAGTTTGGATGTTTAAAGGGTTTGACAAAGGATCAAGATTATTAGACATTAATTTTTAGTTTTAATAAAGGAAAAAAACTCAATATTGGGGGTATCTTTCGTTAAAGTATATAAAGATAATTGTAATAGATTATTTTTGGATAACATGGTTAAAGAAAATTTAGTTAAAGATGTAGTAAAGGAGCCTTACAAGTATGGTTTCATTACAGATATTGAAACTGAAAAAATTGCAAAGGGATTGAATGAAGACATTATTAGACTTATTTCACAAAAAAAAGAAGAGCCAAAATACCTCCTTGATTTTAGATTAAAAGCTTTTAAGAAATGGCAAAAAATGGAGGAACCTGATTGGGCAGGATTGGGATACAAAAAAATCGATTATCAAGATATAATTTATTACTCTGCTCCCAAACAAAAAGAAAAAATCTCTAGTTTAGATGAAGTTGATCCCAAACTTCTTGAGACTTTTGACAAATTAGGAATACCTCTTACTGAGCAAAAAAAACTAACAAATGTAGCAGTTGATGCAGTCTTTGATAGTGTTTCTATAGCTACAACATTTAGGGAGGAACTGGCTGGACATGGAGTTATATTTTGCTCAATCAGTGAAGCAGTAAAAACTCATTCGGATTTAATTGAAAAATATTTAGGTACAGTAGTTCCAGCTAGTGATAATTATTTTGCTGCACTAAATTCTGCTGTTTTTAGTGATGGTTCTTTTGTTTATATCCCAAAAGGTGTAAAATGTCCTATGGATCTATCTTCCTACTTCAGAATTAATAGTGGAGATTCTGGACAATTTGAAAGAACATTAATAATTGCTGAAGAATCCAGTTCTGTAAGTTATCTAGAAGGTTGTACAGCTCCAATGTTTGATACAAATACCTTACATGCTGCAGTTGTGGAACTCATAGCCCTAGACGATGCATCAATAAAATATTCAACAGTACAAAATTGGTATGCTGGAGATGAGGAAGGTGTTGGCGGAATTTTTAATTTTGTCACCAAAAGAGGAAAATGTTTAGGTAAGAGAAGTAAAATTAGCTGGTCTCAAGTTGAAACAGGGTCTGCAATTACATGGAAATATCCTAGCTGTCTCCTTTTAGGAGAAGAATCTGTAGGGGAATTTTATTCAGTAGCACTCACCAATAATCTTCAGCAAGCAGATACCGGCACAAAAATGATCCATATTGGTCCTAAAACCAAGTCAACTATTGTAAGCAAAGGTATCAGTGCAGGTAATTCAATCAATAGCTACAGAGGCCTTGTCAAAATGGGAACAAAGGCTACAGGATCAAGAAATTACAGCCAATGTGATTCAATGTTAATAGGGGATCAAGCTTCTGCAAATACATTCCCTTACATCAAATCTCAACAACCAAATTCTGACATTGAGCATGAAGCAAGCACATGTAGAATATCCGAGGATCAACTTTTTTATCTCCAAAGCAGAGGTATAGAATTTGAGGAGGCAATATCTATGATGGTCAGTGGTTTCTGCAGAGATGTATTTAATCAATTACCTATGGAGTTTGCTGCTGAAGCAGATAAGTTACTGTCACTTAAACTCGAGGGATCAGTAGGTTAATTAATTTCTAAACTGAAATGCAAAGTAAAATGAAAGAATCATACCCAATATTAGAAGTTGATAATCTCTTTGCATCTACTGATAATCTTCCAATTTTGAAGGGGGTTTCACTTACTGTCTACCCTGGAGAAATCCATGCCATTATGGGAAGAAATGGATGTGGCAAAAGTACTCTTTCGAAAATCATTGCAGGACATCCCTCCTATAATATTACAAATGGTGAAATAAAATTTTCAGGTGAAAATATCAACTCTCTAGAACCTGAAGAAAGAGCACAATCGGGTATTTTCCTTGGTTTTCAATATCCAATAGAAATTCCAGGCGTTAGTAATCTTGAGTTTCTTAGAGTTTCAACAAATGCTAGAAGAAAATTTCTTAACAAAGAAGAATTAGATACTTTTGATTTTGAGGAATTAGTTAAAGAAAAGTTAGAACTCGTCAAAATGGATCAGGCATTCTTATCAAGAAGTGTAAATCAAGGATTTTCTGGGGGTGAAAAGAAAAGAAATGAAATTCTACAAATGGCTTTACTAGAACCTAAGATAGCAATATTAGATGAGACCGATTCAGGTTTAGATATTGATGCTCTTAGAATAGTCGCATCAGGAATTAAAAAAATATCTAATGCACAAACTGGAATTATATTAATTACTCACTACCAAAGATTACTAGATGAAATTGAACCAAATTATGTCCATGTTATGGCAGACGGACAAATAATAAAAACTGGTGGGAGTGATCTTGCAGTAGAACTTGAAAAAAAAGGTTATGAATGGACTGATAACTTTTTACAACAGACTTAAAATAATGGAAATAATTGAAAAAATAAAAAACAATAAATTAATTGATAATCCAACAGAAATACAAAAAATCTGTCTTCATAAATTACAATCAAGTCCCCTCCCTAATCCTAAAAGTGAACTATGGAGACTTTCAAATAAATCAAAATTTTCAAACGTTTTAGACTACTCGGTTAATCAAAAAGGGCCAAAATTTGATATGCCATACCCAAAAAATTCCCAAAGTACTATTAGATTAACAATTGGTGAGGAGTGCCATATTAAGTTAATAAAGGAAAATTATTCAATACAACAATTAAGTGAAGATGAATTAGATAAATACATCAATAAACAGATATCTTGTTTTGATCAAAACGAAAATTGGAGTGACCTACTAAATCTGTCTTTAAGTTGTGCAAAGAATATCTTGGGATTAAAAATAAATGGATCAAAAATCCCTCCTATTGAAATTTTTAGCCATGCATCAAGTAATTCTTTAAATGCAAAAACCCTAGTAATATTCTTGGAAAAGAATTGTAATATTGAATTATTACAAGTAAATCTCGGTAAAGATAAATCTTCATTATCTCAATCAACTTTCCTTTCTTTAAAAGAAAATAGTTCCGTAAATCATGGTGTTGTTTCTTACGGTGAAGAAGGATCAAATCTATTAAATTCTATTAATGTAATTCAACAAAAAAATAGCGAATATAACTTAGGAAGTTTACATTTCAAATTCAATTATGCAAGATTTGAAATTCGAATTAAACAATCTGTCGGAAACGCTAAAACCAATATCAAAGGTATGCAAATAACCAAAAAAGATGAACAAATTTCTACGTATACCAAAATAGACTTTAATGGCCCAAATGGATTTCTAGATCAAATCAACAAATCACTTGCAGACGATAAATCACATGCAATATTTGCAGGTTCAATAATAGTTCCGAAAATTGCCCAGAAAACTGATGCTTCTCAATTAAGCAGAAATTTACTTTTATCAAATCTTGCACAAATAGATACCAAACCTCAATTAGAAATAATTGCTGATGATGTCAAATGCAAACATGGAGCTACAATTTCGCAATTAAATGAAGAAGAACTTTTTTATATGAGAACAAGAGGGATCACATTAGCAGAAGCGAGTAAACTACAATTAAGCTCTTACTTTAAAGAAATAATTTCATTTATTCCCGTTTCAAAAGATAGATGGGATTTGCTTGATAAACTTTTAAACGAGAATTAATGAAAACAATTCAAAATTTTCCTGAAATAACTAAAAAAGACTTTCCTCTTTTAAATAAGAACTTAAAAAGTAATGAGCAAATTATTTATTTAGACCATGCTGCAACCACTCAAAAACCAATACAAGTTTTAAAAAAAATTGATGAATATTATAGAAACTTTAATGCAAATGTACATAGAGGTGCCCATCAATTAAGTGCTAAAGCAACAGAAGAATTTGAAAATGCAAGATATTTAATTAGTAAATATATAAAAGCGAATTCAACAAAAGAAATTATTTTCACAAGAAATGCTACTGAAGCAATAAATCTCGCGGCCAGATCATGGGGTGAATCTTCATTAAAAGAAAACGATGAAATTCTATTATCAATAATGGAGCATCATAGCAATATTGTGCCTTGGCAAATGGTTGCAGCAAAAAATAAATGCAAATTAAAATTTATAGGTATAGATAAAAATGGCAAATTAAATCTAGAAGATTTTAAATCAAAACTAACATCTAGAACAAAGCTTGTTAGCATTGTTCATGTTAGTAACACTCTAGGTTGCTGTAATCCAATCAAAGAGATAACTAAATTAGCTAAACAGAACGGTTCTTTAGTGTTAATAGATGCATGTCAAAGTTTGGCGCATCAAAAACTAGATGTGATTGATCTTGATATAGATTTTTTAGCGGGATCCGGACATAAACTTTGTGGTCCTACAGGTATTGGTTTCCTTTGGTCAAGAAAAGAAATCCTAGAAAAAATTCCTCCTCTCTTTGGAGGTGGCGAAATGATTCAAGATGTTTTTGAAGAGACAAGTACTTGGGCAGAGCTACCACATAAATTTGAAGCTGGAACTCCTGCTATTGCAGAAGCAATAGGTCTTGCGGAAGCAATTAACTATATAAACACTATTGGATTGAATGAAATCCAGGAATATGAAAAGACAATTACTCAATATTTATTTAATAAATTAAATCAAATAAAAAATATTGAAATCATAGGACCATCACCGGAGATAGACCCAGACAGAGCATCACTTGCTACATTTTATATAAAAAATATACATTCAAACGATATTGCTGAAATTCTGGATTCAAAAGGAATTTGTATCAGAAGTGGGCATCATTGCTGTCAACCTCTTCACAGATACATCGGAATTAAATCAACGGCTAGAATTAGCATGAATTTCACAACCAATAAAGAAGAAATTGATATATTTATAGAAAAATTAAAAGAGACTATTAATTTCCTAAAAATCAATTCTTAAATGTTCAAAGCATTTTTTAAAAATTCCTGAGATTTTTGCATTACTACTTCCTTATTTTCAATATTTTTAAACCCATGCCCTTCATTATCAAAAAAAATAACTTCTGAATATTTATTATTCTTAATTAAAATTTCTTTAATTTTTAAAGTTTGTTTATACGAGATAACTTTGTCTTTTTTTCCATGAAACAATAAGATAGGTTTTTTTATTTTATTAATTTGATTTATAGGCGATCTATTTATGTAATCATCATAATTTTTTGCATAATTTCCCACCAAAGAATTTAAATAATCTTTTTCAAACCTATGAGTGTTGTAATGCATATCCTTCAAATCTATAACAGGATATTTACAAATTGCAGCTGTAAAAATAGGCCCATATAATAAACAATTTAGAGCAGTTAACCCACCAGCACTATTACCAAAAATTGCTACTTTATCACTATCAACTAAATTTAGTTTAATCAATTCAAGAGCTAGTGCTTTGCAATCATAAGAATCAACAATACCCCACTTATCATTCAACCTCTCTCTATAAGCTTTGCCAAATCCTGATGATCCTCCATAATTAACTTCAGCAACAAAAAATCCTTTTGAGGTCCAATATTGAACTTCAGAATTATATGATCCATCAAAAAATGAAGTTGGTCCGCTATGTGCTCTAACAAGGAGCGGTGGCTTTCTAAAATTTTGGACAAGCGGTTTATAAAGAAAAGAATGAGTAGCTTGATCCTCAAAACCTTTAAACCAAAATGCTTCAGGTTTTGAACAATCTTTTATATGATCAACATTTATTTGCTGAGAAAAATTTGATAAAACTTTTTCTGCAAAATCAATTTCAAGTACAATTCCCAAAAAATCAGATCCATAACCTTTTAAAATAACTTTCTTCCGAAAAACACAGAAATCACTTATTGAGGTAAAAGGAGTAAAAAATTGTTTGACGAATTCAAGATCTTTATATTGTTCCACTACCAAACTATTTTCTTTTTTTGCTAAACAAAATAAATTTTTTATAGTTCCTGAAAACAATGTTATTCCAGAGACCCATTGTGGTACTCCATATTCAATCAAATTTCTCTCGACTCTTTTCTTAATAAAAATATTCTCAATTTCACTAACATCTAAAAACAATAAGTTCCACCATCCAGAACTATCTTCAGAACATACTAAAAGTGTTTCACTTATCCAAAATGGTTGAAAAAAAGAAACGTTTTTTTTGGTATTGATCAGTTTATGTGAGAATTTTTTTATTTTTTGGATCTCTCCATCTAAGTCTATTTGAGCAAAAAACAGATCATTTTTCTCCCAGGGCATGTATGGAGAATCCCACTCAACCCAAGAAAGTAAACTAGCAGAATTATTAGAAGATAATTCTCCAGCGAAATTCTTAAATTTTTTTATTCGATGAATATCTTGTTTAGTCTTTTTTAAGTTTAAAGAAAATAAATAATCTCTATTATTTATTTCGCAAATACCATACAAAAATTTTTTTTGAGAAATAACAAATGAAGAATCGAAATTTCCCTCAATTGATTTAGATAGTTGTCTAGGTTCTTGAACTGAATCAAGATATTTATTTTGAATTCCATCATTTGATGCTACTTCTTTAAAAATTTGAAACCATACTGCCTTTGTCAACTGATCTATCCAAATCAAATAAAAATTATTTTCAAAATTTATACATTTATAAGATTTACCACCATATCCATGAAAATGATTTTTAATATTATATTTTTTATCCGTTAATTTCTGAGGAAATGCCTCTTTCTTATTAAATGGTCTTGCAAAAATGGCATTTTCATTTTGACCTTCACCAACAACATCAATCCAAAAAATAGTATCCCTAATAATAGTTAATTCCTTAAAAGCTTTTTTTTTAGATACAGTTTGCCTAACTTTTAACTTATCATCATTACTCATTTAAAAAAACTATAAAGAAAGTAAATTAAAGTGCTAATATTTTTATAGCTAAACTCTTAAATAAAAACTTTTTTTAACGTGGCAAACCATTTTTCACAACTTGCAAAAAAGTCAAGAACAAATGGAAACTCTGAAAAAATTGCAAAACAACAAAAAGTTAAGCCATCTCTAGACATTTATAAACTTGGTGATGATGTATTAAGACAAAATTCCAAAAGAATAACTAAGGTTGACGAATCCATTAGAATACTTGCTAGAGAAATGCTTCAAAGCATGTATGCAGCTAAAGGAATTGGACTTGCTGCACCTCAAATTGGCATCAACAAAGAGCTTCTTGTCATAGATGTAAATTTTGAAGATTCAGCAGCAGAACCTTTAATATTAATCAATCCAGAAATTACAGACTATGGAACAACCCTTAATTCATACGAAGAAGGCTGCTTGAGTATACCTGGTGTCTATTTGAATGTAGTGCGACCATCAACTATAAAATTAAAATTTAGAGATGAAATGGGGAGACCACGTAAAATGAAAGCAGATGGACTGCTAGCAAGGTGTATTCAACACGAAATGGATCACTTAAATGGGATATTATTTGTTGATAGAGTTACATCAAAAGATGATTTGAACAAAGAACTCATAAAAGAAGGGTTTAACCAAAAAGACGTTATTTCTATTAATTAATTTAATGACTGAAACTACAATATTTCAAAAAATAATTAATGAAGAAATTCCCTGCGATAAGCTTTATGAAGATGAGTTTTGTATTGCGTTTAATGATATCCAGGCGCAAGCTCCAGTACATTTTTTAGTGATTCCTAAAAAGCCAATTATCAGCTTATTAGAGTGTAATGAAGAAGATGCGAATTTATTAGGACATTTACTCTTTGTAGGTAGCAAAATAGCTAAATCAAAAAATTTAACTAATTGGAGAACAGTAATCAATACTGGAGCAGAATCAGGACAAACAGTTTTTCATTTACATATTCATTTTTTATCTGGAAGAAAAATGAATTGGCCCCCAGGTTAAAACTCTCGAAAGAAATATTTATAGGTTATAAATAAATATAAAGCAAAATGAATACACCAGACTCCATAAAGACAGAATCCAAAAATTTATTAAATTTAATCTCAAAAAATTGGAAAGATTTAGATGATTCACTCAAAAATAAGTTAATAAAAATTTGGAGCGTTTTAACTTATAAATGGAAATTACAAATTTTATTTAATTTACCTTTTCTATTATGGTTGGCATTAGATAAATCTTTTCCAAAGGTACATGAGTTTGATACCACAATCTTGAATTACTTAAATTTACCTGACTGGGCTCTTTCATTTATTGGCTTTGGTCAATAGACTTCTAAAAGATATAATTTATTTTATAAAACTTGTCTAGTAATGAATAAAGCAGTTCAAAATAAATCCAAATTATTATACCAACTACAAAAATTAAGGAAGCTATCCCAGCCATTTTTTCTCCCTATAGATCAATGTAATGGATTTCAATTTATATGGCTTTTGATTTCTCTTGTATTTTGTGTCGGTGGAATAGTACTTGTTGGGCTTACAGGAATAATCAGTTTTTTTGAAAGCTTTCAACCAATTTTTCTTGAAAAGTATTTCGGCGGAGTAGTAAATACTGTAAATTTAATTTGGGCTGGTAGCTGGGGATTGATTTTCTCCGCCTTATTTTTAATTGGGTCTGCAAGCTTTTTTAGCTTAAGACGGCAATTAAAAAACCGTAGATGGTTACATTGGTTATTCCTTGCGATAATTGTATTAATGCTTCTAGCAGTAAACGGAATAAACGCAGGAATAGGATTTATAGCAAGAGATTTAACAAATGCTTTGGTAGAAAAGCAGGAAGATGGATTTTATCGGATTTTGGGGATTTACGCTTGTTGTTTTGCTGTTGCACTACCAATACGTGTTTCTCAAATATTTTTCACATATAAATTGGGAATAATTTGGAGAGAATGGCTTTCAAAAAGTTTAATCAAGGATTATATGACTAATAAAGCTTATTACCAATTAAATCCCAATGATGAAGATCAAACTGATGTAGATAATCCTGATCAAAGAATAACAGATGATACCCGAGCATTTACAGGCCAAAGTCTTTCTTTTACATTAGGTATTTTTGATGCACTACTAACATTTTCACTTAATATTCTGATTTTATGGAGCATCAGTACAACACTTACTTTTTCTTTATTTGGTTACGCTGCGTTTGCAACTTCTATCCTTTTAATCTCTGGTAAAAATCTTGTAAAGATAGACTACGATCAACTTAGATACGAAGCAGATTTTCGATATGGCTTAGTACATATTAGAGATAATGCTGAATCAATAGCCTTCTACTCTGGAGAGAACCCAGAGCGAAGTGAAACTGAAAGGCGATTAGGAGCTGTGGTGAGAAACTTTAATTTACTAATTATATGGAGAGTAATAATTGACGTCATGAGAAGATCCATTAATTATGCTGGCAATTTCTTTCCATATTTAATAATGGCAATCCCTTACTTTAAAGGTGATATTGATTATGGACGCTTTATTCAGGCAAGCTTTGCATTTGGAATGGTAGAGGGTTCGTTATTTTTCATTGTTAATCAAATAGAAGAACTTGCAAAATTTACAGCTGGGATCGGCAGATTAGAGGGATTCCAAACAAAAGTCGAATCTATTAGTCAAACTAGCCCTACAAGCAATCAAAACGTTATTTCAGATTATCCCTCAATCTTGATTAACAATGCTGACCTTTGCCCACCAGGATCAAATAAAACAATAATCAAGGATTTAAATTTAAGCATTGACAATAATCAATCACTTTTGGTTGTAGGACCTTCTGGATGTGGAAAAACATCTTTACTAAGAATGATTTGTGGTTTATGGAAACCCGACCATGGAGTAATAAAAAAACCAAAAATTGGGGAATTATTATTCATACCTCAAAAACCTTATATGTTACTTGGTTCTTTAAGAGAACAATTATGTTATCCAACAGAAGTTAAGAAATTTAGTGATGAACATCTCACTTCTGTACTTCAGGAAGTAAATTTAAAAACCTTAGTTGAGCGGTATCCTAATTTTGATATCAAACAAGATTGGCCACGAATTCTTTCTCTAGGCGAGCAACAAAGATTGGCTTTTGCAAGACTCTTACTAAATTCTCCAAGATTTGCAGTACTTGATGAGGCAACAAGTGCTTTAGATATTGACACTGAAAAAAAACTATATAGTTTACTAAAGGAACGAGAACTTTCTCTTATTAGTGTTGGACATAGACCTAGTTTAAAAGATTTTCATGAAAATATTTTAGAATTAAATGGACAAGGAGACTGGAAATTATTGACTTCTGATAAGTATAATTTTAAGGATTAGCAAAAAAAATGAATTCTAAAGAAGAACAAACCAACTCAGAAGTCACTAATTTAGAGAATGAGAGTTTTATAGAACAGCAGAAAGATGCAAATTACATCACTGAAGAAACTGAAGACAATAAATTAGATGAAAACTTCATTGATAATGAAGATAAATATAAATTCGGGTGGAGTAGTTATTCTGAAATAACTAATGGAAGATTTGCAATGATTGGATTCCTAGCAATAATACTAATTGAATTATTTAGTCAACAATCTTTTTTAAAATGGGCAGGAATCTTATAATTAATCATCAAATCTAGAGCTGTTATCTCTGGGTTTCTTTTTGTTTGTTCCAACGGTATATCTACCATTTTGATTTTTTGAACTTGATCTATCTGATGAACTTACTCTACGAGTCTCACGAGTTTTTTTGACTTGATTAGTATCTTTGAATGAAGCATCTTCTACTTGAGCTGTTGAAGTTTGCTGCCTTATAGGAGATCTTATAGGTTTCTTTCTTAATGGAGAAGAATCATCAGGCGAAGAAATATTATCTTGTCTAGAAACTTTCCGATTCATTCTAGGTCTTGATCCTGTTTTAACTTCATTGCGAGATAAGTTGCGTCTCTCTCCAAAGTTATTTACTTCTGATTGATTACTATTTTTATCTTCAGAAGTCTGTCTTCTTCTTCTCATAGGTTTCTCATTTTCAAACTGATCTACCTCTCTTGTAGATGGCCTGCTTCTGCTTGCAGCTGCAGAAGGTATAGCTCTTGCAACATTCCTCCTACGAGATCTCCCCTCCATATAGTCTTCTTCAAATTCATCTTCTTGAGGTTTAAATCTTCTTGATGGTCTTTCAGCCTCTTCAAACCTATCGTAATCTTCATTAAATCGACCTCTAGAATTTCTGGGCACATCAGAAATAGGATCATCATCAAAATAAGATGACCTTCTAGCTTGATCAGTTGCAACTCCCCTCAATCGCACACTTTCATATGCGAAAAAAACTGTGGTTCCTGCTAACAAAAACTGACCAAACTGAAGAATGGGATCTAACCTCCAGCCTTGAAAAAATAATATCCCCCCGCACAAAAGTCCTATAGCTGCGAAAAAAACATCATAATCTCTTGCTAATGCAGGTTTAAAAGACCTTAAGAAATATAGGCCTCCACCACATACAGCTAGGACAATACCAACAATACTGGCCCAATTGAGACTAGCATTGACCACATTCTTTCTCCAAAAATTTATTTTTTAAAGGGTTACTTAAATCACCCCTATATATAGTGTACTTAAAACTTCTACAAAAACTAGCGTCTTCCAGTAGAAGTACGATCGAGAGAATCTTTTTGACTGACAAAAATCAAAAATGAAGCGGCTGGAATAACGATAAGTAAAGCAGCGGCAATAAAACTACCTATCATTCCAACTGCGGAATTATTTGCAACTTCAGCAGAAAAATCTGCGGCTAGTAATAAATTGGTGATTTGAAACACTTTTTAAATATTAAATTCTCAATTTATAATACGAATTAAATACGTTTCAATGGGTTCTTTATTAAGATGAATTAAATAATTGTGATTTCCTTGATTATAAACTCTCTTCAAATTTTAGATGTTAGTTTAGGAATTTCTCTTTCATATCTAACTATAGTTTTTCTAATAAGATTGATTCTTACTTGGTACCCAAAAATTGATTTAAGTAAAGGTTTATGGTTATTAATTTCAATTCCATCAAGCTCTATTCTGAATTTAACAAGAAAATTAATTCCTCCTATTGGAGGAGTTGATGTTGGACCCGTAATTTGGATTGGAATTATAAGCTTTTTAAGAGAGATTTTAGTCGGTCAGCAAGGGCTTATAAAACTCGCATTACATACTCATATTTCATAGAGATCATTTAATTATTTCTCAGTAATTTGGCAATAATTCTTCTTCGACATATTTAGTATGTATCTTACCTTCCTTAAATTTAGATTTATTCAGTAAAGTTAGATGAAAGTTAATTGTTGTAGGAATACCAGTTACTGCGCATTCATTTAAAGCCCTATTCATGCGTTTAATTGCAGTATTACGATCTTTCCCCCAGACTATTAATTTACCAATTAATGAGTCATAGAAAGGAGGTATTTCATAGCCGGTATAAACATGACTATCCACCCTTACACCAGGACCACCAGGAGGAAGCCACCCAGTTATTTTTCCAGGTGATGGTCGAAAATTGTGAGCAGGATCTTCAGCATTGATTCTACATTCAATGGCATGACCATTTAAATGGATATCATCCTGATGAAATTCCAAATTTGCTCCGCTTGCGATTTTAATTTGTTCAGCTATTAAATCAACTCCCGTAACCATTTCAGTAACAGGATGTTCAACTTGAATCCTAGTATTCATTTCCATAAAATAAAAATTATCATCATCAACTAAAAATTCAACTGTCCCAGCTCCTTCGTAGCCGATACTTTTTGCAGCAGCAATAGCTGCGTTCCCCATTTTTTTTCTTAGTTCAGTGTTAATTGCAGGACTAGGAGACTCTTCTAGTAACTTTTGATGTCTTCTTTGCACTGAACAATCTCGCTCTCCTAAATGAACAACATTACCCGATCTATCCGCCAAAATTTGAATTTCTACATGTCTTGGCTTCTTTATAAATTTCTCCATATATAAACCATCATTACCAAAAGCTGCTTCTGCTTCGCCTTGAGCTGCTTTAAACATTTTTTCGAGATTATCAGAGTTTTCAACCAACCTCATACCTCTTCCACCTCCTCCAGCAGTCGCTTTAATAATTACCGGATACCCAATATCATCTGCCAATTTATAAGCCTCATCAACATTTGACAACAAGCCTTTACTCCCAGGTACTGTTGGAACTCCTACTGCTTCCATAGTTTCTTTGGCTGTAGATTTATCTCCCATAGATCTAATAGCTTGAGGAGATGGACCAATAAAAACTATACCGTGATCATTACACATCTCAGCAAATTTATCATTTTCCGCTAGAAATCCATAACCAGGATGAATAGCATCAACTCCTCTCGATGTAGCAGCGGCAAGTATATTTGGAATATTTAAATAACTCTTATTACTTAACGAGTCTCCAACACACACGGCTTCATCAGCAAGCTGAACGTGTAACGCTTTTTTATCTACGGTGCTAAAAACTGCAACTGTTGCAATACCTAGTTCTCTACAACTTCTGACAATTCGTAAAGCTATTTCTCCACGATTAGCAATTAAAACTTTTTCAACCATTATGAAATTAAATTGAAGAAATGAAAATGACTTAAAATTAAAAATTCTTTGCCAAAGTATTTAACAAAATTTTTTTAGTGTTCAGAGGACATTTTTTACAATACAACCTAGAACGTTATATATGTATAAATATTTGTTTTATGCAATAGAAAAAAAATTCATCATATTCACAAATACTCATTTAAAACTAAATCCTTATTTCAGACAATAATGTATGATATTTTTAAGGTTTAGGCATCCCCTGGTTACTAAAAACCCTTTGCGGACGTGGCGGAATTGGTAGACGCGCACGTCTAAGGAGCGTGTGGCTTCGGCCTTGCGAGTTCAAGTCTCGCCGTCCGCATTTAATGTATTTTAGTTTAACTGCAATGAAAAATAAAACAGTTGCAGTAGTTATAATTTCCAATGGTCCAGGTGAATTAGCAACATGGGTAAATCCTGTAGCGAATGAGCTTAACAAAATAAATAAATCACTATTTGATGACGATAAACTCGATTTCAGTCTTAGGTTAGTCCTAGTTCCTTGTCCAAATGCCACTGGTAAAGAATTTTTAGTTGCAAATTCATGGAATAAATTCGAATTAATTACAAAATCCAAAAGTTTTTGGAAATTATTAATAAAGCCACATTCTTTTGCGACTTGGCCAAAAAAAGGGGTAGTTATTTTCCTTGGTGGGGATCAATTGTGGAGCATTTTATTAGCTAAAAGATTAGGTTATTTAAATATCACATATGCTGAATGGGTTTCGCGATGGCCTAAATGGACCAACGAAATTGCTGCTATGAATGTAAAAGTAAAAGAGTTAATACCTAAAAGATATAAATATAAATGTAAAGTCATTGGCGATTTGATGGCAGATATCAAAGTTAATAGTGAAATATCATTAAAAAATAAAGAAAAAAACTACATAGCATTGTTACCTGGTTCCAAAAAAGCAAAGCTTTCTGTTGGAATTCCTTTCTTCTTAGAAGTTGTAGATCATATAGCTGAAGCAAATCAAAATATAAATTTTATAATTCCCATTGCCCCAACCACTGATAAAAGTGAATATTTATATTTTCAAAGCGAAAGAAATCCAATTGCCAAATATTACTCATCAAAAATCAAAACAATTAAAAACTTCAAAGACTCCTGTTTTGATTATGTAATTGAAACATCAAAAAATACAAAAATTTATCTAATCAAGAAACATCCTTGCTATGAAATATTAAAAGAATGTGATCTTGCAATTACAACTGTAGGAGCAAATACTGCAGAATTAGCAGCAATTGCTCTTCCAATGTTAGTTGTTCTGCCAACTCAACATTTAAATATGATGAATGCCTGGGACGGTATTTTTGGAGTAATTGGGAAAATTTCATTCATAAATAGATTTCTAACTTTTATAATTAAAAAATTTTATTTTAAAAAAAAGAAGTTTTTTGCTTGGCCAAATATTAAAGCGAAAA
>QCLE01000011.1 GCA_003214815.1 Prochlorococcus sp. AG-412-J13 | reverse complement strand
TGATGTTGGGTCTATTATTTAAGAGGATATTTAATAAATCACTTACTACTTTCAATCATTTATAACCTCTAAAAAATTCTAAAAAAAAATATTATAAATTTCTCTTAGGGATTACATATACGCATGGCGAGGGAGTTGACCCCGTGCCACCCCATCGAAATCCTCATTTAGAAAGTAGTTGACTTCCTTGCCTTCTCGTTGCTATAAATATTAGTACACTTGTACTATATAGCTATGGAGGACTGGCAGGAATGGGACTATTTAGAGGAAGAGACATTAACAAGAAAACGACGGAAGATATGTATTACCTGTAATCACTTCAGGTACAGCACGACAAGTTCTTGTGTCACCATCCTTACCTGTCCGTTTCATCAAAGGCTTATACCTCAAGGGGATCACCTTGTGAAGGGCTGTAGATACTGGAGGGAGAACTCCAGGATATTCGCACCAGAAGCGGCTTGAGCATCTAGTACATAGTTCAGTAGAGAGAGTATAGAACTAAGCTATGACTAGGGTTTATACACTTAGCTGGTATAGATAATCAATTCTGCTGGTATAGAATACACACTCATCTGTTGAAAAGCATTGCAAATACTAGATTTCTTGATTTCAGCTCGAAATAATAAAAAAGTCTGTCTCTAGTGATCTGTTTCTATATTTTTTCTAAACTTTCTTCGGCTGATTATTTTCGATAAACTGAATCAAATGCTTTGGATTTTGGCTGGATCATGAAAAAGTTAACAAAATGTCATACCAGCACCATACCAGCAACTCTAATTTCTCTAAATTAATTGATATGACTGAAATAAACTACTGGCTAATGAAAAGTGAGCCTGATGCTTACAGCATAGATACTCTAAAAAATGACGGTATAACTTTATGGGACGGAATAAGAAATTATCAGGCTCGAAATTTTATGAGAAAAATGAATAAAGGAGATAAGGTTTTTTTCTATCATTCGAACTGTAAACCCCCAGGTATTGTAGGACTCATGGAGGTAATAGATCTAAATATTGTTGATCCCACTCAATTTGATAAAGATTCAAAATATTTTGATCCAAAATCGAAACCTGATAAACCGAGATGGGATTGTGTAAAAGTAAAATATAAATATAAGTCAGATAAGATTTTAAGTTTAACTGAATTAAAGAATTTATTTAATGAGGATGAGTTATTAGTTGTTAAAAAAGGAAATAGGTTGTCTATATTACCTGTCAGAAATGATATTGCAAAAATACTTCTAGAAAAAATATAAAAAATTTTTAGTCCTTAAAATTCATTGAAAACATATTACCAATGTAGAGTCTCGTTAAATCCCTATTTTGAAATCCTTTTTGCATCAAAAATCCTGCAATAGCAGCTTGTAGTATTCTGTATTGATCCCAGTTAGGATGCTCCTCAACAAATTCTTTCATAGCCTTTTGAAGATTTTCTTGAAGTTCACATTTGAAACTTATTACTTCAGCGTTATGATTTAAGATTTTTGAATTTTCGTCGTAATTTAACTCTTGCATATTGAAAAACTTGTTGAAATTTATAACTACAAAATTAATTTTTCTCTAAAATTACTAAATCGTCAACAAGCATTATTAAGAAACAGTCTCAGATCATAGAATAATGAGAATCCAGTCATAAAGGCGTGGTTAATGGAAATTAATTTTATAAAATTAAATCTTACTGAAATATAAAGATTTATATAAAATCAGAAGTTTTCCACATACTTTAGATCAACAGATATTTTTAAAAAAAATGTTGTGGAAAAGTTGTGAAAAAATTTTTTTTTGAGGGGGAAATATTTTCTAAAATTTCCAATTTTATTTATCTTTTAATCCATTGATTCCCACATGTTTTTTATTTCATAAAATAAATTTTGTGCAATTAGTATCGGCCAATACATTTCGAAGGATCTAGTTTGGTCTTGACTTTCAAAAACAAATCTTAAACTCCATTCATTCTTTTTTCCTTCCAACAGAATATACCAAGGTAGTTGTTCTAATTCTAAAGTAATATATTCTTCATCCATTAGTTCTTCCTTAATAACTAATAGTTGTTCATTAATTCTTAAGAGTAAAAGGTAAAGTGAATAAAATTCACTTTTTTGTAACTCGATTGACCAATTATCAACACCAATCAAGAAGCAAAATTTGCCTTTTTTAAAATCTCTAAGTAATCTCCATCCTTTTTGGTCTTTTACCAAAATTAACCTGGAAGTAAATCTGGTTGATCTTGTTCATCGCTTAGTTCAATAATTGACCTTTGAACGGGTTTAATAGTTGACTCCTCTAATAAGCCATCAAAATCATCAAAACGTCTTTGTTTAGCTCTGAAAGCAATTTTCACGGTAGTTAAATATCTATTAGTTGATTTTCTTATTAAGCTCTCACCTCTCTTTGCGAGATCATTAGAATCTAATCCTGCGTTATTTGATATGTTCATTAAAAAAAATTTTTTACTATAAAATGTATTTTACAGTTTATTCGACCGTTTCAAAACATAAATTACAAAAAGAACTTAATTGATTCAAATAATTTCATATGGAAGAAAATTTATCTGGAACACTTGCTATTGATTTAGGAAACACTAATACTGTAATAGCTTTTCAAGATCAAAAGGATCTAAATTCTGTTTTAGTTGAGATACCGAATATTACATCATCTCCAGGAATTATTCCTACAGCAGTTTGGTTCGAGGAACCTTCAAAGATTCCTAAAATTGGTTTAAGTGCTCTAAAGATGAGGGATAACTCAAATTCTGATTTGTTTTTTCATTCGAATTTTAAAAGATTAATTGGAAATTCAATTGAAAAAATTAACCAAAAAAATATCTTAAACCCTAATGAATGTGGCGAAATATTTTTTCAAATTTTGTGGGCAAGCATTCCTCTCAAATATGAGATCAAAAGACTTGTTTTAACTGCTCCAATAGATACATATAAGGGTTATCGAGAATGGTTAGTTAACCTTTGCAAGGATATATCCGTAGATGAAATAGCCCTAGTTGATGAGCCTACAGCGGCAAGTTTAGGAATAAATGTCCCATTTGGCTCAAAAATCATGACATTAGATATTGGAGGAAGTACAGTCGATATGAATATAGTCAAACTAGAAGGAGGAGAAGGAAAATCTGATCCCATAGCTGAACTATTAAAATTTAAAGGTAATGATGTAAGCTCAATTTCAAAACAAAAGATTAGGTGTGCTGAAATAATTGGGAAAACAGGCTCAAAAATTGGTGGGAAAGATATTGATCAATGGATAGTTGATTATTTTATTCCAGGTAATAATTATGTTATGAATCTTTTAAAGGCAGAAGAAATAAAATGTAAACTCAGTTCATCTACAATCAAATATGAAAATAAATATCCAATAAAATTATTTACTGAACAAAATCAAGAAAAAGAATTTTTCCTAAGTAAAGAAATATTTGAGAAAATACTCATTGAAAATAATCTTCTTAATCACCTTAACTCTTTGCTCAAAGATTTATTAAATCAAGCAAGAGGCAAATTTTGCACAGTTGAAGAATTAAAAGCAATAGTTTTGGTTGGTGGCGGAACTCAAATACCATTAATTAAAGAATGGATAACAAAAAAAATTTCAAAAATTGAGATAAAGTCGCCACCTCCTATCGAATCAATAGCTTTGGGAGCTTTAGCAATGACCCCAGGGGTAAAAATTAAAGACATATTAAATAAAGGATTATCTATAAGGTTATTTAATAAAAGAGAACAAAAACATTTTTGGCATCCTATTTTTTGTAAAGGTCAAACATGGCCAACTGAAAATCCATTTAAACTGATCCTTCAAGCCAGTAAAAATAATCAGAAAATATTCGAAATCATAATTGGAGAAACACAAGAAGAAAGAGCATATGATGTTATTTTCGAAAATGGATTACCAAAGTTATCAGAGGTTCAAAATGAAGAAGAAATTATAAAATGGGACAAAAAACCACTCAAAATAGTACTTAAAAATAAATCTAATATTGGAGAAGACAACTTAAAACTTTTTTTTAAAATCACGAAAAGTGCTGATTTATTAGTAGATTGTTTTGATATTAAAGATGAATTTTTAGGAGAATATAATTTAGGAAATATCTTCTGAAAGCAAGCTATTCAAAAAAACTCCTTCTTCATTATCAACATTCTTTAAACGTAAACTAATACTTTCAATTTTACTAGTAGGCACTTTTTTACCACAAAAATCTGGTTGAATAGGTAATTCTCTATGACCTCTATCTACCATTACTAGTAACATCACTCTTTGAGGCCTGCCCCATGAATATAAAGCATCCACAGCAGCTCTAATTGTTCTTCCTGTGTAAATTACATCATCTATTAAAAGAATTTCTTTTTTCTCAATAGGAGTTGGAATATCTGTAGCTTGTATTAGACGAGTTCCAACTCTATTTTGATCATCTCTATAAAAAGTTGGATCAATTGTTCCTTTTCTAACTCTTAAACCTGTCTTAGAGAATAATTCCTGTTCTAGTACTTTAGTCAGCTCAATTCCTCTAGTCGGAATGCCAACCAATAGAAGGTTATCCAGTTTTGTTACTTTTTCGATAATTTCGGACGTTAAACGTGAAATAGTCTTTCTAAGCTCAACTTCAGTAAGTATTACGATCTTTTTTGTTTTCTTGGACATGATTTATTAATAAATAAAAGTCGTCTAATATTTTCATAAATTAGCAAAAGCTAACTATGTTAAATATAAATTGTTAAAGAGTAACGTTTAGAGCTAAATTTAAGGTTGGATCAGTTAAAAATGAATTTGATCTAAATATGTCAAAGATTAGCAGCAAAAATATAAAAAGATTAAGTGTTCCTCAGAGCCCTGTAGTTCTTGCAATACTAGACGGATGGGGATATCGAAAAGAAAAAATAGATAATGCCATAGAACGTGCCAGTACACCAATTATGGACTCATTGTGGCATGCTTATCCCCACACCCTAATAAGTGCTAGTGGATCTGATGTAGGACTCCCAGATGGTCAAATGGGCAATTCAGAAGTAGGGCATCTTACCATTGGTTCTGGAAGAATAATACAACAAGAACTTGTAAGGATTTCAAATATTGTAAAAAATAATCAGTTAGGCTTAGTTAATGAGTTAAAAGAGATGGCTGATTCATTAAAGAAAAATAATTCTACTTTGCATATCACTGGATTATGTTCTGATGGAGGAGTACATAGTCATATTGATCATTTATTAGGTTTAATAAAATGGGCATCTGATAATGAAATCAAAAAAGTTGCAATCCATATTATTACCGATGGGAGAGATACTCCTGCAAAAAGTGCCTCTAAATATGTAAATCAAATAGAATCATGTATAAAAAAATTTAATACAGGCGAAATAGCTTCCATATGCGGAAGATACTGGATAATGGATAGAAATCTTTTATGGGATAGAACAGAAAAAGCATATGCTAATTTGACTGATCCAGATATTCAAATAACAAATATTTCTCCTCAGGATTACATAGAAAAAAATTATGCCAAAAACATAACCGATGAATTTATAGAGCCCATACGAATGTCTGAAAACTATCTTAAAGATGGGGATAGTTTGATTTGCTTTAACTTTCGTCCAGACAGAGCAAGACAAATAGTAAAATCCCTCTCAATCCAAGAATTCTCAGACTTTGAAAGAAAAAATTATCCAAATCTAAATTTTGTCACTTTTACTCAATATGATCAGAAATTTCCCGTTAAAGTTGCATTTCCTCCTGAATCACTCAATAATTTTATAGGCCAAATAGTTTCAGAAAACGGACTGAAGCAATACAGGACCGCGGAAACAGAAAAATATCCTCACGTAACATACTTTTTCAATGGAGGAGTTGAAATTCCTTTACCTGGAGAAGAGAGACATTTGATTCCATCTCCAAGAGTCGCAACTTATGATATGGAACCTGAAATGTCTGCTGAGGAATTAACTATTAGTTGCTCTAAAGCAATTAAAAGTGGAAATTATGCTTTTGTAGTAATCAATTTTGCCAACCCTGATATGGTTGGTCATACAGGAAACATGGATGCAACAATTAAAGCCATAGAAAAAGTAGATAAATGTATAGGTCAAATAGTTAATGCTACGGGAGAAATGGGTGGCAGCATGCTTATTACAGCCGATCATGGTAACGCAGAGGTAATGAAAGGACCTGAAGGAGAACCATGGACAGCACACACAATAAATAAAGTTCCATTGATTTTGATTGAAGGTGAAAAAAGAAAAATCCCAAATATGGGAAATGAAATTAATTTAAGAGATGATGCCGGCTTAGCAGATATTGCTCCCACTTTATTGCAATTATTAAATCTCCCAATACCAAGAGAGATGACAGGTAAATCACTTATTCAAGAAATTGAATTAAAAGGTTATAATAAGGTGGTTCAACACGTTTAAAGTTAATAAAAGTCTTTTAAGCAATGATTCAAACTATTAGTTGGGTATGGGTATTTACTGGAGTTCTTCTCATTCTCTTAGTTTTACTTCATAGTCCAAAGGGGGATGGAATGGGAGGAATAGCTGCAAGTGGAAGCTCTATGTTCAACAGCGCTAGTAGTGCAGAAGCCTCTCTAAATAAAATAACTTGGACTTTTTTAGTGATATTTTTATCTCTCGCAATTATTCTCAGCGCTGGTTGGATTTCATAAAATTTGAATAAAAAAGGGACCAATTTGAATGATCCCATTTAAAAACTTAATTAAATAATTATTGTTTAGTTAATAATCGAAGTCACCACCCATACCAGGAGAGCCTGCTGGAGTAGCAGTATCTTTTTTCTCAGGTAAATCTGCAACTATGCATTCGGTGGTTAGAACCATTCCTGCTATTGAAGCTGCATTTTGTAATCCTGAACGTGTAACTTTTGCAGGATCAACTATACCAGCAGAGGACATATCTACATATTCTCCAGTAGCAGCGTTAAATCCATCGTTAAATGGTTTATTTTTTACATTTTCAGCGATCACAGCTCCATTAGAGCCTGCATTCTCAGCAATTCTCATAAGAGGAGCGGTAAGTGAAGCTTCCACAATGTTAGCTCCAATTAATTCCTCTCCTTCTAAATTTTTATCAGCCCATTCTTTAAGAATAGGAGATAAATGAGCTAGAGTTGTTCCTCCTCCAGGGACAATTCCTTCTTCAACAGCTGCTTTTGTTGCATTAATAGCATCCTCAAGACGAAGTTTTTTATCCTTCATCTCAGTTTCAGTAGCAGCCCCAACCTTAATCACTGCTACACCTCCAGCTAATTTAGCTAGACGTTCTTGAAGCTTTTCTTTATCGTATGAAGAATCTGTTTCATCCATTTGCTTCTTAATTTGATCACATCTAGCTTTAACTGCTTGCTCATTACCTTCAGCTACAATAGTTGTGGTTTCCTTGTTGATAGTTATTCTTCTACCAGTTCCAAGCATATCTAAGGTAGCATTCTCTAATTTCAAGCCTGCATCTTCTGTGATAAGTTGTCCATTTGTTAAAACAGCCATATCTTCAAGCATGGCTTTTCTTCTATCACCAAATCCAGGAGCTTTTACAGCAGCAACATTTAACACACCTCGTAATCTATTAACAACAAGAGTTGCTAAAGCCTCTTTTTCTATATCTTCTGCAATAATGACAAGTGGTTTACCAGTTTTAGCTATTTGTTCCAAAACGGGAACTAAATCTTGCACTAAGGCAATTTTTTTATCAGTCAGAAGGATATATGGTTCATCTAAAACAGCCTCCATTCTCTCAGTATCTGTTGCGAAGTAAGGTGAAATATAGCCTTTATCAAAGCGCATCCCTTCAGTAACTTCTAATTCAGTAGTCATTGATTTTCCTTCTTCTAAGGAAATAACACCTTCTTTACCAACTTTATCCATAGCATTGGCAATCATTTGGCCAACTTCTTCGTCGTTTCCAGCAGCAATAGTTCCACATTGAGCTATAGCATTGCTATCAATAATAGGTTTAGAATTCTCCTGGATTTTACCAACTAGAAATTCAGTCGCTTTATCAATTCCTTTTTTCAAGGTAATTGCATTGGCTCCAGCAGCGACGTTTCTCAAACCTGCTTTAACCATTGCATGAGCTAAAACAGTGGCTGTGGTAGTGCCATCTCCAGCTGCGTCATTAGTTTTTGATGCAGCTTGTCTGATTAAAGCAACCCCTGTGTTTTCAATGTGGTCCTCTAATTCGATCTCTTTGGCGATTGTGACACCATCATTGATAATTTGTGGAGCACCAAATTTTTTCTCAAGTACAACATTTCTTCCTTTTGGTCCAAGCGTTACAGCCACAGACTCAGCAAGGATATCAATTCCTCTCTCGAGCGCTCTTCGAGCTTGCTCATTGTAAATAATTCTTTTAGCCATGTTTAGGCAGTAATTTAATAATAAGTTTTAATAATTTTTGAAACAAATATTTTAGCTTACTACAGCTAAGATATCCTTTTCTGAGAGCAAGACATATTCATCTCCTCCCAATTTGATGTCTGTTCCAGCATATTTGCTGTACAAAACTTTATCGCCAATACTCACTTCTGGAGTTTGTCGAGAACCATCGTCATTAAGTTTGCCAGGGCCTACCTGAGCAACTTCTCCAACCTGTGGTTTTTCTTTAGCTGAATCAGGCAAAAGTATGCCCCCAGCAGTTTTTTCCTCAGATGCGGAAACTTTAATAAATATTCTATCTCCCAGTGGTTTTACTGTAGAGACTGTAAGTGAAACAGCTGCCATAGATTAATGGAGGATCATGATTGAGACGCTTTGCGTCATAAAAGTGGAAAGAGAAGTTCTCCATCCGTATCATCAACAACATAATCTGCAAAGCGGCAATTAAACCATACTTAAACTGTGCGGGTGGCCGAACCCATTTAACGAATCTACCCATGAGGTGGTAGTATTTTCGCATTATGAGCTGTTTAAACTCAGCTATTTATCACCAATCAATAAAAAATGGTAGCAACTCCATCAACATCTTCACAAACAAAAGGCGTGGTACGTCAGGTAATAGGCCCAGTTCTAGATGTAGAATTTCCAGCTGGTAAATTGCCCAAAATATTAAATGCCCTAAGAATTGAAGCTAAAAATCCTGCCGGACAAGATATCGCGCTCACCGCAGAGGTCCAACAACTCCTTGGCGACCATAGAGTAAGAGCAGTGGCAATGAGTGGCACAGACGGCCTTGTAAGGGGCATGGAAGCAATCGACACAGGCGCGCCAATATCTGTACCTGTAGGAGAAGCAACTTTAGGAAGAATTTTTAATGTTTTAGGAGAACCAGTAGATGAACAAGGTCCAGTAAATACTAAAGATACTGCTCCAATTCATAGATCTGCCCCAAAGTTAACTGATCTAGAAACTAAGCCAAAAGTTTTTGAAACTGGAATTAAAGTTATCGACCTTTTAGCTCCTTATAGACAAGGAGGAAAAGTTGGATTATTTGGAGGTGCTGGTGTTGGGAAGACGGTTCTTATTCAAGAATTAATTAATAATATCGCTAAGGAACATGGTGGAGTTTCTGTTTTTGGCGGTGTAGGGGAAAGAACTAGAGAAGGGAACGATTTATATGAAGAATTTAAAGAATCAGGAGTTATCAATGCAGATGATTTAACTCAATCAAAAGTTGCCTTATGTTTTGGACAGATGAATGAGCCACCTGGTGCGAGAATGAGAGTAGGCTTATCAGCACTTACAATGGCTGAACATTTTAGAGATGTAAATAAACAAGACGTCCTACTTTTTGTTGATAACATTTTTAGATTTGTTCAGGCCGGCTCTGAAGTATCTGCATTACTTGGAAGAATGCCTTCAGCTGTTGGATACCAACCAACTCTGGGAACTGATGTTGGTGAATTGCAAGAAAGAATTACATCTACATTAGAAGGTTCAATAACATCTATCCAAGCTGTTTACGTACCTGCTGATGATCTTACAGATCCTGCTCCAGCTACAACCTTTGCCCATTTAGATGCTACTACAGTGCTTGCTAGAGCTCTCGCCGCTAAAGGAATTTATCCAGCAGTTGATCCATTAGACTCAACAAGCACTATGCTACAACCATCAGTTGTTGGGGATGAGCATTACAAAACAGCCAGAGCTGTCCAATCAACTTTACAAAGATACAAAGAACTTCAAGATATTATCGCAATTCTTGGTTTAGATGAGCTTTCTGAAGAAGACAGATTAACAGTAGATAGGGCCAGAAAAATTGAAAAATTTCTTTCACAACCTTTCTTTGTAGCAGAAATATTTACAGGAATGTCTGGTAAATATGTAAAATTAGAAGATACCATTGCTGGTTTCAATATGATTTTGTCAGGTGAATTGGATAATTTACCAGAACAGGCATTTTACTTAGTTGGTAATATTGATGAAGTTAAAGCAAAGGCTGAAAAAATAAAATCAGAAAAATAAATATCTGAATATATATTTAACCTTCAATAATTTTAAATTAATGGCAATTTCTCTAAAAGTTTTAGCTCCTAATAAAAATGTTTATCAAGGCGAAGCTGAAGAAGTAATCCTTCCTAGTACTACTGGTCAACTTGGTATACTGCCAGGACACATCTCTTTAGTTACTGCTATAGATATTGGCGTTTTAAGGCTAAGAATGAATTCCCAGTGGAAATCAATAGCTCTAATGGGAGGCTTCGCTGAAATTGAATCAGATGAAGTCATAGTTTTAGTAAACAATGCTGAAATTGGCTCTGAGATTAATGTTCAAAATGCTGAACAAGATCTTCAAAAAGCAAAATTAGCAATTAGCAAATTTTCTGAAAATGCAAAAAATCCAGAGAAAATTAAAGCCTTGAAAGAGGTTACGAAGGCTGAGGCTAGGATTCAAGCTGCAAAGAACTAATATTTAAGCGGTTCCACAAAAAGTTACTTCGGGAAACTTTAATTTGGCTTCTTCTAGTTTTTTTGTTTTACCTTCTTCTTGCCAATAATTTATTACTTCTGTAGCTTTATTCAATATTTCTACTCTTTCGTTATCTGTAATCCAACCTTTATACTCTAGTTCACTTTTTAATTTTTCCCAAGCATCATCTCTTGGCCAAAAATAATAAGCAGTGAGAGGGCTTGGGCCTCCACCTACTATTTGATCGACTGCTAAAGCTACATTATCAGGTAACCACAATACTTTAATTATAAACCTTCCCTCGTCGGGTTTAGGGGTGTAACCAGTAGGTACACCATCTTCATCAATTTTTGCAGCTGCTAATACAGCTGTAGCACCCATCATTCCAGAATTAGGAGAAGGATTGTTAGAGTTTTGGGGATCACTGTTTTTTTCCTTTTTTTCTGTTGAATTTTGATTTAACTTATCTGATGAGTTCATTCACTTATTTATGTTCAATAAATAATTTATCAGTTTATGGTCACATTTTGATTAATTTATTCAGAATTTCTTGATTTTAGTTATGGATACCTTCTAAATAAGATTTTTATCTATCATGAGAAACTTCATAAAAGTCATAAATAGTCGCTTCCAATGAATCCCAAAGATCTTTAGGGATATCGTTTTCTTCTGCGAACATGCCAAGTTGACTAGCTAAGCCTCTTGCTTGAGAAAGTTTAGAATCATATGAATCGGACTTATTCATTTTTGAGCTTTAACCTTATAGAAAAATAAATCTATTGACTAGATAAGTCAAATCTTAAAATTCTAAATCAGAAATTTCTTTTAGTGCAGCAATACTTAACACTTCTGGTTTTGTATCTGTGACCAGAACATCATCTTCTATTCTTATCCCTATGCCTTTCCATTTCTCGTCTATAAGGGGTTGTCCCTCAGGGACTGGGATCCTATCACTTATATAGATTCCAGGTTCTACCGTAAGAATCATTCCATTTTGTAATGGTACTTCATAGTCTCCCATTCTGTATGCACCAACATCATGAACATCTAAGCCTAGCCAATGTCCAGTTCTATGCATATAAAGATGTTTATAAGATTGATTCTCAATTATCTCCTCAGTACTGCCAGACAATAAACCAATTTCTTTTAATCCTTCTATCAAAATTGTTAAAGCAACATTATGAACAGCACTAGAATTAGATCCCTTTATGGCACTTTTAATTGCATTTTTCTGAGCACTCAATACAATTTCATAGATAACTTTTTGCTCATTAGAAAATTTACCACCTATTGGAAAAGTTCTTGTTATGTCTCCATTGTAATAATCGGTTAGTGAGCAGCCAGCATCAACCAACAATAAATCTCCCTTCTTCAAAGGCGAGTTATTTGAAGTGTAATGCAAAATACATGCATTATCTCCTGAAGCAACAATAGAGTTATAAGCTGGTCCTCTCGCCCCTTTTTCCAAAAAGAATCCCTCTAGAAGACCCTGAATTTGTCTTTCATTTATCTTTGATGAGATAGATTCTCTAACTAGTTCATGAGCTTCGGCTGAAATTTGTACAGCCTCTCTAATTCTCTTAATTTCAAATTCACTTTTAATTAATCTCATCTCATTTAAATAAATTGCTGGAGATTTTATAGAATTTGCACCAAAACCTAATCTTGAGCGATTGTCAAGTTGTTGTGAAAATATCTCAAGTACTAATTTCTCAATTAATGGATGCTTACCAATTGAAAAAACAAGTTCATCAGAACCATTTATGTAAGCTGGGAGTAAATCTCTTAATTCATTTATTGAGTGAGCCTTATCCGCATTAAACTCTTTTTCAGCGCCTTCTAAACCCCATCTAAAGCCATGCCAGACTTCGCTTATAACATCTTTAGGAGCAACAAACATAATAAATCTCTCTCCCTTTGGCTTATGCGATAGGAAAAGAGCGATTGCATCTGGCTCATCGAAACCGGTTAAATACCAAAAATTACTATCTTGTCTAAAAGGATATTCACAATCGGCATGATGCTTTACAAGATTAGCCCCCGGGACAATAGCAGCTTTTCCCCCTAATTTATTTAGGAAACTTTCTCTTCTTTCTTCAAAAACTTTATTGTCGGGTTTAAACATAAATTGAGTATTGGCGTGTTTTAGAAAAAAATGGAAGAATGAATTAAAACAGATTTAGTACCTAATCTATTTTAATGGAACCAAGTGTTTACGCCTTAATTTTACTTATAATAATAATTTTAATTGGGTCAGCATGTTGTTCGGGAGTAGAGGCGGCTTTTTTAGCTGTGAATTCAATTAGAATTTTAGAAATAGCCTCAAAACAAAAGCCAAAAAGTTCTGCCAATCAACTACTTAAACTCAGAAAACACCTTGGAAGGACACTAACTGTAATTACTATTACAAATAATGGATTTAACATAATTGGAAGTCTTATTTTAGGCGTATACGGAGCATTGGTAATTAATAGTAGTTATGGCTTAACCTTATTTTCAATTGTTTTTTATATATTAGTTGTTTTAGTAGGAGAAGTTCTTCCGAAAGCTCTTGGTACAAGATTTTCAGTTCAAATAGCTTTATTATCCGTTCCTATCTTGAGAATATTAAATATCTTAATGAGGCCATTCTTAATATTAATCGAACAAATCTTTCCAGTTATTACTGCAGAAAATGAAATTTCAACTGATGAAGAGGAAATTAGACAAATGGCAAAAATTGGGAGTCAAAAAGGTTTAATAGAAGCTGATGAGGCAGCAATGATATTTAAGGTTTTCCAATTAAATGACTTAAAAGCTAAAGACTTAATGATCCCCAGAGTATCAGCACCTTGTCTTGATGGGTCTTCCAATCTTGATGAAATTTCAAAACTTATAATGTCTGATAAATCTCCATGGTGGGTTATTTTGGGAGATAAAGTTGACAAAATACAAGGTGTAGTTAAGCGTGAAAAAATGTTAGTAGAATTAATTAATGGGGAGAATAAAAAATCTTTATCAGAAATTTGCGAACCTGTTGACTACATTCCCGAAATGATTAAGGCAGATCAATTATTAACAAGATTTGACAAGAATCATAATGGAGTAAAAGTAGTAGTAGATGAATTTGGGGGATTCGTGGGGATTATTGGTGCAGAAGCTGTGTTATCTGTAATAGCTGGTTGGTGGAAGAAATAAGTCATGAAACAATTGAAAATTAATAAAAATTATTTACATTTAAAAAATTGGTGGGAGACTATTGATCTTACCAACTATGAAAAAAGTTTTTTTAATAGAGAAATAATTTCTTTTAATCAACAACTTGTTAGGCTCAAAGAAAAAAAAATAAGAATTGGCGTATATGGTAAATCAGGCGTAGGAAAATCTTCTGTTTTAAATTCTTTACTAAAAAAAAATATATTCAAAACAAATATTATCAATGGGACCACAAGAGAAATACAAGTTGAACCGTGGCCCCTTCAAGATCAAACACTCAGCAGTGTAGAGTTGATAGATTCTCCAGGATTTGATTGCTGCAATATTAAATCCCCAGATACAGTTTACTCTTACATAAATCATTCAGATCTTATTTTATTTATAGTTTCGGGAGATGTAAATAGAAATGAATTAAAAAAAATTAGCTCCTTAATTAAAGATGGGAAAAAAATAATTATAATTTTGAATAAAATTGATCTTTTTAATAAAAGTGACTTAAAAGAAATTAAGGAAAATATCAAATCTAAGCTTCCAAAAGACTTAAATATTCCAATAATTATTAATAATGGAATAAACATTAAAAATTATCTAACAAAAATAATAAATCAATATGGTGAGATATTTTTAACACTTAATTCACTTCAACTAGCTGACAAATTGTTTTTGCAGATAAAAGAGCAAAGATTGAAAAGAAGGCAGAAATTAGCTCAATCAACTATTGGTAAATTTTCGACTATAAAGGCATCCGCAGTAGCTCTTAATCCTTTTATTTTATTTGATGTTGCTGGTAGTTTCGCTCTTGATACTGCATTGATTAGCGAATTAAGTAAGATTTACGGCTTAAAGTTGAAAGGTAAATCTGCAAGAAAAATATTTAAAAATATATCCATTAATAATTTATACTTGGGAGTCACTCAAGTCGGCTTCAATTCCTCTTTCAACCTTATTAAAAAAGTAATTTTATTATCGGCACCTTTCACTAATGGGCTCTCATTATTACCCTATGGACCCATAGCAATTATTCAAGCAGCAATCGCAGTATATTCTACAAGAACCCTAGGGAAATTAGCAGCAAAAGAGATATTTATAAGAAGCAAAGCTTCTTTTATAGAACCAGCTATTATGATCCAAAATATGACTTTTAATGACCCAGATATTTTTAACCACATAAATATATATTTTTCAAATAGAAATTTAAATAATAAATTTGTTAGCATTCTGCCTTAAAACTTAAATGGGAAAAAGCATTGCATTATTTGGTACCAGCGCAGATCCACCTACCATTGGACATAAAAAAATACTTGAAGAATTATCCAAAATATATGCTTTTACAATTGGTTATGTTAGTAACAACCCCAACAAAAATCACAAAGAGGATCTCTCAATTCGTAGCCATTTATTAAAAACCCTTATTGAAGATTTAGATAATCCTAAAATTTTATTTAATCAAAGTGTTAGTAGCCAATGGGCAGTAGAGTCAATTAAAAAATGTAAAAGAATTTATGAATTAAATAATTTAGATTTTGTTATTGGGAGCGATTTAATTAAAGATATTTTCTTCTGGAAAAATTTTGATAAAATTACTGATGAGGTTAGTTTTTTAGTAATTTTAAGAGAGGGATATCCTGTTGAATCAAATACTCTTAAAATGTTAGAAACTTATAAAGTGAAATTTAAGATTTCAACCATAAAAATCCCAAACATTTCAAGTTCTAAGCTCAGGTCAAACTTTAATTATTCTAATTTACCAACTTCATTAATCGATATTGTTAAAGAGAATAATTTATATGAATCCACTAAATTAGTTGAATGAAGTTTTTACTTGCTCAAATTAATCCAGTTGTTGGTGATTTAGAGGGTAATGCAAAAAAAATACTTTGTACTGCTTCGAAAGCTAGCTCAACTTCTGCTGATTTAGTGCTCACTCCAGAATTATCACTATGGGGATATCCAGCGAACGACCTACTTCTTAAAAAAAATTTAATCAAAAATCAATATCAAATTCTTGACCAATTAGCCTTAAATATTAATAAAAAATATGGAAACTTGAGTATCACAGTAGGGATAGCTGAGATAATAAATGATTCTTTTTTCCCAAATCTTTATAATTCTATTGCATTGCTTGAGCGCGGTGAGTGGAAAATAATTGCTCGTAAAATTATTCTTCCCACCTATGAAGTATTTGATGAGAAAAGATACTTTAGATCTGAAGAAAAAGTTTCCGTACTAACAAAAGAAATTAATAATAAAACTTGGCGACTTGGCTTTACTATATGTGAGGATTTATGGGTCAACAAAAATATAGAAGGTAGAGGAATTCATAAAAAGAATCCTATTTTTGATTTAAAGAAAAAAAAAGTTGATATTTTAGTTAACTTATCGGCCTCCCCATATACCTTTAAAAAGTTAGAGCTAAGATCCAAAGTTTCCAGTTTTGCTGCTCAATATCTTCAAGTACCGCTGATATATGTAAACCAGATTGGAGCAAATGATAATTTAATTTTTGATGGAAATAGTTTTATTCTTGATAAGAACGGATCTAAAATTAAGCAATTAAAATCTTTTTCAGAAGACCTCTCCAGTTGGGAAATTGAGCAAACAAAACCTCAAAAAAATAAATTTGAAAAGTCTGAGATGTCATCAATTTTTGATGCATTAGTCCTTGGTGTTAGAGATTATGCTCAAAAATGCGGTTTTAAAACAGCTTTAATTGGACTAAGTGGTGGCATTGATTCAGCACTAGTTTCAGCAATTGCGACAGCTGCTCTTGGCAGTAATAATATTTATTGCGTCTCAATGCCCTCTAAATGGAGCTCATCTCATTCAAAGAGTGATGCGAAAGATTTAGCAAGAAGATTAAAAATAAATTTCAATAGCATCCCAATTGAAAATTTGATGAGCTCTTTTGAAGAATCTTTTATAAATACCATATCTTTCGAGATGGCTGAAATAACAAATCAAAATATTCAATCAAGAATCAGAGGAACACTTCTGATGGCTTTAGCAAATCAAGAAAAGCATTTATTACTTTCAACAGGAAATAAATCAGAGCTAGCTGTAGGATATTGCACACTTTATGGTGATATGAATGGGGGATTATCGGTAATTGGAGATTTATATAAAACTTATGTTTTTAAATTATGCAATTGGCTTGATAGCGAAGATTCAATTAATCATAGAAAATCATATATGTTAGATACTAGTAAAGATTTAATTGGAGAAAATATACGTACGAAAGCTCCAAGTGCCGAATTAGGTCCTGATCAATTAGATACTGATTCTCTCCCACCTTATTCCATTTTAGATAATATTCTCAAAGGAATTATTGAAGAGAAAAAAGATTTACTACAACTAGAAGAAGATGGTTATAAAAAAGATTTAATTTTAAAAATTATCTCACTAATAAAAAAAGCGGAATTTAAAAGAAAACAGGCTCCTCCAATCCTAAAACTAAGCAGTCAATCATTAGGAAGTGACTGGAGAGTTCCCATAGCAATATCTTATTAAACACTATAAAAACACTGTTGGATTTTTTTTAAAGGCCGTTTTACTGAACCAAGGTTGATACCTTTTTTAATAGCAAGAATTATGCCTGCAGCTTCTAAATAATTTTCCACTTCAAAAAGATTGGGATAATCATAAAACTCATTTGTCACTTTTAATGTATTTTGATTTTTTACAGAGATAATATTTAAACCTTTTTCAATCCCTGCTAGTACTGCTTCTCCACCTAATGCACCATTAGGAACAACAATAGATTCAATCTGATCAGGGTGTAGTGAGATTGATTCATTTTTAGCAGGCAATTCAACAATGTCAGGTGCATTGCTTAACCCAATCAGTACTGATGGTAAAAATGTGTATCCTATTTCTTCTGCAGCTGCACGAGGATCTAAGTTTTCATTCAATTCAATTGGATTTAAAGCAGGTGCGTGAGCACAGGGAACTTTTAAAAATTTGCTTATTAAATGACTTATAACTGCTTCTACTCCAGCAATAGGATCAACCCCTTTCCCCTCTCGATAGATATTTGTTTCTAAAGAATCTGGATCATCTGGAAATTTTGCCACAATTGCTATTGCTGTAACTCCTTTTTCTATTAAACATTTTCCAGCATCAATAAGAGTATCAGGATTTTCGATTGTGCCACCACTGATTTTTGAAGAATCAGAATCAAGAACTATGTTTAATGGCTTTTTTGTAATCACATAAGAATGAACATTAATCCCTAAAGTAGAAACACATGCATCAGCAACTTGTAAATGTCTTACTAATATTTCTTTTTCGATGGCTGAATCAAAAATTATCCCAATTTTCTGTTGCTTTACCCTTTTTAAAGCGATTTCTCCTTTAGCAAGTCGATCTAAACTATAACCCTCAACATAAAAAATATTTTTATCTTTTTCAGAAAGAGTACCGCCATTCATAACATTTGGATGAGTAATTAAACATCCACTTGCCGATGCTAATAATTTAGCGGTAGGAAGTGCATCCCCTGCAAAACCTCCCACTTCGCAACCAATACCAGTTGGAACAATGAATATTGTTGGTGAATTTTCCATTATTGAAAATATTTCAATTTATATTTTTTAATTAGCTAAGACAGCTTTAATTTTAAGTTTTTTTGTTCCAAAAGAGTCAATAGAATTTTGAATATCAACAATTGACCATCGAATTAAATCACCTTTTTTTTCTAAATTTGCAATGATAAATTCCCTTAAATTTTTTAATTTTATTGAAACTGGCCAATCTAAATAATAATCAACTGAACTTAATTTCATTTTTGATATTTACCAAATTGATCATTATATAAATCATCTTCAACTTCTTTACCAATAACAATATTCAAATCTGACTTGGGATATGCCACACACAAAAGTGCAAAGCCCTTTTCCCTTAAATCATCATTTAATCCCATAGCATCTTGTTGATCTACAGATCCTTCCAATATCATGGATGCACAATCTGTACAAACTCCTGAACAACAACTACTTGGTAAATCTATTCCATTCATTTTTGCCGCTGAAATAATATCTTGATCTTCAGAACATAAAAAACTAAAAGTCTTTTGCTCAAATTGAACTTTAATATTGTATTCAGGCATATCCTAAATCTTATTGCTAAACTGCTGAACCTCCTACAACTTCTAAAATTTCTTGAGTAATAGCTGCTTGTCTGGCTTTGTTATAGGTTAGGTTCAAAGTACTTGCTAATTCTTTAGCATTATCACTCGCATTATTCATAGCAGTCATCCTACAAGCGAGTTCTGAAGCTGCCGACTCTTGAAGAGCTCTTAGTACCTGATTCTGTAAATATAATGGTAATAACGAATCTAATAGTTGATCAGGACTTTGTTCAAAAACTATATCTGATGGTAACTTCTCTGAGTCACTTTTTTCAATATTTGATTTTTCAACAAGTAACTTACTATCTTTTGTAGTCAATCGAAAAATTTCATCATTTTCATCTGCAATGCCTTGAGGGTCTAGTGGCAACAATGTTTGAACTACAGGCGCACAACTGACTAAAGTAATGAATTTAGTATATATAATCTCTACCCTATCAGAATTTTCTGAAAGAAATTCAGCTAAGACTTCACTAGTTATCCCATCAGAATCTGTTACAGTTGGTACCTGTTCCAGCTCTTTAAATGTGCTTTTAATTGTGTATCTATCTTTCCTATTTTGGAAATAACCTATTGCCTTTTTACCAACTAAGATCAAATTTGGTTCATAACCTTGTTTAATCAGCTCTGCATACCTAATTTCCACCTTCTTTATTATGTTGGTATTGTATCCTCCACATAATCCTCTATCAGCAGTTATGCATACCAAAGAAATTGTTTTTACATCTCTTTTTGATAGAAGAGGAGAATCTACAGCTTCAAACTGAACTCTAGATTGAATATTTTCTAAAACCCGAGCAAGTTTATCTGCAAAAGGCCTACTCTTAAGAACTTGATCTTGTGCCCTCCTAACTTTTGCAGCTGCCACTAATCTCATAGCTTCTGTTATTTTTCGTGTATTTTTAACAGAAACTATTCGATCTCTAATTTCTTTAAGATTTGCCATTATGTTTCCTTAAATAAATTTAAACTTTAGAAAGCATTGAAGATTTAACTTCATTAATCACCTCTTTGAGTGTTGCTTCTAAGCCATCATTCAATTTTTTCTCTTTAAGAATCTCCTCAATAAATTCTGCTTTGTTTAACTTAAGATATTCTCTTAGTTCAGCAGCAAATTTAGTTACATCTTCCACTGGAACTTCATCAATAAGGCCCTTAACTCCTGCATAAACAACAGCAACTTGTTCAGCAAGATTTAATGGTGAGAATTGTGCTTGTTTTAGTAACTCTCTTAATCTTTTCCCTCTTTCTAATTGTTGTTGAGTCGCCTCATCAAGATCAGAAGCGAATTGAGAGAATGCTGCTAATTCATCAAATTGAGCTAATTCTAATTTAAGAGTTCCAGCAATTTTCTTAATTGCCTTTGTTTGAGCAGCTCCTCCAACGCGGCTAACAGAAATACCAACATTAATAGCTGGTCTTAATCCTGAGTTAAATAAATCTGCACTCAAGAATATTTGTCCATCTGTAATTGAAATAACATTAGTTGGAATGTAAGCAGAAACGTCACCTGCTTGAGTTTCAATAATTGGAAGGGCTGTCATTGAACCCCCACCCATATCATCAGATAATTTTGCTGCCCTTTCAAGTAATCTACTATGACAATAAAAAACATCTCCTGGATAAGCTTCTCTTCCTGGTGGTCTTCTCAAAAGGAGAGACATTTGTCTATAAGCTTGAGCTTGTTTTGTTAAATCATCATAAATAACTAGTGTTGCTTTGCCTTGGTACATAAAGTGCTCAGCAATTGCTGCACCGGTATAAGGTGCCAAGTATTGTAGAGCTGCGGCTTCAGAGGCTCCTGCACTAACAACAATGGTGTAATCTAAAGCTCCTTTTTCTCTTAAAACCTCAACCACATTTGCTACAGATGCTGACTTCTGACCAATAGCCACATAAACACAAACAACATCTTGACCTTTTTGGTTGATTATTGTGTCAATAGCAATAGCAGATTTTCCAGTTTGTCTATCACCAATAATTAATTCTCTTTGACCTCTTCCCACAGGAATCATTGCATCAATAGATGTGATACCTGTTTGCATTGGTTCATGTACTGATCTTCTTTTAATTATTCCAGGAGCCATTTCTTCGATCAATCTAGTATCACTAGTCGGGATTTCCCCTTTTCCATCTATT
Organism: Prochlorococcus sp. AG-412-J13; assembly: GCA_003214815.1. Classification (GTDB taxonomy): domain Bacteria; phylum Cyanobacteriota; class Cyanobacteriia; order PCC-6307; family Cyanobiaceae; genus Prochlorococcus_A. Next base: position 42,949 of record QCLE01000011.1, on the reverse strand, counting down.
GGTTGTCCTAAAGGGTTAACAACTCTCCCCTGCATTGCCTCACCCACTGGAACAGATGCGATTTTACCTGTTGACTTAACGTTACTTCCTTCTTGAACGCCAAGTGCCTCACCCATTAAAACAGCACCAACATTATCATCTTCAAGGTTCAAAGCTATACCTTCGGTACCATCCTCAAATTCTAATAATTCACCAGCCATGACCTGATCCAAGCCATATATTCTTGCAATGCCATCACCGATTTGCAGAACAGTTCCTACATTGCTAACACTTACAGATTGGTCATAATCAGTTATTTGTTGTTTTAAGATTGAACTGATTTCATCAGGGCGTATAGATACCATGGATTTAAGAATTTAAGGTTGATTTAAAAGTTACTTGGAAAGTGACAAACCAAGTTTTCTAATTTGTGAAGCAAGGGAAGCATCAATTACTTTTGATCCTACACTGGCGACGAAACCACCAATAAGAGATGGGTCAATTTTAGTTACAAGTTCTAATTTTTCAGTTCCTGCTATATTGATGATCTTTTGGGTAATTAAACCTTTCTGTTCATCGGTAAGCTCGACTGCTGAAGTAACAGTTGCTAAAGCAATATTACTATTTTCTCGATAAATCTCTAAAAACCTTTCAAGAATAGAAGTAATAATTCCAATTCTTTGCCTATCGGCTAATAATTTCAAGAAATTCAGTAAAGAAGAATTTACCTTATTTGAAAAAATTTCAATAATGATTTTCTTCTTAGCATCTGTCTCTAAAATGGGAGAGGATAGTGTCTTCTCCAATTCAGGGGAATCATTTAATAATTCTAAAAGTTGTTTAACCTCAGAAACAATCTCTTCAGTTTGCGAATTTTCATTTACAACTTGAAGTAATGCCTCTGCATATGGTGTAGTAACTGTATTTAAAAGTGGCATTAATTCACCTCAATATTGTTAATTGATTGAGTAACCAAATTTTCTTGTGTTGTTTTATCAAGTCTATTTGGTAGAGAATCTAAAGCTTTCTTAATTGCCAATTCAACAGCTTCTTTTCGAAGTTGAGAAATTGCTCTGGAGGCTTCAGAGCTCTCATCGGAAATTGCACTTTGTTTAATTCGTGCCATCTCTTCGATTGCTTTTTTCTCACTTTCCATTCTGATTGATTCAGATCTTTTGAGAGAATCTGCTTTTATTTGAGAAGCTTTTTCTTCTGCTAAAGATAAGTCTTTCTTTGCCTTCTCTAAAGCTTGAGTTGCATTGAGCAGTCGATCTTCAGCATCTTTTAATTCAAGAAGAATTCCTTCTCTTCTTTTTTGAAGCATTTTACCTAGAAAACCAGGCAAAAATTTATAAAGGCCAAAAACCACTACAGCCCAATTAAGGATATTAGTTTCGAATAAATCGAAATTTAATCCAAAACCTTCTGTAGCTAAGAGAGTTAAATTCATTTTTCTAGAATCAGTCTATTAACAATAAGTTCGCTTAAATCATCAGCCTGTTTAGAAAGTTGATCACGAGCAGCAGATGTCTGACTTTCAATTTCTAGTCTTGCTTTTTCTTTTGAAGCATTTGCTTCATTGTTAGCAAGTTCTAGTGCTTCTTTATAAAGCTTGTCAGACTCATTCTCAGCTTCGCCCACAATTCTTTGAGCTTCTGAACGAGCACTTTGAAGCTGAGTCATTAAATCAGCTTCTAATTTTTTAACCTCTGAAAGCTTATTTTTGGCCTCAATAATATTATTACTTACAAACTTTTCTCTTTTTTCAACAACATTACCAACAGGCTTAAAAAAGAGAGAATTTAATATGTAAGTTAGAGCAACTACTTGTATCGCCATTAGTGGCAAAGTGGCATTTATATCAAATAATCCACCTTCTGTAGCACCAAAAAAATTAAAGGCCAACATATGATTCGGTTGAAGTTAAAAAATTAAATTTAAATATTGCTAATAAAGAGTAAAAGCAATATTAACTTTTAGGAAAAAGGATTCGCAAAAAGTAGTACCAAAGCCACAACTAATCCATAAATTGTTAATGACTCCATGAAAGCGAATGATAAAAGAAGAGTTCCTCTGATTTTACCTTCAGCTTCTGGTTGACGGGCTATACCCTCAACAGCACCTTGAGCTGCGTTACCTTGTCCAAGACCTGGGCCAATAGCACCTAGACCAACTGCTAAACCAGCAGCTACAACTGATGCAGCGGAAGTAATCGAATCCATAATTTTGAAATAAAGAGCTTAATACTTGTGATAAATCTTTTTTGTCATACACGCTTGGACATCCTTTGATTTAAGAATGGGTCTGATATTTTCAGACCTACGCGATTAAATATTTTGCCAGATTACAGACCCTTTGTAAAAGCGTCTGAATGTATTGGAAGACAGCTAATGATGTTCTTCAACAGCTTCTCCAATGTAGTAGGCAGCTAAAGTTGCGAAAATCAATGCCTGAATTGCACTAGTAAACAATCCTAGAAACATAACAGGTATTGGTAGAATTAGTGGAACTAAGAAGACTAGAACACCAACAACAAGTTCATCGGCCAAAATATTTCCAAATAGCCTGAAAGAGAGTGATAAAGGTTTGGTAAAATCCTCTAGAATTTTGAAAGGAAGCATAATCGGAGTTGGGTGAACATAGTATTCGAAGTATCTCCAACCCTTATTGCTTAAACCTGCATAGAAATAAGAAAGTGAAACCAATAAAGCCAAGGCTATAGTTGTATTGATATCAGCAGTAGGTGCTCCTAATTCTCCACTTGGTAACTTAATCAATCTCCAAGGAATTAAAGCTCCTCCCCAATTACTAACAAAGACGAATAAAAATAAAGTACCTATAAATGGCATCCAATCTCTATAAACTTTTTCACCTATTTGCGTCCTAGCAAGATCTCTTATGTAATCCCAGAGGAACTCAAGCAAGTTTTGAAGGCCTTTAGGATCATTTTCCATCTTTTTAGTTCCTAAAGAAATAAAAACTAATAACGCTCCTAATAAAATCCAAGATGTTAAAAATACCTGCCCATGTAGTCTGATATTTCCAATTTGCCAATAAAGATGTTGACCAACTTCTAATGCTGCAAAATTTGTTAGCAAGGAATTAAAAAACATTTGTTTTGAATAAAAAAATTTACTTAAGAACGTGAAAAATAAAGAATGAGTGAAGGCTTATAAATGAAAAAACCTATCATTGCAGGAAAAATATCCAAAGATCCTAGCTTGCTCGCAAAAATAAAGAGGCAAACTGGAACTAATAGTTGCAATTTTGATACACCTGATGATTCTTTACCAAGTTTCCCTATACTTTTGGCAAGCAAACGTAGGTAAAAAATACCGGCTATTGCACCTATAAAAATACTGAAACCAAAAGTAAATCCTAGAAAAATTCCAGTTATTGAAGCTAATAAAATAGAAACAATAAAAGTAATTCCAAAAATTGTTAATTGTAATTTTGTGTATTCATCATTTTGAGAAAGCAAATTATCTATTTGATTGGCAATGCCAGATTTACTTTCTTTGATGATCGAATTATTCAGGGATCGAGGAAATTGAACATTCTCATTAGAGGGATGCTCAAGTTTTTTTCTATTTGAGTCCACTGATGTGAACATAGTTTAGAACCCTCTCTGAATGGTTTGAAGTAAGTATATAAACTCACGGAATCTATCACGGAGAGGTGCCTTTTAGCTAGTTTTTTTTTATAAAAAATTAATTCTTAAGATTTATGATGAATCTATAGACCATTTTTTACTTTATTCTTCAAGAATAAAATTTATGAAAAGTCATCTTTTTAATTGTTTTACACTGTAAAACGTTAATAAAAGACTTGGCAAAATCTGAATTAAACGTCTCAATAGTACATATACATCTAAAAAAAAATTGGAGATAAGTCAAGAAAAAATAAAATATAAAAGAATTTCTAAAAGAAAAAAAAACCATAGTCCTTGTAAAAAAAGTAATAAAAGCAATTTAATAGAATCTATTTTTCCTTTGCCTTGGAAAATATGGCCTTATGAGGCAAAGATCCTCGTTATCCTCGTAGGAATTTGGTCAATATTAGGAATATGCATCCTAGGATCGGCAAGTTGGTGGGTGGCTAGTAGAGAAATGGGAAATTGGTCTTATTTCTTAAAAAAACAAATTATTTGGACAATTCCAGGCATTGGTCTTTTTTATTTCGTCCTTAATACGAACATTAGAAATCTTTTAAAGTTTTCAAGAATTATTTTTTATATTTTATTTTTTTTAATATTTCTAACTAATATTACTGGAATTACAGTGAATGGCTCTTCAAGATGGCTAGTAATAGGGAATTTACGTCTGCAACCATCTGAATTAATAAAACCCTTTCTAATTCTTGAAGCTTCTAACCTTTTTGCTCATTGGAATCTTATAAAGAATGATAAAAAATTAATTTCAATATTCTCCTTTGGTTTATTAATTTTATTAATACTTAAGCAGCCTAATTTAAGTACTGCATCATTAACTGGAATTCTTTTTTGGGTAATGGGTTTATGTGGAGGGGTAAAACTTAGCTCTCTTTGCTCATTTGCTTCATTAGGATTCATCACTGGATGTATTAGTATCCTTAATAACGAATATCAAAAACTTAGAGTTTCTTCATTTATTAATCCCTGGAAAGATCAACAAGAAAGTGGATTTCAATTGGTTCAGAGTTTATTAGCCATAGGTTCAGGTGGTCTATTTGGCCAAGGGTTTGGACTGTCTATACAAAAATTACAGTATCTACCGTTCATGTATACAGATTTTATTTTTGCCATTTTTGCGGAAGAATTTGGTTTATTGGGGTGTACTTTATTCTTAGGATTTTTAGCAGTATTCTCTTATATATGCCTACAAATTAGTCTTAAGTGCAGGAACAACTATACAAAATTAGTTGCTATCGGATGTGGTGTATTGTTGACAGGTCAGTCAATAATACATATTGCTGTAGCAACAGGTTCAATGCCTACTACAGGCTTACCATTACCCTTCATTAGTTATGGTGGCAATTCATTAATCGCGTCTTTTTTTATTGCAGGAATGTTACTAAGATGTTCATTAGAATCAACAGGATACATAGGTATGATTAGTACACGAAAGACTCTTAATTAGTTAGAATTTAAAGGATTTAAGTCAAGTTATCGAATCATTTAATTTAATTATTTCAGAATTATCTCAAAAGGGTAATCTGCTTATGCAGAATAGTCTGAATAGTCCTGGTCTATTTACTATATTTATGGTTTTCAGCGCAGGACTTTTAACAAGTCTTGGTCCATGCTCATTATCATTACTTCCAGTCACAATTGCTTATATTGGAGGAACAGAGAAAAATAAATTTAAACTTATTAGTTTTTCAGGAGGAGTCGTTTTTTCGCTTGTTGCACTTGGGGCTGCTAGTGGATTCTTAGGTAAAATGTACGGGCAAATTCCATCTTATTACACTTCATTTGTTGCCTTAATAGCAATAATAATGGGTTTAAATTTATTAGGAATTCTAAAGTTTCAGCTTCCCAATGGACCTGATATAAAAAAAATAGAAGACAAAATACCATCACTCATAGCACCTTTTACAATAGGTACTACTTTTGGACTAGCCTCTTCACCTTGCATTACTCCAGTTTTAGCAACTCTTCTGGCTTGGGTATCGCAAGCTAAAAACCCGATAATCTCAATTATTTTTTTATTTTTCTTTGGAATAGGCCAAGTCACTCCATTAATCATTGCGGGAGCCACGGCGGAAAACTTAAAAAAATTTTTAGAGCTTAGAAAATTTAGTCAAATAATTCCGACCTTGAGTGGGATATTTTTAGTTGTCCTAGGATTATTAAATTTATTTTCAAATTTGATTTAAATGATTATTTTTAAGAACCTAATTTTAAAAATATCAAGTTTAAGATTCGCCATTTCACTCATAATCTTCATAGCTATTACAAGTGGCATAGGTACTTTTATACCTCAAGGTAGTAATAATAAATTCTATATTGATAATTTCGATAGTGCTCCCATTTTTGGATTTTTAGATGGAGAAAAAGTCTTAAAACTTCAATTGGATCATATTTATACAAGCTTTTGGTTTTTATTTACATTAATTCTTCTTTGCATTTCTCTAGCAGCTTGTAGTTTCAGGAGGCAAATCCCTTCATTAAAAGCTTCATTAAAATGGATTGAATACAAGAGCGAAAAAAAATTTAGCAAACTACAATTAACTTCAATTCACACAATCAATCAAGATAGAGACTATATATCAATAATAGATTTATTACTTAAAAAAAAAGGATGGAAAACATACAAATTTAAAAGTCATATTTCTGCAAGAAGGGGTTTAATTGGAAAAATCGGTCCTTTAGTTGTACATATCGGATTAATATTCTTACTTATAGGTTCAGCATATGGAAGTTTTACAAGTCAATCAAAAGAACAATATTTACTGCCTGGAGAAAGTTTGGACCTTGTTAATGAGAGCACAAACTCAAAAGCCAATGTAAAATTAGTCAATTTTGCTATAGAACGAGAAAGTGACGGTATACCCAAACAGTTTATTTCAAAGTTAAATTTTTCTTCTGAAGATCTAAATTTAAATGAAATAAAAACCGCCAAAGTTAATTACCCAATCAGATTTAAAGGATTAACTATTTATCAAGCTGATTGGGCAATATCAAATGTTGTTTTAGAAATAGATAATATCCTTTACCAATTGCAATTAAAGGAGATTCCCGAAATCGGTAATCAAGTTTGGGGAGTTTTAGTTGAATTAGGATCAGAGACTAAAAAAAATTTCCTTTTAACAATAGATAATGAAAATGGTCCACTTAAAATTTCCAATATAGAAAATTTATCCGGGAATAATCTCTATATCAATGACAATCCCTTAGAAATTAACTCTTCAAAAGTATCTCTGAAAAAAATAATCCCCAGCAGTGGATTAATAATTAAAAATGATCCTTCTATACCATTTATTTACTTTTCCTTTATATTAATAATTTTTGGAACAATAATAAGTCTTATACCCACTAAACAATTATGGATTCTTGTAAATAAAGAATCACAAAAGTTATCCATTGGAGGACTTAGCAATAAAAACCTAGTTGGTTTTAAAAAAGATTTTTTTAAATTATCAGAAGAAATACAAAAATTTTAATTTTTTTTCTGCCCACTAAAAATATCTAATTGCATAGAAACATTCCCTCTAGGGTTAAATTCAGCATTTAAATGTATCCAGTGAGGTGAGCCTTCATTCAATAAATCATCCATAATTCTATTAACAACTTCCTCATGTGATATTTTTATATCCCTAAAATTATTAATATAAAGCTTTAACGACTTCAACTCATAAACTCTCAAATTAGGTTGATAAATAATATTTAGCTTTGCAAAATCTGGATAACCAGAAAAGGGGCACTTACAGGTAAATTCAGGTAACTGGATAGAAATTTCATAAATTCTTTTCTTATTTGGATTCTCAAAACAAATTATTTCTGATTCTTCAATATTTCTTTCACCATATAGAGGTCTTTCAGTCGAATTGTCTAAGTTAGCTATACTCATTTTTAGTGGAACTTATTTACTAAACCTATATAAAAACTATATAAAAAGATCAAAATGCGCAAAAGTATCAACAAACTTAAGTATTACAATTGACTAAGTCAGGAAGCATTAAATCTTATTTTTGTATCAATAGTAACAATCATAATACTGTTCCAAGGAGTTATATGTGTTTAGTTAAAGAAAAATTAATGGACATTTGTTTAATAACGATCGATAACAACTTAAATAAATCCCTTCAACCAAAAAGTGCAATTGGAATGTTATGGCTTCAAACACACTTTGAGAATGATCAGTGGGAGGCATTATCAAATAGTTCAGTAATTATTTCTGAAGATAATTCCCAATTGTTAATTGAAGACGCAACGAATGCAGGCCTTAATATTAAATGTTTTTCTCATATTTCAATGTTGGATGTTTTTCCAAAAAACAATTAAAATAAGAATATTCAATCTTTAATCATGAAGAAAATTGAAGCAATCATACGTCCATTTAAGCTGGAGGATGTAAAAATTGCATTAGTAAACTCAGGTATTGTTGGAATGACAGTTAGTGAAGTCAGAGGTTTTGGAAGACAAAAAGGACAAGTTGAAAGATATAGAGGTTCTGAATTTACTGTAGAATTCCTTCAGAAACTCAAAGTAGAAGTCGTCGTAGAAGACGAGAAAGTTAATTCAGTTATAGATGCGATTGCTGAAGCAGCGAAAACTGGAGAGATAGGTGACGGAAAAATTTTCATCACATCAATTGATTCTGTTGTGAGAATTAGAACTGGCGACAAAGATGAAGAAGCTCTTTAATTCAAAGAGTTTCTTTTACTAAATTTTGTATATATTCACTATTAATCCTTGGATTTGATTCACTTTTTAAGCACATCCAAGCTAGATATTCATGATTTCCAGCAGGACCTACTAAGGGAGAAGCTATCAAATCCTTTATATTCCATTGAAAACTTTTAGCAGTATCAATAACAGACTCTATAGCCTCAGTATGAAATTTAGGATTACGAACCACGCCACCTTTGCTGACTTTATCTTTACCCACCTCAAATTGGGGTTTAATTAAAAATATTCCCTCTATAGAACTCCCTACTAATAAATTACTAATAGATTTAAAAACTAACCTTAATGAAATAAAAGACAAATCAGCAACCACAAAATTTGGTAATTCATCACTTCTAGATAAAAGATCATGAGGTTTTAAATTTCGAATATTTGTTCGTTCAAAAAGTATGACTTTTGGGTTATTTCTAATCTTCCATGCAGTCTGTCCATAACCAACATCTATCCCATAAACTAATTTTGCTCCTTTTTGCAATAAGCAATCAGTAAATCCCCCAGTTGATATTCCTGCATCAATACATATTTTATCTTTTACTTTAATTTCAAGTCTTTTAAATGCCTCCAATAATTTTTCGCCTCCCCTTGAAACAAACATAGGTTCGGAATCAATAAAAAATTCAGATCCAATTAATACTTGCTGTCCAGGTTTATCCAATACTTTTCCATTGACATCTCTAACCTTGCCAGCAAGAATTAAACCTTGGGCTTTTTGACGAGTTTCACATAAACCTTTATTAAAAATGTAAAGATCTAGTCTACTTTTTCTTAGCATCAATTAATAAATAAAAAAAGCTTGAATAATGAACTGCTACAAGATTAAGATGAAAAATCTTTAATACCTCCTAATTTTAAATTAGAACTAAAATAATTATCCATTAATATCAAAGGAAATAAATGCAAACATTTTAAAATTTAAACTTTCTTTAATCGGCAGAAAAAAGTTACATAAGAAAATAATAATCAGACAATTATGTTCAATGGCAATTACATCTTTAAGGTATAGGGCAATAATTCGATTTTGGTTATAAAGTTTAAATTGATAATTAATAAAAATTGTGATCGAGCGTTACACATTACCTGAAATGGGGAAAATCTGGACTGAAAGCGCAAAATTCCAGAGTTGGCTTAAGGTTGAAATAGCCGCATGTGAAGCAAATTTTTCCCTCGGAAAAATTCCTGAGGATGCCATGAAAAAGATACGTTCAAATGCAAAGTTTGATGAATCTAGAATTACAGAAATTGAGAAAGAAGTTAAACATGATGTCATAGCGTTTCTTACAAGCGTTAATGAATTTGTAGGAGACTCTGGAAGATACATACATGTTGGCATGACCAGTAGTGATGTACTTGATACTGGCTTATCTCTTCAGTTAAAAGATTCATGCGAATTGTTATTAGAAGAAATTGAGAACCTAGAAAATGCAGTCAGATTATTAGCAAGGAAACATAAAAATACATTAATGATTGGCAGATCACATGCAATTCATGGGGAGCCAATTTCCTTCGGTTTTAAACTTGCTGGATGGTTAGCAGAAATAATAAGGAACAAAAAAAGATTGTTAACACTAAAAGAATCTATAGCAATTGGACAAATAAGTGGTGCCATGGGAACTTACGCTAATACGAATCCCAAAGTAGAACAAATAACTTGTGATTTAATAGGCTTAAAACCAGATACAGCAAGTACACAGGTTATATCAAGAGACAGACATGCGGAATATGTGCAAACTATTGCACTAGTTGGAGCTTCTCTTGATAGATTCGCAACTGAAATAAGAAATTTACAAAGAACTGATATTTTAGAAGTTGAGGAGGGATTTACAAAAGGGCAAAAAGGAAGTTCTGCTATGCCTCATAAAAGAAATCCTATTCGAAGTGAAAGAGTAAGTGGTTTAGCAAGAATTTTGAGGAGTTATGTCTTAACAGCACTAGAAAATATTCCACTTTGGCACGAAAGAGATATAAGCCATAGTTCAAATGAACGTATCATGTTACCTGACGTATCAATCTGTTTGCATTTTATGCTCAGGGAAATGAAAGATATAGTAAGCAATTTGGAAGTTTATCCAAAAAATATGCTCAAAAATTTAAATATATATGGGGGTGTAATCTTTAGTCAGAAAGTTTTACTTTTGCTTGTAGAGAAAGGCATGTCTAGAGAAAAAGCTTATAGTTTAGTACAAAAAAATGCGCATCAGGCCTGGAATACTGAGAATGGGAATTTCAAAGAAAATATAGAGAGAGATAATGAAATAATGGATTTTATTCATCAAAGTGACCTAGAAGAATGTTTTAATCCGTCAATTCATCTCAATAATTTAAGTGTAATATGGGAGAAGCTAGGTATCTAAGATTACTGAAAACCTTATCTAAGTTAAACCAGTGTTTTCAGAAGAATAATGACAAAAAACTTTAGGATTGAAAAAGATAGTATGGGAACAATAGAGGTTCCCATAGAAGCTTTGTGGGGTGCTCAAACACAAAGATCGATAATAAATTTTTCTATTGGAGAAGAATTAATTCCAATTGAGTTAATTTATTCACTCACACTTATAAAAAAAGCTGCTTCAATTGCGAATTGTAATTTAGGATTAATAGATAAAAGAAAAAAAGATTTAATTGTAGAGGCATGCACAGAAATACTCGATGGGATTCACGATTCACAGTTTCCCTTAAAGGTTTGGCAAACAGGTAGTGGCACGCAAACAAATATGAATGTGAATGAGGTAATTTCAAATATTGCAGCATTAAAAACGAATTCCAAGCTTGGTAGTCATCAACCAATTCATCCTAATGATGATGTAAATAAATCTCAGTCAACTAATGATACTTTTCCTGCTGCTATTCAAATATCTGTTGTTAATGAAATAATCAAAAAATTAGTTCCAACGATAAGAGAACTTACGAAGATCCTTGATAAAAAAAGTGACGAATGGAAAGACCTTATAAAGATAGGAAGAACCCATTTTCAAGATGCAGTGCCCCTTACTCTTGGGCAAGAAATATCAGGATGGTCAGAGCAACTTAAAGATGCTGAAAATGCGATTATTATGAGCCTGGATGAATTGTATTTCTTACCTCTTGGAGGTACTGCCGTAGGTACAGGTATTAATTGTCCAAAAAGATTTTGTGAAGAGTCTATAAAATCAATTTCCGACGACACTAATCTAATATTCTATAAATCAAAAAATAATTTTTCTATCATGGCCTCGCATGATCGTCTAGCTCAAGTAATGAGTCAGATAAAAATATTAGCAGGAGCATTATTTAAAATTTCAAATGATATAAAAATTCTATCTTCTGGACCAAGATCAGGAATATATGAATTAATTATCCCTCAAAATGAACCTGGAAGTTCTATCATGCCAGGTAAAGTTAATCCTACTCAATGCGAAGCTTTATCAATGGTTTGTACACAGATAATGGGTTTTGAATATGCAGTTTCAATGGCAAATTCTAGCGGCACTTTGCAGATGAATGAATATAAGCCTCTGATTGGATTCAATATTCTTACAAGTTTAAAATTACTTAAAAATGCAATAGAAAACTTCAGAATAAAATTAGTTGATGGGATGGAACCTAATCAAAAGAAAATGAAGTTAAATTTAGAAAATTCACTAATGTTGGTTACAGCCATAGTGCCAATAGTTGGTTATGAAAAAGCAGCTGAAATTGCAAACCTTGCATTCAAAGAATCATTAAATTTAAAAGAGGCAACACTTAAATTAGGTTATTTAAACGAAGATGAATTTGATGAAGCAATGAATATTAATTCAATGATTTGATTAAAAATTTAAAAATTATTGTCAATTCTTTTTGTTGCAGGATTAATATCTTCAGAGACTTTTATAAGATCATTAGATTCAGACACAGGAAAACGATTAATAGCTTTTAATGCTAGCTTTGCTCTGCTTTTTAATTTATTACTAACACCAAAACAGTATTGCACTTGAGAAAGGACATCAATTGATCTTCTAATAATCCTTACTACATCCCCTTCGTCTAATGAAGTATTAAAAACCAAATCTTTCCATTTTTTTCCCCTTGCCCATTCAGAAATAATTCCAGTCAACTCTGTTTCTAAATACATAGGAATTTCAATATGAAACTTATTTTGTTGAAAAGAGACTAATTTTCTTAAACCATCTAATTCATTAAAAACATCTATTACCTTTAAAGAAGGCTTGAAATTACACCAAAGATTAGGCCTCCTTACATCAACACATATAGCTTGAATAATTGCAGCTAATTCAGGAGGTTCTAAATCATCCAAATAACCACTGACTAAAACAAGACCAATCCATAATTCATTTTCACTTCTTATTGCACCAACTGTTTGTCCAACTTCTGTCAATTCCAAATCATTTAAACAGCCAAAGTGATTCAAAATTTTAATCAAATCGGTAAAAGTTCTCCAGTTATGATTTTCTTTATCCTCAAGCAGTTTTTTTCTCATATTTATTTCTTGTTCAACATCAACAATTCTTTTTCTATATTTCTTTAATTTCCTGGAGTCTCCAAATCTATGTGCGGGATGATCAGCGACTCTTTCTTCTAAATTATTAATTTGTTGCTGTTGTGCCAAAACTTCCGTTGTCAGATCATATTGTGGAGTTTGTAAATCATTTTTTTTAGAAACTTCTAAAATGCGATCCGCAAAACACTGTGAAATATCATCTCCCCTAACAACCTCTCCGGAAAAATACATCTTTGGTGCTACAAGTCTTAAGACATCAATTGCATCCAAATCATTAAAAATACTTACTATGTATGAGGGTTTTATAAGAATAAATAAATTATCAATTGTCAAACACAATAAACTCTTAATTTTTTGGGATTCATATATTTTCTTGCAAATTAATCCTGGAACAATTTTTCTTTTAATTTGAGGAGCTTTGATTGAAATTAAGCTTCCATCTTTAATATATGGGAGTGCATTAGTGATCTCTTCTGATAATTTTTCTGCCGCTTGTTTTTCTAAAATTTTCAAGAGTCTTCTCTCTTCTTTAAGACGATTTTTTAACTTTTCGTAGGCATCAAAATCTTTCCATGAAACTTTAGATGTAATTTTTTTTAATTCAATTAAATCCTTATCTAAATTTTCAAGAATTACATTCTCACCTGAGGATTCTCCTAAATATAAAAAGCTACCAAAACTTCTTTTAATTAATTCTTTAGACTTCTGTAAAGTATAACTTTGTAAAAGATTAAGTACCATTCCATAGCTAGGAGTGAATTGACTCTCTAAAGAATTTGGTTTGCTAATAGCCAGTGCACTTGCTTCTTTGGCACCTTCGAATCTTGTTTGTAATGTAACAACATATCCTTGGGTATCTTTTCCTCTCCTTCCAGCTCTTCCTGACATTTGCAAAAATTCACTGCTAAATAATAATCTATGCCCATCTTCTGTCCTTTTTGATAAAGAAGAAATAACGGTGGTTCTTGCGGGCATATTAATTCCTGCAGCTAGAGTCTCAGTTGCAAAAACAACTTTTATCAAACCTTGCTGAAATAATTCCTCAACCAATTCTTTCCATGCAGGCAATAATCCAGCATGATGAGATGCAATACCGCGTTTTAATGCCTCGCATTGAGATTTATCTTTAATTGCCTCTTGATTATTTTTAAGATAAACATCTAATTTTTGGGATATCACATTTGCTTCTGAATAACTGACCAAAGTTAAATCTTTTATATTATCAATAGCCTTGTCACATCCTCTTCTACTAAAAATAAAATAAATAGCTGGCAACATATTTCGTTCAGCTAATTTCGAGATGACAAAGCCAATTGAGGGAGACTTTGGTTGCATTAGCCTTCCCACTTTTCCTCTCTTTTTCTGCCCTTTAGGAGCTCTCCAAATCTTACAGTTTGGATGAATTCCATTACCCTTATTATTTAAAAGTGGATGGAGGCCTTTAACACTACAAAAAATAAAATCAAGTGGGACTGGTCTCTTATCACTATTAATTAGTACTGTGGGTCCATGAACTTTTTCTATCCAATTTTGTAGTTGATCAGCATTAGCTATTGTTGCTGATAAAGCTATTATTTGAGTTCTAGTAGGGCAATGGATTATGGTTTCCTCCCAAACTGTGCCTCTTTGGGGGTCATTCATGTAATGACATTCATCAAGAATCACAGATTCTAAATTTTCTAAGGGATCATCAAATTCATCAAATTCGCCATAAAGCATGTTCCTGAAAATCTCAGTCGTCATGACTAAAATTGGTGCTTCTCTATTTATACTTATATCGCCAGTTAAAAGACCAACTTTATTCTCACCATATTGATTAGCAAAATCTCTAAACTTTTGGTTTGATAGGGCCTTTAAAGGTGTTGTATAAAAAACTCTGCTGTCATGAGATAAACCTCTATATATAGCAAATTCACCTATCAATGTTTTACCCGAACCTGTTGGTGCGGTTAAAACAACAGAATTTCCGCTATTAATAGCTTGTATTGCCTCTAATTGGAAATCATCTAGCGGAAAGGGGAAATATTCCTCTAAATTAAGCAATAATTGTGATTGAAGAGAGGATGAGTTAACTTCTTAATATATGATCTATATAGATATTAATAAACAAAAAATACCTTGCAAACTTTAATAGTAAATCTAAATCTTTTTAATTAAATCCACTATATATTATTTTGCCAATATGAAAAAAATAAAAATTCCAAGAAATAGAATCCGTAAATTAAAAACATTTTCTTTAGGTAAAAAACCATTCGAACTTCTAAGCTTAAATTCGCATAATAAAAAACTTATAGACTTATGCAGTAATGATTATTTTGGATTAAGCAGGGACAAGGATTTAATAAAAGCTGCTTACGAAATAAGCCTTTTAGAAGGTATTGGTTCAGGAAGCTCTAGGTTTATTACGGGTTCAAGACCAGTACATAAATTATTAGAGAAAAAACTTGCCGAGTGGCTTGATCAACAAAAAGTATTACTTTTCCCAAGCGGATTTCAGGCAAACATAGCCGCTATCCAGACTTTAGCAAAAAGAAATAGTATCGTAATAGCAGATAAATTGATCCATAACTCTTTATTGGTCGGAATCAAAGCTACTCAAGCAAAACTGGTTCGATTTTCACACAATAATCTAAAAGATTTAGAAGATAAAATTATTAAATCTAACCCTATAAAAAATTCCATTTTAGTTGTTGTTGAATCTCTTTATAGCATGGAGGGATCAATTGCTCCGCTTAGAGAAATAACTGAAATTTGCAAAAAATATAGTGTTCAATTATTAGTTGACGAAGCTCATGCAATTGGGATCTTGGGCCCTGAAGGCAGGGGTTTAAGTTTTAATTGCCGTTCGGATATAACTATGATTACTGGAACTTTTGGAAAAGCATTTGGAAGCGGTGGAGCTTTCATAGCTTCCAATTCAGAAATTGGTGAATATCTTATCCAAACAAGTGGTGCATTTAGGTACACAACCGCGCTTGCTCCATCTTTAGCTGCTGGGGCACTAGAAGGTTTGAAAAAAATTTTAGAAAATAAAGAATGGGGGAATAATTTGTTATCTTCTGCGAAGGTATGGAAAGATGAAATTATTAAAAATTTTAGTTTACCAGTTCAAGGAGATTCTCACATTTTATCAATTATTGTTGGCCAAGAAGAAAAGGCAATTTATTTACAAAAATATCTCGAAAAAAATGGGTTTTTAGCAATTGCGATAAGACCTCCCACTGTTCCAGCTGGGCAATCAAGAATCAGAATAACAATAAGAAGAAACTTAGATTTTAATCTGCTAAAGAATTTCATTGCAGTATTGAAAGATTTTAAATGAAACAAATTATTACTCAACATGGGTGGGGACTAAATAAACATTTCTGGGATGATTATAAAGTGGATTTTTTAAATAATAATTGGCATTGGCAAGATAATGAAAGAGGCTATTTTTCGACAAATACTTATCAGGCAAAATGGATTAAAAGCGACTCTAAAAAAGAAATCAGAATGACTTTATGCCATTCATATGGTTTTCATTTAATGCAAAAAAAAATTTTAAAAGAAGCAACTCATATTGTTCTGATCAATTCTTTTAATAATTTTCTTCCTGTAAGTAATAAGAGAAACTTTATTTTGAGGTCTCTAAAAAGAATGGAAACAAAAATTATAAAAGATGAACCTAAGGATATGTTGAAAGAATTTATACATAGGTCATTTATGCCAAATGATATAAATAATAGTTTTAAAAATATCTTTTATAAAAGTTTAGAGAGTTTAAATAAACCTCTTCTTTTAAGTGATTTAAAACAACTTTACATCAATAGAGAATTTCCACTATTTTTAGAAAAAGATTGCAAAATTATTTTTATTAAATCAGAAAATGATTTGATTCTCAACAACGAATCAAATAATAACTTTTTAGATTCCTTAAATAAAACACTTGATAGGAAGCCAATTTTAATTAAATTAGCTCAGCAAGGTCATTGCTTGAATAATTTAAATTTATACGAAATCTTACTTAATACATTTAATGCTTGAAATGGATAATAAACAGTGGAATGAGAAAATAAAAAAAAATTTCAATTATGCTGCATATCGGTATTTAGAGTTTTCAAATATTCAGAAGTTTTTTGCAGAAAAGATTGTTCAATTTATCAAAGAATTAAATCCCCAAAAAAAAGGTGAATGGATAGATCTTGGATCAGGACCAGGACTATTAGCTGATGAAATCGAAAAAAAATTTTCTTCCAAAAAAGTATCCAGAATTGATTTCAGCAAAAAAATGCTTCTTAAGAATAAATTATCTAGTAAAAAAATTTTATGGGATTTGAATAATGATTTACCTCCTGAAATCAATAACTGTTCTTTATTAACATCTAACTTTTGCATACATTGGTTAAACAAGCCAGAAAAGATAATAAAAAATTGGTTTAGTAAATTAATACCTGGAGGTTTTTTAATAATTTCATATCCAACAAAAGATTGTTTTCCTGAATGGAAAGATACTTGTAGAAAAATTGATATTGAATATAGTGGTCTTAATTTCCTTTGCTCTAAAGAATTATTAAAACATTTCAAATCAACTGAAATACATTATTCAGAAAAGTTTAATTATCTTGAAACTTTTGAAGATATATATAAGCTTTTTAGAAGCATTAAAAATGTAGGAGCACAATCAACAAATCGTAAACGCAAAACAGTGAAAGAGTTAAAAGAAATTCAAAAGTTTTGGCCAAAGAATTACAATAATACAGTGAATCTTTCATGGCAAATTGAGATTCAAATAATAAAGAAATTATGATTAGTCAGGATAGTATTTTCAAATTTATAATTTGTGGAACAGATACTGATATTGGGAAAACTTTAATAAGCTCTTTTTTCGTGAAAGGATTAAATTCCTTTTATTGGAAGCCTATTCAAAGTGGTATTGAATCGCAAACTGATAGTCAAACTGTTGAAAAACTTGCACAAGTAAGTAAAGAGAAAATCATTAAAGAAGCTTATGTCTTTACACAACCTTTATCTCCTCATTGGGCTGCTGAAATAGATCAAAAAACTATTAACTTTGACATGTTGAGATTGCCAAAAGTAAAAGGCTCATTAATTGTAGAAACTGCAGGTGGATTAATGGTTCCAATAACACGGAATTTTTTGCAAATAGATCAAATAAAACAATGGAATCTTCCGGTAATACTTGTATGTAAGAGCTCACTTGGCACTCTTAACCATACCCTGCTTAGTATTGAGGCCTTAAAACGAAGAAATATTAAGATTTTAGGTTTAGTAGTTAATGGGGAAAAACACTTAGATAATCCAAAAACTCTAGTTGATTTTAGTGGTATTCCGTTAATTACTGAATTTCCTTACATCAAAAAAATGGACTCAAATAATTTAGATATACTATGGAAAGAACTAGACATCAAAAATAAGTTGATCTCACTTTTAAACTCAAAAACAAGTTAAATGACATCTTTGGATTCAAAAACTCCAAATCAAGGTTGGCACCCAAATATTTGGCCACCTTTTACACAAATCAATAACAGCAAACCGCAGATAGAAGTAACTCATGGTAAAGATGCCCTCCTATTTACTAAAGATCCGAAAAAAGAGCTAATAGATGCAATTAGTAGTTGGTGGGTAACTCTTCATGGTCATAGTAACGAATATATTGCGGATGCCATTTTCGATCAGTCAAAAAAACTTGAGCAAGTTATATTTGCTGATTTCTTACATCCACAGGCAAAAAAATTAGCCGAAAGACTTAGTGAATTAACAAAACTAGAAAGATTATTCTTTTCTGATAACGGTTCTACTGCAGTGGAAGTCGCTTTAAAAATTGCCTTCCAATCATGGCAAAATAGAGGAGAGGCAAGAACTCAAATAGTAGCTTTTGATGGCGCCTATCATGGCGATACATTTGGAGCAATGGCTTTAGGTGAAAGAAATATTTTTAATGAGAATTTTGATAATCTTATGTTCCCAGTTAGGAGAGTCCCATGGCCTTCAACTTGGATGAACGATGAAGAAGTAGAAAATAAAGAAAATGAGGCGATCCAAAGATTAGAAACTCTACTTAAAACTCCCACAGTTGCAGTAATCCTTGAGCCACTTGTTCAAGGAGCAGGAGGAATGAATATGGTTAGGCCTCAGTTTATAAAAAAAGTTTCAGAAATTATAAAAAATAATAATTCTTTGTTCATTGCCGATGAAGTATTGACTGGGTTTGGAAGATGTGGAAGCCTTTTTGCGTTTCAAAAGGCAAAAATCATTCCTGATTTAATAAGTATTTCAAAAGGCTTAACTGGTGGATTTTTACCGATGGGAATAACTTTATGTAAAGAAAAAATTTTTCAATCCTTTATTGATGATTCCCCAAGAAAAACTTTTTGGCATGGACATAGTTTTACTGCTAATCCTTTAGGTTGTGCTGCGGCAAACGCTAGTCTTGATTTATTAGAAAAAGAACCACACAAATACCTTTCATTTGAAGAAAAACATTTAGTTAATTTAATTAACTTTAAAAACTTACCTTATATAAAAAAGATAAGGGTATCCGGCACAATTGCCGCCTTTGATATAGATATTGGGAACAAAAAAGGTTATTTCAATAATATTGGGAAAGAAATAAAAAGTCTTGCAATGGAACAAGGTTTATTTATTAGGCCCCTAGGGAATGTTATTTACCTCTTGCCGCCTCTCTGTATAACAGATGATCAATTAGAAAAAAGTTACTGGATAATAAGGCGAATCTTAGAAAATCTTTAGATAGAAAATTAAGGTCCCTGCAGTATTGCATTTTCCACGTCTTCTCTGTTAATGCAATAGGAAAATAGTCTTTTAGTTTCTTGTCCTTTACTTTCCCAGATAACACTTAAATCTTCTTGTTCAAAAATAATAGTTGCATTCCAATTAGAAAGTAACAGGTACCATTTAGATGGATTGTTAACATCCTTCTCAGCACCTAAATCAGTTAGCCACAATTCCAATGATTGAAGTGAATGTTGGTTAATGGGTTTTTTAGAAAGATTCACAGACTTTTTAAAGTATCATTTTAATAACCAGATAGGTATTGTATCTAATTCTTTGCCAGTAAAAGAGGCAATAAAAATTGAACAAATCAAACTAATAGAAATGATAATAAACAAAAGAAATAACGAAAACAATTCCCCATTTGAAAAAGGTCTTCTATTCCCTACTAAATTTTGATTATTTGAATTGATTATTAAATTATTTAAAACTTTAGCATTATTTTTATTTCTAGATTTTTCCTTTAGTTTGTCATCATAAATTTTCCTCAAATTACTATTATTCAAATTTTCATAAGCTTCCAAAACTTCTTGAAATTTACTTTTAGCGTCGTCTATTTCTAAAGAAGTTGTATCAGGATGCAACTCAATGGAAAGTTTGCAAAATGCCTTTCTTAATTCATGATTTGAGGCATTTTCATCTACACCTAAAATTTTGTAATAAGAAACTTCCCCTTTCAAAATATTCTTTTATTAATATTGTAATTCTAATAAATTTTTAATAAATAGAATGTATTTTATGAATGGTAAAAATTTATATTGATACCTAAATGAATAAACAAAACATTCCAGAAGAAATTTTTTCCTTAATAACTGAAGAAGAGATAATTATGTTTCAAAAATTGCAAATTAAAATTAAAGAATTAAATAATCAAACCAACTTAACGAGATTAGTTAATGGTGATGATTATTGGGTATCTCAAGTTTTTGACAGCATTTGGCCCTTTAAAACTTTCCCGAATATTAATTTTGATAATAAAAAATTTTTAGATATTGGATCCGGCTGTGGCTTCCCTGGTTTAGCTTATGCCATAACTCATCCTACTTCAGAAATATACCTTGTTGATTCTTCCAAAAAGAAAACAGATGCACTAAAAGCCTTAATTAAAGAGATCAATTTCAAAAACAATATTCATGTAATCAATGATCGTATTGAAAATTTAGCCCATCAATCGTCAATGAGAAATAGTTTCCATATAGCTACTACTAGAGCGGTTAGTAATCCATCAACAGTTTCAGAATATATAATACCAATGCTAAAAAAAGAAGGATTCGGAGTTTTATATTGTGGGAAATGGACTGATGAAGAAAGTAAAAATCTGGATAAAACTTTAGAAATATTAGCAGGAAAATTTAAAGAGAAAAAGAAGATTTTATTACCAAAAAGTAAAGGCACCCGAAATATTATTCTTATTCAACCTAAAAATTTTTGCCCTGAAATTTACCCTAGAAAAGTTGGTAAACCTGAAAAAAATCCATTATGAAATTATTTTTTTGATAATCTTTTAGCAACGTTATTGCCAAACTTTTCTTTTAAAGTTCTTAATTTTCTTATAACTTTTTTAGGATTTATATGACCTTCTAAAACTTTCAATAATTGGCCTTCAGAAACATCCACATCTAATGAATTAGCGTTGCATCCTGGAAACCAGTGACTTCCATTCCCAAGCAGTTGATATCTAGCTCTTGCAAATCCCTCCATATCCAACCAATTTATTAAATTTGAAAGCCAAAGCAGAATGGGAATATTAATATTTCCGGGGGTATATTCCCAACTCGGTAAATTTCTATTCCAATTTTGATACCATTCTAAACCTAAAGCATTAATTGATTCCTCCCTTAATCTATTTACTATTTGTGGAACATAATGTTCAGTTTCTGATAACAAAGAGACAGCTTCTAAATGAAGATCAAAATCTGACTCTTGTGCAATGCCCACACTAAGAGTATGGACATTTTTGTTCCTTAAGCAAAAAAGATCATTAAAAACTATAGGATGAAGCGGACTACAAAGTTCCAACATTTTTGTTGAGGGAGTATGAAGATGTCCCCCTTTATCAGTAGGACTTATTATGAAAACCCCAAGATCATAATTATTTGCTAAATTAATAACCTTTGTATTTTCTTGATTAATGTAATACCAGTGCAAATTAACATAATCAAATAAGTTTGTTGATATGGCCTTCTCGATAAGTGAAGATTTTCCATGGGTCGAGAATCCTATAGATCCAATTAAATTTTCTTTTTGAAAATTCCTCAAAATATCAATACAACCTCCATCTCGAACAGCCTGATGTAAATGTTCTGCCGTATTAATACCATGTATTGCTAACAAATCAATTTTTTTAACTTTCAATTTTTCAATACTTGCTTTAACGTCTTTCTCAAAAATTGTCGGATCACTATTTGGAGGAATCTTTGTTTGAATAATATTTGGGATTTTTTTATTATGTTGAAAACCAATTCCTAATTGCATCTCTGAAGTTCCATAGTATTTAGCAGTTTCTACATGACTTAAGCCATATTTATTTGCCAGATTTAAAATATTCTCTAGTTTATTTTGCTCTTCATATGAAATCTCAGAAAAATCTAATTGATCCCAACTTTTTTGAAATCTCATGCCTCCTAAAGATAAAATAGGAATGTTTAGATTGGTTCGACCAAATCTACGATATTGCATCTTTTTAAAGTTAATGCTTATTCATTCTTGGTGGTTTTCCAAATGATTGAAACATATCCCTATCGAGACTATTCTCTAGATCGTCCAATTCTTCAAAATTCACCCAGTGAATACAATCAACAGGGCAAGTATCTATTGCTTCTTGTATAACATCAGAACTATCCCCATCTTGCCTCATAGCTCGGCTTCTCCCATGAAATTCATCAACCATGAAAGTGTTCGAGGCTACATGTACGCAATATTTGCAACCAATACACTTAGCTTCATCAACCCAAACAGCTTTTTCCGCTAACTGTCCACCTAGTACAGGCTCCCAGCCTGTAATTTCAATATTCTGTTCAAGATTATCAAATGGATGTGTAAAATCCATATTCTGATATTAATTATCCCACTTGGTTAAAACCAATTCAATAGAACCGTCATTTATGTTTTTTTCTTCAACAATTTGATAACCATCTTCTTTAGTTTTGGAAATAATTGTTTGGTAAGCATACATTTGAGTAACTTTAGAAATAAATCTTTCCACTGGAAGCTCAAATTTCCAAAGATCAAGATCAGTAACTAATTCATATGCATTTGAATTATTGTCCCATTTAAATCCGACTTTAGTTTCACCTGGTAAATTCATGCTTATATCAACAGCTGTAAACTTACCTCTATAGCCTTTAACAAACTTTTCTTCTTGGTTAATAGTATAACCAAGGCTGTTTAAGGCCTTAATCAATGGATCAGCTTCTTTGATCTGTGTTTTGATAGTACTAAAATGTGACATTAGATTCGTGATTTAATTTTTTTAAGTTTTCATTTTGATTAGAGATGAAAGCATCAGATTTTTTTTTCTTGACTGTTACTTTACCGAGAGCGTCTTCGAGATTTTTTGTAGCTTCATTACATGAGTTACCAGTAAATCCCTCAACAGTCTCTTCAACTCTACCGTCTTGATAAATTTTGAATCTCAATGTTTTTTGAGGCATTACAAATCAAGTACTAAGTAAAATTTACTTTATATACAATAACGAAATTTTTTTGTTTCAGTTGGTACAAGTTAATTAATTTTAATTTTTATATTGAATGTCTGATAAATTGAATTTTTAGTGAGCGTTATGGTGTGAAAAATTAAATTATTTAATTATAAAAACCTTGCATCCCCATTGAATCTAAAGCAGTTTTTGCTTCTTCCATAACGGATGGTTCTTTATCAAAAAGAGCTATCTTGGTGCATTCATCAACGAAACTTTCTTGAAATTTATTGTTTAATTTTTCGTACAATCTACATAATGACCAGATGCAATTACTTCTTACACCTGATTCATTATCTATTTTTAAACTTATTAAAAGTTGTTCTGCTGCCAATTGAGCATTTTCCAAAGAAACATTTCCGATTTCAGCTAAAGAACTAGATGACCATAACCTTACTGCAGCTACATCGTTCTTCAAAGCATTTATTAATGGCTCCAAAACAATTTGATTATCATAATTAGCTAAGCTCCATGCAGTCGCTCTTCTGACATAAGCATTATCGTCAGTCTCCAAAAGACGGACAAGTTTCTTGACCGCGCTAGGACATGGATTACGGCCCAAAGCATATACCACACTCATTCTTTCAACAGGACAAGGTTGATCAAGTAATGGTAACAAAAGGGGAAAGGATCTTGAATCTCTATATTCACAAAATATTCTTAAGCCCTGTATTCTTTCTTCTCTGTTACCTTTTAGCATTTTTAATGCTTCATTGCACTCTTGAGTTATGTTTAAACCTTTTGAGAAAGAATCTTCATCAATTTGATCTAAAGGATCTATTTCAATTTCTAAGGCCAATTCTTTCGCTAAAACATCTGGATCAACAGCGATATCAACTAAGCTTTCTTTATTAGGATCCTTATTATTTGTCATTTAAAAAATTAAAAATATTAATTTACAGGAGCAGGAGACATCATATCTCCTGGCAACCAAATTCTTGCACTAACTGCAAAGAAGGCAATCCCAAAAAGTGAGACTATAGCGAAAGGTAAAATTTTTGTCTTAATAAAACCCAAAGATTTAAAATTATTTAAAACAATAATAACCTGTTTAAGAGACTTTTAAAAAATTTTTATTAGATAATATTATTTATTTTTTGCATTTTGCCTTAGCTGACCACATGCAGCATTTTTATCTAGACCTCTGCTTTTTCTCAAGCTAACAGCGATCCCATTATTAATAAGTCTAGATTGAAATAATTGGAGATTTTTTAAAGAGGTTCGTTTAAATTCAACCTCATCAATTTGGTTATACTGAATTAAATTAACGTGACATTGAAACCCTTTTAGCAAATTACTCAATTCATAAGCATGTTCTAAGTTGTCATTCACCCCACTTAGCATTAGATATTCAAAACTTACCCTACGACCAGTATCTCTTACGAATTTTTTACAGTCTTCGATTATATTTTTGATCTCATAGTTTTTTGCACTAGGTATTATCGTTTCTCTTGTTTTTTGGTTTGAAGCATGTAGGCTAATTGCTAATGTAAATTGACAATTACCTAAAGTTTGAAAAGACTTTGCTGATAATTTACTTATCATTTTTGGAACAGCCACTGTGCTTACAGTTATCTTTCTCTGACTGATCTGAAAATCCTCATTTATAGATCTAATTGACAAAAGTAATTCATCAATATTCAATAAGGGCTCGCCCATACCCATGAAAACAATATTAGTTACTTTTCTATTCATTTCATTTTCTATGAATAAAATTTGATCTAAAATTTCACTTGCTTTTAAAGATCTCTTCAAACCTTCCTTACCAGTTGCGCAAAATTTGCAGTCCATTGGGCAACCAACTTGACTAGAGAGACAAGCAGTTAGTCTTTTTTCAGTTGGTATACCAACGCACTCAATACTTTCATTATCGTCTGTAGAAAGTAACAACTTTAAAGTACCATCGTTAGCTAAGTTTCTTTCTTGAATACTTAGCGCACTTACTTTAAAACCATCATCCTTTAACTTCTTTCTAAAATCTAAAGGTAAAAGTTCTATTTGATCAATATTTTTCTTCTTATTTCTATAATTATAAATCCAATTATAGATTTGGCGACCCCTAAAAGCAGCCTGACCATAATCTAAAGCCACATTTTCTAAATCTTTAACACTACTTCCAAGAAGATTTTTCAAATTAAGTAGTCTTTATTTCATAACTATTTTTACCATAACAGCAAACCATGTTTTAGAAAGAATTCTGTAAGAATAAGGGCAATAAAACCAATCATGGCCATTCTTCCATTAAGTCTTTCATTATAAAGATGAAATCCATAACGAGGTAATTTTCTTTTGGGAACAATCTCTGGCTTAATCATCACTTACAAATTTAAAAATCTATTCTAGTCACTAAAAATAATAATAGATAATATTTATTCATCAGATAGGAGGCCCTCCTCCTGCAATCCCTCCAATGCTGCAGGATCTGGTAATTGATCCTCAGAAAATTGATTTTCAGCATTAGGCCTTGCGAAGGCCGCAAAATTACTCGAAGAAGGATCGATTCCATGTCGGTTTCTCGTTGTCTCCAGATCTTCATCGCTAGGATCATCAAGTATTGCAGTAGAGCTTACGGCAGGTGACTGTGGCATATCAACTGTATAATCTGGCCTTAAGTTCTGTGCTCTTCTGTAGCCACCAGATTCCTCTGCAAGGATATCGGGATGAGGACCAGCTTCTGAGGATAATTCCTCAACAAAACCGCTAAAGCCAGTACCTGCAGGTATTAATCTACCGATGATAACATTTTCTTTTAAACCTCTTAACCAATCAGATTTACCTTCAATTGCAGCTTCTGTAAGAACCCTTGTTGTTTCTTGGAACGATGCTGCTGAAATAAAGCTATCTGTATTGAGTGAGGCTTTAGTAATACCCAACAAAACAGGCGTAAATTCTGCTGGAGCTCCTCCTGTAATTGCCATTGCTTGGTTTGTATCCTCCACTTGCCTCAACTCTATGAGTTCACCAGGCAAAAGAGTAGTATCCCCAGCATCTTCTATACGGACTTTACTTGTCATCTGTCTAACAATAACTTCAATATGCTTATCATCAATTGCTACACCCTGAGACTTATAAACATTTTGTACCTCACTGACCATACTTCTTTGTAGTTTTGATATAGATTCTCGAGCTGCATCTATCAGAGGTTTTTGATCTTTTAAATCAGTGAAATAGCAATCTAATAGTTCATGCGGATTAATTGGACCATCAGTTAAAGATTCCCCACCTCTAACTTGTTGTCCATCACTAACCATTATATTTTTTCCAATTAATAGTTGATATTCATTAACCAAATCATCTTTTTCAATAATTGATAAAGAAACTGATTCTTCATCATTACCTTGTTTAATCTGAACAATTCCAGATTTTTTACATAGAATTGCGGAGTCTCTGGGTCTCCTAGCTTCTAATAACTCTTCAATACGAGGTAATCCTTGTACTATATCTCCAGTTTTCTGCCTCTCAAAAACAAGTAAAGCTAAACCATCTCCCCTCAGAACTAAATCTCCGTCTTTAACATGTAAAACTGAATCAGGAGAAACCATATAAGGCCTGCCAAGTCTTAAGGTTACTGAACTATTAGAGATTTCTTCTATTTCTCCACAAGAAGTTGACTTTACAGATTTACTAATAGGATCACCATCAACTACACGATCACCAACTTTAACTAGTGCTTTATCACTAATTTTAATTTTAATTTTATCTTCTTCTCTTTCAACAATTAACCTTCTTATGGGCTCATCGTCAACAACATTTGGTAATTGAACCGATCCCTTCTCTTTACAAAGAATTTGAGTAGTAGCTATTACATCTCCTGCTTTTACTTGTTGATTATTATTGACTTGCAGTTCTGTATGTGTTGAGCCATGACTGGAGTCAGATATAGTATCTCTTCTTACAAGAATAGACTCCAATATTACTAAATTTAATCTATTAATTGATGCATCATTTTTATCTTCAATCGACTCGACGTCAATAGTCATTTGGGGAGTAGCATCAAAGCTTTCAATGCTTAAATGTGTTCTAAGTAATTCAACTCCTTCAACTGATTTGATCAATTCACCATCTTTATAGGTAAGCCTTTGGATAGCTTTTAAGCCTAAATATGGTCCTTTTTCCTGTTTAACATGTGATAATTGGGGTAATTCCGCTTGGTCAGGAATAGTAAATTCTTCAACAGTTCTTAATAACAAGCCTCGACATTTAGGTGTTTGCAATTTTTGAACAAATAGAATTTCTGTATTATCAACGCCATCTAAAATCTTTTCGCCTGGATTTACAAGAGTTCCTTCTTCTGTAAATCTATTCAAAACTTCATCATCATCACACTCATGAAAAGTTCCATTTCTTACAGTTATTTCACGAAGGATATCATTTTTTTGCGTAACAGTAACAATTCCAGATGTTTGACTAAAAATATCTTTTACAACTTCCGTTCCAGCTTCAATCCATTTCATATCTTCGATCATTAGAAGCGATATGTCTTTATTGATTTCGTGTGTCTCTTGAGGAATCCAAAGCAATGTTCCTCCTTGACTCACTTCAAAACCATTTTTAGATGATCTTGCTTTTTTGACACTTAATCCGGGTGCGTACTTTACAAGACCACCAGTTTTTGTCCGGAACCTTTCATCCGTTAAATCTGCTATTACTTCACCATTACTGATTTTACTTCCGGGGGAAATATTTAAACGATAAGATGTACCATCACTAGATTCCAAATTATATATTTGACCTGAGTGAGTAGATTCTTCAATTAATTTAAAATTAGTTAGAGACATTGAAGTAGTAACAATCTGAACTTCTCTTGAATCTCCTATTGAATCTCTTAATCGAACTTGTCCTCCAAACTCACTTGATTGACTTGCTTCTGCCAAAACAGTTCCTTCATCTGCAGATTTTCCCGATGAAATAACCGGTCTTGCATTAGGTGGCAAGTTATAAACATCTCCAGCTAGAACCCACAATCTGCCTAATCTTTGAGCTTTTAAGGTAATATTACCCTGCCTATCTGTTACCTCCTTTGGTTGAATAACCTTGTCGTACCTAACTTGACCAGCCAAATCACAAATAACATCTTTTGTTGCTTTTTCAACGCTCTTTTTCACGGCTCCAGCCATAATCTGAGCAACAGTTATATCAGAATTAATGTCTTCACCGTCCTCTACAAATAAAAGCGATCCACTGGAAACTTCAATTTTTTGAGCTTTGCCAGAATTATTTCCTTGTGGAACTATCTTTAGTATGAAATCAACTTCCGCTTGTTTAGCTTCTACGCCGTGTGGAGTCCTATAACCTCTAACCTTTGATTTTGAACTAAATTCAACTCTACCAGAAATTTTTGATCTTACTACTCCACTTTCAGCAGTTGATACACCTCCAGTATGGAAAGTTCTCATTGTCAATTGAGTTCCTGGCTCGCCAATAGATTGAGCAGCAATAATTCCAACTGCCTCACCTAAATCAACCAAATGATTGTGAGCCAACGCCCATCCGTAACATCTCCTACAAACTGATCTGTTAGCTTCACATGTTAATGGGGATCTTATTTTTACTTTATTAATTGATGCTTTCTCAATTTCTCGTGACAATACAGGATCTATTGCAGTGTTTTGAGGAATAAGCAGGTTTTCTTCAGCATCAAAAATATCATGAGCGGTTAGCCTACCAAGAAGTCTTGTTCCAAATTTACCATCTTCAGCTTCAACAACTATTGATCGTTCTGTTCCACAATCTTCTTCTCTAACAATTACATCTTGAGCGACATCAACTAATCTTCGAGTCAAATAACCAGAATCAGCAGTTCTTAAGGCAGTATCCACCAAACCTTTCCTTGCTCCATAAGAAGAAATTACATATTCAGTAACAGTGAGTCCCTCTCTAAAATTGGTTCTTATTGGCAAGTCGATAATCTCACCTTGAGGATTGGCCATCAATCCCCTCATACCAACAAGTTGTCTTACCTGAGACATATTACCCCTTGCTCCTGAATTAGCCATCATCCAAACGGAATTTAGAGGATCATTTTGATTGAAATTATTCTTGACAGCATCTACCAATCTTTCATTAGTTTCAGTCCAGGTATCTATAACTTTTGTGTGCCTTTCAACTTCGGTAATTTCACCAAGTCTATAACATTCTTCTGTAGCAGATATTTGCTCTTCAGCTTGCCCTATTAAATCTTGTTTAGCTTCAGGAACTTTTAAGTCATCTACTGAGATAGAGACAGCAGCTTGGGTAGCATATTTAAATCCTAAGTCCTTTAGATTATCAGCCATGGCAGCAGTTATAGCAGTTCCATGAGTTTTATAAGCCCAAGAGACTAAATTTTTCAATGCTTTCTTATCAACTACCTTATTCTTAAATGATGGCGGTGTTTTAGCCAGAGCAGGCATTGTAACTGGATTATTCTTTTTTGAGTTTTTAGTAGTTTTACGTACTCTGGATGTTTTTTTAGGTTTAGATGAAGTCATGATTTTTAAATAAATGAAAAATAGTTTTAAAAGATTACGTTTTAGATACAGAATCTATGATGGTATAGTTCATAACTACTCTCCCGACAGTTGTCAGCACAAATCTACTTATCAAATTACAATCAGAGTCAAATCTGTCCCTTCTTAAATTCCAGATTTCTAATCTTGATCCATCGTCTAGCTCTTGAGTTTTTTGTGGGCTACGCATTTCGTCTTCATCTTCAACTTCTCCATTAAATCTAACCCAAACCCATTCATGTAGACTGAGTCTTTTATCTTCAAAAGCAAAAATGACATCTTCTAATGAAGCAAAAGTAGTCTTATTATCTCCGAATTCTGGTTTTTGATAATTCGGTTGCAAAGCAGTCAGATAATAAGATCCCAACACCATATCTTGTGATGGAGTCACAATTGGTTCCCCAGTAGCTGGAGAAAGAATATTATTACTGGCCAACATAAGCATGCGTGCTTCAGTTTGTGACTCTAAAGCTAGAGGAACATGCACTGCCATTTGATCTCCATCAAAATCAGCATTAAATGCAGGACAAACTAAAGGGTGAAGTTGTATTGCTCTGCCTCCAACTAATTTTGGTTCAAAAGCTTGAATTCCTAAACGATGCAGGGTAGGGGCTCTATTTAAAAGAATTGGATGGCCTTCAATAACTTCCTGAAGTACCTGCATAACTTCGTCATCGGCTTTTTGTATTAATTTTTTTGCAGCTTTAATATTATTCACAATATTTTGTCGTATTAATCTATGAATTACAAAAGGTTGAAAGAGCTCTATCGCCATTTCTTTTGGGAGACCACACTGATGCATTTTTAATTTAGGACCCACAACTATTACAGATCTTCCTGAATAGTCAACACGCTTTCCAAGAAGATTCTGTCTAAATCTTCCTTGTTTTCCTTCAATTATGTCACTTAAGGACTTGAGAGCTCTATTATTTGCTCCAACAACAGTCCTTCCTCTCCTTCCATTATCTATGAGGGCATCAACGGCCTCCTGAAGCATTCTTTTTTCGTTCCTTACGATAATTTCAGGAGCTAAAATTTCTTGAAGCCTGGCTAGTCTATTATTTCTATTTATAACTCTTCTATATAAGTCGTTTAAATCTGAAGTTGCAAATCTTCCTCCATCAAGTTGAACCATAGGTCTAAGATCTGGAGGTATAACTGGTATTGCATCTAAAACCATCCATTCTGGTTTTGCATTAGTTGCAATGAAATTATCAATAACTCTTATCCTTTTTATAAGTTTTGCCCTCTTTTGCCCTTTGCTGTTAGTAATTTCTTCTCTAAGTTCCTCAGCAACCTGATTTAAATCAAGGTCCTCAAGTAATTGCTTCAGTGCCTCAGCACCAATTCCAACAAAAGGTTCATTTTCGATAGTTGAATCTTCAGCATAAATTTCATCTTCAATTTCCAACCACTCATCCTCAGTGAGTAATTGCTTATATTTAAGTTCTTTATGATCACCTGGGTCTAAAACGACATAACAATTAAAATAAACTATTTGTTCTACATCCCTTAGCGGAATATCCAAAAGTATTGCAACGTAACTAGGAATTCCTTTCAAATACCAAACATGGGAAACTGGTGCAGCGAGTTTTATATAGCCCATCCTATGTCTTCTGACTCTACTTTCAGTTACTTCAACCCCGCATCTTTCACAAACAATGCCGCGATGTCTTACCCTTTTGTACTTTCCACAATGGCATTCCCAATCTTTAGATGGCCCAAAAATCTTTTCACAAAACAATCCATCCATTTCTGGTTTAAGTGTCCTGTAGTTAATAGTCTCAGGTTTCGTAACCTCACCAACTACTTGTCCATTGGGCAATGTCCTCTGACCCCAATCCATTATTCTTTGTGGAGAAGCTATTGAAATTTTGACGTAATCAAAGTGATTTTCAGTTCTTAAGTTGCTGTTTGTCATTTTTGGCAAATTTAAATTAAAAAGTTTTAATTAGGTATTTAATCTTCCTCATATTCAGAGGTTCCGATTGATTCGTAAGTCGGCCTTGATGGAGTATTTCTTCTCGGATTGATATCTTGCATTAAATCCACCTCTTTTCCTTCATCTGTATAAACCCCTATATCCAAGCCTAAAGATTGTAATTCCCTCATAAGAACTTTGAAGGACTCAGGAGTACCAGGCCTTGGGATCGGTTTACCTTTTACGATTGCATTAAGCGCTTCATTTCTTCCTTGCATGTCATCAGATTTAACTGTTAATAATTCCTGAAGAGTATAAGCAGCTCCATAAGCTTCAAGAGCCCATACTTCCATTTCTCCAAGCCTTTGTCCACCTTGCTGAGCCTTACCTCCCAATGGTTGCTGTGTAACCAAAGAGTAAGGACCAGTAGATCTAGCATGGATTTTATCATCCACCAAATGGACTAATTTGAGGAAGTGAGAGTATCCGACAGCAACCGGCTGATCGAAGGGTTCTCCTGTTCTTCCATCTTTAAGTAATAACTTTCCAGGATCTTCAGGATTGTAGACCCATGCTTTACCTGGCTGTTTTGAAGCTTCCTCTAAAAATGCTTGAACTGTTTGATGGGATTTTTCAGCTCCATACATTTCATCAAATGGAACAACTTTAACCCGGCAATTTAAGTTGGATGCTGCCCAGCCCATCAATAATTCAAACACTTGACCTACATTCATCCTACTTGGAACTCCTAAAGGATTAAGAACTATGTCTACAGGCGTTCCATCAGGTAAATAAGGCATATCTTCCCTTGGTAAGATTCTGCTAATAATTCCTTTATTTCCATGCCTCCCAGCCATTTTGTCACCTACTTGAATTTTCCTTCTCTGAGCCACATAAACTCTAACAACCATGTTAGCTCCTGGAGGTAATTCATCACCTTGTTCTCTAGTATAAATGCGAACATCCAAAACCCTTCCCTTTTCAGTTTTAGGAACCCTGAGAGAATTGTCTCTAACATCTCGAGCCTTTTCACCAAAAATAGCTCTTAACAGTTTTTCTTCAGGCGGTTGGTCTGATTCTCCTTTTGGAGTCACTTTTCCTACAAGAATATCTCCACTCTCGACAAAAGCACCAATCCTAATAATTCCCATCTCATCAAGATTATTCAAGCTGTCTTCAGAGATATTGGGAATCTCTCTCGTGATTTCTTCAGGTCCTAGCTTCGTTTGTCTTGCTTCAATTTCATATTTTTCAATATGCACTGAAGTATATAAATCATCTGTTACCATCCTCTCGCTCACAAGTATTGCATCTTCGTAGTTGTATCCCTCCCATGGCATATAAGCAATTAAAACATTTTGGCCAAGAGCTATTTCCCCTCCTTCACATGCGGATCCATCTGCTAAAACCTGTCCAGATATAACTCTATCTCCAATTTTCACTATAGGTCTTTGGTTAAGACAAGTATCTTGATTTGATCTTTGATATTTCTGAAGATAGTGAAAATGTTCATTACCATGCTCATCTTTAACGACAATCTCATTAGCGTCTACATAAGATACAGTTCCATTAACTTTTGTTATAGGAACCATACCCGAATCTCTAGCAACTTGAGATTCTAAACCTGTACCAACTAAAGGACGTTCTGGCCTGAGCAATGGAACGGCTTGGCGTTGCATATTTGATCCCATGAGAGCTCTATTAGCATCATCATGTTCCAAAAAGGGAATTAGTGAAGTAGCAACTGAAATGACCTGAACCGGAGAAAGTTGAACATAATCAACTTGATGAGGAGGAACTTTTTCAAAGTCCTGTCTATATCTTACTGGTATTAGATTTGCAATTATATTGCCCTCCTTGTCAGTTGCGACGTCTCCTGGAGCTACCCTACACTCATCTTCTAAATCAGCAGAAAGATAAACAGGATTACCTTCTTTATTAACTTTACCGTTATTAACTTCCCAAAAAGGTGTTTCAATAAAACCATACTCATTAACTCTTGCGTGGGTAGCTAAAGAATTTATAAGTCCTGCATTAGGACCTTCAGGAGTCTCGATAGGACACAATCTTCCATAGTGTGAAGGGTGTATATCTCTTACCGCAAATCCTGCTCTTTCTCGAGTTAAACCTCCTGGACCTAATGCTGAGATTCTTCTCTTGTGTGTTAATTCAGCCAGAGGATTAGTTTGATCCATGAACTGACTTAATTGACTGGAGCCAAAAAATTCCTTTATAGCAGCAACCAAAGGTTTGGGATTGACTAGTTGAGCGGGAGTTAGAGAATCTGTTTCTCCTACAGTCATTCTTTCTTTGATAATTCTCTCTAAACGATTAAGTCCAACCCTGACTTGATTTTGAAGAAGTTCTCCTACAGATCTAACTCTTCGATTACCAAGGTGGTCAATATCATCCAAACTAGCGCCGCCAATATCCAATTCAAGGTTAATTAAATAATCAATGGTAGAAAGAACATCTTCATGGGTAAGTGTTCTCACATCATCTGGGACGGTAAGTCTCAATTTTTTATTTATTTTATATCTACCAACTCGGCCTAAATCATATCTTTTGGGATCAAAAAATCTACTGTGTAATAGCTGTTGTCCGCCAGAAACGGAGGGTGGTTCACCAGGACGCAGCTTCTTATATAGTTCAAGTAATGCCTGATCTTCTGAATTTATACCCTCATCATTAGCTGACTCAATTGAGTTTTGATAAAATTCTGGATGCCTAAGTTTATCGACCACATCATTATCTGAAAGACCCATCGCTCTCATAAGAACATGAGCATTAATTTTTCTAGTTTTATCAACTCTCACATAAAGTAAATTATTTTTGTCAGTCTCGAATTTTAACCATGCAC
Organism: Prochlorococcus sp. AG-412-J13; assembly: GCA_003214815.1. Taxonomy (GTDB): domain Bacteria; phylum Cyanobacteriota; class Cyanobacteriia; order PCC-6307; family Cyanobiaceae; genus Prochlorococcus_A. The sequence goes on along the minus strand of QCLE01000011.1, from coordinate 8,345 downwards.
CTCTATTAGGGATAACGCTAGCGTTGTAAGTCCTTCTACCATTTTTATCCAGTTCATCTTTGAAATATACTCCAGGACTTCGAACAATTTGATTAACAATAACTCTTTCTGCACCATTAATGATGAAAGTTCCTCTTTCAGTCATTAATGGTAATTCACCAATAAATACTTCTTGTTCTTTAATTTCACCTGTCTCTTTATTAATTAACCTGCAAGTTACGTACATCTGAGATGCAAATGTAGCGTCTCTTCTTTTGGCTTCCTCAACATCATGTCTAGGTCTTTTTAACCTATACTCTTCACCTATAAAATGTAATTCTAATTTACCTGTGTAATCAGAAATGGGAGAAAAATTTTCTAGTTCTTCTATTAAACCCTTTTCCAAAAACCATTTAAAGCTTGCTCTTTGTACTTCAACTAAATCTGGTAGATAAGTAGCTGTTTTTGCTACCTGTAAAGCGCTACTGCTCATCCAAGAAAAACCTGCGATTTTGTGAGATTTACTATTTACTTTTAATCAACTCAATATTTAGTTCTTTAACTTTTCAATTAATTATGAGATCAACCATTAAATCTCGATTTCAACAAAAAATTAATTTAATAAAGAAGAATTAAATTTTGTTTAATGCTGATAAATCATTAACTGTGTAAGTTAAAGCTAAAAAATTAAGAAAAATTTCCAGTAATTCCTTATTCTAACAGCTGCTATGTCAAATTAACAAGTCAAATTTAAACAAATCTTCAGCATTCTTAGAAGACTCTTTGGCAATTGTGATTAATTCAGTAGATCTTAAATCTGCAATGAAATTTGCAACATTTTCAACAAATGCAGGTTCATTTCTTTTACCCCTATGAGGTACAGGAGCTAAAAATGGTGAGTCAGTTTCAATTAAGTATTTATCATTTGGGACTATTTTGGCACACTCATGAATTTCATATGCTTTTGGGAAAGTTACTATTCCACTAAAACTGATGTAAAATCCAAGATCCAAAAATTGCTTCATTTCTTTTGGGGTTCCTGTCCAACAATGAAGTACACCATCAGGACATTTTCCTTTTTTAGAGAGATCACTACATATCTCAATCATTTCATTTGCAGCATCTCTGCAATGGATAATTACAGGCAATTTAAGTTCATAAGCTAACTCCATTTGCGGAATAAGTGCTTCAATTTGCTGAGTTTTATTTACATTTTTAAAAAAATCCAAGCCTAATTCCCCAATGGCTACAACTCTTTTATCTTCTTGTGCTGATTTTCTTAAAAGAGATTTTGAACTTTGTTCCCATTTTTTTGCTTCTAGTGGATGCAAACCAACTGAATAGTAAATTTCATTAAATTCATGAGATATTTTTTTCAATTTTGGAATTTCTGTTAATTCACAACAAGCATGAACTATTTTTTTTACACCTCTTGAACGCAATCTTAGAACAACATCTTCAAGATCTCTTTCAAAATTTTCAAATATTAAATGACAGTGGGAGTCTATGAGTTCTATATCGCTCATAATTATGATCTATCTTTTTACTTTTTGGTAAGAGTAGTTTTTACAAAATTGTTAATTTTTGATTTTCTATTAGCACCATTATTCTTGTGCAGAACATTTTTTTTAACTGCTTTATCGATTAAACTAAAAGCTTCATTAAGGCTAGTTTTGACTAGATTTTTATTATCCTCATTTGGGTCTTTTTTGTATTTTTGGCAATTTTCTAAAGTTTTTTTCGTCAGAGTTCTTACTGTAGATTTATATGACTTATTGATTAAGCGATTTCTTTCGGCAATTTGGATTCTCTTTTTTGCAGATTTGTTATTAGCCACAGATAATACATTAAATATAAGATCTTAATCATAACAAATAGATCGACTACTAATCAATCATATATAATTTTAAAGAGCTATTAAATTGGTCTAGAGCCTTTCAAGTTAAAAAATTAAGAATATGAAGATCATATATAAAAAACAAGACGCTATCCAAGAATTAAAAAGGATTTCTACTCGAACTAACTCAGAAAACAATAATAAAGTAAATGACATAGTAGAAGAAATTCTTCAAGAGGTAAAAACTCATGGAGATTTAGCAGTGGAAAAATATACCAGAAAATTTGATGGTTTCGACCCTGACCCTATGCAAGTTAGTAACGAGGAGTTAAAGGATGCATGGAATGAAATTGATAGCAATTTAAAGCGCTCACTTGATGTAGCCCATAAAAGAATTAAAAAATTCCATGAAAAAGAAATTCCATCATCCTTCACTATTAAAGGGGAACATGGTGACATAGTTCAGAGGAGATGGAGACCAGTAAAAAATGCAGGTATTTATATCCCTGGAGGTAGAGCTGCTTATCCAAGTACTGTATTAATGAATGCAATACCTGCAACAGTAGCAGGAGTAAAAGAAATCATAATGGTATCTCCTGGCAACAGAGAAGGGGAAATAAACAAAACTGTTTTAGCTGCAGCTCACTTATCAGGAATCAATAAAGTGTTTAGAATTGGAGGAGCTCAAGCAATTGGTGCTCTAGCATTTGGCACAGATCTAATAAATAAAGTTGATGTAATCACAGGTCCAGGAAATATCTATGTCACTACTGCAAAAAAACTAATTTATGGCTCTACAGGAATAGATTCTTTAGCAGGTCCAAGTGAAATATTAATCATTGCAGATGAAACAGCTAAAAGCGCTCATATAGCATCTGATCTCCTAGCACAAGCAGAGCATGATCCTTTGGCATCTTCAATACTTCTAACTACGTCAAATAACCAGGCAAAAGAAGTTTTAGAAGAAATTTATAAAAAAATAGATAATCATCCAAGAAAAGAAATTTGCTTGCAGTCAATAAAAAATTGGGGATTAATTGTTATTTGTGAGAATTACAAATCATGTATTGAACTAAGCAATAACTTTGCTCCAGAACACTTGGAAATATTAGCTTTAGATTCAGAAAAGATTCTTAAAGGTATAGAAAATGCAGGCGCAATATTTTTAGGAAAATGGACCCCGGAAGCTGTTGGAGATTATCTTGCTGGGCCAAATCATACTTTACCAACATCTGGAAATTCTAGATTTAGCGGTTCTTTAGGAGTTGAAACTTTTATGAAAAACACTTCAATAATTGAATTTAATGAAAAAAGTCTACAAGCTAACAGCCTTGATATTATTAATCTTGCCAAAAGTGAGGGTTTACATAGCCATGCAAACTCAGTACAAATAAGATTTGAAGATTAGCAAACTTTTGAGGGAGAATAAACAACTGGGATATTGTTTTCAATTTTACCAACCAATACTTTGTCTGTAAGATCAACAAATAATCCATTCTCTAATACACCCGGAATATTATTAAGACTCAATTCGATATCTTTTGGATTCTTAATACCATCATTAAACAAAACATCTAGAATTAGATTGCCCTGATCAGTCACAACTGGACCAGCTTTTTTAGTAGCCATTCTCAAAGTAGAACTACCTTTCATCTCTGAGATAACTTCCTGAACTTGTTTCCAAGCATTTGGAAGGACCTCTACAGGTAAAGGAAAAGATTGATTTAAGTTTTGTACAAGTTTAGTTTCGTCAACAACAATCAACAATTGATTAGCTTTAGATGCAACCAACTTTTCTCTAACATGACATGCTCCACCTCCTTTTATTAATTGAAATCTCGGATCAACTTCATCTGCTCCATCAATAGCTAAATCGATTTGAGAGACAGAAGCTAAATCGATAAGCGGGATATCTAGTTCGAGCGCTAAAACTTCTGATTGAAAGGAAGTTGCAACACCTCTTATATTTTGAAGATTTCCAGAATGTATTTCATCCGCAAGGCTTTTTATCATAAGAGCAGCTGTTGATCCAGATCCTAATCCAAGAACCATGTCACTCTTAACTTCCTTAATTGCTGCATGAGCAACTATTTTTTTTAATTGAGTTTGTGAATCCAAAATCTTTTTTTCTAAGTTTATAGATTATTAAATTTCACTGGGTGATTTATGTCAAACCTGGCAGAGGTTCTGGCTTGATATTTATCTTTATCTCTTTGTTGTCTCTTAAAACATTTAGGAGGAATAATTGACCTATTTGAGCTTTTTCTACTTCATCTAGCAAAGCTTTGGGTTCTTCAATAGAAATATTTTCTGCTGCTATTACTAAATCTCCTCTTCTTAAACCAGCTTTTTCAGCGGGACTATTAGGTATGATTGATTGAATTAGCGCTCCATTTCTTTCTGGCAATTGAACTAATGAATTAGGGTCTTGATTATGTTGTTTAGCAATTCTAGGATTCAAAGAAATCAGTTGAACTCCTAAATATGGATGAATAACTTCCCCATTTTTAAGAAGCTGATCTGAAACACTTTTAGCAAGATTAATAGGTATTGCGAAACCCAGGCCGGCTCCAGGACCACTTCTAACCAATGTATTAATTCCTATTACCTCTCCATTTGAATTGATAAGTGGTCCTCCAGAATTCCCTGGATTTATTGCGGCGTCAGTCTGAATAAGATCAAGCCTTTTATCTGAAAACCCTAGACTATTAATATCTCTATGTAAACTACTTACAATTCCTAAAGTAACTGTTTTTTCTAGACCATAAGGAGTACCTAGAGCTATTGCCCAATCTCCAACTTCAAGATCTTCAGAATTTCCAAGTGGAGCAAAACTAAAGTATTTAGAATCATCGATTTTTACTAAAGCTAAGTCAGTTACTGCATCAGTTCCCAAAACTTGGCCATCGCAAATAGTTCCATCTGCCAAAGTTACTGAAACATCATCAACTCTTTCTACTACATGAGCATTTGTAAGAACCAAACCGTTCTGATTAATAATTACACCAGAACCTTGACCTCTCTCTCTCTCAGGGATCATTCCTTGCTCTCCAAGTAAATCCCTCAATAAAGGGTCCAATAAAGTGGGATCAAATTGCTGCCTCTCTATCAATCGCTCAGTGTCTATTTTTACAACTGCAGGGCCAACATTTTTCACTGCGGATGACACAAAATTATGACTTTCAAAAGAAGACAAAGCTAAAACTTCTCCCTTTTGAGAAAAATTAACTAAACAAAAACAGACAATAATGAATATTCGGATTAAATTAATAAATCTAATCTTTAAAAAATTCATCTATTTAAAAGTTTTTGAATTCATAAAGTAAATCTAATTGAAGAAATTTATTATTGTTGTTTTTTTGTTTACATCCATAAAATACAAATTTTCGAATCTATTTATAGAAAAAAAATTTTTTATGTGTGAAAATTATTTTAAATCAATCTATGTATAGATAAATTTGAATAAAGAAAACAAAGGTCAACTAGAAACTCTATTAAAAAAAGTTGCTAATGAATGGGATCTCAAAATCTGCAGTTTAAATATCCAAACTAATCAAAATCCCACAGTTGTAAAAATCATTATAAAAAAAACTAATGGTGATGATATTTCACTTGAAGATTGTGCTTTATTTAATGCGCCAGCATCTGAAGAAATAGATAATTCAAATCTTTTAAATTGTTCATATGTGTTAGAAATTAGTAGTCAAGGGGTCAGTGATGAATTAACCTCAGAAAGAGACTTCAAAACTTTTAAGGGTTTTCCAGTTAATGTTCAGTTAAACCAGAAAAATTCCAAAAAAAAATTTCTTAATGGTTTACTTTATGAAAAGTCTAAAGATTATTTAGCCATTAACATAAAAGGGAAGATAAAAAAAATCCCTTTTGATGAAGTACTAAAGATTAGTCTTTGCACATTAAAAGATTAATTATTGTCAACCATTATCCATTTTTCCCATCATAGATGGCATTAGTTATTCTCCCAGGTTTAAACAATCTCATTGAAGATATTAGTGAGGAAAAAAAGTTACCTCCTAATATCGTGGAAGCTGCCTTACGCGAAGCTTTATTAAAAGGTTATGAAAAATATAGAAGGACTTTTTACATTGGAATTAACGAAGATCCATTTGATGAAGAATACTTTAGTAATTTTGATGTTGGACTAGATCTAGATGAAGAAGGTTATAGGATCTTATCAAGTAAAATAATTGTAGAAGAAGTTGAAAGCGAAGATCATCAAATATCTTTGTTAGAAGTTAAGCAAGTAGCTGATGATGCTCAAATAGGTGACACGGTTGTTTTAGACGTTACTCCAGAAAAAGAGGATTTTGGGCGAATGGCTGCTTCAACAACAAAGCAAGTTTTGGCCCAAAAATTAAGAGATCAACAAAGAAAAATGATCCAAGAAGAATTTGCAGATTTGGAAGATCCTGTTTTAACTGCAAGAGTTATAAGATTTGAAAGACAATCAGTAATTATGGGAGTTAGTTCGGGTATTGGTAGACCTGAGGTAGAGGCAGAACTTCCAAAAAGAGATCAATTACCAAATGATAATTACAGAGCTAATGCAACTTTCAAAGTATTCTTGAAAGAAGTTAGCGAAATAGCCAGAAAAGGTCCACAACTTTTTGTAAGCAGAGCAAATGCTGGATTAGTCGTTTATTTATTTGAAAATGAAGTACCGGAAATCCAAGAAGGCACAGTAAAAATTGTTGCTGTTTCAAGAGAAGCGAATCCTCCTTCAAGAGCTGTTGGGCCAAGAACAAAAGTAGCTGTTGATAGCGTCGAACAAGAAGTTGACCCTGTAGGTGCCTGTATTGGAGCGAGAGGAGCAAGAATCCAACAAGTAGTAAATGAATTAAGAGGAGAAAAAATTGATGTTATTAAATGGTCATCTGACCCAATACAGTATATTTTAAACTCTTTAAGTCCTGCAAAAGTCGATCTCGTGAGACTTGTTGACCCAAAAGGTCAACACGCGCACGTACTAGTTCCTCCTGATCAATTGAGTCTCGCAATTGGAAGAGAAGGACAAAATGTAAGACTTGCAGCAAGATTAACTGGTTGGAAGATTGATGTTAAAAACTCACATGAATACGATCAGGAAGTAGAAGATGCTGCAGTTTCTGAATTAATAATTCAAAGGGAAGATGAAGAGAATCTCCAGCGAGAAGCAGAACTTAGATTAGAAGCAGAACAAGCTGAGCGTGCTGCAGAAGATGCAAGATTGAGAGAGCTTTATCCCCTTCCTGAAGATGATGAAGAATATGGACAAGAAACATATGAAGAAGAGACTTTCTCTCATAGTGATCAATTAGAGACTGTTCAAGATGGTGAAATATCAGCCAGAGAGGAGAGGAAAAGGTGATACGACAAACCCCTGTTATGCGTATGTGCATTTCATGTAGAAAAACATATGATAGGGAACATCTTATAAAGATTACTAAAGATCATAGGCAAGGTATTATGTTTCAAAAGGGGATGGGGCGATCAGCCTACATTTGCAAGTCAAAAAAATGTTACTCAGATTCCAAGATCAAAAAAAAGCTTCAAAAAGCTTTAAAAACATCTTTTGAACCTGAATTTATTGATATTTTTGAAAAAGAAATTACAAGCTGCAATGACTATCCCAATAAGGGAATATAATTAAATTAAATCCTCTTTAATTTCCAAAAAGAGTACAAATCAGATTAAATGACTATCAGCGATAAAATCAGAATTTACGAACTTTCCAGAGACTTAAATCTGGAAAATAAAGATATATTGGATGCCGCTCAGAAACTTTCAATTTCAGTAAAAAGCCATAGCAGTTCAATAAGTGTAGAGGAAGCAAAAAAAATAAAAGATCTTATTCATAGAAAAAATTCAGATAAAAATATACTTTCTATTAAGAAACCTTCAATTAAAAAAGATAATTTCATACAAAAAAAAGAAGATGAATCTTCTGTGATCTCTTCTATGAAAGAGAAACCTCTTAAAGATAATTCAAACAAAAAGCCATTTTTGGTAAAACCTCTTAATAAACCTGAGAGTCTAAAAATAATTTCAAATAAACCTACAAATCTCAATAAACCCACAATTACCAACAATTCACAATCTAAAGCAAATCTTACTAATCAAAATTTAAATAGTAAAACCTCACAAAATCTCAACCAAGTTAAAAAAACTTTCACAAATAACATAACCTCACCTGTAAAAAGTCCTGCAAAACCACCTATTCAACTAATTGCTAAGCCTAAAAATATTAATAATAATTTTAAATCTAATGAATCTTCCCAGAACATTTCCAGTTCAGGGGAAAAAAAGAAAATATCAAATAAACCTGGCCAAAATTCGATCAAATCTAATAAAAAAAATATTAATAACAGAATTTCCCCCCCTGAGCTCGTGGGAGCTCCAATAAGAAGAGAAGGACCCAATCAACAAAATAATAAGCAAAACATTTCTTTTAAACAAACTCTTCCCAACAGACCTGGCATGCCCAATAGGTCTGGATTAAGAAACAAACCATCAGATCAAGGCAGGCCTGGAT
>QCLE01000010.1 GCA_003214815.1 Prochlorococcus sp. AG-412-J13 | reverse complement strand
TAAAAAAGAAATTAATTTATGGAAAACAGACAAATTAATTTTTTTAAATCAAAAGACTTTAATACCGTTCTTAAGCCATTTAAAAAAGGAACGGTAGTAAAAATTGACTCGTTTGATATTAGTGAAAATCAAAAAGAATTAAAAATAGGTCTATTTGGTTGGTATGCAATTTGTCCCTCAAAAGAACTAAAAAAAAATAAGCTTCATTATTTTTCACTCTATGATGAGCCTCTTGTTCTCTATAGAGATGAGAATGAAAATGTTAGGTGTATTAAAAATATTTGTCCACATAGAGGTGCATCCTTTTTTGGAGGAACAATATCAGATGGAGTAATATCCTGTCCATATCATGGAGCTAAGTTCTCATCTGAGGGAAGTTGCCAAAATCTCGATAGAATAACATGTAGCTATATAGTTGATAATAACTACGATAACTACGCTAAAAGAATTCATTTATCTCAATACAAAACTTCAGAAAAAAATGGATATATTTTTGTACATTTTTCAAAAAAATCTGAGACTGATTTAAATAATATAAGTGAAGAAACACCTATAAGTAACTTCGAATTAGATGAACATGGGTTTTCACATAAGGATTATGTCTTTGAGGAGGTATTAGTTGACTTCAAATGTGATTGGTCAAAGATTATAGAAAATCACTTAGATATCCTTCATATCTTTTGGGTTCATGGCGATACAATCCCTGATAAAGATGTTAATAAAAACGTACTAGTTAGTTTTAACCAGAAAATTAATATTAGTCCCAAATACATTGAAAGTATTTATTATTATAAAAATGAGCCTTCAAAAGAATTTATCAGGATAAAATACATACCACCTGGAAGGATATTAATTTACAAAGGAGATCCTTCCTTATCAAGATATTTACAAGTTTTAGATCATATTCCTCTAGGAAATAACAAAGCAAGAGTAATAGTTAGACACTATAGGAAGTTTCTACAAAATAAACTACTTAATAACCTCTTATTATTTAAAGAGACTCAAAGAAAAATTTTTTATAAGATATTCGATGAGGATTATATGATTTTAAAAACACAAACATATAATCACAATATGGGATTTATAAGTAAGGATGAAATAAAATTATTGGGAGAGGATAGGATAATAAATTATTTTTGGAAATGGTACAAGAAATCTGAAGAAAAAGATGAACCATGGAAAAATATTATCAAAACCCAAAATCTTGATGTATATGAAAAAGTTATATTTAAATATCCTCCTGAGATAAAGAAGTTAGAAATTATAAATAATATAGATATTGTAAGAAAAACAATTTTACAATTTGTCGGTCCGCTGATATTTTTTATGTTAATAATATAATTTATGAACAAAGTAAATAGACCTTCATGGTTGAATTGGCTTTATCTTTTTATATTTATTTTAAGCTCAATTCAATTGTTTATATTGTGGAGAAATAAGTTTTAGTGGTTAATAACTTTTGGTTTGAGGCAAAAAATATAAATTGTTTTAAAAATGGCTTTAGAGTAATTAAAGATTTAAATTTAAAGATAGCGCATTCAGAGAATGTAATATTAATTGGACCAAATGGTTCAGGTAAATCATCCTTAATAGAAGTAATTAATAGAAACATATACCCAGTAATAGCTAGTGAATCGAAACTGAAGATATTTGACAAAGAACTTATAGATTTATGGGAACTAAGAAAAAGAATAAGTACCGTAAATAATGATATAAAAAATAGAATAAATCCAAATCTAAAAGTTTTTGATTTAGTTTTAAGTGGACTATATGGAAGATATTGTCACATACATAATAAATCTGAAAGAGATTCTCTTAAGGTGGAAAAAATCATGAAGAAAATGAACATATCTAATTTATCTAAAAAATATTTTTCCTATTTATCAGATGGAGAAAAACAAATTTCTCTCATTGCTAGGGCGTTAATCAAAAAACCAGATATCTTAATTCTAGATGAACCAATTGCAAATTTAGATTATAAATCAAAGTTTTTTGTAATTGATAAGATTAATGAATTATCAAAATTAAATACCAAAATCTTTTGCGTAACTCATGATATTTCAACGATTACAAAAATTTATGACCGGGTCATAATGTTAAAAGATGGCAATATAATCGCTGATGGATATCAAAATAAGATTATAAACAGTCAAAATCTTAATAAATTATATGGTATTCAAGTAGAGGTAACTAAAAATAATGGACTTTGGAAAATAAACAGAATATCTAAATAACAATTACAATAATTGCTATCGCAATAGCAAGAAATATTAATTTTTTACCTTTTAAAAATGAAGAGGATTTATTTTTAAATGAAGATGATCCACATTTAGAGCAGACAATCTTACCTCCTAAAGATCGATCTGAGACAAATGAAGAACATCCACAATTAAAACAGACTTTATTCGCGCTCATCTAAAATAAAATTTTTAGTAATTCTAAATTAAATTATATTGCTAAATACTATGTAAAGAAAAACATCAAAATTTTTATGATAATGAGAATCTATTGCAATAAGAGCATTTTTAGTGCATAATTGAAAATAATTCTCATTATCATATTTAAATTAATGAATTTCCATGGTTATGGAGAATCTCCGTCAAAATCAGTAAGGTTAATAACTGGACAATCCGTTTTAATAGACCCTTCATCAAGGCCAAAAGGTACATGCCTAGAAGTTGAAAGTGGTATTGCTAGAGTTTACTGTCCTTGTGAAGAAACTGAAGGAATGACACTTGCATTTTTGCAGTCAGGGGATCAATTAAGAACGGACCTTTTATGTAGCGAAGGTGTCTGTGTTGAGGCACTTACAGATTTGTCGTTTCATAGCAATGTAAATATTGATGAGAATATTGGTTTCGATGCAGTAAATGAATGGACTTTGCAACTCCTTAGGATTAGACACTTAGGAAATGCAGAACAGCGATTACAAGCTTTGTTATCAATACTAGTAAATCGTTTAGGTAGAAGATGTGGTCAATGGTGTGAGTTGCCTTTTAGGTTAACTCACGAAAGGATTGGAGAATTAATCGGTTCTACACGTGTAACATCAACAAGATTAATTTCTAAATTAAGATCATCTGAGTTATTAATAGCTCCTATTGGAACCCAAACAGTCAGTGTTGCGCCTTCTTTTATTGAAACATCTCCTCTATAAAAACATGAATGAATCACAATCACTTACTAACAGCTTGTTAATTGAAGTTGATGTTTTATCGAATAGACTCAGGAATATAAAACAATCATACAAAACTACCGAAAATAAAGCATTGAAGGGAAGGTTATTTTCTGAAAACAAAAATATTTTTAAAAGAGTTAATGAGATTTATAAAATAGCTGAGCTCTTAAATAAAAAAAATTATGAAAAAATCAATTTTTCTTATTTACTTGTTGAAATAACAAAAAGAACATTGAATGAAAATAAATTTGAAAGTAATTTATTTTTTCTTTAAATCACTATCTATTAATAAGATTGCAGAAGGTTGATTAGAAGCAAACTTAACTTTGCCTAGTATGTTTGCGAATTCATCTTCTGATTTTGTTTGAGCTTCTATGATTGGATCTAAAAATACGTTGGTCCTTGTATCTGAAATTCTTTCTGAAATCGCATAAAGTTGTTGCAAAGATGAAGTTAAATCAGCCTCCATGTTGAAAGAGTAAGAAATCAGATCGTCTATTGAATCCCAAGTTTGAATGGGTGCAGGAATTTGATCTAATTTTACGCTTTGTCCTCTTGCAATTAAGTAATCTGCAAATTTCTGAGCATGTTCCATTTCACCTCGTGATTCACTTAGAAAATAAGACGCAAATCCATTTAAATCACGTTCTTGAAACCAGAGATACATAGAAAAATATTGAACATTGGCATATCTTTCCATCGTTAGATGTTCAAAAATATTATCCAATAAACTAATGTCTATAGGTTGAGCAACTGCTCTTCCAGATGGACCAAAATTAATTAATTTTTTTGTTTTTAAATTATTTTCATTCATTTTTCATAAAGAAACTAAATAAATAATACAACATTTTGTATGAATTAGTAATAAATTAATCCTTTAAATTAAATTAAATAATATGATAATGAAAATCAATCGCAATACTATAAATGAATTTAGAGTACGGTTTATCTGAACTGCTATTAACTAATAAAATATATAAAAGTAAAAAAAAGAAATGTAAAAAGAAAAAATGCTCTAATTGGAAGGGGGGGAAGTGTAATTGCCTATAAATAAAGTCTATATATATACTTTATGTGCTCCAGGATATAAAAAATAATAACTATTTTTATTAATAGAAAGACAACATTTATCACCATTATTTAGGAGATTATTAATATCAGTTCTAACCCTCAATATGTGTCCGTTAATAGTTACTTTATATATAAGAAATTCACCAAGAAATTCTTTAGATATAACATTCGCATCACCAGATTCTGATCTTTTAATTGAAATAAATTTAGGAGAAATTGACATACTTTTGATATTCGTATTTTTTAAAACACCTGAACTATTTATTTCACCTAAACAAGACATATATGAATTACCATTTTTTTTGAGATTAATAATATTATTACCCAGAATAAAACTACTAACAAATATGGTCTTGGGATTATTTAGAAGATTAATTGGTGTATCAATTTGATGTATTTTCCCTTCATTCATAACGGCGACTTTATCGCAAATTGACATAGCTTCTTCTGGATCATGAGTAACCATCAATCCGCTTGCATTACAACCTTTTAGAATATTTGGGAGTTCACTTCTCAATTTTAGTTTGACATGCATATCAAGACTACAAAAGGGTTCATCTAATAAAATAAAATTTGTACCTGGAGCAAGCGCTCTCGCTATTGCGAGTCTTTGTTTTTGTCCTCCAGACAATTCATGTGGGTACCTTCCAACAAAAGTATCAAGACCAACAACATTTAGTAAATAATTAACTCTAGATCTATCTTTTTTGTTTTTCAAACCAAACATTACATTTTCCAAAACAGTTAAGTGTGGGAAAAGTGCATAGTCTTGAAAAACCATACCAATATTTCTTTTCTCAGGGTTAAGAATTTTTTTCCTACTTGAAATTTCGATATTATTTAAAGAAATCCTTCCTTTAGAGGGATATTCAAACCCTGCGATTAATCTCAAAAGAGTAGTTTTACCGCAACCAGAAGGACCAAGCAAACCTAATAATTCGTCGTTTTCAATTTTTAGGTTAATTTTATTTAATATCCAATTTGAATTTTCTCGCTTATCATATTTATGATGCAGATCATCAATTAATAAAGCATCATTTTTCACAAATTCTTCTTCTTTAAATATATTAAATTAGCAGAAAACATTAACCAGAAATATCTCTTGTATAAATTTATACACCATTCAATTTTCAAATTTAATGAGAAAGGCTGAAAGAGCAGAAATAATAAGCAAGGAACTAAAAAAGCTATATCCATCGCCTCCGATCCCTCTTGATCATACAAATGCATATACACTACTCGTTGCTGTAGTATTAAGTGCTCAATCAACAGATAAGAAAGTTAATGAATTAACAAAAAGCTTATTTAATGTCGCCGATAATCCAGAAAAGATGGTGAAGCTAGGTATTAATGGCATTTATGAATACATAAAATTTTTAGGTCTATCTAATCAAAAATCAAAGAACATTTATAACCTGTCTAAACTATTGATTGAGAAGCATAAAAGTAGAGTCCCAAATACCTTTGAAAAGCTTGAATCTCTTCCAGGGGTAGGTCATAAAACAGCCTCAGTTGTAATGTCACAAGTATTTAAAATCCCCTCTTTCCCAGTGGATACGCATATACACAGGTTGTCACAAAGATGGGGTCTATCAAATGGAGATAGCGTAGCTCAGACAGAAAAAGACCTAAAAAAAATATTTCCTGTTAATGATTGGAATACTTTACATTTGCAAATAATATTTTATGGCAGAGAATACTGCACAGCAAGAGGCTGTGATGGAACAAAATGTTATTTGTGTCGCACTCTTTATCCTAAAAGAAAAAAGAAATTTATATGTAAAAAGCCTTGAGAAATTTATATAATAATTTTATTAATTTTTAAATCATGAAAATAGCCATTACTGGTGCATCTGGGAAAACAGGTTACAGAATTACTGAAGAAGCAGTCAAGAAAGGATATAAAGTAAGGCAAATTATTAGAAAGAATTCAAAAGTCTCAAAAGGACTAGAGAGTTTAGAAACAATTAGGGTTTCATTAGACAAAAAAGGAGAACTTGATAAAGCTTTAAAAAATATTGATGCTTTGGTAATTGCGACTGGAGCGAGAGCATCATTAGATTTAGCTGGTCCCGCAAAGGTTGATGCATTAGGCGTATACAGGCAATTAGAGAGTTGCAAAAGAGTTGGTATTAAAAGAGTTATTTTAGTTAGTTCTCTTTGTACTGGTAAATTATTTCACCCATTAAACTTATTTGGATTAATTCTTATTTGCAAGAAAATAGGTGAAAACTTTCTACGAAATTCAAATTTCCAATGGACTATTATTAGACCTGGAGGATTAAAGGAAAATGAAGATATTAAATCAGAAAATATAAATTATTCAAAAGAGGATACTCAAATTAATGGATCAATACCAAGAAGATTAGTTGCGCAATGTTGTATAAATTCTTTAAAAAACAAAGAATCCATAAATAAATTAATAGAAGTTACAAGTTCGAATGATAATAAAAAGATATCTTTTAAAAAAGCTATGCAAATGATTTAAAAGATGTAAATATATATAAAAAAACTATGAAAATAAACCCCAAAATTGACGCATTACAATTAATGCTTACTGATTTAAGAACTAGAAATGAACCAATAAGACATAAAGCTGCATTTAAAGGTTGTCAACCAGAATTTCAAAGTCTTGTATCAAGGTTGATAAAGCAGTTAGAGGAAGAATTAGTTTCTGAAAAGCTTACTAATCGTGATAGTTAAAATTTAAGATTACTTAAATAAACTTAATTTATCCAATTTTGCTTGTTCTAAAAGTTCATCATATCCTCCAAAAAATTTATTATCCAAAAATATTTGAGGGAAAGTATTATGGCTACTTTTAGCCATTATTTTTTGGAAGCTTTCATCATTGTCTATTAAAATATCTTCGTGAGGTATAGATAAAGAATTAAGCAACCTAATTGCTCTTTTAGACCAAGGACAATCCTTTAAAATATATGCTTTTACACGTGATTCATTTGTAATTAAATCGTTATTTGAGATGTTGATAATTTTTTGTTCAAAAGAAATTAATAATATTTCAGTACCTTTTTTTATAATGCATCCCTCCTCAAGATGTCCCCCAAAGACATTACATCCCTCATCTGCGAAACTCAAATGAAGATGAACATCCCCTTTATTAAAATGACCATTAAGAGATACTATCTCTAGATTTCCTTCGAATTTATTTATCTCGTGATTTCCTGGGCATTGAATACATACTGTTTTAAGATTGCCCACCACGCCTGAAACGTAACCGTATAAATTATTTGCAAAAGAATATTCTTTAATTGATTTTATCAAATCAGATTCAGGAGATAGCTTTAGGCTATGTGGCTGCATTAGATATTATTAATAATTTTTTAATATAAAACATAATCAATAATAAAGAGAAGAACGGTTCATAATCTTTAGGATTCTGATTAAAATTAAATTTCAGAATCTAGCATTAAAACATTTTTGATTAGTATTACTATAAATTTTAAGCTTCTGGAGAGTGTAATATAACTTTTACATAGAAAAACTAATTTGTTAATTAAAAAAAACCTCCAAAAATTGGCCGCAAATATTCCTAACTTATTATCGATATCTCGCCTTTTCCTTGTATTGCCTTTAATTCTTTTTTTAGAGATTAATAGACCTTTTTATGTTTTTGTTTTGATTATTATTGGTGGTTTAACTGATTATTTTGACGGGTTAATTGCAAGAAAATATACTCTTAAAACAAGATTAGGAGCTATCCTGGATCCCTTAAGCGATAAAGTATTTTATTTAATTCCTTTAGTATTCCTCTGCAAAAATAATTTAATACCTTTCTGGTCTTTAACATTAATTTTATTTAGAGAATTAATAATCTCTAGCCTGAGGAACCTGACAAAAGACGGTTTGCCTGCATCTCAGTTCGGCAAATTTAAAACATTTTTCTTTTTTATTTCAGTAATCACATTCTTTTCACCATTAAAAATAAGCTCTTTGAATAATTTAGCCTTAGTTTTTTATTGGATAGGATTCATCCTTACTTTTATCACTTTATTTGGCTATTTAAGAATTAAAAAGAATCTTATCTGAATTCTCATCAAAATCCTCACTCTTTTTATTATTAAAATCGTTTACAAAACTATCCTTTAATCCATTAAGTAAATCAAAATTTGGTTCCCAATCCAAATCACTCTTAATCTTAGAAATATCAGTCTGATAATGATTTAATCTAATTGGAAATCCCTTTCGAGATTTAGGATCTAATTTTTGATAATCAAATGTTCTTAAATTAATCTCATTTTGGTTTAAACCAAGAACATTCGCACAGAAATAAATTAAACCCTTAATTGTTACTCCTTTTTCACCTGAACAGTTGTAAATATTATTTTTAGAATTTTCAAAATTCATGCATCTAATCATTACATCAGTTAGATCAGAAACATGGCCTAGCTGAGTAATTAAAGACCCGTCACCAGGGATTGGTATAGATTTTTTAGTAAATAACCTTTCAAAAAACCAATTTTCAATTTTATTATAATTTCCTGGTCCATAAATATAAGTAGGTCTAAAACTTGTAAAAGGAACTTTTTGTTTTTTTAACCAATTTTCTGTCTCAAACTTTCCTTTGTGCCTACTATCTGGATCAATAGGGTCAATTTCGGATAAGGGTAGTTCACAATTATCTTTATAAACACCTGCAGAGCTGACATATATATATCTCTGGAAAGAGTTATCTAAATTTTCTATAAGAAGTTTGGTTTGTTCTAACTCTCGTCCAGAAATATCATAAACAACATCATACTTTTTATTTCTTAGCCTAACGATATCTTCTGAACTATTTCTATCACCCTTAATTAAATTTGTTTTTTCAGGATTACTTTTATTACCTCTCGTGAAAATATCAATATCATAATTTTTACTTAATAACTTTCCAACCAAAGACTTGCCAACAAATCTAGTGCCACCCATTACAAGAATTTTCATATTCAAAAAATATTTAACTGAAGTAGTAATCTTAAATAGAATTACATATTGAATAGTACTACTAATAAGTAATTAATGAAAAGGATGATTCTATGGACCTAATACCAGCAATTGATTTAATGAATGGTAAGTGCGTAAGGCTTTTTAAAGGCGACTTTAACAAAAGAAAAGACTTCACCAAAGAGCCTCATGAGCAAGCTAAATTTTGGGAAAGCGAAGGGGCAAAATATATACATATAGTTGATTTGGATGCTGCAAAAACTGGATCCCCAACAAACGATAAATCAATAAAAAAGATTGCAAAAACAGTTAACATACCTATTCAAATAGGAGGGGGGATAAGGTCTCAAGAAAGGATAGAACAATTATTTTCTTATGGTATTGAGAAAGTTATAATGGGAACCTCTGCAATAGAAAATAAAGAATTAGTTAAAGACTTATCAAATAAATTTCCTGGAAGGATAATTGTTGGTATAGATGCAAAAGATGGAAAAGTTAGTACAAGGGGGTGGCTTGAGCAATCTAATATTTTTGCCACAGATCTAGTAAAGGAGTTTTCTTCATTTAAAATTGCTAGTTTTATTGTTACAGATATAAATACAGATGGGACGTTAGCAGGAACAAATGAAGAATTCATAAAAAGCATACTTGAAATTACAGATATTCCAGTAATAGCCTCAGGAGGTGTTGGTTCAATTTCTGATTTATTATCGTTAGTAAAATTTGAAAATTCTGGACTCTTTGGAGTAATTATAGGTAAAGCTCTGTATGAAAATAAATTCACGATAAACGAAGCGAAAAATGTATTGTCATCAGAGAGATTAAATGACTTTGATTTCAACAGAAATTACTACGCTTAAAAGAGCATAAAAATTGATTTAAGGCTGGTATTTGCAGTAATTGTTAGTTAATTTTATATAAGAGATAAGAAATCTAGTCTTGGAATTAATTTCAAAAAAATCGATATTGATTATTGCTCCAAGCTTAATAGCAGAATCTTTATCGCTTAAGTTAACATCACTAGACCAAAATTTAGACATTAATTTTAATAATGGAACAGGTGATAAAACTCCGGATTTAGTTGTATGGAATGTTCTTAATTTCCAATCAGAAGATCTTGTAAGATTAGAATTATTAAAATTAAGAGAAAGATATTATGATTCAAAGTTTCTTATAATTCTCTCTGGAGAACTTGTTTATGAATCAAATACCCCTCCATCGTTAAATGCTGAAGGTTTTCTTTTAAATCCTAGTGCAGAAAAAGTTCTTGAATCTATTGATACCATTTTAAATGGAGGAAGGGTATTTGATGTTGAAAATAATTCCCGAGTTCAATTAAACAAAAATAAGCCTCTCTCTTTTAGTCAAAAAATTCTAACTTCAGGTCTTAAACAAATAGATTCTGAAATTAATTATATTTTCAAATATGTCAACTCTGATTCAACACCAGAATTTTATAAATTCATTTTAAAAGGAAGATTAAGAGAACTTATTACTGCAAAATCTTTTCTAATTTTCTTATGGGGTAATTCACTAGAACTTTATACAGAGGCTGTTTACACTGAAAATAAAATTAATCTTGAAAATAAGAGCACTGTATTTATTAAAGATAAAAACAGTACAGAAATATGGAATTTAATTTTAGATAGACTAAAAGAGAGGTATAGCTCAACTAACTTACAGGTTGAATTTAATAATTCTTCAATAATTCTCTCTGGGATAAAGAAAGAATTCATTTCACGACTAATTTGCAAAATGTTAGATGAGTTAGATAATTTAGTAAAAAATATTAAGGATAACTATAAGGAGAAAGATTTTAAAGATGATTTAAATTCTCTCATAAAAGAACTTAAAGTTAATACAATTTCAAATATCACAGACAGCTATTTTCGATTAAGAAAAGGAAGGGAATCTATTTCAATTAATGATTTTATTTATAGTAAGGTAAGTTGCGAAGAGATAGATAGAGAATCACATGAATCAATAATGTTTATTGAGCCAATTATTAAAAATGAAGCTCTTGACTATGATGGGAAATTACTCCCTCTATATGAAACAGAATCGTTTTTGATCCTTGAAAATATAATTTCAAATTGGACAATAAGAAACTGTAATTTATTAGCTTCTGAAATCTTTAATATTTGTTCTTCTTGGCCTGAATTAAGAACTGTACTTATAAATCCCGAATTACAATCAACAAGAAATTTTGAAAGATTTAGAAATAATATTAATAACTATAATCGCTGGCATGACTATATTTATATGCCTATCTACTTGTATGAGAGTAAACGTGAATATATTGATATTATCGATAAAAAATTTACCTTTTACTTTAAAAATGAAAATAGGGAGAAAGAATTAGAAAATCTAGTATGGCTACAAAAACAAGTTACATTGTTAGTTGAGATAAGAGATGCCGTAGCACCTCAGTTAGAAGTTGCTGTAAGATATATCGGTAATCTTTTCGTAACTTTCCTTACAAAGGTCGTTGGCAAAGCTATCGGTTTAGTGGGGAAGGGAATCCTACAAGGATTAGGAAGATCAAGTTCAAAGTAAGTTTTAAACTTTAATGAAAATAATTCAATGGATCCTAATAGCATTAATTTTCTTAAGTCCATATAAAGCAAATGCCTCTAGAGATTCTAATAGTTACGATGGCAACATCTTTCCTATATACGCAGGTAATGGAGCTATAGTTCCTCCCCATACAACTCTTCAGGAATCATTAAAAAATAAAAGAGTCGCAGTTTTATTTTTTTATCTTGATGACAGCTCTGATAGTAAAGCTATGGCTCCGATAATATCTGGTTTAGATTTGATATGGAGAAATAATATAGATATCATTGCTCTAACTACTGATGAATTACAGGATAAAGAAAAGTCTGATCTGACAAATGAACCTAATTATTATTGGAACGGATTAATTCCACAAACAATAATTTTAAATAGTGATGGTGAAGTTAAATATGATCAAAATGGAATGATAAATATCGATGAATTAAACAAAGTTATAGGAGAACTAAAAGGAATTGATATAGAAGAGACGACATTTTCTGTAGAAAGTTTTAATGAATACAACAGTATCATTTCTGAAAAAAAAGATAAAAACAAAAATTAATTAAAAAAATGATATTAATAAATATCCTCTTAGTTCTTTTAATTTTTTTAATTCTTTCAGATTTATATACTATAAACTCACCCAAATCAAAGTTAAATCTGGTGCCGATAAATTACAAAATCAAAAAAAAGGATGGTTTAAACGAATTAATCATTGATTTAAAAATAACTAATACAAGTAGCACCAAAGAGACGATGGTATCTAATATAAATTTTGAATTAGATTTTTTTAAAAGTAAAGGTAACGAATATTTCCAAAACTTAAATTATCAAGAAGATATTTATATATATGAAAATTATGAAAATAAAAAAATTAAGAATTTAAAAAATTACTGGCCAACAACAATTATCAAGTCAAATTCAGAATTATTTGTAAGAATAATATATAAATTTAGCAATAATAATTTTAGGAAAAAAGTAAAATATCTATGGCTAAAAGTATTTTGGGAGAACTATGGACATTTTGGTATTTCTAAAAATAACGATTGTTTGTTAATTAATTTATATGGTCAAAAACAAAGGCCGAAAGAAGTTTTTGAAATACCAATAAATAATAAATATAAGGCTTTTGCTATTAAAACTGACTTACTTGGTTGTTTTGATGACCCAGTAAATACTGTGATTGAATACTGTAAAGGAATTGTGGAAAAAAATGATATTTTAACAATTGGAGAGAGTCCACTTGCGATTATGCAAAATAGATATATTGCCCCGCAAAATCTAGAATATAGTTTATTTTCTAAAGCATTATGTTATTTTTTTCACCCCACAAGCAGTCTCGCAACAGCTTGCGGCATGCAATTATTAATAAATAGAATTGGAGTCACAAGAATAACCTTTGCATTACTTGTTGGATTTCTCTTCAAATTAGTTGGTATTAAGGGTATGTTTTATAGATTAACTGGTTCAGAATCATCTCTCATTGATGATATTAGCGGTACAGTCACACCTTACGACAAGAGTATAGTCATGGGACCTCTAAATGCGGATTTATTTTGTAAGGAGGTTTCGAAATATCTAAATATAGATGTTGCGGTAGTCGATGTTAATGATCTTGGAGGTGTAAAAGTCTTAGCTAGTTCAAATAAAAAAGTAAATATAATACTCAAAAGAAATTTAATATCCAATCCAGCTGGCAATGGAGATGAAAAAACCCCTATAGTATTAATAAGAGAAAAAAAGTAAATGAAAAAAGATACCTCTTATTCTTTTCAATCAAAAAAAGGAATGGAAGTAACTTTTGAAGAACTCCATATAAGGCACTTTAACCTTTTAATAGATATTAGAAATAAGGAATTAAATAATTGGTTCTTAAAGATGGCAATTATAAATACCTTTGATTATTTAAAAATTTTTTTAAATAATCTTAAGAAAAATAAAAATAAATGCATAATTGCTATATCTGGAAACGAAATTATTGGTTATTTGAATATTTTTCCTTTAAACAAAAAAGAGACTTGCTTAAAAATATCTAAGCCCATGTTGATTAACAACAAGTGTTCTTTAACAGATAAAAAATTAACTTTAGGATTAATAAAAAAATCTATCTCAATAAAAGACATCAAAACTTCAAGTTGGATAATTAACGCTGATATAAACAATGTTGACCTCATATCAAACTCAAGAGAGCTGGGCTTTCAACCTTTAGGAGAGATAATCCTTTGGGATGGTTGTGATCTAAATAAATCTATAAAACTAAATACAAATAACTATGAATTAATTAATGAATTCCAAAATATTAATAAACAAAATATATTGAAAATAGTGAATTTCATAAGGTCAAATCAATCTCCCTTATTAAGAAATATTTTAGATTTTGATCAAGAAGACATTCTTAAAAGAAATAACTCCAAAAGTGGTGCCTTAATATGTGAAAATTTAGTTTTATGTACAATTCTAAAAGATATAAATTATCAAAACGAAGAAATTTATACTTTAACTATAAGTAGATATTGGGATGAGAGATTCAATACTATTTTGAAAAATCTTATAAAAAGATTTTTTGAAAAATCCCCTTTGTCATATTTAAAAACCTATAAAGAAAATTCTCAGTTAAATCTTTTTCTCGAAGAATGTAATCTCAAAGAAAAAAGTCAAGAAATTATTCTTCTCAGGAACACAATAGTTAAGAATGAAGCGAAACAAGTAAATAAAATAAATCAATCTTTGGAATCAATATTTGAAAAATTAAGTCCACAAGGTAATCCATATCCATCTCCATTTCCATTAAAAACAAAGTGAAATTTTGCAAACCCAAACCCAAGTCAATTTTGAGCTTGGATGTAGGTACCAAAAGAATAGGATTAGCTTATTGTGATCCCCTATCCATTACATCAAATATACTTCCAGCAGTAAAAAGGTTTGATAATAATAAAGAGATTAAAATCATTAGAAATTATATAATTGAATTAAATTTGACTGGGTTTATTGTGGGTATTCCACTTGATGAGGAAGGTCAAATGACCGCTCAAGCTATTGACTGTAAAAATTACGGTCAATTACTTTCAAATGAATTAAAGCTTCCATTTTCTTACGTCAACGAACATAGTTCAACATGGGAATCTTCAGATAGATTTGGAATAAGAAAAGATAAATCTGGATTGATTGATAGTTTTTCAGCAAAAATAATACTTGAACAATGGATCTTAGAAGGTCCTGAATTAGAAGAATTAGCTGGTAAACGTCAGATAAAATATTAGTATTAAAAAGGATAGATTATTTTTAAATGAAAGAAGCCAACTCAAATGATAATTATGATGCACAGACTCTAATATTAAATGACTCAAATGGAAACGAGATATTTTGTTATCTTGAACAATTAGTAAGTGTTGAAGGCCAAGAATATGCTTTATTAACACCAGTTGATACTCCAGTAAGTCTTTTTAAGATAAATGAAAAAGATGAACCTGAACTAATTGAAAAAATAGATAAAAATGAACAAATACTAAAAAATGCTGAAGCAGTTCTTCAAGAACATGATTTAAGACTTATCAGATCAGCAGTTACATTAACAGTATCAGGAGAACTTGATGAACCAACTTACGATGAATTAGAAGAAGATTACGTCGATGATGATAGTGAAAGTTATGAATTGCTTGTCAACTTTAATCTTTTTGACCAAGAATATGGCTTATATATTCCACTAGATCCTTTTTTTATTGTGGGTAAATTAAAAGACAAAGGGGCCTTATTAGTTGAAGATGATGAGTTCGATAAAATTCAACCTTTGATTGAAACTGAGCTTGAAAAAAGTTGTTCTTAAAATAAATGAGATCTATCCTAAAAGTCAATTGGGATTCAGACTTACCAATATATAAGATTTCTCAATCTGAATTGCAAAACAAAGGAATTAATTCTTTATTGCTTGACGTGGATGGGACTTTAGTAAATAGAAAATCAAATATTATCCCAAAAGCTGTAAAAAATTGGATCATAGAATCTAAAAAACTTTTCTCCTTATATCTAATAAGTAATAATCCATCAAAAAAAAGAATCGCAAAAATAGCGAAAGAATTAAATTTAAGGTATAAATACAATGCATCAAAACCTAGAAAAAAAGTAACTTTGTATGCTATCAAAGAAATTGGCAGAGAGCCAAAAAATATAGCCATTATTGGCGACAGAATTTTTACAGATATTATTGTTGGGAATAGATGTAATATAAAAACAATATTAGTTAAGCGATTAAATAGAGATGGCTTGCCTATAAAATTTAATTTAACTTTGGCAATAGAAAAATTAATTTCTCATTTTATAAAATGAAAACTTGGGTTATAAAAATTGGTACTAGTATTTTAAGAGGAACAGAGGAAACATCTACAGAAGAATTTATTGAAACCCTTTCTAGATCCTTTACAAGTTTTCTTTCAAAAGGAAACAAATTAATTTTAGTAACTAGTGGAGCCGTTGGATTAGGTTGCCAAAAATTAAATATTAAAACTAGACCAAATGATTTAAGTACCCTGCAAGCTACTGCTGCAGTAGGTCAAGTTAATTTAATGTCCTTATACGATAAAGTATTTAATAAATTAGGTCTTAATATTGCTCAAATTTTAATAACTAAAGCTGATTTCAATTCACGAGAATCCTTTAATAACGCTTCTAAAACTTTAAAAAAATTAATCGATTTGAATGTTATTCCAATAGTAAATGAAAATGATACCGTAGCAAATGAAGAGCTTAAATATGGAGATAATGATACCCTCTCTGCTTTAGTTGCCTTGGCTATAAATGCTAACAAGCTTATTTTATTAACCGATATTGAAAATCTATACTCAAAAGATCCACGTAATAATAAAGATGCGCAACCTATTAAAGAAGTTCATAATAGTGAATTAAAAGAAATTAAAGATAAAAATATTCAAAACTCAAATAATGAATGGGGAACAGGAGGGATTTCTACAAAATTAATTTCTGCAGAAATAGCAACAAAGGGAGGAGTTGAAGTCCAACTAGTTGATGGAACTAATAAAAGAAACTTAATTGAAATTTTTAATGATAATAAAATTGGAACTTTATTTTATCCAGTAGAAAAACCTATAGGAAACAAAAAAAGTTGGCTTTCACATGCAATTCAAACAGTAGGGAAAATTACTTTAGATGATGGCGCTTCTTTTGCAATTAAAAAAAAAGGTGCCTCACTTTTATCGGTTGGTGTTAAGAATGTAGAAGGAAACTTTACGATTAATCAGGCAGTTAAAATCGTAAATACAAATGATAAAGAAGTTGCAAAAGGTTTAGTATCAATAAGTAGCGACAAATTAAGAAGTATCTTAAATAATAAAGAAAATAACAACTCCTCGATAATTGTCGTACACAGAGATGTTCTAGCTCTCTCTTAGAAAAAAATTAAAACTGAAAAATGCTTTTAAGTGATTTAGTTGATCTAATAAAAAAAGGAAATTCAAATTTTATTAGTGCCAATATTTTCGAAGATTTAAATATAGATGATGCTGCCTCATTAGATGCTGCAGTTAAGCATCAAATATCTTTTTTAGAAGAAAATAATATCCTTAAAGAAAAATTAGATCAAACTAAAGCATCAGCAATAATAACTACTAACAAAGATGATATCGTTAGTGCCCTAAAGAAACTCAATATATCAAACATAATCGTTAAAAATCCAAGAATTGCATTTGCAGAAGTATTGGATTGTTTATATAAAACTATCAATTTCAAACCAGGAATTCACGCTTCAGCGGTTATAGATAAAACAGCAATAATTGGAGCAGATTGCCATATTGGACCTAATGTCTATATTGGAGAAAATACTGTAATTGGTGACAATAATCATATTCTTCCTGGATCATCAATTTTAGGCAATGTTCGAATAGGAAATAATAATATAATTCATCCAAATTGTGTTATTTACGAAAATACCACTTTAAAAAATAATTGTGTAATTAATTCAAATTCTGTTATTGGATCAGAGGGATTTGGTTTTATTCCTAAAAATGGCAAATGGGTAAAGATGCCTCAAAAAGGTGGTGTAAAAATAATGAGTTTTGTAGAAATTGGAACGAATTGTTGTATTGATAGACCCGCAGTTGGATTTACTTTTATTGATGAGGGAACAAAGTTGGATAATTTAATACAAATAGGTCATGGAGTTAAAATTGGAAAGAATTGTGCATTTGCAGCTCAAGTTGGTATCGCTGGAGGAGCAAATATTGGAGATGGTGTTATTTTGGCAGGGCAAGTAGGAGTCAATAATAGAGTAAAAGTTGGTAATAATGTCATAGCGAGTTCAAAATGCGGAATCCATTGTGATATAGAAGATGGCAAGGTAATTAGTGGTTTCCCCGCGATGGAAAATAAATCATGGCTAAGGAGTTCAAGTATTTTTAAAAAATTACCAGAATTAGTAAAAAAACTTAGACAATTAGACAAGCAATAATTTATTGTTCTATAAAACAAAAATTTAAATGAAGAAATATAAGATTGTTTTATTGTCAGGAGACGGGATTGGACCAGAGATTTCAGAAGTTTCAAAAAAAGTCTTAAAAAAGCTTTCAGAAATTCATAATTTCGATATTGAGATTATTGAAAAATTATTTGGAGGGATAGCTTATGAAAAATATAAGACTCCTGCGCCAGATGAGACACTAGATCAATGCAAAAAAAGTGATGCTGTACTTTTAGCTTGTGTTGGAGATATTAAATATGACTCTCTTGCAAGAGAATTAAGGCCAGAAAGTGGGTTACTAAAGTTAAGATCTGCCCTAAACCTTTTCGCAAATATCAGGCCTGTCAAAATAAGAAAATCTCTATTAGATGCAAGTACATTAAAAAGAGAAATCGTTGAGCATGTAGATCTTATTGTTGTAAGAGAATTAATAGGGGGAATTTATTTTGGGAAACCAAGAGGACATATAAAAAATACAAAAATCCAAAAAGCTTTCAATACGATGGTTTATGATTCGGCCCAAATAGAGAGAATAACTGAAATAGCAATAAAAATTGCTAACCAAAGAAATAAAAAAATATGTTCTGTTGACAAATCAAACGTTCTTGAGGTTAGTCAATTGTGGAGAGATACAGTTTTAAATATCACCTCAAAAGATAAAAATATATCTCTAAGCAATATGTACGTTGATAATGCAGCAATGCAATTAGTTAGAGATCCATGTCAATTTGATGTAATTTTAACTAGTAATTTATTTGGAGATATTTTAAGCGATTTAGCCGCAATGTTAACTGGTTCTATTGGTATGCTTCCATCTGCTTCTCTAAACAATAATGGTCCAGGAGTTTTTGAACCTGTTCATGGTTCAGCTCCTGATATAGCTGGTAAAAACATAGCGAATCCTATAGCAATGCTTTTATCTGCTTCCATGATGTTAAAAATTGGATTAAATGAAGAAGAAGCTGCAGAAAATTTAGAAACTGCCATTGATAAAGTTTTATCAAAAGGATTTAGAACAGCAGATTTAGCTGATGGGTCTTCTGAAGTTTTATCTTGCAGTGAAATCGGAGATAAAATAATGCATGAAATTTAAAAAAAATTAATAAATAAAAAAATATTTTCAAGTAAAACATAAAGTTGGCATATGACCTGTCAGAATCATTAGATATTGTTTTTAAAAAATGTCAAAACGTCATCCAGTAGTCGCTGTAACAGGATCTTCAGGAGCAGGAACAAGTACAGTAAAAAGAGCCTTTGAGCATATTTTTGCCAGAGAAGATATTGTTCCCGCAGTTGTAGAAGGAGATAGTTACCACAGATTTGAAAGAATGCCTATGAAAAAAGCTATGGCAGACGCTCTTTCAAAAGGTGAAAATTTCTCGCATTTTGGTCCAGAGGCTAATCTTTTTGACAAGCTAGAAGAACTTTTTAAAATCTATGGTGAAACTGGAGGAGGAAAGAAAAGATATTATCTACATAGTCTTGAAGAAGCAGAAGAACATAATACAAGAATTGGTACATCCTTGGAACCTGGACAATTTACTCCATGGGAAGATATTCCAGAGGGAACAGACGTACTTTTTTATGAAGGTTTGCATGGCGGAGTAGAAGGTGATGGATACAATGTGGCATCTTATGCTGATTTACTTGTTGGTGTTGTTCCGATAACAAATTTAGAGTGGATTCAAAAAATCCATAGAGATAACGCAGAAAGAGGTTACTCAGCGGAAACCATTGTGGATACTATATTGAGAAGAATGCCTGATTATATAAATCACATATGCCCACAATTCAGCAAAACCGATATTAATTTCCAAAGAATTCCCACAATTGACACTTCTAATCCTTTCATCTGCAGGAATATCCCAACGCCTGATGAGAGCTTTGTGATCATACATTTCAGAAAAGGGGCAAGAGAGAAATGGGGGATTGATTTTCAATACTTGCTGGGAATGATTAACGATTCATTTATGTCAAGTCCAACAAGTATCGTTGTAAATGGAGGAAAAATGGGTTTCGCAATGGAACTAATTCTCACTCCAATAATTCATAAAATGATTGAGGAGAAAAATAAATAATAATTAATTTTCGATTATCAACTCAAATCATTAAATTTTTTTACTTTGAGGAGTTTTTAATCTAGAGGATCTCAAATTTTTATATATCTTTCTTGATAAAAGTACCTTATTTAGATTTAAATAGAAAAAACAGGAAACGTTGTGTCATTAATCGACTGGTTTGCCGCAAGGCGTAAAGATCAATTTGTAGGGAAAGTTTCGCAAGATACTGATGAGGGAGATGGTTTGTGGGTTAAATGTTCAGAATGTTCGCAAGTTGCCTATAGAAAAGACCTAATTTCAAATTTCAATGTTTGTAGTAATTGTGGACACCACAATAGGATTAATAGCGATGAAAGGATAAATATAATTGCTGACAAAAATTCATTCGAAGAGTTTGATAGTTCACTAAGTCCTACAGATCCTTTAAGTTTTAAAGATAGAAGATCATATGCTGATCGAATTAAAGAAAGTCAAGCAGGTACAGGTTTAAGAGATGGAGTCGTAACAGGTATCTGTTCTGTAAATTCAATGCCTTTAGCATTAGCTGTTATGGATTTTAGATTTATGGGAGGATCCATGGGTTCAGTAGTTGGTGAAAAAATTACAAGGATAATTGAGAGAGCAACTTTAGAAAATTTTCCAATTCTTATTGTTTGTGCATCAGGAGGAGCAAGGATGCAGGAAGGTATGTTAAGTCTCATGCAAATGGCAAAAATATCCGGAGCACTAAAAAAACATAAAGAAAAAAATCTTCTTTATATGCCCTTATTAACTCATCCAACCACTGGAGGGGTAACAGCAAGCTTTGCAATGTTAGGTGATTTAATTTTGGCGGAACCTAAAGCTCTTATTGGATTTGCTGGAAGAAGGGTTATAGAACAAACATTAAGAGAAAAATTACCCGATAATTTTCAAACAGCTGAATATCTTCTTGATCATGGTTTTGTTGATGTAATAGTTAAAAGGAAAGATCTCAAGGATACCCTGACTAAAATTTTAAAAATTCATGGTGTAAAAGAACTTGTAAAAGCAAATATGTAAAATGAGAATTATTTCAAATTTCTTATATTTTTCTTTAAGCCTTTTATTTTTTATTTTAAATTTTGCTCCATATTCTTATGGAATAGGAAATGTTGACTGGGTCCTACTAAAAGAGAATAATGAAGGGAAAGAATGGCTTGATAAAGGCAGTATTAAGCAACTTCCAAATGGTGAAATAAGTGTCTTAACAAAGTTCTTTAAAAATCCAACTAATTCGAATGATGATGGAGAGTTATCACTTTATGTAATGAGAATTAATTGCGATGAAAAAAAGTTCAAAGATACTTCCATAAATGGAATACCTCAATTCAATTCAAAATGGCAACCTTCTAATAACGATGAACTCATAGATGTTGTTATTGAAAATAGCTGTTCAGAGTTTATTAATGGATAAAAATGAAATCTAAAAATAAAAAATTAAAAATAGCGATCGCTGGACTAGGGTTTGGTAAAAAAGTTCATTTAGAGGCATTAAAAGAGTCTGATTACTTAACTCCTGTAGCTATTTATCATTACGAGAAAAAGCAAAAATCGATATTAGAAAAAGAAACGGGCTTAGATTTTTTTCATGATTGGGATGACTTAATTAAATCTCCAGAAATTGATGGGATCATTATTGCTACTCCTCCTGAATCAAGATTTAAATTAGCAAAAAGCGCGCTTGAGAACAATAAAAATTTGCTACTAGAAAAACCTATTTCAATATCGTCCCTTGAAATAGAAGAGCTTCAGAGAATATCTTTGATTAATAACATAAGCGTATGTGTTGATTTCGAATATAGAGCAGTGCCCCTTTTTCTTCAAACAAAAAAACTTCTTGATGAAAATATTTTAGGAGAAATATATTTAGTTAAATTAGATTGGTTAATGGGTAGTAGATCCGATCCTAAAAGAGCTTGGAATTGGTATTCTTTGGAAGACAAAGGTGGGGGAGTTATTGGCGCCTTGGGTACTCATGCATTTGACATGTTGAATTGGTTTTTTGGAGAATCAATAAATGTATCTGGCAAGTTAGCAACATCAATCAAAAAAAGACCTTTATCTAATTCATCTGATTTAAATGATGTTACTAGTGAGGATGTTTGTCTCGCTAATATAGAAATATCAAACTACAGCTCCAATCTTATTCCATGTCAGGTATCATTATCATCGATTTCTAAAAATGGTAGAGGATTTAGTTTAGAAATATATGGAAGCGAAGGTTCACTTATTCTTAAAAGCGAGAACCAAAAAGATTATGTCCATGGTTTTAATTTGAAATATTCAAACAACGAAAATAAAATACAAAATCTAACTGCAGATTCAAATTTTAATTTTGAAAAAACATGGACTGATGGGAGAATAGCCCCAGTTTTAAGAATTCAAAATTTATGGGCTGAGAGTATTTTTAATAGAACACCCATCATCCCAGGCTTATGTGAGGGACTTGCTAGTCATAAAGTTTGCGAAGCCATAAGAGAATCTTCGAAAAGTGGATTAAGTATCAAAATTTAAGGCTATACATTTATACGTAGCAATTATCACCCGATAAAGTATTGGATTGATTTTATTTTTTTTTCATATTCTGGAAAAATCAATTGAACTGAATTATTAAAGAATGGCTTTAAATTATTACAAAAATGAGCTTAAAGAAAATGCTCAATTACTAGCTTCTAAAGGAAAAGGGATATTAGCGGTAGATGAATCCACTAAAACAGTAGGTAAAAGATTCGCTGGAATTGGCGTTGAGAATACTGAAGATAATAGGAAGGCATATAGGGGAATGCTTTTTACTACAGAAGGTCTTGGCAAATATATAAGTGGAGCAATCCTCTTCGAAGAAACTCTTTATCAGAATCACCAAGATGGTGAGTCAATGGTTAAGAAACTAAATAATTTAGGTATTATTCCAGGTATAAAGGTCGATAAAGGTCTAAATCCACTTCCAGGAGGAGGAGATGTAGAAACTTTTTGCTCTGGCCTAGATGGGTTAGTTGAAAGAGCAGCAAAATATTATGAGCAAGGTGCAAGATTTGCAAAGTGGAGAGCAGTGCTGCAAATTACAAATAATGGTTGTCCTTCAAAACTATCAATTCAAGAGAATGCTTGGGGATTAGCAAGGTATGCAAGATCAGTTCAAGAATCTGGCTTGGTACCAATTATTGAACCTGAAATTTTAATGGACGGCGATCATACTATTGAAAAAACTGCTGAAGTCCAAGAAGAAGTAATAAAGCAGGTTTATATTGCCTGTCAAGCAAATGGAGTTTTTCTAGAAGGGACTCTATTAAAACCTTCTATGACTGTTAATGGAGCAGATTGTGCAACAAAGGCTGATCATATGAAAGTTGCTGAAATGACAATCAGAACTATGGAAAGATGTGTTCCTGCATCAGTTCCTGGAATAGTTTTCTTATCAGGAGGGTTAAGCGAAGAAGCTGCTTCTGTTTATTTAAACAATATGAACACTCTTTACAGGAAAGCTTTATGGAATGTTTCATTCTCCTATGGAAGAGCATTACAGCACTCATGCTTAAAGGCCTGGAAAGGAAGCGACGTTGAAGGAGGTCAAAAAGCATTAATAGCAAGAGCTCAAGCAAACTCTGAAGCCTCAAAAGGTGCCTATGTAGCAGGATCTCAACCTTCATCTGATGAGCAATTATTTGTGGCAGGCTACACTTACTAACTGAAAAATTCTAAAAATTACTCTGGGTCATAAAATTAGTTTCTTTAATTTAGTATTTTGTATATCTAATGACGTGACATTTGATACCTCTTTATACTAAACTCTCGGAAACATATGCTTTACATAGCATTTAACTTATTTTAATTATGGCCCTCGTTCCACTAAGACTACTTTTAGATCACGCTGCTGAGAATGGTTACGGTATTCCAGCTTTCAATGTTAATAACCTTGAGCAAGTTCAAGCAATCATGGAAGCAGCATATGAAACTGATAGTCCTGTAATCCTCCAAGCTTCAAGAGGGGCAAGAAATTATGCAGGAGAAATTTTCCTACGTCATCTAATCCTTGCTGCCACAGAGACATATCCTAATATTCCAGTGGTAATGCACCAAGACCATGGTAATGAACCATCAACATGCTATTCAGCAGCAATAAATGGTTTCACATCAGTAATGATGGATGGTTCATTAGAGGCAGATGCAAAAACACCTGCTAGTTACGAATATAATGTTGCAGTTACTAAAAAAGTAGTAGATTTTGCTCATTCAGTTGGAGTTAGTGTTGAGGGCGAACTGGGTTGCTTAGGTTCATTAGAAACAGGGAAAGGGGAAGCAGAAGATGGCCATGGATTCGAAGGTGAACTTTCTACAGATATGCTTTTGACTGATCCTGAAGAAGCTGCAGATTTTGTTGCTAAAACAAAAGTTGATGCTTTAGCTATTGCTATAGGTACAAGTCATGGTGCTTATAAATTCACAAGAAAACCTACAGGAGAAGTTCTTGCGATAAGCAGAATTGCTGAAATCCATAAAGCACTTCCAAATACCCATCTTGTAATGCACGGATCTAGTTCAGTTCCGCAGGAATGGTTGGATATCATTAACAAATATGGTGGTGAAATTCCTCAGACATATGGAGTTCCAGTTGAAGAGATTCAAGAAGGAATAAGAAATGGAGTCAGGAAAGTTAACATTGATACAGACAATAGACTTGCATTCACTGCCGCGGTAAGAGAGGCAGCATTTGCTGACAAGGCAAACTTCGACCCAAGACATTTTAATAAACCTGCTAGAAAGTACATGAAGCAAGTTTGTCTTGATAGATATAAGCAGTTCTGGTGCGAAGGTCAAGCAAGTAAGATCAAACAAAATAGCACTAATTATTTCGCTGATCTTTACTCAAAAGGCGATTTAGATCCAAAAGTAAAAGCTACTGTTTAATTCGTAACTAAATCAAAAAAAGACCTCCAAATTTGGGGGTCTTTTTTTATTTCAATATTAATGATTTTAATGTAAAGAGACCATCAGTCCCACCAATTACCTCGTCACATGCTCGCTCTGGATGAGGCATTAAACCTAAAACGTTTCCATTTTCATTAGTTATGCCAGCGATATCGAATGAAGATCCATTAGGATTATTTTTATATCTCAAAGCGATCAATTCATTATCTACAAGTTTTTTTAAAGTATCAGAATCACAATGATATCTTCCTTCCCCATGCGCTATTGGCAAATTAATAGTCTGTTTTTCATCTTCATTATTAAACCAACCTCCTTTTGAAGAAA
Source organism: Prochlorococcus sp. AG-412-J13 (assembly GCA_003214815.1). Taxonomy (GTDB): domain Bacteria; phylum Cyanobacteriota; class Cyanobacteriia; order PCC-6307; family Cyanobiaceae; genus Prochlorococcus_A. The sequence goes on along the minus strand of QCLE01000010.1, from coordinate 41,107 downwards.
CAATATCAAGTTCAACATCATCACAGATGAAATTAAGGTTTTTATTTGCAGTAAGGGCACCAGGCAAAAAGCCTGATTCTGTCAAGATTTGAAACCCATTACAAATTCCTAAAACTCTTTTTCCGCTTTTAACAAACTCATCCAAGGCATTTATTAATGGAGAGAATCTAGCAATTGCGCCGCATCTTAAATAATCACCATAGCTAAATCCTCCAGGTAAAACTATTGCATCTACATCGCTTAAATCTGAAGACTCATGCCACAAGTATTTTGTTCTTATGTCTAAACAACCTTCCAGTGCCCATGAAACATCACGATCACAATTAGATCCAGGGAAGACAACAACTCCTACAGTAAAATTATCCATTTTATAATTTTTCTAGTGAATACTCATAATCTTCAATAACAGTATTTGCGAATAACCTATCACACAATAAATCAATTTTTTTTCTTACTTCGTTTTCACCATTACCTTCTATTTTTACTTCAATCATTTTTCCTATACGTAATGATTTTATTCCCTCGGCTCCAAGTTTTATAGAAGCAGATTTGGTAGCTTCCCCTGCTGGATCTAAAACTGAAGGTCTTAGTCTTACAAAAACTTTTACAGCAAATTGGTCCAATTAAAAATTAATTTCTACTAGAAGATTAGTTTAAATTCTAATAAAAAGTACTATTGATTAATAAACAAATATTTTTACCTCAAGGTCTTCTGAATTTTTAAATGTTTATGTAGCCTTTACCAAAACAAACTAAGCAAGTTCTTCTTGAATTTTCAGGTGTTTTAAAATTTCCTGCCCCACCACATTTGGAACATTTGATTTTATCAATTGATATTACATCGTCAGAGATTATTGGTTTTAAAGAAATTTTTGAATTTTTCATTTAAGACTGTCTACTGGAGTAAGTATCCTGGCAGTTAACTATAAAATCAAATTGTTATTTTTGGGCCACTTAAAATCTTAAATTTCTCTTTAATTTTTTTATTCAAAATTTTTATCGATTTTTCATCAAAGGAAATTATTACTAATTCAATACCAGCATTATCATTTGGTCTCCAACAATTGTCTGGAGCTTCTTCAAACCAAGTATTAATTTTTTTTCCAACTATTTGTATTTGTAAAGGCAATGATTTGTTTGGTATCCAAATACGTCCTTTTATTCGAAGAATATTTAATTCATCCAAGATTTTTGACATCACTTCTTCGAAGTCATTTTTTCCAAGGAAATAATTTAATTTAATTGAATCTGATACAAGCTCAACATGATTATGGTCATGTTCTTCCGTTAAAAATTGTTTATAAGTCTCTTTTTTAAAATTAAAATCAAATAAATAATTTAAATCAATTCTGCCATTCTTGGATTTAAGGACTGGTGTAGATGAGTTTAAACTTCCTTTGATTTTATTTTTTACAACAGCAAACTGATGATCATTTAAGATATCTGATCTAGAGACTAAAACGATATCAGAAACTTCAAGTTGTTCCTCAAAAAGTTCTTCAATAGAGGCGTTGTGATCAATATTATCTGTATCATTATATTGTTTTATTATTTTATTTAGATCATTAATTGGTGAACCATTAAGCATTGACTCTCCATTAACGATCCCAACTACAACATCAAGGTAGATGGAAGACCTAATTTCAGGCCAGTTAAGTGCTTGAATTAAGGGAATTGGTAGTGCCAAGCCACTTGTTTCGATAATTATTGATTCAATAGGAGGATTAAATTCGAGAAGAGCTTTTATTGATGGAACAAAATCATCTTGAACAGTACAACATAAACATCCATTATTTAATTCGATTACGCATTCTTCTTCAGTTTCATCACATCTATCGCAACTTTTAATCAAATCACCGTCAATTCCAACATCACCAAATTCATTTATTATTAAACCAAATTTTTTATTACTCTTCTTTAACAAATATCTAAGAAAAGTTGTTTTACCTGAGCCAAGAAAACCAGAAACAACTATTACTGGTATTTTTATTTTCATCCTTAATGATTAACAACCTAAGCTATATTCTGTACTCTCTCCTGTAGAACTATTTGTTCCATCTGCAATCGCACATAATTGTTTTTGTTGAGTACGACTAAGAACAGCATCAGTAAAATCTGCACCATCTATTTTTGCACCTTCAAAATTACTCTCCATTAATAAAGCATTTGTAAAATTAACATCCGAAAGATCTGCATCTGTAAAGTCTGTTGCATAAGCTAGTGCATCTCTTAAATTGGCTCCAGTAAACTTTGAGTTTTGCAACTTACTATTATTGAATACCGCGCCTTCTAAATTACTTTCACTGAAATTAAAACCATTCAAATCAAACTTAACGTATTCGTTACCACTTAAATCTTGACCATGCATATCTGGCTCTAAATTAAGGTCTTGTTGGTTTCTAATCTCAGGAGGTCTTTTAGCCCATGCAGAATTTACAGAATTAAAAAATAAAATCCCAACGAATAACAAAGTAATTAATGCATTCTTTAGTGAGGGGAAAACAATTGATTTAATCATAATAAGACTGTATTTTAGAACTTAAGTATTTAAAGTTTGTAAGAGTATCTTAAAGGAAAATATATGGCAATGTCACTAAAGGTTATTGTTCCTCCTCATCCATTAATAAAACATTGGCTTTCAATCTTGCGAGAAAAAAATACTCCAAATATTTTGTTTTCAACAGGATATGAACAATTAGGAAAATGGCTTACATATGAAGCATTACGTAATTGGCTGCCATATAAAAAAGAAATAGTAAATACTGATAATGGGGACGCAGATGGATTCTTTATTAATAATGATTATCCAATAAAAGTGCTCGCAATGTTGCCCGAAGGGTTATCTCTTTGGTTTGGATCTAAAGAAGTAATTCCTAATTCGACACTTTCATTGGGAGAACTACCTAAGAGTATTGACTCAAATGAAGGAGTTATATTTTATTCTGAACAAATAACGACAACATCAGCGACATTAGAAACTTTAATTAAATTAAAGAAATTAGGTGTTGATTCCAATAGGATTTTGTTAATAACTGCTATTTGCTCAAATAAAGGGTTAAATGAAATTGCGAAATTATTCCCTAATCAGGTAATCTACACCTCTTGTATAGATGAGGAAGATGAAAACACAAAATTATTGGTACCGGGAATTGGGAATCCTTTATTGCGTTTGAGTACTATATTTCAAGATAAGAACTAATATAGAATATAGGAGTAAATTTTTTACCAATGTCTGAATACAGAGATTCGTCTTCAAATAATCTTTTATCATTAATAAGCGGTGCTTTTATTGGAGCAGCAGGTCTAGCTTGGTGGTTAATATCCGAAGCAGACAAAAGAAAGGAGGAAAAAAAACAAAAAGCAATGATGTATTCCTCCAGAATTCAAGACGGCTCTGAAGCGATTGATTCAAATGAAAATATAAATGAAGCTGAAGGAGAGAAACTGGAGAAGAAAGTTGAGCAACTTAATTCTGCAATTGCTGATGTGAGGAAGCAACTTGAAGAGTTGGGGCAATAGAATAAAAAAGGTTCTCTAATAATATGAATAAACTCAGATCATCTGCAATAACCCAAGGTGTGCAAAGATCCCCTAACAGATCGATGTTAAGAGCTGTTGGATTTAATGATGAAGATTTTAATAAACCTATTATTGGAGTTGCTAATGGATACAGCACCATAACACCATGCAACATAGGTTTAAATAAGTTAGCTCTAAAAGCTGAAGAGTCAATAAAAAGATCAGGTGGGATGCCTCAGATGTTTGGAACGATAACAGTAAGTGATGGCATTTCTATGGGAACAGAGGGCATGAAATATTCCCTAGTTTCAAGAGAAGTTATTGCTGATTCAATTGAAACAGCTTGCAATGCTCAGAGTATGGATGGAGTGCTTGCTATAGGTGGATGTGACAAAAATATGCCGGGTGCCATGATAGCAATTGCAAGAATGAATATTCCCTCAATTTTCATTTATGGAGGGACAATAAAGCCTGGAAAGTTGCATGGAGAAGATCTTACTGTTGTTAGTGCATTTGAAGCTGTTGGACAATTAACATCAGGCAAAATTAATGAAGAAAGGCTGATCCAAGTTGAGAAAAATTGTATTCCTGGTGCTGGTAGCTGTGGAGGGATGTTTACAGCTAATACAATGTCTGCAGTTATTGAAGTATTAGGGTTAAGTCTTCCTCACAGTTCCACAATGGCTGCTGAAGATCTTGAAAAAGAACTAAGTGCAGATAAAAGTGCTGAGATATTAGTCTCTGCAATAGAAAAAGATATAAGACCTCTAGACCTAATGACTAAGAAAGCATTTGAAAATGCAATATCAGTAATTATGGCAATTGGAGGATCAACAAATGCGGTATTGCACATCTTAGCCATTGCAAATACTGCAGGAATAGATATCAACATTAATGATTTTGAAAGAATCAGACAAAAAGTACCCGTTATTTGTGACCTTAAACCGAGTGGTAAATATGTGACGGTGGATCTTCATAATGCAGGTGGGATTCCACAAGTAATGAAAATACTTTTGAATGCAGGATTAATTCATGGCGATTGCAAAAATATTGAAGGAAAAACCATCTCAGAATACTTACAGAATATTCCAGATAAGCCTCCAACAAATCAAAATGTCATAAGAGACATAGATAACCCTCTTTATAAAAAAGGACACCTATCGATATTAAAAGGTAACTTAGCGAGCGATGGTTCCGTAGCCAAAATTAGCGGAGTAAAAAACCCTGTATTAAAAGGTCCAGCAAAGATTTTTGAAAGTGAAGAGGATTGTTTAAAATCGATATTGAATAATGATATCAAAGCTGGTGATGTTGTTGTTATTAGAAACGAAGGGCCTGTAGGAGGACCAGGTATGAGAGAGATGTTAGCTCCAACATCTGCAATTGTGGGTCAAGGCCTCGGAGAGAAGGTAGCTTTAATTACCGATGGCAGATTTAGCGGGGGTACTTATGGTCTGGTTGTGGGTCATATAGCCCCAGAGGCTGCTGTTGGCGGAAATATTGCTCTAATAAAACAAGGTGATTTAATTACAGTAGATGCTGTAAAGCAACTAATTGAAGTTGATTTATCTGACGAAGAATTAGAAAAAAGAAAAAAAGATTGGGTAAAACCTACACCAAAATACAAAAGAGGGATACTTTCAAAATATTCGAAAATCGTAAGCACATCAAGTTTAGGGGCTGTTACTGATTTATAGATAAGCTCAAAATTTATTTTCCTAATCAATAAAGCTTTTTATCCTATTTGCTAAGTTTTCCAATCTAGCGCTGTATTTTGGTGAGTTACATTTTTTTCCATTATTGCTATTCATCCACAATGTTTTAACTCCACACCATAATATTGGTTCATCAGGAAAATTAAGCTTAGAGATAACCAAAACTAACTCTTTATTTGATTTAAAAAGTTCTAATTCAAGATCGTAAATTTCTAATCTTTTACCTTCTTTATCTCGACATAAGATATTAACCGTCATATCAATATCTTCCTCTTCTAATTCGTATTTACCATTTATTTTTACAACAGAATGAACAAAAGGTTTATTTGTTAAATCTGCTGACTTAGCGATTAAGCTCTCTATATTTTTAGGTGGATTGTCAAAAAACACTTATTGATTTAATTAAAACTTTTATTGAACCCTGTTTAAACTCATTATTAAGTAATCCATCATCACCGAACTTAGAGTGAAGTAGTTGCAATCTTTTGATTTTAGATGGATTGAATTTAAATGGGAAACGTACTTTATTAGCTCTTACTGAAGGTTTTAGTTCACTAAAAGGAATTTGAACATTTGTTGTTCCGAATTTTTTTGTTGGGAATGATTTAATCCACCTGAGACCACCTGGAATAAATTCTGTTAGTCCTAATAAAGCATCTTCACAAGCGACAGCAAATTTAAAAGTTCTTCCTTGTCCATCAATATTTAATTCAAAGGATGAATACTCAGATAAATTTAAAGAAGGTTTATATAAAGACGATCTACAACTAACAAATCCTCCTGCTTTCTCGACAATATTACCCTTTAATAACAAACCAGAATTTAAAATTTCACAAAAAGCTGAACTTGATCCGCCCATAACAGTATCATTTAATGTATTCCAACCATCGAACTCCTTTTTCTGGAATAAAATTTTTTTCTTACTCATTGAATAATTTTTATTATTATTAGACTTTAACTAAATTTCTAATTCTTTTGCTGATTCTTGATCACAAAATATTGAAATTTGATTAATAGATTTTATTAATTTTGATGGTGTTCTATCTGGTGGCTCTTTTTCATCTAATAACCTCTCAAGAGCAATTCTTTTATTGGCTCCACTAACCAAAAATACTATCTTTGATGAGGCTGAAAGGACCTTTGGAGTTAATGAAATTCTTTTTAATCCTTTACCTTCATTAAAAATCACAAAATCATCTACATTATTATTTTTTTGATAAGGGAATAGTGAAGCTGTATGACCATCGTCTCCAAGACCTAATAAAGTTAAATCAAAGGAGGGAGGGTTTGATCCGCATTTTTCAAATAATTTAGAAATAAATTGATTTTTTATAGCTTCATCATCAGCCTTTATATCATTGAAAATTTCATAAAAAAAAGCTTTAGATCCAAAATTAGTTAACAATGATTTTTTCAACATTAACGAGTTACTTAATTCTGAATTTGGATCAACACATCTTTCATCTCCTAAAAAAACATCAACCATATCCCATCTAAGAACACTATTTGATAAGAGCTGATAAACAGATTTAGGAGTTGAACCTCCACTTACACAAAATTTGAATCTTTCTTTCTTTTTTAATGTATGAATAATGCGGTTTTCAATAAACTTAAAAACAGCATGTGAAAGTTCTAACTTGTCCTTATATATGTTTAGGTTATATCCATTTTTAACCTTTTCAATCATTTCATCCATTCAGTATGAAAACTACCTTCCTTATCAATTCTTTCATAAGTATGCGAGCCAAAACAGTCTCTCATAGCCTGAACTAAGTTCTGAGGGAGTCTATTTGTTCTATAACTATTCAAATAATCCAAAGTACTAGATAAACAAGGAACTGGTATACCAGCTTTTGTGGATAAAGAAACTACATTTGCTAAGTTATCTAATCTTATTGAAATTTCATTATTGAACCAATCATCAAAAATTAGATTCTTGAGATTTGGATCCTTATTATAAGCGTCTTGAATTTTACTTAATAATCTTGATCTAATTATGCAACCTCCTTTCCATATTTGTGCAATTGATGGCATATTTAAACCATAATTGTATACAGAAGATGCTTCTCTTAAAATATCCATTCCTTGAGCATAACTAGCTATTGTGGCAAGAACTACAGCATCAAATAACGGTTTCATTCCATCAGAAATATCTCCTAATTCAAAATCCTTTATCTCTTTAGTTGGGAAAGTTTTTTCAATCTGACTACGTTGATCTTTTAAAGAACTCATTACTCTTGCATTTAAAGAAGCATAAATAGTTGGGACTGACACCCCAAGTTCTAAAGCACTTACAACAGTCCATAACCCAGTTCCTTTTTGACCGGCTTTATCCAATATTTTCTCCACAACGTAATCCCCAGTCATTTCATCTTTTGTATTTAGACAAATCTCTGTTATCTCAACAAGATAAGAAGCCAACTCATCAGTTTTATTCCAAATACCAAATACCTCTGACATCTGCTTCCCATTCATACCCTTTACTCTTTTCATAAGGTCATAAGCTTCTGCAAGTATTTGCTCAATTCCATATTCAATTCCGTTATGAACAGTTTTTACAAAATGACCTGAGCCTCCTGGTCCAACATATGCAACACATGGTCCGTCCTCAACTTTTGCAGCCATCTTAGTTAATAAACTTTCTATCGCATCATATGAAGCCTTAGTACCGCCAGGCATCATACTTGGTCCTTCAAGAGCTCCTTTAGCACCCCCTGAGACTCCCATGCCAATGTATCCAAAACTTTTACTTTCAAGAGTATTTACCCTTCTTTCAGTATCTTTAAATTGAGAATTCCCGCCATCTATTAACAAATCTCCTTCCTCGAGATATCCAGAAATATTGTCAATAACAGCATCTGTTGCGGGTCCAGCTTTTACCATCATTAGAATTCTTCTAGGTCTCTCTAACTTATTAACAAATTCTTGAAGAGTTTCAGCGCCCTCTATATTCTTCCCAAGGCCCCGACCTTGTAAAAATTCTTCAGTCTTTGAGTAAGTTCTATTAAAAACTACACTAGAAAATCCATTTCTCTCTGCGTTAAGAACTAAATTTTCGCCCATAACACCAAGACCTATTAAACCAAAATGTGCCTTGGACATAAAAATTAAAAAACTCAATAAATATAGTGTGCCTACAACTCAAGAAAATTGCTCAAAAAAAATACTTATGTCAGCGAAAAATGATCGAAAAGATTTAAATAACAGTTCCGTTTGCAATAGTTGCATTTTTAACAACCACAACTATTCCATTTCTTATATAAAAGCCTAATTCTGGCTTATCTGCTTCTTCTACTCGATCTTTATTGATGATCACAACATTATCACCAATCCTTGTATTCTTATCAAGAATTGCTCTTTTTACAGTAGTTCCCTCACCTACTCCTAAAGGTGTTCCTCCTCCTTTTCTTAATTCAATCCTCTCTTCAGGCGATTCAAAGAAATCGGCACCCATAACCAGAGTGTCTTCAAGAACCGAATCACTTTCAATCCTACTTCTTACACCTAAAACACAATGCAAAATACTGCATGATTTCAAGATTGTGCCTTCACAGACTATTGAATCAGTAATTTGAGCATCTACAAGTTTAGAAGGGGGGAGAAATCTAGGTCTTGTATAAATTGGAAATTTTTCATCATAAAAACTAAATGGAGGTTTTGGTTGCTCAGTCAATGCAAGGTTTGACTCAAAGAATGCACCAATGGTTCCGATATCTTCCCAATAATCATCGAATACATAACTTTTAAGAGTATCGCCCCTACTAAGTGCTTCAGGAATTATATCCTTACCAAAATCCGTATAATTAGGAAATTTATTTAGAAGATCGAAAAGAGTATTTCTACTAAAAACGTAAATGCCCATGGAGGCTAGATAAGGTTTTTCGGCAGCTGACTCCTTACTTAATCCAAATTTTGAAGTATCTAATGCCATTGCCTTCAACTTCTCTCCAGTAGGCTTTTCACTGAATTCTTTTATATTCCCTAGATCATCTGTTCTCATGAGGCCAAAACCTTCTGCTTGAGCTTCATCAACAGGCAAAGCTGCAACAGTTAAATCAGCACCATTATCTCTATGATGTTGAACAAATAAACTGTAGTCCATTCTGTACAGTTGATCACCTGACAATATTAAATATTCATCAACATCCCATTCTTGAAATAACCATTGATATTTTCGTACAGCATCAGCAGTACCTTCAAACCACTTTGGACTATCAGGAGTCTGTTGCGCGGCTAAAACCTCCACAAATCCTTGGCCGAAAGGTCCATTTAAATTATAGGTTCTTCCTATATGTCTATTTAAAGATGCACTATTGAACTGGGTCAATACGTACATTTTTTCAATACCTGAATTTATACAATTACTAATTGGGATATCTATTAAACGATACTTTCCTGCCAATGGCACAGCAGGTTTTGCCCTCATCTTTGTTAAAGGGTACAGTCTAGAACCTTTTCCTCCTCCGAGGATTATGGCCAACACACGCTTCATTAAATCTAATGGAGGTAGATATACAACTATTTAAAGTAACTGATTATGGGCATATTTAGAAATACTAGTGGTCAGTTTACAACGGTATTTCGATAAATTACTAGAAAAACTTAATATAAATCGAGTAAATTTAGTTATTTTTATCCTCTTCTACCAAAGAAAACAATTTTTCAACAATTTTTAAAGAAACTTGTCTTTCTTCTCTTGATTGAGGACTTCTCAACTTGGTAACAGGCGTATGAAGTATTTTATTAATAATTCCTTTAGTCAGAGCTTCCACAACTTTTCTTTCTCGAGCCGAAAAATCTGGTCCCATCCTGCTAAGAGCTTTTTGCAATTCCTCTTTTCTAATCAACTCCAAATCTGATCTAAGTTTATTAATTACTGGAACCGCCTCTAAACTTGCCCACCATTCTAGAAAGATTATTCTTTCTTCTTCTACTAAAGATTCTGCTTCCTTTGCTATTTTCTGTCTAAATTCTTGATTTCTTGAAACGACCTCTTGTAAGTCATCCACATCAAATGACTTTACAAATTTATGATCTTTGACATCATTAGATATATTTCTCGGTACACCAATATCAATAAATTTAAGTTTATTACTCAAATTTAATTTTTCAATTTTAGCGAGATCAATTATCGGCTCTTCACAAGCTGTACTGGTAAAAACAAGGGAAGATTTTGATATATTTTCATCTATTTCGTTTAATCCTCTACAAACAATCTCTAAGTCGGGGAAGTCATGAGCAAGATTCAATGCCCTATCAATATTTCTATTAACAAGAATAAGTTTATGACATCCTTTTGATTTTAAATGAGTTATTAGTAGCCTACTCATTCGTCCGGCGCCAACTACAAGAACATTCTCTGATTCCAAACTTACAAGAGTATCAAAACCCTTTTCTTGTCCAATTTTTAATTGAGCAAGTTCTACCGCTGCTGAACTGATTGACACAGCTCCAGTTCCTAAATTTGTTTCGGATCTAACTTTTTTACCTGTACTAACTGATTGAATTAATAATCTATTAAGAATTGGTCCAGTAGATTGATTCTCTTGACCTAATCTCATCATTTTTTTTACCTGTGAAAGGATTTGTCCTTCCCCTAAAACAAGGCTATCAAGTCCTGCCGAAACTTTCATCAAATGCAAAACTGCTTCTTCCTGTCTAAAGCAAAAAAGATGTGGATTTAAATCTTCAAAAATAATTCCAGAATATTCTGATATGAATTCTTTAATAGATGAAATTCCAGTATTTTTATCCTTAACTAGAGCATATATTTCAAGCCTATTACAAGTACTTAAGATTGACACTTCTAATATATCAGAGAAAGCTTTTAATGCTTTCAATGATTCTGTTATGGATTGGTCAGGAATACTTAACTTCTCACGCACTTCGACAGGTGCCGTGCGATGACTCAGTCCGACGACAACAATATGCATAAAATCAAAAGTGAATTTTTAAAGACTGATACTCTTAGCACCATCTTTTATATGGACAGTATTTGTGAACCTTGCAGTACTATCTAATGTACTAATAACTAGACTACTTGTTCTAACACAATCTCTTTCAAATTTAACTCCGTCAAATAGTAATCCATCGGTTATTCCACTTCCAGCGAAAACAACATTTTCTCCCGATGCCAATTCGTTAGCTTCATAGATTTTATCTATATCGGTTATGCCCATTTCATTAAGACGTTTGATATTCCCTTCTTTTGTGTAATCAGCCCATTCAGAAGTTTGAGCGATTGCTGGATCATAAACTAGTTGTCCTTGAAAGTGTCCGCCTAGTGCTCTCATTGCAGCAGCTGAAATAACACCCTCTGGAGCTGCACCTATACCCATCAAGCAATGTGTGCCTGTTCCTGCAAAGCCACAGGCAATCGCAGCTTGAACATCACCATCAGAAATCGGTTGAACTTTTGCACCACATCCTCGAATCTCTTTAATTAATTCTTTATGCCTAGTTCTATCCATAACTACAACAGTAAGTTCATCAATAGAAAGACCCAAGCAATCACTTAATATCTTCAAGTTTTCAGTAGCCGAATTTCTAATATCTACTTTACCTTTGGCTGCTGGAGGCGCTGCTAATTTGTTCATGTAAAAATCAGGAGCATTGAAAAGACCACCGGTATCGGATGCAGCTAAAACCGCCATAGAACCTCTTTGATTATTCGCACAAAGATTAGTTCCTTCACAAGGATCTACTGCAAAATCAACCCCTGGTCCACTTCCACTACCAACCTCTTCACCTATATAAAGCATAGGTGCTTCATCTCTTTCGCCTTCTCCAATAACAATTTTCCCTTTCATTTCAATTTTGCCCATTCGCAATCTCATTGCTTCGACAGCTGCAGCATCAGCTTCATCTTTTTGACCAAGTCCTGTTAATTTTGCTGAGGCAATAGCTGCTTGCTCGACAACTTCGAGAATTTCTTGAATTAAAGTTTGATTCACAATTAAATTTTGAGGATTTTCTAAAAGGTTTTGAGTATGATCTCATAAAAAATGTCATTTTTTATGAGAATTATTCTGCTAGTAAGCTTTTTTTAACTCTTTACAGCTGTTACTTTATCAGGCCATGACTTGAAATTAGGAATAAACAACTAAATATAGTATCTTTATTAAATATTTTAAAAATTAAATGACTGAGTCAAATCAAATTAATTTAGCTGGTGTTAATAGACCAATTCAAATAATCCCTTCAGTTTTACCAGCAGATTGGGCTAATATGGGGGCATGTGTGAAAGAGCTCGAGGAAGCTGGGGTAGATAGAATTCAATTTGATGTAATGGATGGAAATTTTGTACCAAATCTTACATTCGGTCCTGAAATGATTTCTGCATGCAGGAAATATTGCAACGTCCCTTTTGAAACTCAATTAATGGTGAGCCAATACAATTGCGAAACCATGCTTGAATCTTATATAAAAGCTACAAAAGGGGCGAATGGTGAACCAGGAGTAGTAATAGCTCATGCCGAAGCAAATATTCATTTGCATAGAGTTCTAGGAAGAATAAGAGATCTTGGAGGATCTCCTTCTGTAGCGTTAAACCCTCATACTCCTTTTGAAATGATTAAAAACATTATGGATATGGTTGATCATGTTTTGGTTATGACAGTTAATCCAGGTTTTGGAGGACAAGCTTATATACCCACAATGCTTAATAAAATCAGAGAAATAAGAAGCTTTATTATCGAAAAAAACTTAAATATCGACATTGAAGTTGATGGAGGGATAAAAGCAAATTGGACTATTTCACAATGTGCCGATGCTGGTGCTAATTGTTTTATTGCAGGTAGTGGAATGTTTGCTTACCCAACATTAAAAGAAGGTTGTGATGACTTGAGAAAAGTTGCGCAAGAAGCACAAAAAGGTAATGTTCTTTCAGAACCTTAATAAATATTTTGGGTAATTAACAAATCACCCAAATATCCAGCCATAACTATGTAACCCTATACCTAAGAAATTAACTCCTAAATAACATACTAAAACCACTAAAAATCCTATAGATGCTAATAATGCTGGTCTACGTCCTTGCCACCCCTTGCTTATTCTCATATGTAGATAAGCTGCATAAAACAACCATGAGATAAATGCCCATGTTTCTTTTGGATCCCAACTCCACCAAGTGCCCCAGGCCTCATTAGCCCAGACCGCACCAGAAATTAAACCGAGAGTTAAAAGAACAAAACCTATTAATATAGAACGATAACTTAATGTATCTAATTCTTCTGAATGTGAAAATTCAATAGGTTCAACTAAATCATTTAAAGAATAGTTATTAGAAATTTTAAACCCTCCAACACCTGAAGAACTGCTTCTAATTTGAAGCGGCTTATTTTTATTAATGAACAAAACAGAAGCTGAAAGTAAAGAACCTATTATTAATGCCGCATAACTAAGCATTACTACACTAACGTGCATTACCAACCAACTAGATCTTAAAGCTGGAACCAAGTTGGAGGATGATTTCAAATCTTCAGGCAACACAAAACAAGCAAAGGCCACAGTTAGTAACTCAATAGGTATGGCAATTGAGGGAATTATTGGAGATTGATATTCCCTTTCAATCAATAGTTGTCCCATTGTGATCCCCCACGTAAGGAAATAGAGAGATTCATACAAATTGCTAATAGGAAAGTGTCCAGAAATTGACCACCTAAAAAGTAATTGTAATGATATTAATAAATTCACTAAAATCGTTAGGAATCTTACAATAAAAGAAGACTTTTTTTGGAAAACTGCACCTAAAGATATTGGTAAATTAACTAATAAAAAATAGAAGACTAAAAGACCTAAGAATGAAACAGGGTCATATATTAAATTTTTAAAAAAATTATCTAGTATCATCCAATAAATTTATCCGATTTTTATATTTTTTGACAATCAAATAATAATTTAAATCATTCCTATATGAGTAAATCTTTAATAATTAAGTTTTAATTTATTTTGAAAAAGGATTTCAAAGTTTGAAATTGTCTCCTAGATAATACTTCTTGACTATTGGATTATCGGCTAATTCACTTGATGATCCATTAGCTAAAATTTTTCCTTCACTTAATACATATGATTTGTTAGTAATTAAAAGGGTTTCCCTTACATTATGGTCTGTAATAAGAATCCCTACCCCGTCACTACTTAATTTAAGAATTAGTTTCTTTAAATCATTTACAGCTAGAGGATCGATTCCAGCAAAAGGTTCGTCCAATAACAAATATTTAGGTCCTTTTCTACCTACAGTAAGAGCCCTAGCTATTTCACACCTCCTCCTCTCTCCTCCTGAAAGTTGATAACCATAATTTTCTACAAAATTATTCAAATTAAATTCATTAATCAATTGTTCTCTTCTATTTCTAATTGCGGCTCTACTATAAGATGAATTCTGCAAAGCCAAATCTATATTATCCTTAACAGTAAGGTCTCTAAATATACTCGCTTCCTGAGTTAAATAACCCAATCCAAGTCTTGATCTAATTGGAAGAGGAAGATTGGTTATATTTTTACCATTCATTAAAATTTCACCTTTATCAGGTTTTATATTCCCAACTGCAAGATTAAAAGTGGTAGTTTTCCCAGCACCATTAGGTCCCATCAAACCTACAACTTCCCCTGGATTTACAGTTATAGAAACATCATTTACGATTAATCTTCCTTTAATTGAAAGGGATACATTATGAATTTTTAGGTTCATTTTTCTTGAGATAGATTAGTTTTCTTGTTTTCTTGAAAAAAAAATGAAATACAAAATAATAGTTTTATTGAAGATAAAGATATATTCATATTCATCAAAGAGGTTTCAAAAAAGGCTTATCATTCTCATTTAATAGCTCTTTATATTGTAATTTCCTTAATAAATCTTCCAAACATCTGCATAAGGATTCAAGATCAATCCCTAAATTAATATTGGTTCTAGTTTTTATTCTACCTAAACCCTCTCCAAGCAAAATAGTAGCCCCATTCAAATTACCCTTACTTAAGTGAAACTGAGAAACAGATACTTGTAAAATTCCCTGGATAACTTGTCTTTCATCACCATCAACGGAATTCCATATCTCTTCAAAAGCATCATGAGCCTCATACCATTCATGATTGTTAAAAAGATTTAAAGCAGTAAAAAGGGAATCTTTAAAACTTTTTGTACTTTCTTCGTTCATGAAGCTAATTATTAATTTTTTTTCTTTTTATTTAATTTTCTCATTCTTATTGAATCCGGTGTAACCTCTAGCATTTCATCTGGACCAATATATTCGAGTGCTCTTTCAAGGGTAATATCAACAGGTGACTGCAAAGTATCAAGTTCTTCTGCCCCTGCGGACCTCATATTAGTCAACTGCTTAGTTTTACATATATTCAACTCAAGATCTTGAGGTCGATTATTCTCCCCAATTATCATTCCCTTATAAACTTTAACTCCAGGTTTAATGAAATAAACTCCCCTATCTTCAGCATTCTTTAATGCATAAAATGTTGCCACACCTTCCTCAAAAGCTATAAGGACTCCATTTCTCCTAGTTTCAAAATCTCCTGTTTTAGGTTTATATTCATAAAATGAGTGACTCATGATACCTTCACCTCTTGTTATGCGAACAAATTCTCCACGAAATCCAATTAGCCCTCTTGATGGGACAAGAAATTCTAATTGAGTTCTCCCATCTGAACTTGTTTGCATGTTTTTCATCTCTGCCTTTCTCGATCCAAGTTTCTCTATACATGAACCAACGGATACTTCAGGCACATCTAGGACTAAAGTCTCTATAGGCTCACATTCAACATTATCAATTTCTCTAAAAATTACTTGAGGCTGTGAGATTTGAAACTCGAACCCTTCTCTTCGCATGGTTTCAATCAAAATACCTAAATGTAATTCACCTCTTCCTGAAACTGAGAACCTATCAGGAGAATCAGTTTCTTCGACCCTTAGGGCAACATTTGTTAAAAGCTCCCTTTCTAATCTATTTTTTAATTGTCTACTAGTAACAAATTTCCCTTCTTTACCCGCAAATGGAGAATCGTTAACAACAAAAGTCATATTTAACGTAGGTTCATCAACTTTGATTAATGGAAGTGGATGGGGAGAATCAGGACATGCTATGGTCTCACCAATATTGACCTCATCGAAACCAGAAACAGCAACGATATCTCCTGCGGATGCTTCATTTATATCAATCCTTTGTAATCCTTCGAATCCTAGTAGTTTACTAACCTTACCTTTAATAGTTTTTCCATTTTCTTTAATTAAGCTAGCTTGTTGACCATTTTTTATAGTTCCATTATGAATTTTCCCAATTACAATTCTGCCTAAGAAATCAGAATAATCCAAAGTAGTTATTTGTAGCTGAAGAGGCTTATTTGCATCACCTACTGGAGGTGGTACATGCCTGATAATAGCTTCAAAAAGAGGCATCATATTGTCACTATTAGATTCCATCTCTTCTTTTGCGAAACCAGATAGGCCGCTTCCAAAAAGATAAGGGAAATCACATTGATCATCATCAGCTCCTAACTCTAAAAACAGATCCAGGACCTTATCAATTGCTATTTCTGGTACTACTCTTGGTCTATCAATTTTATTTACAAAAACTATAGGCCTCAGTCCTTTTTCTAATGCTTTTTTTAAAACAAATCTTGTTTGAGGCATAGGCCCCTCATTCGCATCCACGATAAGCAGACATCCATCAACCATTCCCAAAACCCGCTCTACTTCTCCTCCAAAATCTGCATGTCCTGGTGTATCTATAATGTTAATTCTGGTGTCTTTGTAGTTAACTGCAGTATTTTTTGAGAGTATTGTTATTCCTCTTTCTCTTTCAAGATCATTCGAATCCATTACGCATGTAGGAATTACTTCATTGTCTCTAAATATTCCTGATTGAGATAACAATGCATCCACAAGAGTTGTCTTCCCATGATCTACGTGGGCAATAATTGCAACATTCCTAATTTCTTTTATCGAAGATGACATTTATAAAATTTATATAAATAATAGATTGACTTTATTAAGGCTAACTCAAAGAATGCTTATTATGACAATTTTCTCTTTAAGACTTTGAAAAACATAATCATATTTGAATAATTTAATTATTTAATTAAATTTATGATTTACTATTTGAACTTTCAAAAACTTTTAAAGCTTCTATTGATCCCTCATATCTCCAATGCCAAGGTTCATAATCTATATATTGATTCTCTTTAGTGAAAGATAACTTAAAGTGAAATTTAGCTGCATTCTTTATTAACCATTTAAAGGCATCAGTATTTTCGAATTCGGTCTCAAAGTCTGTTTCTCTTTGATTAGCATCACCAATATCAATAGCAAAACCAGTACTATGTTCAGAATATCCTGGGGGGGCTGAAACTCTAGCTCTTTCTGCAGCTACTTGATTTCTAACGGATTTTAAAGAATAGAAGATTTCGTTTTGCAAATTTATTGATCTATAACCACTCAAGAAAACTAAGTATATCCCATCTTTTTTTGCTTCATCCCTCATCTTTAATAAAGAGTCTTGCATATCAATGTGGACTTTAATATTGGGCTCAATTAAAACTAATTTTTCCTTAGAAATTTCGGCATAGGGTAAATGGCCCAAAATTCTTTGGTCGTGATTTATCTCAGCTTGAAAATCATGATAGCCAAGAGATCCTATATCTATATTTCTAATTAGTCGCAATGCAAAGATAGAAAAAAGCAGGAAAAAAAGTGGAGAAAATATTAATAAATTTTTTAATAATATTGAGTTAAAATTATTTGACTGGATTCTTTTGGCTAGAGGTATATCAAATTGATTTAGATCTTTGTTTTGTTCCAATATTTAAAGGTGAATTTGGAAAACATATTTCGATATTAACTATTATTTTAAGAAATGCACTTTTATAAGCAAAAAAGATGTAGGTTTTATATAAATTATAATTTTTTTCGTATGTTGAGGGTAGCTGTTATTGGAGGAGGTCCAAGTGGTTCATGTGCTGCAGAAATACTTGCTAAAGCTGGAATAAAAACTTGGCTCTTCGAGAGAAAATTAGATAATGCAAAGCCATGTGGAGGAGCCATTCCTCTTTGCATGGTAGAAGAATTTGATTTACCAGAGTCGATTATTGATAGAAAAGTAAGGCATATGAGAATGATATCTCCATCAAATAGAGAAGTAGATATAAGTTTAGATAAGGTTTATGGCAAAAGTGATAATGAATTTATTGGGATGTGCAGAAGAGAAGTAATGGATGCTTTTATGAGAAACAGAGCTGCGGATCTAGGAGCTACATTAATAAATGGATTAGTTACTTCAATTGACACAGGAAATAATAACCAAGGTCCATATAAACTCGTATATTCTGATTATTCCTCTGGAGATAAAAAAGGAGAACTGAAAGAACTTACAGTTGACCTTTTAATTGGGGCAGATGGAGCCAATAGTAGAGTTGCTAAAGCTATGGATGCAGGAGATTACAAAGTAGCTATAGCGTTTCAGGAAAGAATTAAGTTACCTAAAGAAGAAATGAGTTACTATGAAGATCTTGCTGAAATGTATGTAGGAACTGACGTTTCTCCTGATTTTTATGGTTGGGTATTCCCTAAATATGATCATGTTGCCGTAGGAACAGGGACAATGCAGAAGAATCAATTATTAATAAAGGGTCTCCAGGAAGGAGTAAGAAATAGAGCAAAAAAAAGGCTTGTAAATGGTGAGGTTATAAAAGTAGAGGCACATCCTATTCCTGAGCATCCCAGGCCTAGAAGAGTTGTTGGGAGAATGGCTTTAGTAGGAGATGCTGCTGGTTATGTTACCAAGAGTTCTGGAGAGGGAATATATTTTGCTGCAAAGAGCGGGAGAATGTGTGCAGAAGAAATTGTTGAGGCTTCAAAAAATGGAGAAATTATACCATCAGAAAATGATTTAAAAAATTACTTAAAAAAATGGGACAAAAAGTATGGCGCAACATATAAGGTACTAGAAATTCTACAAAATATTTTTTATAGGAACGATTCTGCAAGAGAAGCTTTTGTAGAAATGTGTGATGATATGGACGTTCAAAGACTCACTTTTGATAGTTATTTATATAAAAAAGTTGTTGCAATGAAACCAATACAGCAAATTAAACTTACGTTACTTACTCTTGGATCAATTTTAAGAGGAAAAGCACTTGCTCCATTAAATTACAAACCTGTTGATAGTGCTGTGAGAGAAGAAAAAGAAGTTGAAAAAATGCTTAAAAATTATTCAATTAAAGGTGGTATTAAAGTTAAGAGTTCAAAAGTGTAAAGTCAGCAATCTTTAGAGAATAATTTCTGATTAGACTCAATAAGTTAAGTCTATTATTTCTTACCTTTGTATCTTCTGACATTACCAGAACGCCCTTTTCATTATCAAACAAATCCTCAATATTATTTATATTAATCTCGTACAAATTTAGAAGTTTCAAATAATTGCAATAACCTGTTGAAGAAATTTTTTCTAATTCTCTAATAAATTCAAAAACTTTAAATTCACAATCTTTTTCAAAAAGATTTGTGCTTACATAGTCTCCTGTTGAGATAACGTCTGTCGAAAGATTACTGCTATTAGCTAATTTACTTACCCTAGTAATTACCTTCTGGATTTCAACAAAAGTTTCTTTTTCTTTAAAAGTGACAATAGATTTAATCCTATTTTTAAGATCAATAATATTTAATATTCTTTTTTGAGAAAATTCATCAGAAGAGCAAACGGCCTTTATTAATTCTTTACTTAGTGAAATTTCTTCTAGATGACTAACAATTCTTTGAACTAAAAACTCATTTAAATCATATAAAACTTTCTCTTTTGAGAAGTTCAAATTCGGAAATGCGATTCTCCAAAAATCAATAAGTTCGTTAAATAAATTATCTAAAGGTAAATCAAGTTCATAATCCCAAATTATTTTAATCACTCCATTCAAATTTCTTCTCAAAGCATAAGGATCAGAGGATCCACTAGGACGCTTACCAGAAATAAATATACTTATTAAAGTTTCAATCTTATCTGCGATAGAAACTATTGCGCCATATTTTGTAGAGGGCAAAGCATCTTTATAAAAAGAAGGTAAATAATGTTCAGCTACAGCCAAACAGACATCCTTACTAAATCCTTCATTATTGAGATATTTACCACCCATGATTCCTTGCAATTCTGGGAATTCAAAAACAATTTCGCTACATAAATCGTTTTTACAATATCTAGCAGCTTCTATTATTTTTTTATCTTCTAAGGACTTATCTTTTAAAAATATAAGGATTTTTTTAGTAACTTCTTCTATTCTCTCTACTCTCTGGAAAATATTTCCCAGTCCTTTCAAATAAGAAACAGATTTAAGTTTTTTATTTCTTTCAAGTGAAGTAACTTTTTTATCACTTTCTACAAAAAACTTTGCATCTGAAAACCTTGCCCTCAATACTTTCTCATTACCCTTAGCAATATTTTTATTTGATTCTTCAAGACCATTTGAAATAACGAAAAAACTTGTACTAATGTTTTTTTCGGAGCTTAAATCTAGTTTTGAAAAAGTATTATTTTTTAATAAAAGAGGCACATATCTCTGATGACTTTTCATCACTGTTGAGAGAACTTCAACAGGAAGATCAAGAAATTCTTCATTAAATTTACCAATAATTAAGTCTGGCCATTCAACTAAATCAGTTAGTTCATTAAGCAAACCTTCAGAAAGGTCAGGTTTTAGATTTAGTAATTTAGAGGCCTGATTTATTAGACTTTCAATTTTTTCTTTTCTTTCTTGTCGATTAACTAATACTCTATTTTGTTTCAATAATTCAAAAAAATTATCAGGATTTTGAACTTCAAATACTTCATTAATCAGTCTATGACTTTTTGATATATTATTTATTTGAATATTTGTATCACATTCATCAAATGCAAATTCAAGAATATCTTCATTATAGAGAGAGATAATCCACCTAATAGGTCTTGAAAATTTCATGTTCCCCGCCCCCCATTTCATAAATCGAGGTCCTTGAAGACTCTTCACCACTTTAGGAATAATTGAAGACAAAGAAATTCTTGTTGATTGTCCCTTCTCAATTTTTTTTCCAAAAACAAAATCACCCTTTTCTGTATTTTTTATTTCTAACTCACCTACATCTATACCTAAACTATTCGCAAATCCTAAAGCAGCATTAGTAGGGGATCCATTTAAAAAAGCTGAATTTGCTTTAGGTCCCTTTCTTACTATCGTCTTATCTTCTGCATAATCGACTAAACCTTCAAGAAGAAGAACTATCCTCCTTGGTGTAGAAGTAACAACAATATTGTTGAATTTGATTAACTTTTTATCCAATTCAAATTCTATTAGAGATTTAAATTGATCTAAAACAGAATGTGAAAATTTTGAGGGCAACTCTTCTGTGCCTATCTCAAGTAAATATTTAGACAAAAAAAAATTATGGCTTCTATTACTATAATTTACTACCAGTTAAATAAGCTTTCCGCTAATGTATAAAAAGAGATATGTTTTGGTCCTTTGATCAAGGTTGAAAAAGTAAAAAAGAAAAAGAATTCTGCCAAAGAAGAAACTGTTTGTTTGGCAAATGGACTAGAAGTTTCTAAATTTGAAAATTTTAAAAAAAGCAGCCAATTTCTTAAGGAACCACTTGCTACGGAATTAGTCAATGAGAGCGATCATTTTACAAATGATGCAGTTCAGTTATTAAAATTTCATGGTAGTTATCAACAAGATAACAGGGAAAATAGAAGGCCTGGCAAAAGTAAAGATTGGCAAATGATGCTTAGGTTAAGAAGTCCGGGTGGTGAAATCCCTGGAAAATTATTTTTAGCATTAGATGAATTATCTGACGAACTAGGTAATGGGACACTTAGGGCCACTACAAGACAAGCCTTTCAAATGCATGGGATTAGAAAGGAGAACCTAAAGGAAGTAATTCAAACAATAGTAGATTCTATGGGTTCAACATTAGCTGCATGTGGAGACATAAATAGAAACGTTATGGCGCCTGCGGCTCCATTTGATTCGCCAGACTACAATATTGCAAGAGCATTGGCAAAAAAAGTAGCAGATCTTCTCACCCCATTGGCTGGCCAAGGTACTTTTTTAGAGCTTTGGGCTAATGGAGATTTAGAGTACACCATAAAGCCTGACAAAGATATTGAAGCTATTAGGAAGCTTCAATTTAAAGATAATGTTTTTAGTGGGATAAAAGATGAGCCCCTTTACGGTTCAACTTATTTACCGAGAAAATTCAAATGTGCTGTGACAGTTCCTGGTGACAATTCTGTTGATCTTCTTACCAATGACATAGGAATAGTTGCCTTTACTTCTAAAAATGGAAACTTAGAAGGGTGCAACTTCTATGTTGGAGGAGGTATGGGTCGCACGCATAATAATGAAGAAACCTTCGCCAGAATTGCAGATCCACTTGGATATGTTGAAGAATCTGATGTTCATGAATTAATACAAAGCATTGTGGCTATTCAAAGAGATTATGGTGATAGAAAATCAAGAAAAAATTCGAGAATGAAATATCTTCTTCATAGAAAAGGTATTAAATGGTTCAAAAAGTTACTTCTAGATAAGTACTTCAAAAAAGAAATAAAAAAAATTAGAAAAGAACCGAATAAGGCTCTTATTGATTATCTAGGCTGGCATAAACAAAATAAAACCTCTTATTTCGTAGGTTTACCTTTATTATCAGGGAGATTATCCGGAGAGAAGAAGAATACCATCACAAGTATCGTTAAAAAATATAATCTAGATTTAAGACTTACACCTAATCAAGATATTTTACTTTGTAATATCGCCAAAGAAAACAAAGGTGAAATTCAAAAAGCTCTATCAAAAATTGGATATGACAAATTAGATGACATCAATGAAATCCAAAGGCATGCCTTAGCATGTCCAGCTCTACCACTTTGTGGTCTCGCGATGACTGAAGCTGAAAGAATATTACCTGATGTATTAAAAAGGATTGAAAAATTACTATTAGATCTAAAAATACAAAAGACAATATTATTTAGAATGACAGGATGTCCGAATGGATGTACCAGGCCTTACATGGCGGAATTAGCACTTGTGGGGAGTGGCCAAAACAAATACCAATTATGGTTGGGGGGAAGTAAAAATCTACAAAGGTTGGCTAAACCATTCTTACAAAGAATGGAACTTAACGATTTAGAAAAAACTCTTCAACCATTATTTGATTATTGGAAAAACAGTTCAGATTTAGATTTTGGAGATTTTATAAATACCCAAGATGAAAATTCAATTTTAAACTTACTAAATGAGACTCAATAGAATTTAAATCTTTCCATAAATGGCATTTTCTTTTTTATTTTTCCAAGCCCATAATTGATCACCATAACTAAAATGCCACCATTCATTTGGATGTTGAGCAAAACCAAATTTAGTCATAATCTCTCTTAATATATTTCTTCTACTATTCCAAATAATTGCTTCTTCATTCTTTATATTTGCATAAAAATCAGGATTTGAGGTCTCATCCATTTGATCAACCGTGCTTCCCATTTCAACCAGGTTTCCGTCTTTATCTGATAAACAAACATCTAATGCACCCCCAGTTGAATGAGGTGGAGGACATCTTGAGTCATAAGAAGGATATGCCCAAAATTTTTCAACTTTTTTTAAAATAGATGGATAAGATTTTATATTTTCAAAAGAAGCATCAATATCGGATTTTTCACACTCTAATAAAAAAGCTCTTTTAAACATAAATTCCTGGACTTCTAAAGGTCGCCAACTGTCATAAATTAAAAGGTAAAAACTACTCTTTGATATCAAATAATCATTTACTTTAACTAATCTATTTACGACCTCCTCTCTTAATTGCCAAATAGAAGTTTTATCTTTGTAAGGTGCTCCTAAATCCAAGTAAGGATGCGGATCTAAAAAGTTTAAGTAGCTAGGTATAACTATTAATTTATCTCCATTATCTTTAATTGGTATTTTATTCCAAATTTTCAATGCAAATTTGCAATTGATTTATAGTGACATAAATATCAAAAATTACAATTATAGTTTTCAATTCAAGAAATCATGAATGAATTTATTATCAGAATTATCAATAAGTATATTTCTTAAAACAATATTTTCTTTTAAATCAGGATCATCACTAACAATCTTGATAGCCTCTTCACGAGCTTTATCAATAAGAAATTTATTGCTTGGTAAATTGTCCAGTACAAAATCAGGCAATCCAGATTGTTTATATCCTAAAATCTGGCCTGGTCCCCTAAGTTCCAAGTCTTTTTCAGCAATATAAAAGCCATCATTAGATTTTTGCAAAACACAAAGTCGCTTGTTTTCTAATCCATTTTTATCAGAGGTTACCAGATAACAAAAAGATTTTGTTGATCCCCTACCAACTCTCCCTCTTAATTGGTGTAGCTGAGACAATCCAAATCTTTCAGCATTGTAAATAATCATAATTGTGGCGTTAGGCACATCAATGCCAACCTCAATTACAGTGGTTGAAACCAATATATTAATTTCATTTTTTAAAAAAGAATTAATCACTTCATTCTTTTCTTGTGAACTTAATTTGCCATGTAATAATCCAACTTTTTTATTAAAAAAGACCTCGTCTGATAAATGTTTGAATGTTTTCTTTGCAGAACTTAAATTCATTTTTTCTGAATCTTCTATAAGTGGCAAAATCACATAAGCTTGCTTTCCCTTATTGATCTCATCTTCAACAATCTTAAACAAGTTAGTTAAATCATCTTCTGAAATTATTTTTGTAGTTATAGGAAATCTCCCAGGAGGGAGTTCTGTAATTTGACTTATATCTAAATCACCATAAATGGAAAGCGCAAGAGTTCTTGGAATTGGTGTTGCTGTCATTGATAACAAGTTAGTATTTTCTCCTTTATTAAGTAATCTATTTCTTTGAGTAACTCCAAACCTATGTTGTTCATCAATTACGACCATTCCTAATGAGTTAAAGATGACTTTATCCTCAAATAATGCATGAGTACCTACAAGGATATCAACTAATCCATTGTTCAAATTCGAGAGAATTTCTTTTCTCTTTTTTTGAGGAGTATTACCAGTAAGAAGTTCAACAGAAACTAAAAGGGGGTTCAAATATTTTAATAAATTTTTATAATGTTGTTCTGCTAATACCTCAGTTGGGACCATAAATGCACCTTGCAGGTTTTTTTCAATGACAATTAAAAGAGATGCTATTGCAATTATGGTTTTACCGCTTCCCACATCTCCCTGCAGCAATCTTGACATTGGAACGGGATTAGATAAATCATTCTTAATTTCATTTAAAACATTTACTTGAGATTTTGTTAATTCAAAAGGGAAAGTATTTAAAAATTCTTTTAATAAAGATTTCTTTTGAGGTAATAGTTGGGCAATTACATTTTTTTTCGTCTTTCTTTTTCTAAGTAGGAACTTTATTTGCAGGAGTAACAACTCATCAAAAACCAAACGTTTTTTTGACTCAATTAGTGCCTGTTGAGTTGGTGGGAAATGAATATTAATCAATGACTCTCCTTTTGATAATAAAGATAATGAATCAAGTTGCTTTTTATTTAAAATTTCTGGATATTGCTTTGCATAAATTAGTACCTTTTTCATAAGTTTTATAAAACTCATATTTGATAATGCTTCACCTAACGAGTAAATTGGTAATATTTTTCCTGAAAAATTAAAATTGTCATTGTTATCCTTCAGAATTTCAATCTGCGGATCTACAAAAGTTTTGCCATACTCTGTCAATTTAACCTTACCGGAAATTGCTATTTTGGTTCCAACGGTATACAAAGATTTTTGAGATACGAAGAAAGAGTAAGATCTAAATCTTCTTCCTAAAAAAAATTTTGTAACCTTTATTGAAGACGTTTCATCAGAAACTACAAAATTCATTATTGATAAATTACTATTCTTTTTACTCTTATGAATATAAAATCTTTTAATATTTGCGATGCAAGTATATAAATTATCTGGTTTTAAATTCATTATCTTAACCCTATTCGTATAGTCTAGGTATGTTCGTGGGAAATAATTAATTAGATCTTTTATATAAAAAATACCTAATTCATTAAGCTTATTCTTATAAACCTTTCCAACATTTTTTATTAATGAAATATCTGAATCAAAAGTCAAACTCGAATCAGCTTTATTCAGAATAACTTTATTAGAAATATTATTAGAACTTTCTATTTCTAAAGTTTTACTAAGTTTATAAAGACTTTTTCTTGTATCTATAATTAACCTCTTTCTTTGATCATCATCTAATTTGTTATATTTATCGTATTTTTTAGAGAATTCATTAAATATCCTCAAATATTCCTCTGATAGATTTAAATTATTTATTTTTTTCAATGATTCATGCAAATAATCATTAAAATATTTTTCTTTTCCTAAGGTATTAATAAATTTGTTTTCAGTTTCAATAGTTAGAGACTTTTGAAGAGGTCTTATCCAATCTTTAATTGATTTATTTTTGATATCCCCCCTAATAGTCACATCTGAAAAAAGAGTTATTTTTTCATCGTATCTTATTCAAAGTTGTGTTTTTTTGCCTCCAATATTTCTCTTTTTTAATCAAACGCTGAAATTCATTTTTTAGCTCATTTATTTTATTCCTTTGAATAGAAAGATTTAAATTTTTAAACTCTAACTCAACAGTAGAAATATTAAATAAAATAATACTAGGAGGATTATCTCCTTTTGATGATGATCGATTTATATTAAGTTCGAAATTAATAACAAAAGGATATGGGTGTTTTATCATCAATTTTTTGCCTAATAAGTACTCAAAGGAATCTTTAGATATCATCTTCTTTATTATTTTGGCCTTAAATAATTCTTGGTTAATTTTGTATGAAAGATTTAACAGTAAATTTTCAATTGACTTGTCTATTAAATAAAACTTTTTAAGATGCTGATATTTGGATGAAATATCCATTTGATTGATATTTTCTTTTTCTGAATGTCTTGGGTTTTCATTTACTTCCTCTATTAATTCAAGTAAAGAGGAAATAAATTGTTTTTCAACTCCTAAATTATCAAAAATATTGTTATTGGATAAATAATTATTATAGTCATTATCGTCTAGATCAAGTGATACTAATTTCTCATAATTATCAACTTGATAATACTCAGAAGCATTAGAAATATCTTTACTAATGTGAAAATGAAAAGATTCTTCTAATTGAAAACCATCTTCATGTTGAAAATTTTCTTTTTGGTCATCTTTTGTTTTTGTGGAACTAACTAAAGTATTAAAATTAATTTCCTTGTTTATTGTTTTTTCAATTTCATTTATTTTTAATTGTTCTACTGTTAATAAAGGCAAATTTGTATAAATGAGTTTACTTATTTTTTTTTCTAATAGACGAAAAAATTGATTTTCATTTAAGAAATTGACATTAATTGATGAACAACTATAAATTTCGTTAAGTCCTTTTTCTACAGAAATATAAAGTAGATCTCTTACAAGATTAAGATAAAGTTCATATTCCTTATAGAGATTTCTGATTAATCTTCTTTTTTGGATATCAGCTCTCTCTAGCTGAGAATTAATTTTACCTATATCTATGTAAATATTGAAATTATTCAAATTTAATAAAGTGACTAGTTTGATTGCATTGATGCAACCTCTTCAGCGAAGTCCATCTGATTTTTTTCAATCCCTTCACCTAATGTATATCTTGTAAATCGTCTCACTTTGATATTTTCTCCAATTTTTGCAGCTGCTTGTTTAACCAAATCCTCAACAGTTAGAGAACTATCTTTAATATAAGGTTGAGAAAGCAAAACTAACTCATTAAGTCTTTTCGCTATTCTCCCTTCAACTATTTTTTCTTTAATTTGTTCTGGTTTGCCTGATAAATCATCTCTACCCATTTCAATCTGCTTTTCTTTTTCCACAATATCTTCAGGTATTTCATCAATTGAGACATACTCAACATTTGGGCAGGCTGCTACCTGCATTGAGAGATCCTTCAACAGTGATTGGAATATATCACCTCTAGCAACGAAATCAGTTTCACAATTTAACTCTAGTATAACCCCCACTCTTGATCCAGTATGAATATAACTACCAATTGCCCCTTCAGCAGCAACTCTTCCTGATTTCTTTTCAGCACTAGCTATACCTTTTTTTCTTAACCATTCCAAAGCTTTATCAACATTTCCGTCAGTTTCGTTAAGTGCTTTTTTACAATCCATCATACCTGCGCCAGTCTTGTCTCTAAGATCTTTTACAAGTTTTGCTGTAATGTTTCCCATTTGAATTAATAAAAATAGTAATTAGTAAGTTTTAAATTGGAATTTAATTTTTTCTTTCCGCATTTGCCCCCTTTCTGCCTTCATTTATGGCATCTGCAAGTCTTCCTAAAATAAGTTGCACAGATCTAACAGCATCATCGTTACATGGAATTGGAACTTCACACAAATCAGGATCGCAATTTGTATCCAACATTGATACGAGGGAGATATCTAATTTTCTAGCTTCTAGTACTGCATTAGATTCTCTTCTCTGATCTACCAAAACAACTATGTCGGGTAATCTTCTCATGCCCTTAAGTCCGCCTAAATATTTTTGTAATCTTTCAAGTTCTCTCCTTAAAACTGCAGCTTCTTTTTTAGGTCTCATTGCTATTGAACCACTACTTTCCATTCTTTCAAGATCTTTTAATCTTTCAATCCTAGCTTTCATTGTTGTCCAATTAGTCAACATCCCTCCAAGCCATCTTTGATTTACATATGCAGCTCCGCATCTAGTAGCTTCCTGAGCTACTACATCTGATGCTTGTTTTTTTGTACCGACGAATAGGAAACGTTTACCACTTTTTGCTGCGTTTCTTGTCCATTTATAAGCATTGTTCATACACAATGCTGTTTTCACAAGATCAATAATATGAACTCCATTTCTAGCGCAATATATGTACTTAGACATCTTAGGATTCCAACGTCTAGTTTGATGCCCAAAATGAGCACCAGCTTCCATCATTTCAGATAGTGATACAACAGCCATAATTTAAGAAGGGTTTCGGGTTAGCCTCCATCTGACGGGGAATTATATTAATAATAAATCACCCGAAACTGTCAGATGTGTGAGTTTTTATTTCAAACATTCTAGCAAGTGATGTGTATTTCTAAAAGTTTTTTATCTTGATTTGGTTAATTGTTTAATGTAAATCATATTCAGAGGAATCCGAAGTATCTCAAGAGCAAGTCTATTTCTTCTTTTATTTACTAGAAATCTTAATAAAGGAAGAATTCTATCAACACTGACTATTCCTCCCAAGCAAAGGATTTGCCAAAGTAAATTATGAAGAGGAGTTAATTGAACCATAAATCTGACCCTTAAATTTGGATGTTTCTTATAAAACACTAAAGCCATTCTTGCCCTTTCTTTTTCTTGAGCTATTAATGCATCTATTTGTTCGCAATTAAATGGTGGATGCCAATGAAAACCTACTGCATTTGGACATTTAATTAATTTTGTCCCAATTTTTTTTAATCTTTCTCCAAGTTCTAAATCCTCCCAACCGTAAAGGCTAAAAGAAGTATCAAATAAGCCGACACTTAAAATCAATTCTTTTGATATCGCAACATTCCCAGTAGCGAAGTAAGCAAAAGAAGTGTCCATTATTTTATGTTTTTCACTCTGAGGATTTAGAAAATTAGATGTATTAATGACCGAGCCATAGGTAAAACATTTTTTATCATTTTTTCTCCAAGAAGAAATTAATTTTTCTACGTGACAATTTATAAAATTATCTAAAACAATAAGATCACTATCAATAAATATAATTAATTCATATTTTGATTTAATTACCCCAAGATTTCTTCCCAGTGCAGGTCCTCCATGTTCTTGTTTAAATAGAATCACGTGTGGAAGACTAGCTTTATTGATATTTATCCATGAACTTGTTCCATCAGTAGATCCATCATCAACAACTATCACTTCATAATTACTGATATTTGTATTTAATTTTTGATTCTCAAGCGCAAGAAGACATTTCTTTAATATAGGTAATCTATTGTAAGTCGGTATAACAATACTTACATTCATGATCAAGACTTAAATATGCATAATATATTGGACTGAAAGAAGATAAAAATAGAAGATATTACCTAATCAGCTGCCCCGCCATTATTTGCTGTACCAGTAACGTTTCCACCATCAGGTCTTCCATCAGTTCTTAATTTCCTTTTTTTAAACTTTCTAGCATAGGCTCGATTACGTTCCTGCTTTTCTTTTTTTAGATTCCTTCTCTTAGACATGAAATTTTTAACTTTTAATTATATTAGCTCACTATGGGCACTATATATTTTACCATCTTCCATATTTAATATCCTATCCGCCATATCAGAAATCCTTGGATCATGAGTCACCATAAGTACAGAACAATTTTGCTCTTTTGCTAGTTTTCTTAAAAGTGTTACTATTTCTCTTCCTGTGACGCTATCTAAAGCAGAGGTGGGCTCATCAGCGAGTAAAAGTTTTGGGTTAGCAGATAAAGCTCGAGCAATTGCTACTCTCTGCTTCTGCCCACCAGATAAGTCATTTGGCAACTTTTTATGATGGTCTTCTAATCCAACTGCTGACAACCAATTCCGGGCTATTTCACGCCTTTGCAAATATGTTAAACCTTTTATTAAGTCTGCACCCATCTGAACATTTTGTTCTGCTGTTAAACATCTCAGAAGATTGTGACCTTGAAAAATCATGCCAATACTTCTTCTAAGAATCTGACACGTTTTCCTTGATGCTCCATTTAACTGATTATTTAATACAGTTAAATCGCCACTTTGACAGGTTCTCAATGCCCCAATTAAGGTTAAAAGAGTCGTTTTACCACATCCAGAAGGTCCTTTTAAAAGAACCAATTCTCCTTTATCTATATTTAAATTAACGTCATTAAGAACCTGTTTTTTATTTTCATTTTTTCCATAAAAGTGACTCAAATTATTTATTGATACTGTTTTAAAGTTTTTAACATTATTTTTTAACTTATTAGCTTTAACCATTTATATTTAATTGTTAAAAAATTTCGGCAGGATCAGCGTCAACTAATTTACGCATCGCGACAGCAGCGGAACCCATACACATTACTAAAACTAATACGAAAATTAAAATAGTTTTATCTGCATCCATTATTATTGGGAGTTTAGTGGAACTCCTTATGACTGAGTAAAGTAGTTGACCAGAGAAATACGCAGGTAAATAACCAAAAAATGCCAATAAAATCCCCTCTCTTGCAACTACAAAGAAAAGAGACTTAAGTCTATAACCCATCGCCAATAAAGTAGCATACTCTGGGAGGTGGTCTGTAACGTCACTATAGAGAATTTGATAAACTACCACACACCCTACAACAAAACCCATCAAAGCTCCCAAACTAAATATAAAACCTATTGCAGTACTATTTTTCCAATAATTCTTCTCAAATTCTATAAATTGTTTTTTTGTAAGAATTCTAACATCATTGGGAAGAGACTTATTTAATATTGTTGAAATAAATTCAGGATCAGATCCTTTTTTTAGCTTTACCAAACCAATTTCTATACTTCCAGGAGGATTTGCGGGAAAAAGTCTTAAGAAGGTTTCTCGGCTAGTTATCAAATTGCCATCTGCACCAAAAGATGGTCCCAACTCAACAAGTCCTTCAACAATTACTCTTTTCCCAGCAACCTCAGTCTCAACTTTTTTCTCTGATAAAAACCATTCTTCAATTGGTCCAAATTCAGGTCTAGAAAGTTTGTCAAAAAGAACTCTTGATGGATTTCTCAATTTATAAGCTTTCTTTGAGAATCCATCATCTAAAAGAAGTGAATCGGATGGATTAAAACCTAATGCAAGTATCGATCTAGTTTTTAGATTTTCGGGATTTCTCCAAAGTAAATAATTTAGATTTACGGGAGCAGTTTTTTCAACAGCATCTAGTGCAAGAGTTTGAATCAACCTTCTTTTTGGGAATCCACTCATGCTTATAGAACTTTTTGATCTGGGACTTATCAAAACAAGATCAGCATCTAAAAGTTTATGAATAGTTACGCTCGTGTCAAATAAACCATCTCTGAAACCTAATTGCATAAACATCAATATCCCTGCGAAACTGATTCCAGCTATGGCTACTGCAAGCCTTAATGGTTGCCTAGTTAATAACAACCAAGCTAATGGTATTTTTCTAAATTTTAAAAAAGAAAAACTCATTAGGGAATAAATTTTGCTATCACTTTCATTCCTGCATAATTTTGCACTATATCTATAGAATCTTGATCTAGTTTTACCAGTACCTCTATAATTCGCGAATCAGCATCTCCTGTTGGGTCAGTGGATAAAACCTTTCTTTGTTTTACCTGAGGACTTATCCTAATTACCTTTCCTTTAAGATTTTTTTGGAAACCGCCATTCTCACTACTCAATTCGACATTCTGAGAGATAAAGACTCTATCGATATCAGATTCATAAACCTCTATCAAAGCTTCCATTTTTTGGCTAGAACCAATATCCAAGATGCCTTCATTTTTTGGCCTTTCACCAACTCTAGTATTAATTCCAAGGATAAAGCCATCAATTGGACTCCTTAGTTTTGAATTAAATAGATCTATCTTAATATTTTTTTGATGTCCGATAAGGTTTATTTTCTGCTTTTGCAACTCCAATAATTCATCTTTTCTCTGCGAAAACTCTACAAAAGAGTATGCATCTTTGCTCAAAGCTAACTCATACCTTTGAATTTGATCTTTCTTTAGGGCAATTTTATCGTTGATAGTATTAATTAGATTTTCATTTCTTTCAAGGTCAGAAATTAACTTTTCTCCATTTTCAAAAATTGCGAGAATATCACCTTTTTTTACAAAATCTCCTTCATTGATTAGAATTTCAACAATTCGAGGGGAAGATCCAAACTGACTTATCGGAGCTGCCAATTGCCTAATTTCTCCTGAAGGAGAAAGTTGACCTAATGCGGCAACAGCTGTAATAGGCGGGATAAAATCTGCAGTTATTTCCTCATTCATTTTTGAACTAGATTTATTATTACCAGAACAGGAAATAATCCCAAGAGATAATGGTGTAAATAATAATAAATAAATAAAAAAATTTTTTAATGTTTTTAATTTCATTAAAAATCGAAGAGCACTGTTTTCATATAATTATTAACCCATTTTTCATCAAAATACTTTAAAAGAACCATGCTTGTCTTCTCATTTTTCATTTGTTGCGCGCAATAATTCTTTTGATAATCTATTCTCTCTTGAATAATTTCCTCCTTAAATTCAGGTTTAGATTCCTTACTTAATTTGATCAAAATAGAGAGGTATTGATCAACAACTCTGCAAAAATCATTTTTTTCAGATTTACTTTTTAAAGAAGCAAAAAATACATTTTTAGAAAAAATTTCCCCCCAGTTAGGAATTTCTCTCAATGAAGTGAAAGAACTTTTATCAACTTCAGAAAGAGATTTTTCGTATTTAACACCTTGATTTTGAGATGCCGGCGATAAATCAACAATTGCAGCAGAAACAATATCATTTATTTTTACTAAATCCATCCCAAAAATTGGAATATCAAACTTTGGATCAGGAAAAAAAACGCAGTGTAAAATCTTTAGATTCTTAGAAAATTCAGCCACTTCAATATGTAACTTTCTAAATCCTTTTGCTTTATGAAATTCATTTTCTATATAGAGTTCTCTACCAATTTCATTGGATATTATATTAGTAAGGTTTGGATCGACTTTTATACTCTTAAGATTCTCAAGCATTGATCTATGAACTCTAATATTTTGTAACAAGTCCAAAATAAGAGGGTCTGTTAATTTTGTTTTAGTTAAAGATTCAGACAACAAAGCTAAAAAGTACCAGAATAGAGTTTAAAGAGAGGCTTTAAATGAATGTAGGAGACATTAACTATTATACTCATTCAAGCAAAACTAAATGTGTGTTCGTGGATAATAAAGAATTACCGCTTATGAGCATTGATATTTGGTGCAAAGCAGGTTCTTCATTTGAGGAGGTTGATAAAAACGGGACTGCTCATTTTCTAGAGCATATGATTTTTAAAGGATCTAAAAAAATAATGCCAGGTGAATTTGATCAAAAAATTGAATCACTTGGCGGCTTAAGCAACGCTTCAACAGGTTACGATGATGTACATTACCACGTACTTGTTCCACCAACTAACTTTAAAGAATCACTTGATCTTTTGACAAATATTGTCGTTTCTCCAAATTTTAATCCTGATGAATTTATAAAAGAAAAAGGAGTAGTTATTGATGAAATAAAACAACAAAATGATCAGCCTGAAGAAAGATTATTTAATTACTTTTTGAAAAGGGTTTGGCTAAGTCCTAATTATGCAAATTCGATTCTGGGAACTGAACAGAGTATTAAAAAATTGGAGATAAATGATCTTAAGAGATTTCATAGAAAACACTATACTACCGAAAAAATTTGTATAGCAATTGCAGGGAATCTCTCTGGAGATATTTATAAAATTTTTGAAAAAAGTGATCTATCTGAGATAAATAAAACTCAAATTTATAGAGATTCAAATTTAATAAATCTAAAAGAAAATAAACCTTCTTTAAAAATTAGGAATGGTAGAGAGTTAATTAAGTTTAGTAATTTAGAGTTTTCAAGAATATTTATGGCCTGGTTTATCCCAAACCTCAATGATCAAAAAAATATTATTGGACTAGAGATATTAGCATCAATACTTTCTGTAGGAAGAAACAGCAGATTAGTGAAAATTCTAAGAGAAGATAGTAATCTTGTTGAATCAGTATATGTAGATGTAAACGCCGGAGAATTAGGCGGATTATTTATAGTGGAAGCAAGTTGTGAAGAAAAAGATATTTATTTAGTAGAAAAGCTAATTAATAAAATTATAGTTGAAATCTCAAATTTTAAAGCCTTAACTTTAGATGAAATAAATAAAGCTATAAATATTGTTAAAAGTAACTATATCTTTAATTTGGAGACATCCACACAGCTTTCTGGATTCTTTGGAAATGAACTGCTTTGGGGAAGAAAATCTTCAATCAATAATTTAGAAAGTCATTTAAAATACTGGAATGACTTGGAAAACTTCAAAGAGATCACAAAATATATAGGTGTTGATAAGTTCACTTTAATTGCCTCCCCTAGTAAATGTTAAAAAGATATTTTTTAAATAATAAAAAAAGAAATTTTTCAATTGCCTCAATATGGATTAAAGGAGGGAGTGATATGGATGGTACCTGCAAAAAAGGTGTAAACAAGATCCTTTGTTCATTACTAACCAGAGGATGTGAAGGTTTTGATAATTTCACTCTTTCTGAGTATATTGAGTCCTATGGAGCAGAATTAAATCAAGAAGTATTTGAAGATGGTATTTCAATAAGCATTAAATCCCTAAATGAACATTTCAGAAAATTATTACCCTTATTAGATTCAATAATTAATAAGCCAACTCTATCGGAAATTGAATTTCAAAAAGTAAAAAAATCTTCTATTGATTTTATAAAAAAAGATAAAGAGAATCCATTCAATATCTGTTTTGAAAAATGGAGAAAAATTGTTTACTCAAATCATCCTTACGCATTCAATACAAATGGCAATCCAAATGATGTCTCAAAAATTACCTATAAAGATGTTTTGCGTGAGTTTAAAAATTTCAAAAGTAGAGAAAAGTATTTAATTTCTAATAATTCAGAAATAAATGGGGTAAGTACAGGAACATTAGAAAAAAAAATCCTTAAAGAAAAATCAAGACCTATAAATCATGATTTAAGTCCTATCGATAGATTTGATTTCAATAATAATGATTCAAATCAAACAATTATAATGATGGGTAACCAAACTTGCTCTCGTAGAAGCAGTGAATATTTGCCTCTAAAGGTTTTGGAGTCATATTTATCTTATGGAATGAGCGCTGCTTTATTCAAACTTTTTAGAGAAAAAAATGGCATCACTTACGATTTAGGTGTTTATTATCCTGTTAGGAGTGCCAATGCACCATTTTTAGTTTATTTATCAGTATCCAATAAAAAAGCCCTTTTTGCTTTTGAACTTTTATCTTCATTATGGAAAGATTTACTTTTAAATCCCTTGATTGATTCTGAAATATTTTTAGCTAAAGAAAAACTAAAAGGTTCTTTTCTTTTGGGAAATCAATCACTAGATGAAATTTTACAGAGAAAGATACAATTAATTAGTTATGGTATAACTCCAATTTCTGGGCTAGATTTAAATTCACTTATAGATGGAATATCCTCTTTAGATATTCTTAAATTAACTAATAAGTTTTTTTCAAAACCTTTTCTGAGTATTTCTGGCAATAAAAAAATATGTTTAGAAATTTCTAAAAGGTGGAAGAAAAACTTTTGAGTTAAATTTTCTCGATCTTATCAATATCTATTAAAAACGAACCTCTTCTAAACTTTACTTCAACGATATCTGGAGATTTAATTGATAAGATTTCTCCAATTTCATCTATTGCAACTAGCTCAGGTGGTCTTAACATCGGCATATTATCTGAAGTCTTTAAGTAAGAGACCGGTGCAATCAACTTAACTTTATCTTTAATCTCAAATATCATTTATTAATTGAATACATCTAAAACTAATATAAGCATAAAGATAGAGAAAATATCAACGAAATGAACTGATTCATTCTAGAATCCAAGAATTAACTTTCTACAAATTAATGAATCAGAAATTTAAAACATTAATTTTATGGTCTTTACCTATACTTTTAGTAATAGCGCTTTCCTACCAATTTTTATCATCTAGCAATGTTGACTCACTTAAATCAAATGGTACCACTATTGCACCAAGAAATTCTGCGGTAGCAAGAGTTAGTTATGGAAGATTTTTAGATTACATTAATTCAGGAAGAGTTACATCAGTTGATATTTTTGACGGAGGTAGGAATGCAGTTATAGAGACAATAGATTCAGATTTAGATAATAAAGTTCAAAGGTTGCGTGTAGATCTTCCCGGCTTAACACCAGAACTTATAAATATCTTAAAAAATGAGGGAATCAGTTTTGATGTGCATCCAGTTAAAACAGCCCCTCCTGCATTAGGAATTTTGGGTAATTTACTTTTCCCAGCTATTTTAATTGGAGGTTTAATTTTATTAGCTAGGAGATCAAATGGAATGCCCGGAGGCCCTGGGCAAGCAATGCAATTTGGGAAATCAAAAGCAAGATTTGCAATGGAAGCTGAAACAGGAGTTGTTTTCGATGACGTTGCTGGTGTTAATGAAGCTAAACAGGATTTACAAGAAGTTGTAACTTTTCTGAAAAAACCAGAAAAATTTACTTCTGTAGGTGCAAGGATTCCGAAAGGTGTTCTATTGGTAGGACCTCCTGGTACTGGTAAAACCCTTTTAGCAAAAGCAATTGCAGGTGAAGCAGGTGTACCATTTTTCTCATTATCAGGTTCTGAATTTGTTGAAATGTTTGTTGGCGTTGGTGCTAGTAGAGTAAGGGATCTTTTCAAAAGAGCTAAGGAAAACAGTCCTTGTTTAATTTTTATTGATGAAATTGATGCTGTCGGAAGACAAAGAGGTGCTGGTATTGGTGGAGGTAATGATGAGAGAGAACAGACTCTCAATCAATTACTTACCGAAATGGATGGATTCGAAGGTAATAGTGGCATAATAATAATTGCAGCAACAAACAGGCCTGATGTTCTAGACTCAGCTCTCATGAGACCTGGCAGATTTGATAGACAGGTAACTGTAGACGCACCTGACATCAAGGGGAGACTATCAATATTAGAAGTTCATTCTAGGAATAAGAAACTGCAAGAGGATTTAACACTTGAAAGCATTGCGAGAAGAACACCAGGTTTTACTGGAGCAGATTTAGCAAATTTATTAAATGAAGCTGCTATTTTAACTGCCAGAAGGAGAAAAGACTCTATCAGCATTTTAGAAATTGACGACTCTGTAGATAGGATTGTCGCAGGAATGGAAGGTTCTCCATTAACAGATGGTAGAAGTAAAAGATTGATTGCTTATCATGAAGTTGGCCATGCTCTAATTGGTTCACTAGTAAAAGCGCATGATCCTGTACAAAAAGTGACAGTTATTCCTAGAGGTCAAGCTAAAGGATTAACTTGGTTTACTCCAGACGATGAACAAACCCTTGTTAGCAGAGCCCAACTTAAAGCAAGAATAATGGGTGCCTTAGGCGGAAGGGCTGCTGAAGATGTTGTTTTTGGAAAAGGTGAGATAACAACAGGTGCTGGGGGAGATTTCCAACAGGTCGCTTCTATGGCTCGCCAAATGGTTACAAGATTTGGAATGAGTAATTTAGGTCCGATAGCTTTAGAAAGTGGAAATCAAGAAGTATTTGTTGGAAGAGATTTAATGACAAGAAGTGAGGTTTCCGATTCAATCTCTAAGCAAATTGATGAAAGTGTAAGAGTAATGGTTAAGGAATGTTATAAAGAAACCTACGATATAGTCAGCAAAAATAGAGAAGCTATGGATAATATAGTAGACCTATTAATTGAAAAAGAAACATTAGATGGTGAAGAATTTGTAAATATTCTTTCCAAATTTACTAAAATTCCTGAGAAAGACAGAACTCCTCAATTATTAAATTAGACTTTAATTGGTTTCTTATCCAATACGAGATCTATTAATCCGTATTCAACTGCCTCTTTTGGAGACATATAAAAATCTCTGTCTGTATCTTCCTTGATTGTGTCATAATCCTTCCCAGTTCTTTCTGATAATTCAGTATTAAGACGTTCTTTTAAGAATAATATTTCATCTGCTTGAATTCTTATGTCACTTGCTTGCCCTCTGGCACCTCCAAGTGGTTGATGAATCATTATTCTTGAATGTCTAAGGCTACTTCTTTTACCTTTAGTACCTGCCGCGAGCAAAAATGCACCCATACTAGCTGCTAAACCTACACAAACAGTATGAATGTCAGGCTTAACATGTTGCATTGTGTCAAATATACCCAATCCATCATAGACAGATCCGCCTGGCGAATTTATGTACATATAAATATCCTTATCTGGGTCCTCTGCTTCAAGGAATAATAATTGGGCAACAATTCTATTAGCAGTTTCACTAGTAACTTGTTCTCCCAAAAAGATTATTCTCTCTCTTAATAGCCTCGAATAAATATCAAAGACTCTTTCACTACCGCCAGATTCTTCTAATACTAAGGGGATCATAATAATATCTATTTGTTTATTAGATATTAACGATATTGAGTCAACATACGCTAACCTTATTAAGGTTTACATATAAAAAATTGAAAGAAAAATTGACTGTTTCA
Organism: Prochlorococcus sp. AG-412-J13; assembly: GCA_003214815.1. GTDB lineage: Bacteria > Cyanobacteriota > Cyanobacteriia > PCC-6307 > Cyanobiaceae > Prochlorococcus_A. The sequence goes on along the minus strand of QCLE01000010.1, from coordinate 1,609 downwards.
GATAGCAAAAAGTTATTTCATGAAAAATTCCCTTATGTCATCCCAGGTTTATATAAAAGAATAGTTGATGAAATGCTAGTCGAATTAAATCTTCTAAACCATCAAAATGAATTTACACAAGATTATCTCTTTTGTGTTGGTCTCACCGAAACATTCAAAGAATTAATGAAAGGATACCAACCTGAGAAACATTTGGATCTTCTTTTTGAATCTTTATGCAGTTCTACGAATTTTGAAGCGAAGGAAATTAATGAAATATCTCAAAAATCTCAAAAGGAATTCAAGGATAAAACATCTAAAGATATTTTGAAATTATTAATAGAAAAAAGCGATTCTAATCTTTATCCTTCAAGGATTTTGAACTTAGGAATATATATATTAATTTCAAACTCCCAAGATCTCAAAGAGAAAAATGAATCAGATACAAATAAGATGACCTCTGATATTTTTGAGAAGTTAAGCTTATCTGCTAATAAAGCAGAAAAAGATATTGGAATTTATAAAAGCAGTATATCAAAAATGGAACAAACAAAAGAATTAATTGAAGAGCTCAGAATCAAAAATAAGAAAAAAGAGCAACAAAAATAATTTTTATTTTTTTAATCTTTTTTTATCTTTCCAAGAGACATAGGATATATAAATTACAGCAAATGTTATGAATATGAGTAAAAAGAAAGATGTTAAGATAAGAAATTTACTTAAATAGACTTCATAAGTTAAAAACGAAATCATATATCGATGGATCCATCACCATTTCTTCCCCAAACAACCATAGCAATTGAAAAAGTAAAGATTGCAGCCAATGCTGCCCAACCTATTTGAAAGATCATTAGAATTAAAACGTTTTTATAAATATAACAGAACTTCAAAATTTTTTAATCATTTGAAAGCTAAAGTTAATTACTCAGAAACAAAATTTTCTCAATAGAATAAAAGAAAATAAAATTGGGAAGATTAGTTTTAAATCATAGTACGAATATAGAAGGTCTAATTCCAATACTCCAAAAGTTAGCACTAAATATAAATATCAAAACAATAACTCCTGCTGCCATATCAAGGGTCAGGGGAAGATCTTCTAAATTAATAATTAGATTGTCAGTGAAAACTATAAACGGATATAAAGCAATCGCGAGAAAGGGTAAAACAGCCCAAGAAGTTTTTATTTCAACAGACTTAAGTAAAGATGAATTAAAACAAATTATAGATATTTATAATAAAAAGTAGTTAAATAAGATAACAAGAAAATACTCAAGAGAAAATAATGAAATTGGGATTAAATTTATCTTTAATCTTATTGGCTTTTTTTTCATTTAGTAATGAATCATTTTCACTTACTGACTACAAGATAAAAAGATTTTGCAGAAAGGAGAAAAGGGTATACTCATGTATAAAAGATTTACAAGAGAAAAGATCTAATCTCCAAAAAGGAAAACCAATTGAAATACCTGTAGCACCATATAAAAGGTAATTAGAAATTGAATTTAAATTTCAAATTCTGATTCGAAAATATTAAAAGCATTTTTATAGTTTGTGAGAAGTTCTTCTGAATTATCAGAAAATCCTTTTCGTTCATAATCTTCTTTTAATTCATCATATAAGAAAACCACTC
>QCLE01000009.1 GCA_003214815.1 Prochlorococcus sp. AG-412-J13 | reverse complement strand
CAATATTAATAGATATATCAGCAATATTAAATACTGGAAAATTTATAATATTTAAATTTATAAAATCAACCACAAAACCTCTATATATCCTATCTATACCATTACCAATAGTTCCTCCAAGAATAAAGCTGTAAGAATATAGATCGAATGAGTTTAAAGTATTTTTTCTAAATATTAAATAAATAAGTAATATTGAAAATAAAATACTTATTAGAGATAAGAAAATTCTACTACCACTAAATATGTTAAATGCTGCCCCGTAATTTTTTACAAAGTCTAATTTGAATAAAAGAAAATCTTTATTAATAAATAATTGTTTATTATAAAACATTAAATATTTCGTAAATTGATCTATTAGAACAATAAAAATACTTAAAGATAAAAAATATATTTTTGTTTGTATTTTATTAATCATTATTTGCTACGTTTTAAACGTTCTATAGGTTTAATAAGTAATAAAAGTGGAAAAAGCATTAAAAAATGATATCCAATCTTACCTAATGAGTATTTCCCTAAATTATATAAAAATAAATTAAATTGACTGTACAATATAATTTGTATGAAGTTGTAAAATATACCAGTTAAATGCATAGCACCTATTGCTATAAATCCATTTTTTAAAAATTTTCCAACGTTTATTTTATTACTATTATTTAAATTATCAATTATTTTTATTAATGGATATAAACCTAATAAATAACCAAAATTTGGGGTGAGCAAATAACCTATTGAACCTCCTTGATGAAAGACAGGAAATATAAATAACCCCAAAATTAAATATATAGAAAATGCTCTGAAAACAACTTTTTTATGAAATATAAGTGTTAATAATATTATGGTGGGAATTTGCCATGTAATAGGCAACTCAAAGTTATTACTAGATTTATAGATAAAAGGTAGTGGAATATAAACAGGTAACATTGATGTTATTACTAGTGATTGAAGACTCACCAGGATCTCAATTAATTTATAAAAATTGAGCATTATTATAAATTCTATTTATAAACTTCTCAATGCAACAATTGGATCTAATTTAGAAGCTCTTTTTGCAGGTAAAACGCCAAAGATTAAACCTATTGATCCTGATATGATCATGGTGGAAAAAGTAGTTGTAATTCCAACTGATGCAGGAAGTGGTGTTATCAGAGATAAAAGAAAAACACCTGATAATCCCGTTGTTGTTCCAATTAATCCTCCAATTGTAGATAAAATCAGTGCCTCAATTAAAAATTGAATTAATATATCTGACTGTTTAGCTCCTATTGCTTTTCTAAGTCCAATCTCTTCAGTCCTTTCGCTTACAGAAACGAGCATAATATTCATGATTCCTATGCCTCCAACCACTAAAGATACTGCCCCAATACCAGCTAATAAAAACGTTAGTCCACTTGTTATATTGGTTACTATATTCAATGCATCTTCTTGTGATCTAACCGCAAAGTCATCATCTCTGATTATTTTATGTCTTTGCCTTAATAAGTTAGTAATCTGAAATTTAGCGGCATTAGTTGCATTTTTATTTATCGCTTCAACACTAATGAAGCTTAAACTTACTCCATATGTCGGATCCTTACCTGTAATCCTATTGACCATGGTGGTTAATGGAATATAAGCATTTTTGTCTTGATTACTTCCAAATACAGCACCTTTTGGTTTTAGTATTCCGATAATTTCATAAGTGTGGTTTTTAATTCTGATTTTTTTTCCAAGTGATGAAGATTTATCTTTGAAAAATTCGTCATTAAGATCAGGACCTATTACAACATAACTTCTTGCACTATTAACATCACTTTTTGATAAAAATCGACCCTTATCTACTTCAAAGCTTCTTACTTCAAGAAATTCAGGAGTAACTCCAGCAATTGATATATTTAAACTTTTAGAATTTGATTGCACTATTTCGTTAGCAGAGATTTGAGGAGCTACTTTTTTAACTGTTGGTACTTGATTCCTTATTGCTACTGCATCTTCTAAAACTAGGTTTTTAGGAAATGAAATACCCCTTCTTCTTGTGTCATTATTTCCGGGAACAATGAATAAAACATTGGCACCTAAATTACTTAATTGGTTTTTAGCTAATGTTTGAGCACCTCTACCAAGTCCAACAAGTGTAATAACTGAAGCATTTCCTATAATTATCCCTAGCATTGTTAACGAACTTCTCAATTTGTTCGAAACTAATGTTTTTGTAGCCATGCATAAGGCTTCTTTTATTGAGATATTCCTAGACATATTTATATTTATCTATTGCATCATCATCATCTTCAATTTGTCCCATGTATATAACACCTTCATTAAGCTGGAGTGTAATAAGGTCGCCATTACTGATTTGATGATTATCCATATTTTCTAAATTACAAATTGTAGAAATCTTTTTATTATTTTTGTTAAACAAAGCATAAACATCATTTACATTTTGGTTCGTAACAATGCCCGCAATATTTTTACTCAGTGGAATTTTTTTCATTAATTCCTCAGGAACAAATAATATTTCTCCTGGACAAATTAAGGACATATCTTGATTATTTTTTATTATTCTTGCTTTACCTGTAACACCAATTTCCCCTATTGAAATTCCTCTTGATACAATCTTTCTTACTAATCCGACTTTTATTAAATCTGTAGAACCGCTAATGCCAGTTAATGTGCCTGCAGTTTGAACTACTAAATCTCCTTGATTTAGGATCCCCATCTCCTGAGCAATTTGCATAGCTAAACTAAAAGTTTTTGCTGTTCTTTCGTCATTTTTAACTACTATGGGAGTAACTCCCCAAACAAGTTGCAATCTTCTCGCTACACTCCTCTCTGTAGTAGTTGCAAGGATCGGTGTTGGTGGTCTGAATTTACTTACATTTCGAGCCGTAGAGCCTGATTTTGTTAAAGGGATTATAGCTCCTGCATCAAGTTGTCTAGCTATATTACTTACTGCAGCACTAATAGCATTTGGGATCGTACTAGGTAAGTGGCTCTCAATAGCTTTAAGTGGATAATCCCTTTCAATTCTTCTTGCTATTGTTGCCATCGTTTCTACTGCCTCTACAGGATAATCCCCAACTGCAGTTTCGTTTGAAAGCATTACTGCATCTGTTCCATCAAGAATTGCATTTGCAACATCACTAACTTCTGCCCTGGTTGGTCTTGGATTTGAAGCCATAGAATCAAGCATTTGAGTCGCTGTAATTATTGGGATACCTAATGAATTAGCTTTTCTTATTAATTCCTTTTGTAAAAGAGGAACTTCTTCTGCAGGCATTTCTACTCCCAAATCACCTCTTGCAACCATGACCCCATCACATAAGGGTAATAATTTGTCAATCTGATCAATTGCTTCAAATTTTTCTATTTTTGCGACCACAGGAGTTGAATGCCCATTTTTGTTTATTAAATCTTTTATCTCGTTTATATCGGATGGATTTCTTACGAAACTTAGGGCTATCCAATCAACTCCTTCAGATAAACCAAATTTTAAATCCTCTTTATCTTTTTCTGTTAATGCTTTTACTGATAGTTGAACATCTGGGAAATTAACACCTTTATTATTTGAAAGAACCCCCCCTACAGTTACCAGACACTCCAAAAGATTAGCTTTTATATCTACTTTCTCTACAATCATTTCTATTTTGCCATCATCTAATAATATTCTTTTCCCTTCGCTAACTTCTTGAGAAAGTTTGTCATAGGTTACATTTGCAATAGTATTTGTACATTCGACTATATTCGATGTCAGTGTAAATTTATCACCTTTTTTGACTTTTACTGGACCATCTTTAAAGCGCCCTAATCTAATTTTAGGACCTTGAAGATCTTGTAAAACTCCAATATCTATATCTAACTTTTTTGATACTTCTCTTATAGTTTTTATTCTCTCAGCATGATCTTTATGATCTCCATGTGAGAAATTTAATCTGAATGTTGTTACTCCAGCTTTAATTAAATCTGTAATTATTTCTTCAGATTGAGTTGCAGGGCCAATAGTTGCTACTATTTTTGTTCTTCTTTTTAAATCAAGATTCGACATATATAGATAATATTGCTAGATATAAATAAATTTACCATACCCAAAGTTAGTTATTTAAGTCATGGATTTTAAAACTTATCAGAAAAAAGCTAGAGAAACAGCACAATATCCAGATTTAGGCTTAAATATCATTTATCCAACTCTTGGTTTAGTTGGAGAAGCTGGAGAGGTAGCGGAAAAAGTAAAAAAAGTTATAAGAGATAAAAATGGAATATTTGATAAAGAATCAAAATTAGGTATTAAAAAAGAGTTAGGAGATGTATTGTGGTATTTATCAAATCTCTGTACAGAATTAAATTTTAATTTAGAGGATGTTGCATTGCTAAACATTGAGAAATTAAAATTAAGATCGTCTAAAGGTAAGATAAGTGGTTGTGGGGACGATAGATAAATTCAGCTATATCCTAGGCTTGCATACTGTAGATTTGTTATTAAGTTTTGTATAACATTTAAAAGTAAAAAAGCTAATAAAGATGAAATATCAAATCCACCTATTGGAGGAATAATACCTCTAAAAATATTTAAATAAGGATCTGTGATAGAAGTTAATGCAGATAAAATACCGTTACTCCAATCAATACCTGGAAACCATGTAAGTAAAATTCTTATTATCAATATGAAAGAATAAATTGATAAAGTTTGGCCCAGAACTGCGAAAATCTCAGATAGCATTACCATGTTGTAATTTTATATATTCTAACATTTACTTATTATTGCTGCTTATTATTATGGCTTCCTATATTTGAGAGATATTCATTACTCACAGCAAAAGTTTGAAAAAACTTTTCTGATAATGATAACCAATATGATCTACCATCTTTTTGCTTACGTTTGACAATAAATTTCTTTTCTAATAATTCTTTAATATGATCATATGCACCTGAACCTCGAAGAAGTATAAGATCCGACTGAAGGATCTTTTTTTTGATTGCAATGGTTGCCAATGTCCTTAATTCGGATGTTTTCAATTCAGAAGGAAGTAAATCATCTACGTATTCATCAAGACTAGAATTTAGTTCGAGAGAAAAACTATTATTAACTTCATTTAATGCAATAGCTGAGTTTGGATTAGAGTATTTATTTTTTAGATCTTTAATTGCATCATTTATTAGGTTTATATCAGAATTAGTAATTTCTGAAAGATCCTTTTTTGTTATTGGTCGGCCTTTCAAATATAGAACAGCTTCAACTTTAGTAACTAGATCTATTTCAGATATTGGCGAGGGATTAAGATCAGATTGATTGATTTTTATTACCGAAATCTTTCCTAATTTACCTTAAATTTAATCTGATGCACCAAGGAATAGTTTATATGTATCGTTTTGAGTTTCATCCCAGAATTTATAGCCTAGAATTCTTACAAATTTATTCCACTCTAAAATTTCATTTCTATCGATTAAAACTCCAATAACAATTTTCCCTACATCAGCACCATAATTCCTGTAGTGAAATACGCTTATAGACCAATTAGATTTCATATTATTTAAAAAGTTTATTAATGCGCCAGGTCTTTCAGGAAACTCAAATCTGTATAAAAGCTCTACAAAGTTTCTATTATTAATTTCTTTAAAATTCTTTGGTAATCTTCCACCTACCATATGTCTGAGATGATTTTTAGATAATTCATCATCACTTATATCAATAAATGAGTACTCCGAATTTCTAAATACATTTAAAAGATTTTTTTTATCATTTAACCCATAGACTTGAACTCCTACAAAGATCTGGGCATTCTTAGAATTTGACATTCTATAGCTAAATTCAGTTAAATTTCTATTATCAAGTAACTTACAAAAATCAATTAAACTACCAGCACGTTCAGGAATTTTAACAGCCATCATTACTTCTTTACACTCACCAAGTTCTGCTCTTTCTGCCACAAATCTAAGCCGCTCAAAATTCATATTTGCACCACATGCTATCGCAACCATTTTTTTATTTGAATGATTAGAATTCAAAATATCTTTTTTCATTCCTGCAATTGATAATGCTCCTGCTGGTTCTAGTATTGATCTAGTATCTTCAAAAACATCTTTTATAGCAGCACATATTTCATCGGTATTAACCCTAATCATTTTATCTATATATTTTTTTCCTATATCAAAAGTATTTTTACCAATTTTTTTAACCGCCACTCCATCTGCAAATTGACCGACAGAAGATAATTCCACAATTTTTGATGCTTCCAATGATTTTGTCATGGCGTCTGCGTCTTCAGGTTCTACTCCAATTATTTTTACTTTAGGCCATATATTTTTAATGTATAAGGATATTCCTGATATTAATCCACCACCACCAACAGCAATATAAATTGCATAAGGTTTATCTTTTAGTTGCTGTTCAAGTTCAATAGCTATAGTTCCTTGTCCTGCTATTACATCTGGATCATCAAATGGATGAATAAAGGATAAATTTCTTTCTTGGCTAATCCTTATTGCCTCTTTGTAAGTTTCATCATAATTGTCACCATATAATATAACTTTTGCTTTCAAATTTTTTACTGCATTAACTTTAACTAAAGGTGTTGTAATAGGCATTAATATGGTTGCTTGGCAATTTAACTTGAGAGCACTAAGTGCAACCCCTTGAGCATGATTGCCAGCACTTGAAGTAATAACTCCCTGAGCAAGCTGTGAATCAGAGAGCTTACTCATTTTGTTATATGCACCCCTTATTTTGAATGAAAATACATCTTGAAGATCTTCTCTTTTTAGGAAAACTTCATTATTAAGTGTATTACTTAAATTATGAGCTTTCTCTAATGGTGTTTTTTTTGCTACTTCATAGACTTCAGCTTGAAGTATTTTTTCAAAATAATCATTCATATATATATATTTAGCATTAATTATTAATCTAATAAAACATTACATGATCTATTTAAAAAAAATTACTCATTTTGCACCTCGGCGTTTTAGATTAGGTAGATAACAATTATTTTTTCAATGCTTTTAAGTGAGTTAAGTCACCCAAATGAACTACATGGCTTAACAGTTTCACAATTAGAGGAAATTGCTTGTCAAATTAGAGAAAGACATCTTCAAGTGGTTTCTACTAGTGGTGGACATCTTGGCCCTGGATTAGGTGTAGTTGAGCTAACTTTAGCTTTATATCAAACTCTTGATCTTGATTGCGATAAGGTTGTTTGGGATGTAGGACATCAGGGTTATCCTCACAAATTAATAACAGGACGCTTCAGTCAATTTGATTCCCTTAGGCAACAAAATGGTGTAGCTGGATATCTCAAAAGATGTGAAAGTAAATTTGATCATTTTGGCGCTGGACATGCAAGCACTTCTATTTCTGCCGCTTTAGGCATGGCAATGGCAAGAGATAGAAAAGGTGAGAATTATAAATGTGTTGCTGTTATTGGAGATGGAGCGTTAACAGGCGGAATGGCATTAGAAGCTATAAATCATGCAGGTCACTTACCAAATACTCCTTTAGTTGTAGTATTAAACGATAATGATATGTCTATTTCACCTCCAGTTGGAGCCCTTTCATCTTACTTAAATAAGGTAAGAGTTAGTCCACCCTTGCAATTTTTATCCGATAGTGTACAGGAAAGTGTAAAAAATATTCCCTTAATTGGAAAAGATATTCCAGAAGAACTAAAAAATATTAAAGGAAGTGTTAGACGACTAGCTGTACCCAAGGTTGGAGCTGTTTTTGAAGAACTTGGATTTACATATATGGGTCCAATAGACGGTCATGATATTGGAAATTTAGTTAATACTTTTAACGCTGCTCATAAACTTAAAAAACCTGTACTTGTTCATGTTGTCACGACAAAAGGGAAGGGTTACCCTTATGCAGAAGCTGATCAGGTAGGATATCATGCACAGTCTGCATTTGATCTGACCACTGGGAAATCTATTCCATCAAAGAAACCTAAGCCTGTTAGTTATAGTAAAATATTTGGTCAAACCTTATTAAAAATATGTGAACAAGATAGTAAGGTCGTTGGCATTACAGCTGCAATGGCTACAGGTACTGGTTTAGATATATTGCAAAAAAATATTCCAGATCAATATATCGATGTAGGAATAGCAGAACAACATGCAGTTACTCTTGCAGCAGGAATGTCGTGCGATGGGCTTAAACCTGTTGTGGCTATTTATAGTACTTTTCTTCAACGTGCTTTCGATCAATTAATTCATGATGTAGGGATACAAAATTTACCTGTATCGTTCGTCCTTGATAGGGCTGGCATAGTTGGAGCTGACGGTCCTACTCACCAAGGTCAGTACGATATAAGTTATATGAGATCCATACCTAATTTTGTATTGATGGCTCCAAAGGATGAGTCTGAATTACAGAGAATGTTAATAACATCAATTAACCATAATGGACCTACAGCTCTAAGAATACCAAGAGGTTCTGGATTAGGAGTGGCTGTAATGGATGAGGGTTGGGAACCTTTAAATATTGGCGAAGCTGAAATACTCGAAGAAGGAGAAGATGTTTTAATTATTGCTTATGGTTCAATGGTTGCATCAGCTATTGAAACATCTGAGATACTGAAAAGTAATAACATTAATGCTTGTATTATTAATGCAAGATTTGTGAAGCCTCTTGATAAAGATCTTATTAAGCCTTTAGCAAGTAGGATTCAAAAAGTAGTAACTATGGAAGAAGGAACCCTAATAGGTGGATTTGGTTCCGCAATAGTTGAATTATTTAACGATAATGAAATAAATATTCCTGTATACAGAATTGGTATACCAGATGTTTTAGTTGATCATGCTTCACCTGACCAGAGTAAAGAAAAATTAGGACTTATGCCTGATCAGATGGCAGATAAAATAATTAAGAAATTTAAGTTAGATAATTAAAATTTAATAAATAAATTTTATAAAACACCACGTGAGGCTAATCCTAAGATTGCTCCAATTCCGAAAATATGACCTAAGCAATTAGCACCTACAACTGATGCGTGACTTAACCCACCATAGAATTTTGAGTTAGGTATTTCAAAACCTTCATTAGGTTTTTGAATATTTGCTCTAGCTATTGCATAAGCAATACCATTACATGTAATCATTATCATGGCGCATTTAGGAGACCAAGAAAATGTTGCTGGATCTGCAGCTGCAAATAATGTAGTAAGCATAAAAAAACTTTATTTTCATATATTCTCTAATACTTTTACCTAAAAAACACAAAATTGTAAAAGGTCTTAAGAGTTGTTTACTTCTAAGCTATTTAAAATCTTTATGAAGCCCAACAAAATAACAAAATCGCTTAAGGTTAAGAAAGATTCTGCTAAACCATGCAAGAAGTCAACCTCTACAAGGGTTTTATCGTAGTAATTTAAGGTGTAGATAGAAACTACTATTGTTATAAAAACAAATAAAACTGTTAAGGAATAACCTGTTTTTACTAATTTATTAACAGATTTAATTTTATATAAGTAAAACAAAAAGATTGCATATGGAATTATAGATGCAGCGAACAAAGCTGTATTGTCAATTGAAGCTAATTTTTCTATAAATTTTATAAATAAATCATTCATAAGTCTCTTTGTTTTTAAAAATAATGAATGATGCAAGAGCTAATGTTGAATTTCCAATAAATGTAAATATCCCTTGAAGCGTTACTAATCCATACAATACATCTTGATTATCATAGATATGCCAAGTTATAGCGCACATAGCTCCTATTAAGTTTGGGACCATAGCTAAGCTTAGCCAATAAAATAAATTATATTCTTTATATGTAGAAATTTTGTATATGACAAAGATGGTAAATATCCATTCAATGACCGAAGAGATGTGAATTAACCAAGTTCCAAATGAAAGTTCGTGCAAAATTTATATTTTTTTCTTTAGTACATTAAGTACTTCCTTGGCATGATTTATAGGTAAAACACTTATCCATCTATAAGAAATTTCCCCTTCTGGAGAAATCAAAAAAGTATTTCTATCTGAAAATGGAGGAATCCAAGAACCATAATTATCGCTAATAACTCCTTCAGGATCAGATAATAAAGTGTAATTTATGGATTTCTCGCTGCAGAAACTTTCATGAGAATCTTTATTATCAGCACTAATCCCAACAATTTCGGCATTATATTTTGAAAAATCTTTTTTTAATTCAGAAAAACCTTTAGCTTCAAGAGTGCAACCTGCTGTAAAGTCCTTTGGATAAAAATATATAACAAGCCACTTACCTTTAAAATCATTTAATTCCCATATTTTTTTTGATTTTATGTTTTTATTAAAACCTTCTAATTGAAAATTTGGAGCAATGTCCCCTACTTCAGGAGCAAAGTCAAAAGCTATTGCTGAATTAAAATTAAGTAAAAGAATAAATGGTATTAATATACTTACAACTAAATTTCTCATCGAATTTAGAATTTTTTTAAATCAACTCCATTTGATTTAGCAAATTTATCTAATCCCACTTTTTGTATAGATTTTAGTGCTTTGGTACTAATTTTTATATTTACCCATTTTTTGCCTTCTTCCCACCAAAGTCTCCTTTTTTGGAGGTTAACTTGTTGTAATTTTTTTGTACGAATATGTGAGTGACTTACAGCCATCCCATTATTAGCTTTTGCTCCAGTCAATTCGCAAACTCTTGACATCTTTTTGAGTTATATCTTTAAAAATTTTAACACACGACTCAATTTGTTTAATTAAGCAATTCTGAAATTAATTCGGCATTATTAATTTGTAAATTAATAATCTGTTCTTGATCTAATCCACCAACAGATAGTTTAGCCATATCGTAAACATGATTTGCAATTTTAGATGCCAAAGGATTTTCTACAGGATCTTTTTTATCAATAATTATTTTATTGCCTGTAATTTTATTAAGACCAACAATAAGAGGATGTTCTTTATTAATTAAAAGCACGTGATATTCAGGCAGGCCAGGCATCTTTTGCTCCATGTAAGCACCCATATCATTAATTCTTCTCATTTGTTCTGGAAGCAAGATCATCGCTGGTGGAGCACCTTTACTTGAAAGTGACTGAACTTTAACTGTTACTTTTTCATTGTTAAGTGCTTTTACAATTGTATCTCTAAGATTTTCTGAATTTGATTTTCCATCCTTATCTACAATTTCATTAGATTCTTTATCCTCTAGTTCATTTATTTCTGAATCAACTCTTTGGAACTGATAATCTTCGTTTTTACTTTCTAACCAAGGAAGAAATTGTGCATCAATTAAGGGATCTGATTTAATAACTTCTTTGTTATCAGATAAGCAGATATTTAATGCGCTTGACTGAGCAATCGAATCTGAACAGTAAATTATTTTTTTAGAATCAGTTATCTTATTTCGTTCTTTGTAATTTGCGAGAGTTGTGAAATATTTATCATTTGATTTGATAAGTGATTTATTTTCAATATCTTTAGTTACGTCTTTCTCTGAATTTATGATTGTTTCGAAAATTATACTGTTATCAACTAAATCAGCAAATTTTTCATCTTCGATAGCACCAATTTTAATAAAAGCAGAGATAGAATCCCAAATTTCAGCATAAAATTCTGGAGAATTTTTAATTAAATCCTTGAGTTTGTTAGCGATTTTTTTTGAAATAAATGATGATATAGATCTTACTTTTCTATCTGTTTGTAATGCGCTTCTACTAACATTTAGAGGTATATCCGTAGAGTCAATTACTCCTCTTAGAGGTAAAAGGTATTTTGGTACTATCTCTTTAATTGAATCGCTTACGAAAACTTGATTACAAAATAGTTTAATTTCTCCCTTTTCCCAATCAGCTCTACCAGACAACTTAGGAAAATACAATATCCCTTGTATGTCATATGGATAATCTGTATTTAGATGAATCCATAACAATGGATCTCCCTGAAAAGGATAAAGGTATTTATACAACTCAATATAATCTTCATCTTTTAATTCACTAGATTGTTTTCTCCAAGGAGGATTTTTTTTATTAATTGTCTCACCTTCTAATAAGACATCTATTGGCATAAAATCACAATATTTTTTTATTAATGATTTAATCCTTTCAGGCTCAATAAACTCTTTTTCTTCATCAAGTAGGTGAAGTATCACATCTGTACCGATTGTCTCTCTTTCTGATTCCTCTAGCGTGAAGTTTGGTGATCCATCACAAGACCATTTGAAAGCTTTTGATTCTCCAATTGCTGATTTAGTTAATATATCAACTCTATCTGCCACCATGAAACTTGAATAAAAACCAAGTCCAAAGTGGCCTATAAATTCATCATTATCTTTTTTGTATTTTGTTAAGAATTCTTCTGCGCTTGAGAATGCTACTTGGTTTATGTACTTCTTAATTTCTTCATCATTCATTCCAATTCCATTATCAGAAATTGTTAGGGTATTATGCTCACGGTCAATAGATATTTTTACTTGAGCTTCTTCAGTATTTTCGCAGTCGCCAGCCATAGAAGCCATTCTTCGTTTACTTATTGCGTCAACACTATTACTAACAAGTTCTCTTAAAAAGATTTCATGGTCAGAATATACTGCCTTCTTGATAATTGGGAAAATATTTTCGGTATTAATACGAATTTCGCCTTTTTCCATATAAAAAAAAATCAAACATAATAAATCTTATTTCCTAAAAACTAGTTAATCAAGTTTAATTAGGAGTATTGTCCGAACAATATATGAATTTAAAAACATAAATAAACTTATAAGAGGTTTTATTTAACCCACAAAATCTCACTACAATTATTTTCTTTCATTATTTGATTGGCTTTAGCTAAGTCATCACATGGATTTAAATGTAAGACAGCAATATTTCCTCTTTCCTGTTGTTCTTTTTGTTCATTCATACCTTTTTCTAACAAAAAAGAATCTTTAAACATTAATAAAATCTTCTTTTTATCTGACTTTTCTTCCTTAATTAGATTTCTTAAAATGTCTATAGAAATTGTAAATCCAATCCCATTTAAGATTTTCTCATTAGGACTAAAGAATCTTACTAACTCATCATATCTTCCTCCTTTTGCTATGACGCTTTTATTTTTACCATTATCCCCTATTAGTTGAAAAACTATTCCTTCATATAAATTCAAGTGAGGTTGAAACGTGGGATCAAGTTGTATTTTAACACCATATTTATTAGATATTTTTGATAATGTTTCAAATAAAAAATTTAAGTCATCTAAAGTTTTACTAGTGCCATATATACTTTTCAATTTTTCTAATATTGCAATTGGTTCTCCTCTTGTGAATAAGAGATCTTTAAGAATATATTTATCATCTTCGTCAATTCCTAATTTAGATAAATTATCTTGATCAAAATTAACCAAACTTTTCTTAATTTCTTCAAAATTATTATTCTTATATCTATTTAAGATCAAGTCCATAATTTTTGTGGTGCTTACTAGTAGAAATAAATTACAACCATCCTTCAGATTAATATTATCGATCGCATCAAACAATATATTAATAACTTCAATTTCTGGGTATTTTGTATCATATCCAATTAATTCAATTCCACTTTGCAGTTTCTCTTGGAACTTAAATGAATTTTTATTATTTTGTTTTTTATCAAAGACCATTCCATTGGTGAATAATCTTATAGGTCTTTTCTTATTTATTAATCTAGTAGATGACAATTTGACAATAGATGTTGTCATTTCTGGTCTAAGACATAATGAATTATTACTTACTATTCCCACAACCTGATTTTCTTCAATAACACCACGGCCTTTTATCGTCTCTAAAGTATTTATAAATGAAGGTGAGACTTCTTCATAGCCCCATAGTTTATAAATACTATTTAAATTATTTATAATATTAGAGTTATTCTTTACATCTACTAATTTAATTTCTTTTATATCAGTCATTTTAAAATTTATCGATTTTTAGGTATAGAATTTTTTTTTAAATGGAGAAACCTTTTCTAGTTCATTTTTTAATTCATTCTCAAGGCTTGGAGAGGACGCGAGTATTCTTCCAGAAATTAAATTAAATTCGCCTGATGGATAATCAGAAATAATTCCACCAGCCTCTTTAACAATAATAGCACCGGCGGCTAGGTCCCATACCTCTAACCCTCGTTCCCAGTATCCATCCACTTTACCTGCAGCAACAAATGCTAGATCAACAGCTGCTGCTCCTCCTCTTCTAACTCCCCTAGTTTTATGTGTTAAATAACAAAATTCAGCATAATTATTATCCTCTGTGTCAAATCTGTCATAAGAGAAACCAGTTACAAGTAAACTATCAGAAAGATTACGAGGACAAGATACTTTAATTTCACTATCATTGCAGAAAGATCCTAAGCCGATACAGGCTGAATATAGTTCATTTAAATAAGGTACTGATATAGCCCCTATAATTGGCTTATTTTTATATACAAGACCAATAGAAGTTCCAAAAAAAGGATATCCATGAGAATAATTTGTTGTACCGTCTAAAGGGTCTATACACCATGTTAAATCCGAGGATTTGTTTAATTTCCCTGATTCCTCTGCATTGATTGATATGTTTGGAGTCTTTTCTAGTAAATATTCTTTTATTTTGTTTTCAACTTCCAAATCTACATTGGTTACAAGATCACCTTTCCTACCCTTTGACGAAATTTTTTGAATTTTATTGTAATTGATTTTTAAAATTTCATTACCAATTTGAGCTGAGTTCTTGGCTATTTCATACAAACTGGATAAGTTTATTTGATTTGCAAGTTCCTCTATTTCACATAATTCAAACATGATAATTAATCTTCCTCAAATTCCCAAGGTGGCGCAACTCTTGTATTCCCCCTCCCAAAATATTGTCCAAATTGTAAATCGTAGACTTCGTCCTCATTTGTTGTTTCCACCTCAAGATCTGAAGTTGCTTTAGCGACACAAAGAAGTGCATAACCTTTGTCTTTTAATGATTGAGAAACACCCATGGCTTCTGGTTGTTGCAACGTACCAGATATTATTTTAACTGCACAACTTGTACAGCAACCATTTCTACATGAAAATGCAAGCTTAAATCCTTTCTTTTCAAATTCCTTAAGTATATAATCATCACTATTAACCTGCTCTTGGTAGACCTTTCCGGTTTCCTTATTTTTAATCGTTACTGTGAAAGTCTTATTCAAATAAATTTCCTCAAAAATGGGATGATAAAGGGTTAAAATGATTATCTTGGGAGAGGTGGCCGAGTGGTTGAAGGCGCAGCACTGGAAATGCTGTATAGGGGCAACCTTATCGAGGGTTCGAATCCCTCTCTCTCCGTTTCATATTAGTTTATTTTGGTTAACTCCATCAACAACTTTATCTGTAATGAATCTTCTAAAATAGATAGTAATCTTTTTGACAAGTTATAAATAATCTTAGTTTATTTAAATTAAGTTGAAAATATTTGATTTTTACTATTATATGTAAATATCTAAGATAAAAATTAATTAAATTATTAGTAAATTTTGCTTTAATTTAGCGATCTAAAATCATGGGGCAAATAGTTGGAATTGATTTAGGTACTACAAACTCTGTTGTCGGAGTTATAGAAGCTGGTCGTCCAATTGTTATTGCCAATTCTGAAGGGTCTAGAACTACACCTTCAATAGTTGGTTTTACAAAAGACAAAGAAATTGTTATTGGTGATCAAGCAAGGAGACAACTTGTTTTAAATCCCAAGAATACTTTTTATAACTTAAAGAGATTCATTGGTAGCGACTGGGACGAACTTGATGATAATAGTATTTCTGTTCCTTATAACGTTAAAGCAAATAATTCTGGAAGTGTAAGGGTTCTTAGTCCTAATACAGAAAGAGAATATGCTCCTGAAGAGTTAGTCAGTTCATTAATTAGAAAATTAATTAATGATGCAGAAACATATCTTGGAGATACTGTTGACTCTGCTGTTATTACAGTACCAGCTTATTTTAACGAATCTCAAAGGCAAGCTACAAAGGATTCTGCAATATTGGCTGGTATCAAAGTAGATAGAATTTTAAATGAACCTACTGCAGCTGCTTTAGCTTATGGCTTTGAAAAAAGTTCCTCTAATAATGTCTTGGTTTTTGATTTAGGGGGAGGAACATTTGATGTCTCATTATTAAAAATTTCAAATGGTGTATTTGATGTAAAAGCCACCTGTGGAGATACCCAACTAGGAGGAAATAATTTTGACTCAAAAATAGTTGATTGGCTTGCTAAAAAATTTCTTACTAAACATGATATTGATCTTAGAAGGGATAGACAAGCTTTGCAGAGATTAACTGAAGCTGCTGAAAAAGCTAAATGTGAATTATCAGGCTTGCTAAAAACAAAAATATCATTACCTTTTATCACCACAAGTAAAGAGGGGCCATTACATATTGAAGAGACTATAGATAGAAAAATATTTGAATCATTATCTCAAGATTTACTAGATAGATTACTGGAGCCTGTGCAAATAGCTCTAGATGATTCTGGATGGAACGCAGAAGATATTGATGAAGTAGTTCTTGTCGGTGGAAGTACAAGAATCCCAATGGTTCAACAATTAGTCAAGACTCTTGTTCCTAATGACCCCTGTCAATCTGTTAATCCAGATGAAGTGGTTGCAATTGGTGCTGCCATACAATCCGGAATAATTAGTGGTGATTTACAAGATTTACTGCTAAATGACGTTACACCTTTATCATTAGGTCTAGAAACTATTGGTGGTCTTATGAAGGTCCTTATTCCTCGTAATACACCAATACCAGTAAGACAATCTGATGTTTTTAGTACATCAGAAGCTAATCAATCATCAGTAGTTGTTCAAGTAAGGCAAGGTGAAAGACCATTGGCTTCTGAAAATAAATCACTTGGTAAATTTAGGTTATCAGGAATACCTCCAGCACCTAGGGGGATTCCACAAGTCCAGGTAGCATTTGATATTGATGCCAATGGTCTTTTAGAAGTAAGTGCAACGGATCGAACAACTGGAAGAAAACAAACAGTTACAATTTCTGGAGGCTCTAATTTAAATGAACAAGAAATTAATTCGATAATTGATGAAGCCAAATCAAAAGCCAATGAAGATAGGAAGAAAAGATCTGTTATTGACAGAAAAAATAGTGCCTTAACTCTCATTGCGCAAGCTGAGAGAAGACTTAGAGATGCTTCTTTAGAATTTGGACCTTATGGAGCTGAAAGACAACAACGAGCTGTTGAATTAGCCATTCAAGATGTTGAAGAATATATAGATGATGATGATCCTCAAGAATTAGAAATTTCTGTTAGTGCTCTCCAAGAAGCATTATTTGGTTTAAACAGAAAATTTGCAGTAGAAAGGAAAGTTGATAATAATCCATTACAAGGTATTAAAAATACTTTTGGATCATTAAAGGATGAACTTTTTTCAGACGATTATTGGGATGATGATCCTTGGGACAATCAAATGAATAGAAATTATAGAAATTCGAGGTATGGTAATTCTAGGGATGATGATCCATGGGACAATGACTATTTCCTCTAAAAAAGACTATTTGTCGATTTTGGGTTTATCCCATGATTATGACGATAAAGAACTTAAAAAGGCCTTTCGGAGAGAAGCAAGAAAATGGCATCCAGATTTAAATAAAAATGATTTAAATGCAGAAGAAAGATTTAAATTAATTAACGAAGCATACGAATATTTACGTGATCCCATTAAAAGGAAAAATAGATCAGATGAATATATCCAGGAAGATTATGAAAATAATAATTTCAAGACAGGGTTTCCTGATTTTCAAGATTATCTTGATTCATTATTTGGATATGAACACTCCGGAAAGAAATACGATGAATTTAATAATGAACCATTTGAAGATGAATACATAAATGGAGATAATGATGAATTTATTAATTATGAATACCCTACAACCTCTCCAGAAGAGCCACCTCCAGTTAAACTCCTCCAAGATATTGAAACAATTATTGAATTAACACCTTTTGAGGCCTTAAATGGTGCTTCAATTTTAATAGAGCTTGAAGATGAAACTGTAGTAGAAGTTGATACTCCTCCTTTTGCTGGAGATGGATGGCGATTAAGACTTGAAAATATAGCAAGAGGAGGAAAAGATCATTATCTACAGTTAAAAGTTCGCACGGAAAATGGTCTAAGAATTGATGGTTTAAGAGTTCTTTATAAATTAGAGTTATTTCCTCATGATGCTCTCCTTGGTTGTTCTGTAGAGGTCCCTACCCTTGATGGAAATGTCACACTTCAAGTTCCTCCAAAATCATCTACTGGAAGAATGTTACGTTTGAAAGGTAGAGGTTTAACATTCGAAGATAATGTAGGTGATCAATATGTTGAAATCCTGGTAGTGATACCTGCTGATATTAATGATGAAGAAATCGCTTTATATACAAGATTACAAGAACTATCACTTTCTGAATCTTAATCAAATATTATATAATTAGAAAATAAAACTCATATGAACATATTTGTTCTTTTATATAATTCAGGAACAGATAAGGAAGGAATACATTCTATCGAACTTAAAGGAAGGACTATTGTTCTTATGTTTGAAGATAAGGATGATGCAACAAGATATTGTGGCCTACTTGAAGCTCAAGATTTTCCTTCGCCAACAGTTGAAATGATTGATATAGAGGAAATAAAAGATTTCTGCATAAAATTAGATTATGAATGCAAATTAGTAGAAAAAAATTTTGTACCTAAAACTGCCGAAGATAGGTTATTAATTTCACCACCCCAGAAAAATCTAGAAGTCGATAATTGGGAGGGAGAAAATAATAATAAAGAAAAAATTGATATAAATACCATTAAGGAAAACCTTGAAAAGTTACTTTAGCTATTAATATATAAATTAATAAATACATAAAACATGTCAAAAGCATTATTTGAGACCGAAGTAGGGAATATTAATATTGAATTTTTCATTGACGACGCACCGAATACGGTTAAAAACTTCACAAAGTTGATTAATGATGGTTTTTATGATGGTTTAGCATTTCATAGAGTTATTCCTGGATTTATGGCACAGGGTGGATGTCCTAATACCCGTGATGGCGCATCTGGTATGCCTGGGACTGGTGGCCCTGGATATAATATTAAATGTGAAATTAATTCCAATAAACATCTAAAAGGTTCACTTTCTATGGCTCATGCAGGAAAGGATACAGGTGGTAGTCAGTTTTTCATAGTCTATGAACCACAGCCTCATCTTGATGGAGTTCACACTGTTTTTGGTAAGACAGATGATATGGACGTCGTTCTAAAGCTTACTAATGGTTCAAAAATTTATAAGGCAACCTTAAAGTAGTAATTCAGCCTTCAAAAACAATACTAAATGTCTCTTTATCTAGATTAAATTTTCTTGTAGATGAATATAAGATTTCATTATTAATAGTAAATTTAGTATTAATTAGTTTGATGCTACTTTTTGGGTGTAATGCCTGCTCAATGTTTCTAGATATAATAATTCCAATTTTTGTACTATTTTCATATTTGGATAAAAACTGAATAAATAATTCTATATTCTTTATTTCTTCATCAGTAATGTTGAAATTAGTTCTATTCTGATCATGTAAAATTCGCCACACTAATTTTGGTCGATTCCAAAAAGCTAATAATCTTGGAGTACTTTCCAGTCTAATATTAATATTTTGATCAGTACAAAATTTAATAACTTTATTTTTTATTGGAACTAGATCGATAGATTTATATTTTCCGTCAAGAAAAATTGATATAAATGGATCGATATTCCTGGAATTAAATTTATCTTCATCAATCATGTGGCCTAGCTTTGTTTTTTTAACACTCAAATATTCTGCATTGTTATCGTTTGGACAAATCACTAATGGAACTCTCTCAATAACTTCTATTCCATAACCTCCTAATCCAGCAATCTTTCTAGGATTGTTTGTCAGTAATTTTAATTTTTTTATCCCTAGATCACTTAATATCTGTGCTCCTACTCCATAATTTCTAAGATCAGCTGGAAAACCTAATTTTTCATTAGCTTCAACAGTGTCTAATCCACCATCCTGTAAACTGTATGCTTTTAATTTATTTATAAGACCAATACCTCTTCCTTCTTGTCTCAAGTAAACAACAACCCCCTCCTCCTCCTTTTCTATTCTTGATAAAGCAGCCTCTAATTGGGGTCTACAATCACAACGTAATGATCCAAAAGCATCGCCAGTTAAGCACTCTGAATGCATTCTTACTAGTACAGGCTCGCTTAATTTTGATGATTTTTGTTTAACTAATGCAACATGCTCTGAACCATCAAGTTCATTAACATATCCATAAGCTTTGAAATTCCCAAAAATACTTGGAAGAACTGCATCGGATTTTCTAAATACAAATCTTTCAGTTTGAAACCTATAACTTATTAAATCAGCTATAGATATTAATTTCATTCCCCACTGTTTTGCATACTCTTTAAGTTGTGGAAGTCTTGACATGGAACCGTCAGGATTTTGTATTTCACAAATAACTCCAGCGGGAAAAAGACCTGACATTGCAGCAATATCTACTGCTGCTTCTGTATGACCTGCCCTTTTTAATACGCCACCTTTTTTTGCTCTTAATGGAAAAATATGTCCTGGCCTTCTTAAATCTTCAGGTTTTGTATTTGGATTTATAGCAACTTGAATTGTCTTAGCCCGGTCTTCAGCTGAAATTCCAGTAGAAACGTTATTTTCAGGCCCAGCATCAATTGATATCGTAAATGCTGTTTGATTTTCATCAGTATTTCTATCTACCATTAATGGTAAATCTAAAGAGTCAAGTTTTTCACCTTGCATAGCTAGGCATATAAGACCACGTCCCTCGGTAGCCATAAAATTAATTTGCTGAGGAGTTGCAAACTGAGCCGCGCAAATTAAATCACCTTCATTCTCTCTTCTTTCATCATCTACAACAATTATGCATTCACCATTCCTTATCGCTGCCAAGGCATCGCTGATAGGATCAAATTCAATTTTAAAAGATTCATTTATATCCAAAATTGTTCCATTATCTGATTTGGGACTTGTTTCTTTCATTATTCCTATCAATATGGAAAAATAGTGTTTTAGTTACCTTAAATACAACACTTTACAATCCTATCTCAAAGTCTGCCAATTCAAAGAAATGAATGTTGCAATAGTAGGTGCTACTGGTTACGGCGGTATTCAAGCTGTAAATCTTTTAAATAAAAATCAAAACTACAAAATTTCATTTTTAGGAGGTAATAAAACATCTGGATCAAAGTGGAATGATAATTTCCCTTTTATTTATTTAGATAATGATCCTTATATAGAAGAAATTTCAGTAGAGAATATTTCAAACAATTCAGATGTTGCTTTGCTTTGTTTACCAAATGGCCTATCTTCAACCTTGACAAGGAAATTATTAGATAGAGGAGTTAAGGTTATTGATTTATCTGCAGATTACAGATATAAGTCCTTAGATGAATGGAAAAATGTATATTCCAAAGAAGCTCTTATTTTTAAAAGGAATGATGATGATTTATGCAAAGAGGCAGTCTACGGACTTCCTGAAATAAATAAAGAAGCCATTTCAAAAGGAAGATTAATTGCATGTCCAGGATGTTATCCAACATCTGCTCTTATTCCTCTTGCTCCTTATCTTTCGCAAGGAATTATTGAAAATGAAGGTATAGTAATTGATTCTAAAAGCGGAACTTCTGGAGGTGGTCGAGAACCAAACCAAAATCTACTCTTATCAGAATGTGGAGAAGGTCTATCAGCATATGGATTGATAACCCATAGACATACCTCAGAGATCGAGCAAGTAGCATCTTTAATTTCTGGAAATAAAATTGAACTGCTATTTACTCCTCATTTGGTTCCAATTTCAAGGGGTATGCACTCTACTATATATGGGAGATTAAGAGATCCAGGATTAACATCTGATGATTGCAGAATTCTTTTGGATAATTATTATAGAAATTTCAAAAATATTAAAGTTTTACCTGTCGATACATTCCCATCAACAAAATGGGTTAAAAATACAAACCAAATTTTTCTTTCTGTTAAAGTTGATGTTCGAAATGGAAGGATTATTATTTTATCTGTAATTGATAATTTGTTAAAAGGACAGACTGGGCAAGCAATTCAGAATTTAAATATTATGAGTGGATTCTCAATGGATGAAGGTCTTGAGTTAACTAATAATTTTCCATAAAATTACTTCTTATCAAAAAACCAGCTTGAGAGATTGAGTAAGGTAAAATTTTATGCTCAAGCATATGTATTCTTTTGGAAAGTGATTCAAAATCATCATCATCTCTAATTGACAATGCAGCTTGCATTATCAATGATCCACTATCTACCTCCTCTTCAACAAAATGTACTGAACAACCAGTTATTTTTGAACCATTTAATATAGAGTCCTTAATAGCAGAACCACCTTTATATGCTGGAAGTAATGAAGGGTGAATATTTATAATCTTATTCTTAAATTTATTAATAAAAAATGGAGTAACAATTTTCATCCAGCCTGCCATAACAACAAGTTCAACATCGTAATCAATTAAAGTATTTACAATTTCTAATTCAAATAGCTCTTTTTGCGGAAAGTCTTTGTCTCTTATTATTTTGTGAGGTATTTTTTTACATTCAGCTCTTTTTATACAACCGGCTTCATCTTTGTTAGTTATAAGAACTTTTATATCTATATCTAATTCTCCTTTTTCTGAGAGATTAATTAACTCCTGAAAGTTTGTTCCTTTCCCAGAAGCTAGTACACCTATTTTTAATTTTGGTGAAAATCTTCTAAATTCTGATATCTCAGGCGAAATTAAGTAATTAAATGATTTATCCAAAGTATTTTATTTTATACAATGATAAATTCATATGATATAAAAAAACACTCAATTTTAATTGTTTATATTCAAAAAAATATTTATTTGAAGATAAAAATTTAAACAAATTTAAATGATTCAAATCTATGTACTATTCATATAGATATAATTAAATAATAAATATAAAGAAACAAATATATAAAATGAATGGAGATTTAAACTCTTGGGATAAATTTTGTAATTATCTTTGGTTTGATAAAAAATTAAATATTTGGTTAGACATAAGCAAAATTAATTTCACAAGTATAGAGATAAAAAATTTAGAAGAGAAATTTATAGATGTATTTTCTTCAATAAAAGAATTAGAAAATGGTGCAATCTCAAATATTGATGAAAATAGACAAGTTGGACATTATTGGCTTAGAAATCCATCAATTTCTCCATCTTCAAAAATAGGAGAGGAAATTAGTGCAGATATTAATGAAATCTCTGAATTTGGAAAACAAATTTTAAATGGAGATATTAAGAATAAGAATAATCAGAACTATACTGATGTTCTATGGATAGGAATTGGTGGAAGTGGTTTAGGCCCATTACTTATTACAGAGTCACTGCAGAAGTGCTCTAAAGGCTTAAATTTTTCTTATATCGATAATGTTGATCCCTTTTTAATTAGCGAAAAGTTAGAGGACTTATCTGAAAAATTATCCACAACATTATTTGTAGTAGTAAGCAAATCAGGTGGTACTCCTGAACCTAGAATTGCTATGGAAATTATTAAAAGTCATTGCGAAAATAATGCTCTTGAATGGAATTCTAATGCTATAGCTATAACTATGAAAGATAGTAAGTTATTTAATAAAGCCACTTCCGAAAATTGGTTAAAAATATTTAATTTACAAGATTGGGTTGGAGGAAGAACAAGTATTACAAGCTCTGTGGGATTACTTCCATTAGCTCTTATTAATGAAAATATATTTGAATTTATTAGAGGTGCATCATTAATGGATGAGGCCACACGTATAAGTGATTTTAAAAATAATCCCGCAGCATTATTATCATCTGCATGGTATTTAACTGGGGATGGCGTTGGAAAGAGAGATATGGTCGTATTACCTTATAGAGATAGGTTACAGGTATTTAGTAAATATCTCCAGCAATTAATAATGGAATCATTAGGTAAGAAATTTAATAGGAACGGTGAAGTAGTTAATCAAGGTATTTCCGTTTTTGGTAATAAAGGATCTACAGATCAACATGCTTATGTTCAGCAACTTAGAGATGGTATTGATAATTTCTTTTGTATTTTTATTGAATTATTAGATTCTCCATCTACTAATATTTTTGATGAAAAAGAGAATCCTAAAGAATATCTTTCTGGTTTTTTGCAAGGAACCAGATCAGCACTCTCTAGTGAAAACAGACAAAGTATCACTATCACATTAGAAAAATTAAATTGTTTTTCACTAGGTGCCTTAATCGCTTTATTTGAGAGGACTGTATCCTTCTACGCTGAATTGGTAAATATAAATGCATATGATCAACCTGGAGTTGAAGCTGGAAAGAAAGCAGCCGCAAATATTATTGCGTATCAACAAAAAGTAAGTAATTTATTAGACGAAGGAGGAGAATATTCTATAAATGACATAACATCATTATTTGATAATTCAGTGAATGAACCTATATTTTTCATACTTCGTGAAATGTGTTTCGGTAATGATGATTATTTAGTTAAGGGCGATTGGTCAAATCCAAATTCATTAGTCATTCAAAAAAAAATAAATTCTTAAACAACAATATTCATAATTTTTCCTTTAACAATAATTATTTTTCTTATTTCCTTATCTTGAGTCCATTTTAATATGTTAGGTCTTTTAAGAGTCAATTCTTTAATTTGATCTTCATTCATTTCATTATTAATATTTACTTTGTCTCTAACTTTTCCATTCACTTGTATCACTAGTTCATATGAATCTTCCTTTAGTGCTTCGGCATTAAAGGAAGGCCAGTGTTCTAAATGCACAGAATTTTTAAATCCAATAAGATGCCATATTTCTTCAGCAATATGAGGTGCAAATGGAGCCAACAAAATGCTAAATGTTTTTAAAGCGTCTTTTTTTAATTTATTGTTTACGTCATTAATGGAATTTGATAATGAATTATAAAACTTCATTAGTTCTGAAATAGCAGTATTAAATTGGTTATTTAATATGTCAATTGAGATTTCTTTTATAGCAATGTTCATTGACTTTATTAAAGATTTTTCTTTCTCTGGATAGGACTTACTTTTAATATTTATATCTTTTGCATAATTTATATAAAGCTTCCAAATCCTGCTTAAAAATCTAAATTGTCCTTCAACATCTGCATCTCCCCATTCCAAATCTTTTTCTGGTGGTGCTTTAAATAATATAAACATTCTTGCTGTATCTGCTCCATATTTTTTAATTACTGATTCAGGGTCTATTCCATTATATTTTGACTTTGACATCTTTTCGAAAAGAACTTCTAGATTAGAATTATCAATTGGATCTGTAGGATTTGATATGTCAGTAATATCGGAAGGAGAAACATATTTACCCGTTTTATTGTTTTTATAGGCTGCTGCCTGAACCATTCCTTGCGTTAATAGTTTTTTGAATGGTTCATCAATTTCAAATAGTTCATTATCTCGCAAGGCTTTAGTGAAAAATCTCGCATATAATAAATGCAATATTGCATGCTCTACTCCTCCAACATATTGATCTACAGGCATCCACTTATTAATTTCAATCTTTTCAAATGGCTTAGTTGAACATTTTGAAGATGGATATCTTAAAAAATACCAAGATGAACACATGAAAGTGTCCATGGTATCAGTTTCTTTTCTTGCCGCTATTCCACATTTTGGACATGTTGTATTTATCCAATTATTATTATCACCTAAAGCATTAATCTTGTTAGCAGAGATTTCTATATCTTTTGGTAATGAAACAGGTAATTCCGATTGGTTTAATGGAACAGAACCACATTTTTTGCAATTAACTATGGGTATCGGACATCCCCAATATCTTTGTCTAGATATTAACCAATCTCTTAAACGATATTGAATCTTATTTTCGGCCCATCCATTATTTACTCCCTCCTCTGAAATTTTTAATTTAGCAATAGTATTTGCTACGCCATCATATTGATTTGAATTAATAAGATATCCATTTTCTACATAAGCATTATCAAGCTCCTTACTTAGTCCACTTTTATCCTTTAATATTACTTGTTTAATATCAATATTGTTTTTCTTAGCAAATTCAAAATCCCTTAGATCATGAGCAGGTACTCCCATAACAGCTCCTGTACCGTATTCATCAAGAACATAACTTGCCACCCAAATAGGTATAGGTTCAGAATTAACTGGATTTATAGCTATTAAGTTAGTTTTTATTCCAATTTTTTCGAGTTCATTGTTTTTATTTTTTTTCAGATATTGTTTTAGTTTCTCTATATCTTGTAAGATTGCCTGATCAGAAATATTTTTAATTAATGAATGATTAACAGAAATTGCTAAATAGGTAACTCCAAATAAAGTATCTGATCTTGTTGTGAATACAGTTAATTTCTCTTGTGGATTGGTATTGATATTGAATTTAATATTTGTACCAATTGATTTTCCAATCCAATTATCTTGCATTATTTTTACTCTTTCTGGCCAGTTATCTAATTGTTCTAAATCCTTTAATAACTCATCTGCATAATTAGTAATTCTTAAAAACCATTGCTTTAATAATTTCTTTTCAACTATAGCTCCAGATCTCCATGATTTACCCTCCGAATCAACTTGTTCATTAGCTAAGACTGTATTATCTACAGGATCCCAATTAACTTCTGATTCCTTTTGATATACAAGTCCTGCCTTGTATAACTCTAAAAATAGATATTGTGTCCAAATATAATAATTTTCATCACAGGTTGCAAATTCCCTATCCCAATCAACTGATAGTCCCAAAAGCTTTAATTGTGACTTCATATGAGAAATATTTTTTTTAGTCCAGACACTTGGACTAATTCCTCTTTCAATCGCAGCATTCTCAGCAGGCAATCCAAATGCGTCCCAACCCATTGGATGCAAAACAGATTTCCCATTAAACCTCTGAAAACGAGCTATTAAGTCTGTAATAACATAATTCCTAACATGTCCCATATGAAGATTACCTGAAGGGTAGGGGAACATTGATAAGGCATAAAATTTTTCGCTATTCTCAGTTAATTCATCGGTTTTATATAAATTGTTTTCTGTCCATATTGACTGCCATTTTTTTTCTATTTCAGATGGATTATATAAATTTGTATCAGCTTCATATTGTTTATCAGGAGAAATCACTTAATTTTTATTTGTTAAATTATTATTTTAATATCCATTGTATAAAATAGAAATAGATTGTTAAAAGGAATAATTTATAATTAAAATTTAGAATATTATTTACAAATGAAAAATATAACTTTTGAAAAATATCAAGGTAACGGAAATGATTTCATAGTAATTGATTCCAGAGGAAATGATTTATATAAAAATTACAAGACAAACAAAATTTTTGATATAAAAAATATTTGCAACAGGCAATTTGGTATTGGAGCAGATGGTGTGATTTTTATAGAAGAACCTAGTAAAAATAATTATGCAAAAATGATAATCTTTAATTCTGATGGTTCTGAAGCGCAAATGTGTGGGAACGGAATTAGGTGTTTAGTTGAGTATCTCCATATAAATGATTCAATGAAGAATAAAAATATTGAATATAAAATTGAGACTAAAGCAGGTTTAAAAATTGCTAAATACATAAATGATGAAATAACAGTAAAAATGGGAGTTCCAATTTTAGATAGTAAAAATATTCCTACAACAATTGAAAAAAAAATAAATTCAATTCCTGCACATGATTTTTTTGAGAAAAATTTTAATAATAAAGGTTATGCCGTAGGAATGGGAAATCCTCATTTAATATTCTTTGTACAAGACATTGAGTCAATTGCTATTTCTAGAATTGGCCCTATATTTGAAAAAAATGAATTATTTCCAGATAAAACTAATGTTCATTTTTGTCAAATCTTAAATAGAGATAATATCAAAGTTAAAGTATGGGAAAGAGGAGCAGGACCAACCTTAGCCTGTGGAACAGGTGCTTGTGCTATTCATGTAGCAGCTTACAAATTAGGACTTTGTAATTCACAAACCATAGTAACTTTACCAGGAGGTAATCTTAAAATTGATTGGTCAAAAGACGATTGTGAAGTCATGATGACTGGTAATGCTAAAAAGGTTTTCTCAGGATCAATGTTAGTAAATTAATGGAAAATAATTTTATTTATTTAGATAATGCATCCACAACTCCATTATCTGAGAATGTTTTAAATATAATAAATTCAACTTATAGGAATTATTGGCATAACCCATCATCTACATATGAACTGGGGATAAAATGTTCTAAATATCTTGAAAAAATTAGATCTAAAATTGCTTATATATTTGAAGCAGAACCAGAGGATATAATTTTTACATCTGGTTCTTCGGAATCGACAAGTATTGTATTTAATAATATTTATGAAACTTTTAAAAAAGGTAGAGTTGTTATTTCAAATGTTGAACATCAAGCAACAACTATATGTGCTAATAAACTAAGAAAACAAAACTGGGATATATGTGAATGGTCGGTAAATAATTATGGACTTTTAAATATTTCTAATATTGAAAAAACGTTAACTAAAGAAACTAAACTTGCATCAATTATTTGGGGACAAAGTGAAATTGGGACAATACAACCTGTACAATTTATAGGTTCAAAATGTGAAGAATTAAATATAATGTTTCATTTAGATGGAACTCAAATATTAAGTAATGGAATATTCAGTTGGAAAGATCTCAAATGTGATTTTTTAAGTTTATCTGCTCATAAATTTGGAGGTCCAAAAGGTATCGGTATTCTTTTAACCAAAGAAAAGTCTAGACAGATTTTAAAAAATAAAGATATATCACTTACTCAGGAATATTCAATTAGACAAGGTACACAAGCTTTGCCATTAATCGCTGGAATGTATGAATCATTAAAGAATATCAAAGGAAAAATAAAATTATATGATTACATAACTGAATTTCCTTCTAATAATATAAATAAACTTAAAAATTATTTTTTTAATAAAATTAAGGATAATAATCACATAAAGATTACGGGCAGTATTAACCACAGGCTTCCCAATCATATTTCATTTATACTATTTAATAAACGATTTGAGCCTATAAGGGCTTATAAGATTGTTAATTTCATGTCAGAAAATAAAATAGCAATAAGTAGTGGAAGTGCTTGTTCAAGCTCATCTGGGAAACCTAGTTCAACACTTAAAAATATTGGTTTTAAAGATGATGAACTATATTCAAATATTCGTGTTACTTTAGGTTCAATAAACAATAAGTCAGAAATAGATAAATTTTTAGAACTTATTCAAATATTTATTGACAAATTTTAATGGAAACTAATTACAGACTACCTAAAGATTTAAACGAATCTCTTAAAAATATGGAGGATTCAATTATTCCAAGTTTATTAGATTCTAATAAAAGATTTACTATAGAATTTAATTTTGAAGGATTGAAATTTAACAGAATTGGAATAACTATTTACAAGATATTAGCTAAAAATAATAATGTATTCATAACATTTGCTGATCAAGGTGCGGTAGCTTTGGCTCAGAGGGACTATCCAGATATTAAAGAGAAAATCTTTACTTTTAATTCATTTAATGAATCAAATAATATAAATAATATTGATAGTGCAATGATATCTATGCTACCTCAGCCTTATGATATCGATTCATTTGAACCTATGTCTGATAATTACCAAGGAACTCATTATTCATTAAATCCAAAATTTGAAGATGCGAATATTGGTATAGGAAGTGTTATTAGAGAGAGACGTAAAAACTTTGTCAAAACATGGAAAAATATTTTTTTTCTTCAGCCTTTAAATAAAGCAGCTCTCATGCATATTTATCCAAATAACTGGTTGTTATTCAAAGAAGAAAATAAAAAATATTTTTTTAAAAAAGAATTTGAAAATAAACCCGACAATGAATCTATTTTTGTAAATTTATAGATTGAATGTGATAAAAAAATTTTATTCATTTTTCTTAATTGTTATTGTATTAGTAACCTCTCCTTTATTAATAAGATATTTACTAACAAATCAAAAAATAACTATTTTAAATAGTATTTATTTTAATTTCCCTGGAATAATTACTAAAAATAAAACATGTCCTACCTATGATGCTTTATTGAATCAAACTCTTGATGATTCTTTTAGTGTATCAATTATCAATAATAACGGTACAATAATTAGTTCCTATAATGATGAAGTTCCAAGGTTGCCAGCATCAAATCAAAAATTATTTTCATCAGCTTATGTTTTAAGTAAATATAAATTAAATAATAATTTAAAAACTTCTTTATTTAAAAAAAATAAAAACAATTATTATTTGCTTGGTCAGGGTGACCCAGATCTGAATTATGAAAATATAATAGAACTAATTTCGAATATTAAAGAAAATAAAATTATTAACTTTAATATTGTAGAAATAGATTCAAAATTATATTGGCCTAAGGGTTGGACAAATACTGATAAACTTTATGAATATGGATCTCCAATAACATCTCTTGCAATAGAAAGTAATCACAATAAATATGAAGATATTTATGCTTTAAAAATTTTTATTAAAAACTATTTAAAAAATAAAT
Organism: Prochlorococcus sp. AG-412-J13; assembly: GCA_003214815.1. Lineage (GTDB taxonomy): Bacteria > Cyanobacteriota > Cyanobacteriia > PCC-6307 > Cyanobiaceae > Prochlorococcus_A. The sequence continues at coordinate 38,077 of QCLE01000009.1, read as the reverse complement.
ATCAAAAATCAAATGTAAATATAAATTTTTTTGATTCAGAAAAAATATTCTATTTAAAAGATATTATCGAGATAAATAAAATATATTCAACTCCAATTCTTTCATTATTAACTCTAACAAATTCTGAAAGTCATAATTTTACTGCGGAATCTCTCTTTAAAAATGCCTCAAATACATGGAACGATAATGATTATATAAAATTGAAAAAATGGTTAGAAAATAAAGGTCTCCCAGTAACTAATACATACTTTGCAGATGCTAGTGGATTGTCACGAAAAAATAAAATTACATCAAAGTTAGTCGTATTATTTTTAGATAAAATGAGATATTCTAAAAATTTTCAAGCTTATCAATCTACACTTTCAATTATGGGAATAAGAGGAACATTAGCTAAACGATTTGTAAATAGTGAATTATCTGGAAAGTTTTTTGGAAAAACCGGTAGTCTTTCAAATGTATTTGCATTATCTGGCTTTTTATATAAAAATGACAAGCCAATAATTATTAGCATTATCCAAAATTCTAATAATATTGATAAAGAAAAAGCTTTTAGATTATTACGTGATGTTTATTACATTAAATCATGTAAATAAATATATTATTTAAAATATTCTTTTAAATCCCTTTCAACAGAGGGGGGTACCATGTGATTTATTTCACCACCAAATTTCGCAACTTCTTTTACTAAAGAACTACTAAGAAAACTAAAATTTGTATTTGTTGATAAAAATATAGTTTCAATATCATTATTTAGAGATTTATTTGTATGTGCAATCTGGAGTTCATACTCAAAATCACTCATTGCTCTTAAGCCCCTTAAAATAAGATTAGCTTTTAAATCCTTTGCACAATCCACAGTGAGGCCTGAATAAGAAATAACTTCAACATTAGGTAAATGAGAAAGAGAATTTTTTATTTGTAATATTCTTTTTTGAAGATTAAATGTTGGTGTTTTAGAAGTATTTTCTAAAACAGCAACAATTAAATTTCCAGATAATTTTTCAGCCCTTTCTATTAAATCAATATGCCCGTATGTCAGTGGATCAAATGTACCTGGATAAAGAATTTTCATGAATTTATTATGATCAAATAAGAAATTTAGTTAAAATAAGTTTATTAGATAAATCAATTATGACATTAAATCTAGAAGCAAAAAAAATCTTATTAAGAAAAATACCTCACGGATTATTTATTTGTGGAGTTAGAAACGAAGATAAAAATGAAGTAAATGGATTTACTGCTAGTTGGGTGACTCAAGGTTCCTTCAATCCCCCATTAGTCGTTATGGCTGTAAGAGCAGAGGGTTCTAGTCATGAAATAATAAAATCCACAAATAAGTTCTCATTAAATGTGCTCAAAAGTGATCAAAAGGATCTAGCAGCTGTTTTCTTTAAACCCCAAAAAGCATTAGGAGGCAGATTTGAATCTGTTGAATTTAATTTAGGTGAGCTTGGTTTGCCTATATTAGTTGATAGCGTAGGTGGATTTGAATGTAGTGTTGTTGGAAGTGTTATTCATGGAGACCATACTGTTTTTGTAGGAGAAGTTCAATCTGCTTATTTGAATAATGATGTAGATTCCCTCAATTTATCTTCAACTGGCTGGAATTATGGGGGTTAACTATTATAAATGAGTAATTCCTCTGTCAAAACAAAAGATAATAAATATAATTTTAAAATTGAATATAAATTAATTAATAATAAGGAGTTATTAAAATCAAGACTATCTGAAATTCCAAAATCATCTGGTTGTTATCTTTTTAAAGATATAGATAATAATCTACTTTATATTGGCAAATCTAAAAAACTACGCAGTAGAGTAAGTAGTTATTTCAATAATTTTTCAGATTTAACTCCAAGACTAAGTCTCATGGTTCGTCAAATCACTGAAATCGAAATTATAGTTACAGATAGCGAATATGAAGCACTTAATTTAGAGTCAAATTTAATAAAAACAAACAAACCATACTTTAATATTCTTTTAAAGGATGATAAGAAATATCCATATCTTTGCATAACTTGGAGTGAGAAATATCCTAGGATATTTATTACAAGAAGAAGAAGAAATAGAAATAATTTAGATAGATATTATGGACCTTATGTTGATGTCGGATTATTAAGGAGAACATTATTTACTATGAAAAAAATATTTCCACTTAGACAAAGACCAAGACCAGTTTATAAAGATAGAACTTGTTTGAATTATTCAATAGGAAGATGTCCAGGTGTATGCCAAGAAGTAATTTCTTCTGAAGATTATAAACAAATAATGAAACAAGTATCTATGATATTTCAGGGACGAAATGATGACTTAGAAATATTTCTACAAAAAAAAATGATGCAATTCTCAAATGATTTGGATTATGAGAATGCAGCTAAAATAAGAGACCAACTTTCAGGTTTAAAATTATTAACTGAATCACAAAAAATATCAATCCCAGATTCATCAATTAATAGAGATATCTTTGGAATAGTTTCTGAAAAAAACGTAGCTAGTATCCAAATTTTTCAAATGAGATCTGGCAAGCTAATTGGGAGAATTGGCTATAGTCAAAAATTAAATAATGAAGATGAAAATCTTATATTACTAAGGGTATTAGAAGAGCATTATATGAATGTTGAACGGGTAGAAATACCATCAGAAATTCTTATTCAATATAACATTCCAAAACAAACAACAATAGAGGATTGGTTAACGGAGTTAAGAAAAAAGAAAGTAAAAATTATTATTCCTAAAAGAAATAAAAAACATGAAACAGTAGAGATGGTTTTAAAAAATGCAAAATTAGAATTAGATAGAATATTAAATGGGATACAAGATAATGAATCTTCAATTGAGGATCTTGCTCAAATACTTGAATTAAACGAACAACCTAAAAGAATTGAAGGGTATGATATAAGCCACATTCAAGGTACAGACCCTGTAGCATCACAAGTAGTTTTTATTGATGGTATTCCTTCTAAACAGCATTATAGGAAATATAAGATAAAAGATCCAAACGTTTTTATTGGACATAGTGATGATTATGCCTCGATATATGAAGTTATACATAGAAGGTTTAGAAAATGGTCAAGATTTAAAAAATGCGGAGGAGATTTTTCAATATTAAATGATAAAACGAATAGCAAATTAGATAATGAACTTCTATCTGATTGGCCTGATTTAATAATGATTGATGGAGGCAAAGGACAGTTAAATGCAGCTATTAAAGCATTAAGTGAATTAAATCTTGAAGAAGAAGTTACTATATGTTCATTGGCAAAAAAAAATGAAGAAATATTTATTCCAGGCTTTACAAAGTCTCTTGATACTGATGAAAATCAAAAAGGAGTTCTTCTATTAAGAAGGATAAGAGATGAAGCACATAGATTTGCATTATCTTTTCATAGAGACAAAAGATCTAAGAGAATGAATAGATCACAACTATCCCAAATCAGTGGATTGGGTCCCTCAAGAATAAGAGAATTGCTTGAACATTTTAAATCAATAGAAGCGATAAGAATAGCTAGTAAAGAGGAATTATCTAAAGTTAAAGGACTTGGAAAAAATTCAGTAAATGATATATATGAATATTTTCACGAGTTATAAATATTAATTAATTTTTGAAAAATAGATTTCTTGATATTGTTAAATATAACTATATTAAAAATATATATTCATAAAATAATCTAGTAATTTGGCAGCTGAAGCATATCTCTGGTTTAAATCACTTCACATAATTGGTGTAATCGTTTGGTTTTCGGGACTTTTTTATTTAGTGAGACTTTTTATATATCATGAAGAATCTAAAAATATGGATAATAAATTAAAAATAGCCTTTAATAATCAATATACCTTGATGGAAAAAAGGTTAGCTAATATAATCACAACTCCTGGGATGATATTAGCTTTAAGTATGGCTATATGTATGGTTATTATGCAGCCAAGTTGGTTAAGTGAAAAGTGGTTGCAAATCAAAATTTCTTTCGTTTTGGGATTAGTAATTTATCATTCTTATTGTTATAAAATCATGTATTCATTACAAAATGGTATTTCAACAATTTCAGCCAAAAACTTAAGATTATTAAATGAATTACCTACTTTATTATTATTTATAATTGTACTTTTAGTTATTTTTAAAAATAATTTTCCTACAAGCGTTGCTACATGGAGTGTAGTTGGCCTTGTTATTTTTATGTTGGCTTCTATACAATTATATGCAAAGATTAGAAAGAAAAATGAGAATTCATTAAATAATGAATAGGGAAAATTTAATAAAATTAACTTCCAATATTAATAAATATAGTTGTCCAAAAAATATTAATTTTCACTGTCATACAAAATTTAGTGATGGCAGTCTAGAACCGTATGAACTTTTAGAACAAGCTTATAAATATAACTTGAAATTTATATCAATAACCGATCATCATACAATTAAAGCTCATGAATACATTAAAAAAAATAATATACTCAGATATTATCCTAAAGATTCTTTTGAATTAATTTCTGGAATAGAAATTAATTGTTTGATTCTAGGATGTTTAGTACATGTACTTGGGTTGGGAATAGATATAAATAGTAGATATCTTAATCCCTACATCCTTGGAGAATCTCCAATAGGTAATGATTTAAATATTAAATCAGTTATTAAAGCAATAAATTTAGCTGGTGGTTTATCATTTCTTGCACATCCAGCAAGGTATAGGATTCCCTTTTATAAATTAATTCCAGAGGCAAAAATACAAGGTATTGATGGAATAGAGGTTTGGTACGATTATGAACTTAATGAAAAATGGAAACCTAGTTTATTTGTCTGTTCAGAAATAGAAAAATTAGCAAATAAATATTCAATGTTAAAAACATGTGGAACAGATAGTCATGGACTTTCACTATTAGGCAGATAATTCAGAATTCGTTCTTTTCAATTATTGAATCAGTGTTGAAAATTATGTGCTTTAAATTTTCAATGACTTCAGAAGAACAATTACTCCACATTTTCCTATTGATGATTTCAAGAAATCTTTGTGCAATATCTCTTAAAGCCCATGGATTATTCTCTATAAAGAATTTCTTAAGATCCTGATCACATAACCATGATTTATATACTTCTTCATAACACCAATCTGATACTACTTCAGAAGCGGCATCAAAAGCATATAAGTAATCTAGGGTCGCTGAAAATTCAAATGCTCCTTTATAACCATTATCCTTCATCCCATTTATCCATTTAGGGTTAAGAATTCTTGATATAACAACTTTATTAATTTCATCTTGTAATTTTGAAATTTTAGATAATCCATATTTAGATAAATCACCATGATACATTTCAGGTAATTTACCGCTTATTTTCTTAATTGCTGAAGATAAACCACCCTGAAACTGATAATAATCATCAGAATCTAAAATATCATGTTCCTTATTATCTTGATTATGGACTACTAACTGCACATTTTTAAGAGCATTTTCTAATGATTTTCTATCCTCTATTGGTTCAAGATTATCACTGTAAATCCACTTACTCCAATTAAGAAAAGATTCTCCAAAGTCATCAATATTTTCCCAATTAGAATTTGATATTAGTTCTTGTAGACCAGCTCCATATGAACCTGGGGCTGACCCAAATATACGTTTAATTGGATCACCCTCCTTCAATGCTCCTGCAATAGGATTAAATTTATTATTCTCATTAAGATTAGAAACAAGATTTATTGCATTAGAAGTTAATTTAACTAGCTGAGGAAATGCATCTCTAAACATTCCGGAAATCCTTAAAGTAACGTCAACCCTTGGTCTTTCGAGAACAGATATAGGTATGATTTCTAAATCTATTACTCTTCTTGAAGGTCCATCCCAAATAGGTTGTACTCCTAATAAATATAGAATTTGACAAATGTCTTCACCACCATTTCTCATCGTGGATGTTGCCCATACAGATATTGCTATATTTTTTAAATCTTCTCCATTATCTTGTTTGTATAAGTCAAGTATTTGAGACGCGGATTGACAACCAACACTCCATGCTGATTCAGTTGGCAGTCCTCTAGAATCAACTGAAAAGAAATTTTTACCAGTGGGTAAAGCTTCAGTTTTACCTCTCGTAGGTGCTCCAGATGGACCACTTTTTACATATTGTCCACTTAATGAATTAATAAATGATAATTTCTCATTATATGAAGAATTAATGATTGGATATAGTATCTCATTTTTTAATAATAAAAAATACTTATTATGTTTTTTTTCATTAAAGAAATAGTCTATTATTTTCTGATTTTTATATATTTCTAGATTTTTTATATTGGCTTTCTTTTTGTAAAAAAACAAATATATTAAATACTTTGATTGTTGTTCCAAAAACTCAATAGCCATTCTAAAGTTTAAAATGTTTTTGTTAGAAAAAGTCAATAATATTTTTTTATCCTTTTCACTTAACTTTTTATCATATTTATTTGTCCAAGGATTTAAATCTAGTTTTAAATGTTTTGCTATATATTGAACAACACCAATTCGATTGGCATTAGGCACTCTAGCAATACATAAGAATAAATTTATTTCATTAATGTCATTCTGCCTATTGCCAAAAACATGCAAACCCGTCCTAATTTGAGATTCTTTAATTTTGCAAAGAAATGAATCAATTTCTTCAATTTGATTATTTTTATTTTTTAAAGTAATTTCACTAAAATATTTTTTAATTAATTCAAAAATGGATTTTTCTATAATTTCAATACGACTAGAATTTAATAATTTTGCTTCAAAATATTCGTCTAAATAATTTTCCAAAATTGAATATTTTCCATATAATTCTGACCTATCCAAAGGAGGTGTTAAATGATCAATAATTGTCGCAGCAGTTCTTCTTTTAGCCTGTGAGCCTTCACCAGGATCATTTACGATAAAGGGATATATATTAGGTATAGCTGGGCAAATAATATTTGGGAAACATTTATTGCTGAGACCTATAGATTTGCCAGGTAACCATTCAACAGTCCCATGTTTACCAATATGGCATATAGCATTTGCATTAAAAACTTTTTCTATCCAATAATATTGAGCTAAATATCTATGAGGAGGTGGCAGATCAGGCGAATGAATATCTTTATCAGTGTAAGCATCATATCCCCGTTGAGGTTGAATCAATAATGTTATTTTTCCAAATCTAAGACCATTTATTGAGAAGCCTTGATTATCAAGATCGATCGCATCAGATGGTTTGCCCCAACGATTAACAATAATGTTTTTTGGTTCAAGTTCTAAATAATTCCAATATTTTAAATATTCAGTAAGTGGTAAGTAATCTAATGGTTTATTATTTTGAGATTCAATATCATTAGTTCTAGTTTTTATAAGTATTGACATTAATTCCGTAGAATCTTGGGGATAATTACAAGATCCAAGGTCATAACCTTCTTCTTTTAACCAGTTAAGAATATTTATTATCGAAGATGGTGTATTAAGACCAACACCATTACCGATTCTTCCGTTCTTTACTGGATAATTACCTATTACTAAACAAATTTTTTTGTCAAAATTATTAAGATTTTGAAGTTTCACATAATTTGTAGCAAGTTTTGAAATCCATTTAATACCTATTTGATCAGCTTTGTAACTACTTATTTCACTATAAAGTGTATTTTTTTCAGAAATTATTTCTTTAAATGCTGAAGGACAGGTAGTAATTCTTCCATCAAATTCGGGAATAATTATTTGCATTAATAAATCAGATGAATTCATTCCAATGGATGAATTTAACCAATTTATTCTTGATCTATTAGAAGAAAGAAGCTGTAAAATTGGAATTTTAAGAGAAGTAAAAATATTTGTAGAATTTTCAATTAAATCGTTATTTTTGATTTGAGATGAAGAAAATGAAGTTGTGGTAATTATTAGTTTAATATCTTCTTTTTTAAAAATGTCAATTAATTTCTTTTGAATAATATGATCTTTTAGTGATGAAATAAAAAATGTTTTAGGCGATAGTCCGCATTTTCTTAACTGCAAGTTAAGTTTTTCGTTTATTTCAATTTCATTAGCCAAAAAAAGTGATTTGTAGGATATTATTCCTATCTTTTCGCCTTTTTCAATTTTCCAATCATGTAAATAAGGATCTGCATAAAAAGTAATATTCAAAAACTTAGCAGGAATTAATGATTCATCTACCTGTAGATAATTTAAGCAATTAAGAAATTTTCTATAATTATCCAGTCCTCCAGATCTTAGTAATCTAGAAATATTTAATGCAATATTTTTATCTATACTACTTATTTCACATAAGGAAATTTCCTGATCAATGGTACCTGATAGGATTACTAACTTCCTTTTTTTATTAACTGCTTGCCAATTTAAAAGTTGTTCAATTCCATAGTTCCATGTACCTTTATCTCCGAAAATTCTTAGTACGACAACTTTTGCATAATTAATTGTTTTTAAAAAATAATTATCAATCTGTGCTGAGGAATTTAAATTAGAAATTTCTAAAGCTCTTATATTATTTATTAATGAAGCAAATTCTTTTTCTAACAATAAGTTTGATATGAGATTTAAATCGGCCTTGACACTTGTTATAAAAATAAAATCTGCCGCTGGTTGCTCAATTAAATCATCTTTATTCTTTTCATTTCCCGCTATATTTAATATCCTGTGCATTTTTATATATAAATAAGGTTTAGAATACATAAGTAGGATAAAACAAGTTTACCTTAATTAAATAAATTGAATATGCATGAATTTCTTCCATACGCCTGGTTCGAAGGTAAATGTATTCCATTTAAAGAAGCGAAAATATCAATAGCTACTCATGCACTACATTATGGCACTGCTGCATTTGGAGGAATGAGAGCGATACCTAACCCTTCGAATAAAGAAGAATTCCTTTTGTTTAGAACTGATAAACACATAAAAAGATTATCTCAAAGTGCAAAATTACTCTTAACTGATATATCTGAAGAATATATTTTTAAAGCCTTAGAAGAAGTAATAAAAAGAAACAAGCCAAAAAACCCTATTTATATAAGACCATTTGTATATACAAGCGATTTAGGTATAGCTCCAAGGTTACACAATATTGAAACAGATTTCTTTATTTATTGTATTGAACTAGGAGATTATCTATCCCCAGACGGTGTTTCTTGTCGAATTAGTAGTTGGACAAGGCAAGAAGATAGATCTCTCCCATTGCGAGGAAAAATAAGTGGTGCTTATATTACTAGTTCATTAGCTAAAACCGAGGCTAGTTTATCGGGGTTTGATGAAGCCTTGCTATTAAATTCATGTGGTAAGGTAAGCGAAGCTAGTGGTATGAATTTATTTATAGTAAGAAATGGAGACTTAATAACTCCTGGTGTTGATCAAGATATCCTTGAGGGGATTACCAGAGCTAGCGTAATTGAATTAGCAAAATCATTTGAAATAAATGTAATTGAAAGGCCTGTTGATAAAACAGAATTATTAATAGCTGATGAAGTTTTTCTAACTGGTACAGCAGCAAAAATTACACCAGTTAAAAAAATTGAATCAACTGAATTAAATGTTGAAAGACCAATAATGAATAAATTAAAAAATAAGCTTATAGAAATAACAGAAGGTCGTTCTCAAGACTATTATGATTGGGTAACAAGAATTTCAATATAAAAATCGACTTTTACTATAAATGGAATCCTTCAGAACCTATCTAAATAGAGAAGAAAAGCCATTAATTATTTTTGACGGAGGTACTGGAACATCATTTCAGAACTTAAATCTTACTGCAGATGACTTTGGAGGAAAAGAGTTAGAAGGTTGTAATGAAAACCTTGTTTTATCATCACCAAACGTAGTTGAAAAGGTTCATAATTCATTCTTAGAATCAGGTTGTCATGTTATAGAAACTAATACTTTTGGAGCCTCATCCATAGTTCTTGATGAATATGATATAGCTGATAAGGCATATGACATAAATAAAAATGCTGCATTAATAGCAAAAAAAGCTGCAACCAAATATGGATCAGTTGATAAACCAAGGTTTGTTGCTGGTTCAATTGGACCTACCACTAAATTACCCACATTAGGACATATAGATTTTGATGAATTAAAGCAATCATATAAAGAACAAATATATGGTCTTATAGATGGAGGAGTTGATCTTCTTTTAATTGAAACTTGTCAAGATGTATTGCAAATTAAATCTGCCTTATTAGCATCAAAAGAAGTACTTGATATTAAAAATATAGATATACCCATAATGGTATCTATAACAATGGAAACAACAGGTACTATGCTTGTTGGATCTGACATCGCATCTGCATTAACAATATTAGAGCCATTTAATATAGATATTCTTGGACTAAATTGTGCAACTGGTCCAGAACAAATGAAGGAACATATTAAATATTTGTCTGAAAATTCACCCTTCGCTATAAGTTGTATTCCCAATGCAGGTCTACCTGAAAATATTGGTGGTGTAGCTCACTACAGATTAAAGCCAATAGAATTAAAAATGCAGTTAATGAATTTTATATATGACTTTAATGTTCAATTAATAGGTGGATGTTGTGGGACTACACCTGAGCATATTAAATATCTATCTACAATAATTGATGAAATTATTGTTAACGAAAGGACTAACAAAAATGCTAAGTACAATACATGTGGATATATTCCTTCTGCATCATCAATATACAATTCTGTGCCATACAAACAAGATAATTCAATTTTGATTGTAGGAGAAAGATTAAATGCAAGTGGATCTAAAAAGGTAAGGGAGTTGCTAAATAACGACGATTGGGATGGCCTAGTTTCAATTGCCAAGCAACAACAAAAAGAAAATGCACACGTTCTTGATGTGAATGTTGATTATGTGGGAAGAGACGGTGTGAAAGATATGAAAGAAATAACTTCAAGACTAGTTACCAACATAAATTTACCATTAATGATTGATTCTACAGATGCTGACAAAATGGAAAGTGGATTAAAGTCAGCTGGAGGTAAATGTATTATAAATTCTACTAATTACGAAGACGGTGATGAAAGATTTGATCAAGTTCTAAATTTAGCCTTGGGGTATGGTTCAGGACTTGTTGTTGGAACTATTGATGAAGATGGAATGGCAAGGAATGCAGATAAAAAATTTAACATTGTTAAACGAGCGATTAATAAAACAAGAGAATGTGGTTTATCAGATTATGAGCTCTTTTTTGATCCATTAGCACTGCCAATATCTACTGGGATAGAAGAAGATAGATTAAACGCTAAAGAAACAATTACTGCTATATCAAAAATTCGTGAAAATTTCCCAGAAATTCATATTATATTGGGGATATCGAATATAAGTTTTGGTCTATCACCATTATCTAGAATTAATTTAAATTCAATATTTTTAGATGAATGCATCAAAGCAGGATTGGATTCCGCTATTATCGCGCCAAATAAAATTTTGCCATTATCAAAAATTTCTGATGAAACTAAAAAGCTTTGCTTAGATTTGATATATGACAAAAGAGAATTTGAAGATGATATTTGTACTTATGATCCATTAGTAGAACTCACTAAGGCTTTTCAAGATTTATCTATTCAGGATTTCAAAAGAGCATCTTCAGAAATTAAAAACTTAACTCTGGAAGAAAGTTTAAAAAATCATATTATTGATGGAGAAAAAATAGGTTTAGAAGATCAATTAAATAAAGCGCTAAAAAAATATAAACCTCTTGAAATAATTAATACCTTTTTACTAGATGGGATGAAAGTAGTAGGCGATTTATTTGGCTCAGGTCAAATGCAATTACCATTCGTACTCCAATCCGCTGAAACAATGAAATTTGCTGTTTCAATTTTAGAACCATATATGGAAACTGTAGATGAAAACATATCAAATGGAAAACTCTTAATTGCAACAGTCAAAGGCGATGTTCATGATATTGGTAAAAATTTGGTTGACATAATACTTACAAATAATGGTTATGACGTAATAAATCTTGGAATAAAGCAAGATGTTTCAGCAATTATAGATGCACAAAAGAAGCACAATGCAGATTGCATTGCTATGAGCGGATTACTTGTTAAGTCAACTGCATTTATGAAAGATAATTTAGAGGCTTTTAACAAAGAAGATATTAGTGTACCAGTCATATTAGGAGGTGCAGCGTTAACTCCAAAATTTGTAAATGAGGACTGCAGCAAAATATATAAAGGGAAAATATTGTACGGAAAAGATGCGTTCACTGATCTTAAATTCATGAATGAATATATGGATAATAAAAAAAAGGGAAATTGGTCAAATACAGAGGGATTTATTAATAATGAGGGTATTAGTATTAATTTAGCCTCATCAAAAACTAACTCAAAAGCGGTTAATAAATCAATATCCATACGTACTGAGACTTCCAAATTAAATTTAAAAGACAATTTTATAAGATCTAAATTTGTAAATGAAGAAGAACCAATTCAAGCTCCTTTTTTGGGGACGAAAGTCTTATCCGACGTTGATATTGATTTAAATAAGTTAATTTTTTATTTAGATACAAAAGCTCTATTCAGCGGACAATGGCAAATAAAAAAAGGGAAAAACCAAAGCGTAGATGAATACAATAACTATCTGGATTCATTTGCTAAACCATTGTTAGATAAATGGTTAGAGACAATTGTAGATAAAAAACTTATTTCACCCAAAGCAGTTTATGGATATTTCAGATGTGGTAGAAAGGATAATAGTATTCTTCTATTTGATGATAAATCATTAAATAAAATTTCCCAATTCAATTTTCCAAGACAAAAATCTGGGAATAATCTTTGCATAGCTGATTTCTATTGTGATTTAAAAAATGGTAAACCAATAGATATATTTCCTATGCAGGCAGTAACAATGGGTGATATTGCTAGTGAATATTCTCAAAAATTATTTAAAGAAGATAAATATAGCGATTATTTATTATTCCATGGTCTTACAGTGCAATTAGCAGAAGCTCTAGCTGAGTATGTCCATGCATTAATTCGTATTGAATGTGGGTTTAGGACTGATGAACCAGACAAAAATAGAGAAATACTAGCTCAAAAATATAGAGGGGCTAGATATTCCTTTGGATATCCTGCATGTCCAAAAGTATCTGATTCAAACAAACAATTATCATTATTGGATGCAAAAAGAATTAACTTGACCATGGATGAATCTGAACAACTGCATCCAGAACAAAGTACTACAGCTATCATTTCACTACACTCAAAAGCTAAATATTTCAGCGCCTAAGCTAAATGTTTAGTTGTTTTCTAGATATTCAATAATTTCTTCCTTAAGTTCTTCCATCATTTCATTATCACCCAGATCAAGTCCCTCACCCGCTGCGTCCTGTGTTAATTCAAGATAGTATGAAGCACCATCACTAGATAAGAATTCTAATGCGGAAGTTTCTTCACTATCTTTAAAAGCGTCATAAAGAGCTTTAAATGCTATGTTTTCAGTAAAGTCCCAATCCATAATGAAAAAAACCTTATTAGAATTATTACTTCCTTACCCCCCATACTCGTCAACCTTTTTTTAAGAAATGTTGGTGTTTTATTATTATTAAAAAAAACTATGACCATAAATAATCAAGTTCAATTGAATGTTTTAGGAGAAAAAATTGAGGTTTGTAGTTGTGCACCTATGACAGGCTGGTTCAGAGATGGATTTTGCAACTATGACAAAAATGACGTAGGGAATCATTCTATATGTTGTGTAATGGACGATAATTTCCTGAAATATAGTAAATCACAAGGTAATGATTTAATAACTCCCATGCCTATTTATTCCTTCCCAGGATTAAAGGATGGTGATCATTGGTGTATTTGTCTTGATAGGTGGAAGCAAGCATTATTAGACGGTCTTGCACCAAAAGTCATATTAGAATCAACAAATATTGTAGTCTTAGAATCAATACCTCTAGAAAAATTGAAAGAATATCAATTTAATAAAAAGTAATTACAAATTTATTATTTTTTTTAGAATGATTATGATAATTTTTTTTAAATGAGTTTAGAAATATATTGGAAAAAAGCACTAGAACAAACTCGATTATCAATTGATGATGATTCATTATATCCTCTCAAAACTGATATTATTACAAGCGATTTATATGAAAAAGACGACTTCATAATTAGGAAACTCGATACTTTAAAATTTAATAAAAAAATAATATATGGTCCTAAGCAGAATCCATTTTGTCCGTGGGAAAAGATACTAGAAATTGATAAAATTGGTGATAAGCATCAATTGATATTAAACAAGTACCCTGTACAAAAAGGACATATTTTACTAATTACAAATAAATGGAAACCTCAAAATGGATGGTTAGATATTAATGATTGGAGAGCTATCCAACAAGTTAATAAAGATACTAGTGGTTTATGGTTTTTCAATAGTTCTCCAATTGCGGGAGCAAGTCAACCGCACAGGCATTTTCAACTTCTTCGTAGATCTAGAGATGAGATATCATGCCCAAGAGAAAAGTGGTTTTTAGAGATGAACTCATATCAAGATATAAATAGTAAGCTTAAAAAAAATATTATTGTATCTAAATTTAATTTTTTAGAAAATTCATCATTTCTTTTTGAATTTTATTTAGAATTATGCAAGAAATTAGGACTTGGGGACCCTATTAGTGATAAGAAACCGATACATCCTTACAATATTTTATTAACTAATAAATGGATCGCTATTATAAAGAGAAAAAATGATCATATTCATGGTTTCAGTATTAACGGTTTAGGCTTTGCAGGATATCTATTAGTAACTGAAAAATCGAATATTAATTATTTAAAGAAATTTGGACCTGAAAAACTTCTAGAAAGTTTTGTTTGAATACTACTTAGTTACTTCAACTTCGTTATCCCTGCTTATTTGGCTTTCTAAAACTTCTATAGAAGCTGTTACGGAGGCGATTTTACGTTCAAGTGAGTCTTTAATATAATTAAGCATTTCTAATTTCTTGTGTTGATAAAAACTCTTTTTTTCTTTAGATGAATTGAAATAACAATTAAACATTTTTTATTTTTATTTTTATTATAAAAAGATACATAATTGACTTGTGACATAAAAATAAGTTGGTTTTAATTTAAAAACAATATTCCATATGGACTTTCAATTTCTTTTGAATAAGATTAAATAAAATTCTTACTATTAAAGAAAAATATTATTGAATATTCCTGAAAATTCAAATATAAAAAGAATTTCAATTGATTTACCTGAGGAACTAATTTCCAGGTTTGATCAATTACGAAAAGAGTGGGGATTTAGAGCAAGAGGACCTGTAATTGAAAAGATACTTAAAGAACTTCTTCAAGAAGATGATTTATTACCTTAGAACAAACAGCAAGAAATAGACTTTAACGAGAAAAAGAATAATAATGAAAATTTAAATATTGATGAAAATAATTCATTGGTATTATTTAAATCAGAAATTAAAAAAAGAAGTTAATGAGATATCTTTAAATAAAAGAGTTTCAAATAAAGAACAATATGAAGAAAAAGGCAACTTAAACATAAGCCTTCCCAAGTTTGTTGAAAAAAAAAGTAAAGAATCTAAGAAGAAGTATTAATAGTGAAAAATTAAAGGAGAATATTATTGATATTCAAATTAATACAATTAAAGAAACTGAATTAATAAAATGTCGAGTAGCGTTAATTAGTCATTGGAAAAACTTATATGGAACAGTTCCTAACGATCATATAGTAAAGGATTCGATGGATTGGTTTGGAAGGGATAAATGGCCAAATCTTGATGGAACAGAAAATCTACCCTTCACGTGGAGTGCATCCAATAAATTTATATCTGAATTATGCCCATTTTGGATAAAGAAAAATCCATCCCTTGAAATTGTTTTATTAATGATTGGCGTTTTAGAAGACCCTTTTGCTACATCAGATTTAATTAATAGGATACCAACACTAATAAGGAGGTTTGTTAGTAGATTTAAGCGAAATAACAGATCAAATTAATATGAAATTTTGGACTCAACAATGACGGTACGTGGAGCACTTAAATTATTGAAATTATCAACATCCGCAGGATCAGCTCATACATTACGAAAAAATAGGGAGGCCTATAAATCAATAGCCATAGAGACGCATCCAGATGCTGGAGGATCAACAGATCAAATGAGAAAATTAAATGAAGCGTATCAATTGCTAAAAAATCTATATAGAAGATAGTATTGCGATTCTTATATAAGACTAATTATAAGTCTACTTAATAGTCTAATATAAGATCGCTGCGAGTTATTGAATTGCTGAACTTCATAAATTATTTATTACTAAATTAATGTATACAATTATTTTGAATAAATGGAAATTAAAAAAAATTTACTTTGTAAAAATATAAGAAATTTATTAGTATAGCATTTCTTATATGAGACTTAATAATAGTCTATAATGTATTCTTATAATAGACTAATAAGATATAATAATTTATCAATTTGAATAAACCATCCCATAATTGCTTAATGACTGAAAAACAATTAAAAATTAATTGATTTATCAATAAATTATGTCCTTTCAATGTCCAGGAAAAAAATAATCTCTAAAAAGTATTGCTATAAAAAGCTTTTATGTCTACCCGTACTGCCTTAAAGACAGTACTACTTGCTTTGAAGTTTTTGAATAGCAGTTTGTTTATCAATACTAGGGATATCGCTTAAGCCGTTTGCGTCAAACCAAGGAGCACTGGCCCAGTCAAACCCTTCACCAAATGTGTTATCAGGTGCAGTTATGTACCAATGACAAGAAGTGTCAGGAACATCAACAGCACATTTTGACCAATCATCTGACCACTGAGGGACTTGCACCCATAGCACTGATGATAGTAGTAGAGATAGCAAATTGATCATGATCCTTATAATACAACATTAATTAGTTTTATAGGATTATTGCCTATCTTATATAAGAACTAGATGTAGACTAGTTTGTAGTCTCATATAAGATTAACAATACATTTAATTCCTCAATTTAGTATTAAAGCATTTTTCAACATTAGAAATGATATTTGAATGTATTGATGTAATGTCCGAGTCCAGTAATGTTTTATCTTTATCTCTATAAGATAATCTAAATGTATAACTTATATGGTCATCTCCAAATTTAGTATCTTCAAAAACATCAATTAAATATACATCCTCTAAGAGATTTTTTCCTGTTTTTCTTATCTGTTTTGTTATTTCGCTAATTAAAAATTTCTTACTGAAAACAAAATTTATATCCCTTTCCATTTTCGGAACAATTGGGTATTGCTTATATATTGGAATCCATTTATTTTTTCTTGTACTAGCTCCCAAGAGTTTAGTAACATTTATGCTAAATAAATAAACTTTTTTTAATGACTTCTTTTCTAATAGAAGTTTGGGATGTATTTCACCAAAATAACCTGCATCTTTCCCTTCAATAACTAATTTCGCTGTTCTTCCTGGATGAAGAAAATCAATTGAATCAGTAGGTTTATCCTCAATTATTATATTCAAAGATGATAAAGCCTCCTTTAACTTTCCTCTGGCCTCGTAATAATTAAGATCGTTATCTTTACCCAAATTCATCCATTTTCCAAATTTTCTATTTCCATAAATCGCACCATTGAGAACTTCTTCTTGAATGAACTCAGTTTTCTTTTTAAAAATATTTCCAATTTCAAATATATAACAATTTGATTGTCCAGCTTTTATATTACGATTTACTATCTCCAAATGTTCATTCCATATATTATCTCTTAGGCAACTAGTTTCTAATAACAAAGGATTAGATATCTTTATAAGTTTTTCATTATCCTCAGGAACAAGAGAGTAGCTTAGTACCTCGTTAAACCCATTTTCTGTGAAACCATTTTTTACTTTTCTCAATGCCAACTGTTCTGATGACAATTTTCCAGGCTTAATTGGATTAGGAAGGTTTAAGTCGAATCTGTCATAACCTATTAATCTAGCAATTTCTTCAATTAAATCTATTTCTCTTATTAAATCATGTGATCTATTAGGAATTACTGCTACATCCCAGCCATATTCTTTATTCTTTAAAGTACAACCTATAAGTGTTAATTTATCAACTATTTCATTATCAGATAAATTTCTTTTTTCAAATTGATCGTTAATTATTAATGGACCAAGAATTTTATGTATTCGATTTCTCCGTAGTTTAATAAATATATCCTCACTTTTTTTTAAATTCGAAGTATTGATGATTGGTGAATTAATAGAAAAATATTCTTCTAAAAGATTAATTGCCCTTGTTACTGCACTTATTGTATTTTTTGATGAAATCCCTTTTTCATACCTACTGCTAGATTCTGTTCTTATGCCAACTGCCTTTGAAGATTTTCTTATAGTAACTGGATTAAAAACAGCACCTTCAAGGTAAATAGAAGACGTAGTATTGCTTACAGAAGTCTCTAAACCACCTATCACCCCAGCAATAGCAACAGGTATATTGCAACAAGTAACTAATGTAATATTTTCATTTAATTCATATTTTTTACCATCTAAACAAACAAGGCTTTCGTTATCCTTAGCTTTTCGTATAGAAAAGTCTTCTGGAGAAACTTCCTTTCCAATTAAGTTAGATAGTTTTTCTTTGTCAAACGCATGCAAGGGTTGACCTTGTTCTAAAAGAATATAGTTTGTCAAATCAACTAGAAGATTAATCGACTTTATACCTGATTTTTCTATACGGTCTTTAAGCCATTTTGGCGACAATTTATCTCCATTTACTCCATCAATGCAGCTTATTGTATATATGCAATTAGATTCTATAGTCTCTGGACAAAGTTTAAATCCCTTAAGTAAATGAATATTGTATTTATGGTTTAATTCTGGAAAATTTAAGGTGGATTCTAAAAGGGCAGAAATTTCGCGGGCTATACCTATAACAGACATTCCGTCAGGTCTATTAGCTGTAATGGCTAAATCATATATAAAATCATTTAATTGAAGCAAGTCAGCCCCTGGAGTGCCTAATTTATGTTTTAAGGCTAAATCTTCATCAATGATCTCTATACCTTCACTAGAGTCTTCTAATCCAAGTTCCTGCAGAGAGCATATCATTCCTTCACTCATGACACCTCTAATTTCACTTCTTTTAATAGTTAAATCAACTGCATTTAATTTCGCGCCCACAGTAGCAACATAAACATAAATATTTGGTTTAATATTGCGCGCACCACAGATAATCTGTAAATTCCTTGAAGTTCCAATATCGACTTGGCAAATTGAAAGTTTGTCAGATCCTTCGTGTTTTAAAACAGATAATACCTTACCTAAAACAACACCATTTACATTTTCTGAACAATCTTCTAATGATTCAACCTCAAATCCACCAATAGACAATTTCTCAGAGAGATCTTCAGGAGTAGAAGTAATTTCTACTAAATTTTTCAACCAATTTTGAGAAACTTTCATATATATTTTTTAATCAATGGTGATAAAAGAAATGAGTATATCTTCAAAAAAGTTTGTTGAAGATGTACAATAGAAAATTATACAATAAAGTATTAATCAAAATGGCCAAAAAAGGGACAAGAGTTGTAGTTACCCTGGAATGTACTGAAGCTAGGACAAGCACAGATCCTAAGAGATCAAATGGTGTCTCAAGATATACTACTGAAAAGAATCGTAGAAATACAACTGAAAGGTTAGAACTAAAAAAGTTTAATCCTCATTTAAACAGAATGACAATTCACAAAGAAATAAAGTAATCAAATTAAATTAAATCATGCCTAATTCAATTTTTAAAAAACAATTATCACCTATCAAACCTGGAGATCCTATTGACTATAAGGATGTAGAACTTCTAAAAAAATTCATAACTGAGAGGGGTAAAATCCTACCAAGAAGGATGACAGGTTTAACATCTAAGCAACAAAGAGATCTTACATTAGCTGTAAAAAGAGCCAGGATTGTAGCTCTTTTACCCTTCGTAAATCCTGAAGGATAATTTCATATTTAATATAGTTGGAAAATAATATCATAAATATTTGAAAGATTTAACTAATTTAAAAACATATATTATTGACTCTGATGATCCACATGAGGTTGATGACGCTATCTCATTAGAAATAAAAGAAGGAAATAAAAAAAATTTATGGATACATATTAGTAATCCATGCAAACTCTTTTTGCATGACTCTAATATTGATTTAGATGCAAGAAAGAGAAATAGCAGTTTATATTTAATTGATCAATATGTCCCAATGCTACCTAGTGATATTCTTGAAAAGGCAAATCTAGCTCAAAATAAAATTTCAGAAACTATTAGTGCAGCGATAGAATTCAATGACGATGGATCAATAAATAATTATGAAATAACTGAAGCAATAATAAAACCAAAATATCAATTAACATATGAAGATGCAAATGAAATATTAGAATTAGAACCTAAAGAAGAAATAGAATTAATTGAGATTAAAAATTTATTAGAAAAAAGTATTACATTCAGAAAGAAACAAGGAGCAATTATTTTTGAAAGTCCTAATAGTAATATTAAATTATATAAGGATAAGGTTTTACTAAATAAATTAGAGAAAACAATATCTCAAATTATAGTTGCTGAATCAATGATATTAATGGGTTATGTAACAAGTTTATTTATAGATAAATATAATTTAGCGGCTGCATTTCGGATTCAGAAATTAAATTGCAATCCATCAGAAATACTTAATAGATACAATGATAGTGATATTAAATATATACTATTAAAACAATATATGGGAAGAAGTTACATAACAACAAAGCCAGGAATTCATGAATCATTAGGTCTTAAAATGTATGTACAATGTACTTCACCATTAAGAAGATATCTTGATTTAATTATACAAAGGCAAGTATATAATAAAATTAATAATTACGAACATCTAAGTAAAGATTCAGTCTCTAAGATTATTGATTATTCAAAGAATAGACAATCAGAGAATAATAATATTTTTAAAAATGATAAATTTAAGTATTTAACATTATTTTTTAAGAATGAAAATAAAGCTTTTTATAAAATAATATTCGTTAAGTGGATTAATCATAAAAAAAATATTGCTTTGGTTTATTTTCCAGATTATTCACTAGAAATACTTATTACTCTATTTGTATCAATAGAAATATATAGTAATAAAATATATAAAGTTAAATATATTATAAATGATAGTAATCTTTTAGAGTTTATTTATTAATAAGATAATAAATATAATAGGTTGATATTAGTTTAAAAAATATCTGTTAGTATTAATAAAAAAGCTTTATGACTTTTGTCATTACTACCCCTTTATACTATGTTAATGATAAACCTCATTTAGGAAGTGTATATACAACAATAATATGTGACTCAATAGCTAGGTATAAAAGGCTTGCAGGTGAAGATGTTATTTTCATCACTGGTGTTGATGAACATGGTTTGAAAATACAAAGAACAGCTAACGAAAAGGGTATTGAACCAAAATCACATTGTGATGAAATCTCAGAAGTCTTTAATAATAATTGGAAAAATTGGAATATATCCTTTGATAAATTTATAAGAACAAGCTCAAAAAATCATGAATTTGTTGTTAATGAATTTTATGAAAGAGTAAAAGCATCAGATGATATCTATATGGGGGTTCAAAAAGGTTGGTATTGTGTTGGTTGTGAAGAATTTAAGGATAATCCAGAAAATTCATCAACATACAAATGTCCCATACATCAAAAAAATCTAGAATGGAAAAATGAAGAGAATCTCTTTTTTAGGCTTTCAAAATATCAAAAAGAAATTGAGAAAATAATCAACGAACCTTCTTTTATAGAGCCAATAGAAAGAAAGAATGAAATTGTAAATTTTGTATCTAGAGGTTTAAAGGATTTTTCAATTTCAAGAACAAATGTCACATGGGGAATTCCTGTACCTGGTTATGATAACCATACCTTTTATGTATGGTTTGATGCTTTACTTGGATATGTAAGCGCCATTAGTTCTGATGCGACAGAACATTCATTGGAAAAATCAATTAATGAAGGATGGCCAGCTGATGTTCATTTTATTGGTAAAGATATTCTAAGATTCCATGCTGTATATTGGCCCGCAATGCTCATTTCTGCCAATATGAAAGTTCCTAAAAAGGTTTTTGGGCATGGGTTTCTTACAAGAGAGGGGCAAAAAATGGGTAAAAGCTTGGGAAATGTACTAGACCCTGATTTATTGCTTACAAAATATGGAAATGATCCTGTAAGGTGGTACCTCATTAAAGACATATCACTAGGAAATGATGGAGATTTTCAAGATAAAAGATTTGTTGACATTATCAATAATGACTTAGCTAATACAATTGGCAATTTATTAAATAGAACATCATCTATGTCTAGAAAATGGTTTGATAATAAAGTGCCAAATAATGAAGAAATTTTAAATGAAAATAAATTAGAAAATTCTATCAAAATTGCAGTCAAAAATTATATTTATAACTTTGATAACTACAAATTAGATCTAGCAGCTAATGAAGTACTTAGCCTAGCAATTAATACAAATTTGTATTTGAATGATAATCAGCCATGGCTGTTAATAAAAGAGAAAGATAATCTACCTCTAGTTAAACAAATTATTTATAACGTTTTAGAGAGTACACGAATAATAGGATTGTTATTACTACCATTATTGCCCGAATTATCTACAAAAATTAATGAACAACTTGGATCTATATACAGAGAAGAAATTCCTTGGAAACAACAATTAAGTTGGGGTTTATTAGTAAGTAACTCAAGTCTTCCAAAACCCACTCCAATCATAAATAAACTGGAGTATGAGCAACATTTATAGATTAATAATTTTCCTGCCATTATTTATGCTTGGTTGCGCCCCAAATGTAATTGATGAAAATAAAGTTACACAAAAAATAGACAGTTTAAATATGACTATATTCTCTAAAAGTGGAGATAAAATATATTCAATTACCAGTCCAAATTCAAGTTATGACAATATTGAATTAAAATTCGAATTAATAAAACCTATCATTAATATTCTCAATGGGGAAGAAACTAAATATATTATTAGTTCAGAAGAATCTTCATTATCAGACAACAATAAACTACTTAAATTGAAAGGGAATGTTAAATTAAAAACTCTTAAAAAAGATGGAGATATTTTATATGCTGATACTTTTATTTGGAATATAGAAAATACTAACTATCTATTAGAGGGTAATATTAGATTTGAAAATCAAAATATCATCTTAAATTCAGGTAAAGCCATATTGGGTTCAGATAACATAATAGAATTTTTCAATCCAGTAAAATATATAATAAAAGATGAAAATAACGAAAATAAATATGAAATAAATTCAGAAAATGCTTACTATAATTTAAATTCTGAATCAGTAAGTTTTAAAGCAAAAGATAAAAGAGTTAAATCAATAATTTATTTTTAAATTTTATTTTTTGAAAAAATATTATTAATTTTTTTAGACCAGTTATTAATCCATTTCTCATCAGACTTCGTAAAACACTTAGCACTCCAGCCTCCTATCAATATAAAAGCCTTATTATTTATAGGTACAACTAATATAGATGGAATGTCGGCACAAAAATTAAAAAATTCATCTCTACCAGGATAAAATTTAGTGTTTGCCAATGATATTAGTTTCATATCTTTTATAGATCTCAGACAAGTTTCCCCAGGTTTAAAATCATTACTTGAAGTGATTCCCCTCCTCATTATATTAACGCCATCATTGTGGATTAATATTGCTGCTGCTGCTGTAGAAGTTAATATCGCTTCAGAACCCCATGCAAGTTCATCAATAACTTCATCCGGCATGTTTCTTTCGAAGAGAAACTTATTTTCTCCTTTTAAAGCAGCTTTCTCACCAGCTAATGGTTCGAATTGTTTAAATAAAAAACCTATCAAAATAATAATTAATGAAGCTATTGCAGCTAAAACTTGTGCTCTTTCAAGCTCAGGAGTGATTGTTTCTATTGAAATGAAATTTGCTATCTGAAAAATAAAGAGTATTGCACCGACTAATATTAATGATTTTCCATTGAATCCCATATTTTAAATATGTTATTTCTAATTAAATTATGCAATTATTATATTGTTTAGTACATTTAAAATTACTCAAACATATGGTTTTTCATATATAATTAACCAAAACCTTTTAAAATGAACCTAAACATCAATAAATATATACTTTCTCTTATCTTTACTGGCTTAATTTTTATTCTTATCCCCTCTACTACATACGCAAATGAAATTAGTAGTATAAATAAATATTTTGGTATTACTCAACAGAAAACTATTATAAATTACGAAAAAAGTCAGCCTTCATCTATTGACAACCCTGTAGTGGATCCAAATTTTAACACTATGAGATCAAAAGATACTGAAAGTTCAACTGCTACTTATATAGTTATAGGGTTGTTAATTGCTGCCACAATTATTCCTTTAGCAACATGGTGGTATTTCTCTAAATAATAGAGAGTTTATGAATGCAAAGAATTTAAGTATTAGTGAATATTCATCTCATATAGTTTGCATTACAGGGGGGACAAAGAGTGGCAAAAGTGAATTCGCAGAGCATCTTGCAAAGGAGGTAAAAAAATTATCATATGTTGCCTTATCTGAAAACAATTTGGATGATAAAGAATGGCAAGATAAAATTAATTTACATCGAAAAAGAAGACCAAAAGATTGGAAATTAATAGAAACGACAGATCTTTTAAATACATTAAGGAAAGAAGAAGGTCCATTATTAATAGATTCGATTGGCGGATTCGTTATGAAAAGTATTGGCAAGGGACAAAAAGAATGGTCAACAAAAATGAATTCACTTATGAGTCTCTTAATGAAAAGAAAAAGCATAACAATTATTGTTGGAGAACAAGTAGGTTGGAGTCTGGTCTCTGAATATAAAATTGGTAATACTTATATTGAAAGAATCGGGGAACTTCAAAAGAGAATAACCAAAATATCAAAAGATAATTGGCTGGCAATAAACGGCAGAGCAATCAAAATAGATGAAATAAGTATTGAAATACCTACTTAAATTGGAAGTCGCTCTTTTTGAACCTAGAATCCCACAAAATACTGGTAATATTGCCAGATCATGTGCTGCGTTTAATATACCTTTAAATCTTATAGAGCCCTTGGGTTTTAAACTAGAAGATAAATATTTAAAAAGAGCAGGATTAGACTATTGGCCTCTAGTTACTGTTAAAAAGTATGATAATTATGAAAAATTTTTGACTTCAAAAGCAACAAAAAGAATAATTTCTTTTAGTAAAAAAAATGGATTATATTTGAATGATTTTAAATTTAAGCAAGATGATATTTTGCTATTTGGGAGAGAAGATTCAGGATTGCCAGATTCCATTATTGATAAAAGCGACTTTTTAATATCAATATTTATGCCGAATTTACAGACTGGAAACAATGATCAAAAAGGTGTTAGGAGTCTAAATCTTTCTGTAGCATGCGGTATTGCTATATATGAGGCTCATAAACAACTAAATTTTCAAAATGGTAATTAAGTACAAAAAATGCATTACCATATTCCCATGTCTCGGAAGCTCAGCTGGGTTGAGCGGGCGATTTATAGCACCTTGACACTAGTATTTATTAATTCATGAGATTTATTGCTATCAAATAAATACAATGATACAACAGTAATTTAATGTGTTTATAATTTTTAATCAGTGCGAAGGATAAAGCACCAATTTCATTATTTTTAACTTATGGGTATACTATTAAATTGCTTGGGGTATATTTTTTTAGCTAACCAACCGAGGTAATTTTTATCTCTTTCTAACCATTATTCCTAGATTATAGGGTACAAAAACTATGACATCAAGATCCAGAAATATTAAATCATGGGAGATTATAATTGATGGACTAAGTAGTAATGATTGTCGTCACACACTAAGGAAGATAGCTAGATCGCATTATATAAAGTAAGGTCAAAGGATAAGTTTTTCCAATGTTTATTGCTACCTTTGATCAAGAAAAATTTGGATGATATAAAAACTGCTGCAAATTTATGTTTATACATTGGAGATGAAGAATGGAACACGAGTGTACCCATCACGCAATTAATAAAGCTTTCAGAAGATTGGGACCGAGAGGTTACATCTCGTATTTATAAATGGTCAGAGGTTAGATCAATAACTAAAGATCATTTATTAAAAGTAATGAAAGAGTCATCCATGAGTAATCATCATTGCAATTTAAATAAATTAGTTGAGTCTGATATACCATTTAAATTCGACTCATTAAAGAAGTGGAGTGGAGAATATGAGGTTGGTTCTAATAAGCAATAAAACAGATTAAATACATTAGACGTCATCAGGCAAGTATTAGTTAATGGAATCCAAAGGAGATGAACCAATCTTGCTTAGAAAGCTAGACTTAGCACCATTAAGAGAGTTATATCCCCAATCAAGTAAAAGGAAAAAAGATATGATCGCAATTCAGATATGAATGACATACGCTGTATACCAACTAAGAAAGAAGCAGAAGCATATTTAAATTCAATTGCTCTTACATATCAAATAGAGCAATGGATATTTGCAATGATTCTCTTTTTTGGTTTAAGGCGTCACGAACTTTGGCATATAAAACCAGAAGACAATAAAGGTCTAATGTTGGTTTATATTCCAGGTCAAAAGAGAACCAAATCAAAAGATGAGCATTGTTCATTGTGTCTTTATCCATTGGATAGATAAATTTCATTTGCTTGATCGATTCCATCAATGCCAGAAGTTTTTACATGAGAAATCTATGCTAAAGATAATGTCATCAATAGATAAAACCTTTCCATGGAACCCAGATAATAAGAACAATGATTTAGGAGTTTGTGTAAATAACATAACCCTCGGCGGTTGGTTAAATCAAAGAAATAGAAAACATTTCCCAGATTGGTTTTCTTCTGTACCTGAGATATTCTGAGAGAATACAAAGAATTCACAACAAAAAAGTATAACTGCCTATGATTTGCTTCATATATGGCTTATACGCATAGCTACAGATAAAGAATGGAAGCAAATAAGAAACGAGAAAGTAGCCGCAGCTATGGAACACGATATTGATCTACATACAAAGAACTATCAAAGAAGGATTTCGACAGAATCTAAGAAGAAAACATTTATGGATTCAGTAGAAATTAAATAAATATATTGCTTATTAAACCTGTAAAATAGTAAAGTTACAGCAAGTCTCAGTAGCTCAGTTGGTTAGTAGCGCCGGATTCATAGCCCGGAGGTCGGCAGTTCAAGTCTGCCCTGAGACATAAAAAACTAACTGCAATGACTACGTTTTAAAGTAGTCTTATTTTTAATAATTAATTTAAGACATTAAAAAAGAGATTGACTTGCCTGACTTAGATATCAACCTCTTTGTTTTGCCTAGATCTTGTTAGATCAAGCTGAAATTACAATAATTATTTTTTTATATACATGCGTAAATATGCTGATTTATTTTTTAAAAACAGATGCAACAGATTGGCAGAGATATTTCTCTAAATGATCTACATTCAATAGGATTGTGCTTCTAGTATTCCTTGCAAACATACAAATGTAATGATGACCATAGTTAAGGTATTTCATATGCTTACTTAGTGTTCTTCTAGATAGCTTCAAATATTTATTTCTTCATTTTGAACCATGGACTATTTTTTTGAATTGCAACTGTTGTAATAATGTTGATTAAAAATTAAATGTTTCTGAGTGAGTTAATTAAACGGAAAACTCAAACGTTTTTAGAACCTTCTTAGGGAGTGCGAGATGAGTGTGAAAAATATGGTCTATAATTATTGATTGTTCTTAAATATATCTTCGGGTTTGTGTCTAATTTTGCTGCAGCACAATCTCCATAGACTTCTTTTTGAAGATAAATTTTATAGCATATTTTAGTGGGTATGGCAAAACTCAAAAGCTTGTCATAGCAAAAGTTTCCATTAGTTTTATAGCCAAGAAATAATAGTTTTATATAGTAGAAATACGACACTTTTTAATGTTACCTATGGATTAGTAAAAATGTTAAATGACATAAATAATTTAAATCAAAACTCAGGTGGTGGTAATCACATTAGAAGAATTAAAGAGTTTATAAATGCTGAAATCGATGTTTGTTATGAAAGCTCTTAGATGAAAAAACCAGATACCTGTGATTTTTATGATGCTATTGATGAAGTCTGGGACTTTGTAGATAAACAAAGCTAAAAAAACTAAAACAACTTTATTAGTATGCCTGCTAAATGGAATGACAAAGCCTGGCAGAAAGAGTTCTTTAATATCAAATCTCATTCCCCTTCAGATGCAAAACTCTTAATGGGAAGTGTAAAAGGATTAAAAGATCTTGGGCGTTTAGGTGTTACATGTTGAATATGAAATATTGAAGAAATTATAAGAGCAACAACAGCAATGAAAGAGGAAATAGATTAGAAAAAAGGATTAATTGAAAGTGGAATGTTCAATAATAAATTTTCAAAAAATATATTAGAAAATGGAACAAAGAATTATATGCTAGAAATTTATATGTGATATATGTATTTCAGATGGAGAAAAATTAGAGAGAAGTAACTTACAAATTGTCTCGATCTACTTCCATATTCAAATTATTTAAGAGATAACAATAATAATTAGATTTTGTTCAGTGATCCTATTCTCGATATTTCTTATAGTTATAGGTATCTATGGAGCGATAGGTCAAAAGATTTATGCCTTATTTCTAAGAAAGCGTTGGATAAGCAACAGCAATAACTAAATAACAAATACCAAAATACAGACAGTTATTTTTAACAACAAGCTTATGGTTTTAGAGTTAATTCTCATAACTATCTAGCTTTAGTAAGCTTGATCTCTCTTCTAATAAGCAAAGCTATAACCACAACACACATGTACGTTAGAAATACGTCTAATGGCATTTAATAAAAAAGTCTCTACATAATTAATAGCAATAATTTTTTATGTCAACTTAGAAAGGATCGTATAACATTTATAAAAATCAAATTTTAAATGAAAAAAACTATTTTAATTGGTTTAATTGCGTGCCTTGCTGGGCTTGCGATTGGTTATAAAGTTCCAAAAAACAGGAATGTAGGTTATGTAATGATTTCTGGCAGAATTATAAATCCAGAGCAAGCAGGTAAATACTTCGCAAGAGTAAATGATGTGGTTGTAAAAGGTTGTGGAGCAAAAACATTACTAGTTGATTATAAAACAGATGTAAGAGAAGGATATGACGGACCGTTTACTGTACTCTCACAATTCCCAAGCAAACAAGCAGCGCAAGATTGCTATGAAGGTGAATACCAAAATATTATTCCTTTAAGAAAAGGAGCTATAGATATGAACTTTAGAATAGTTGAGAAAAAGATCCAGTTTTTCAACCAATAGATAAAGTGTCAACTGATCGCGAGAGAGCGAGATGAAAATATTTTCAAGATTCTCTTAGTCGTCTCAGACTAGTCCTACCTTGCCACTCTGATTTCCCTTAGCTATATATAAAGTGGGCTTAAATCTGTAAATTCCACGAGGATTTAGTCCGCTCCTACAGGGATTTTACACCAGTTCTGCGCTATGGAAGTACTAGACAGTAGAATCGTAAAAGCTATACCTAGTTTTATAAGATTAGATAATTAAAAAATGTCCATAATAATTCGAATATGGATAATTCTTGAAACTAATATTGGAAATTATAGTACTTCATAAGCTCAAGTCCATCTCCAAATAACGACTTCGTTTTCCACTTCTACTCCTTCAGGAGCAAAGTAATTGTCTTTAACGAACGCAACGAACTCATTAATCTGCATTCTTGGTTTGGTAACTAAGTTATCTATAAACTTATCCATTTCTTCTTGATGATTATTCCGTTAGTATTCTTTATCCAACCCAATGCCTGGTTTGAATAAATAAAAAACCTTAACTGTTTCATAAGAGTTAAGACCAATATTTTGAAACTTCTCTAATTTTGTCATCTTAGTAGGTCTCAGTCCTAACTGTACCGTTATCAACGATGCTTCTAAGTGAGCATGCAGGCCCGAGTAATTAGGTATCCTCTTGAATTTGCTTTGTATGTTTAATAAAGTTAGCCACTTTTATAACCTTCATAAATTTACATTTTTTTTTGGTTATTCCCATATGTTTAATTGATAAGTATGAGCTTCTTTTATTTGTTTTGTTCTATCCATTCACTTTTAGTTATTAATTGTTAATTGTTTATCTACACCCTCATGCCATTTGAAAAGGGCGAATGAGGTTAACTTGAATCTGTGCTATATCGTTAAACACTCTCAGAATTTTCTCTTAAAAATTAAGCTGTTTTTTTGTTTTCTTTATTTTCCACTTTAAAAAGTTGTATTACATTTTTTTTTGCAATAGAAACATTTGCTTTAACTTCTTTTAATGTTCCATTTTTGTTTGAATCAGTAGTCTCTTCTACAAGAAGTTCAACTAATTTAAAGAAGTTCTTAATAGATAAATTAAAGCTCTCTAAAACTTTTTGTGAGTGAATTTTTATCTCTGTTGAATTTTTACCTTTGCCAATAATTGCTATACCTGTCCATGAAATAAATGAGACAAATAATAAAAAATGAAAAGTTAACATTTTTAAAAGTTTTACTCAATAAAACAAAAAAAAATAGTTTTTACAAGCTAACCAACTTTTTTTTAAACAATTTTATTTCTGCTTCTTAAATTTAAAAACGACAAAAGGTATCAATAAGATTAAAAGACAAACAATGTAGCTTCCAAATAAGCCAAAGGCAATGGTAGAAAAACCACCATCATAAGCGTATTGTATTTGCGGAATGTGAGGAGGAATTAGCATTCCTTATCAAGAGCAATTACATTAATAATGCAAATTAATTGAATAACTGATAAATATTATGCGGCTTTTCTAAAAAAGTTCTTTCTCTTTTTATCAGTCATCTTGTTATATCTTTGATTGATTTCTGATATATAAGCTCTAGATCTTATTGCCTTTTCAATTTTTTCTTTCCGAAGCTCTAGCTCTATCTGCTCAGCAATGGTCAGAAGATTTTTCTTTTCTTTGAATTTAAAAAGATTGAGTTTTTTAAAAGGATTGATCATATACCAAACTATCAACATCAAGGAATATAGCAATAGATAAATATAGCTAAATTAAGAAAAGTAGTAGAACCGTCCAGAAACTAAAATTCCAACATTAATAAATGAAAAAGATTAATAAAAAAGTTCTTGGTGATCTTTAAGTAATGAAAGCAATAAGCTTACTGCAATAATAAAGAAAGGTTTGGTTTATACATCAACTGGACTTACACGAAGAACTTACAACCTCTCTGCAAAATATAAACCTCTATTTACCTCCGAAAATAATATTTCGGGTTGCTTTTAATCTTATTCACTAATTTAATAAAGTTATCTACAAATCATCTTCCAAATCAATAGACACAGACTCTTGATCAATTTCCACCTTGGTGGGTATCTCAATGACATCAATATAATTTGTTTGCAAGTAGAAAGCTTTTCATTTATTTAGTTTCCTTAATGCTTTTATAGCATCTTTCTTTGCATAGGTTGAGTTGCAAGTAGCATTGTTTACTTGGATTGAATGCCCCATTGAATTAGCAGCTACTCGTGCGTCCATGTGTGGAGCAATAGAACATTTCAACATAGTTAAATTTGACCTAACAAAGTTTTTTTGAATGTTTAATGGAGCAACCTTTCAATAGCTTCTTTCTGCTCTTGCTTTTTAATCTCTTCAGCATCTAATACTGGCAGATGTTTTAACTAAATGATGAAAAGAAACTACTTCTATTAAATTGTTTGAAAAGTGGTGGGAGGAGGTGTCGTTTCATTTATTTGCATTCATTTATCGATATATTTTTAAGTTAAAGTAATTTATAAGTAAATTATTTAAGTTACCTCTTTTAAATTTGTATACCTTCTAAATACAAAATAATTTGCGATAATTAAAATTGATAAAAATATATGAAATTGTTTACCGTAAGGTATACCCATACCATTTATGGCTACCCATGTATTCACATAGAAAGCCCAGACATTAATTATTAGCAAAGGTATGAAAACTCTTATCTTTTTAAATGTTGAACGGATATTCATAAAAATACTAAATGCACTAAAAATCCCAATAACAAGACCAATAGAAGTATACCCATGCAGGATTCTCATCGAAGCATCGGAGTGTTCATGTGCGAAAAAAGCGGCAAGAATATTTAACGGTACAAGAGCACCCGGCTCTGGTCCAAAAAATTCTCTCGCTTTTCCAAAAAACCAATTTACAGTATTACTATAGTTATCCATTTAATACTTTAAGCTTAGTCTTTTTATTTAATTAATAGTCAATAAATTGAACAATGTAAAGGGTTTAAAATATACTCTCAATCAGCATAAGAAGCTATTAGTGGTAATAGAAACTATCTAAGATGCAAGAAAAGCATATGGATTTATTAGAACAGTTCTAGAAGAAAACCAGTTTTTTTAGAAATTACTTTAAAATTTTAAAATGAGACCTGCACGATAATTAATATCACTACTACTTTCTAAGCCATATTTTTCACCTGCTGCACCCAAGTCGCTAAATGCTGAATAAATTCCTTCTCCAAAGATATTGAAATTTTTAGTAAGTCTATAACTTAATCCCAGTTTTCCTTGATAGCCAAACAACCAAGTACTGGCAGATTCCAGTACTTCTCCATCAACGGTAATGTTATCAATATCTAATTTACATCCACCTATTCCCGCTCCAATATATTTTATGAATTTCCTTCCAATGGGAAAATCTAAATATCCATTTATCAAAACATTGTTAATTTTCAAGTCTCCTGATGCACTTGATATTACTGATGTTCCGCTGAAAATCCCCTCGTTTATTGTGGCAGTTATACTTTCTATCTTATTAGTGGATTCACCATATGATAATTCCGTTCTAAGTCTTCCGAAGTCATAACCCAAGCCTGCTTCCCAACCAGTTCCATTATCAAATTTTAAATTTCCTTTATGAGCGAGATTATTAACTGTTGCTTTCCAATCAGCACTAGTAAAAGATGAAGTTCCATAATTACCAGTAACATATACACCTTTAGATTCCTCTGACCTGACCTCATTAGGATTAATACCAAAAATAGTTATCGGCAAAGCTATAGCAAGCAATAACTTTTTCAAGATTTTGATTTGTAAGGTTTTAATCATAAGTTTTAAATTTAGTCAATTTAATAATTAATACTTAATTATATATTGAATATTTATAGTAAAAAAATCTTCCGTTAAGGGCTCTCTATAATTCATTCACTCATTTACAATGACGTATTCACAATATCGTGGAGATTCATATAGTGTTGAATTCTCGCATCAGCTGATTCAGAAATTTCGGCCTTTGACCAGAAACGAATACGTTTTGTATAAGTGCAGTTTTCACTGATTAATTCTTTAGTTTATTTGTTTATGTTTAATAAATGGCAAGTGGATTAAAGGTATTTAGCTTTACTTGTTATTGGCTTAGCCATATCAGAATGTATTTCAAGATTTTGTTGGATTTATTCAAGGCGAGAACATTTTGCCTCAATGCCATATACTTCATTCAGATTTAATTTCGATATAGCTGGTAATACAGTTTCAAATAATTCATCCTGAGTAGGTTGAACTGCTTCATGCTCAAAGTAATTAGAGTCTTGGTTAATCACAAAAGCCCCATCATTAACTGGAATCTCAAATGCTTCACACTTGTTAGGCACTAAGGCAGATCATGATTGTTGTTGTGTTTCTGGATGTATAGTTGTATTGGAATTAATAGGTTCTGGCCTACCAATACTATTACTAGGATTACCTTTATTTCTAAACTTTAGTTGGAATTTATTTTCAAATAATCCAACGAGATAACCTCTCATGGCTTAGATAGAATGAAAAGTTTATATCTTTTGAAATAGATAATAATGTGAAATTTAAGAACAGGTCCTTCTGATCTTCAAAATACGAGTAAGTTAGAAACGGATGCAGCTTCAGCTAAAGGATGCCACCCAGAAAGTCAATTTAATTTAACCTTTTACGCTTTGAAAGCAGAAACGTCATTACAAATGACATATTTTAACCAACCTTCCTCACTCATAACTGTTGTTAAAGCTAAATTTGCTTTTGATCTTTGAGGATAATTATTTTTATATTCAGCAAATTTTCCAATAATTATCATTCGTTTCTTTTGAGCTTTTTGAGTAGCTTCAAGGTAAGACAAAAAATTAGCTTGGATTTCAGTAATTAATTATTTTTATTAAAAAAATATCTATCTTTCAGTAACTGATAATCGTGACGTCACGAATATCGATCAACCGCAACCCTTGTCTTGTCTGAGATGAGTGATGTTTGTTCTGCTGTTTAAAAGAAAATAAATGAGATGATTACTAAATAAGTATTTCCTACGATGTTTTAATTTGATATTCTGTTTTCAATAAGAAAAGCTATAGATATACTTATGGAAAAATTATTTCTAAATTTCATTTATTGGATCTTAATAAAGTCATCTGAAAGTTACTATGGTGACTCAATGAAGACAGAGGTCCCCTATACTCCTTATTTTTAAAAGGAACTATTTTACATAGAGGTTTTCTTCCAAACTTCCTCAAGAAGTTGTTTATATTCCTTACTTACTTCTTATATTATTTATACTTTCTTTCCTGCTAGTACTGATTTAGTTAAACTCTTATAATCAAACCTATAAGAAATCAATATTGCATTTTTAATGTTTCAAAAAGTGTAAGTTCATAAGCAAGATTTTTTTTTTGAAAATGTCTACGCAAAATTTTATAAAAAGTTAGAACCATAATTGTATTAATTGAAAGTAGATCAAAGATAAGAAGAAATAAAAAACGCTTATTATTATGAATTTAAAAAATATTTTAAAAATTACAGGGTCACTTCATATTCTGGTGGGATTATAAATTATATTCCTTCTAATTTTTTCTGTAGAAACCATTGCAGGCATTGCTTCAACGGAAACATTACTTATTGTAAGAGGGACTGCATATGTTGTAGCAGCAAGTAATTTAGGAATTGGTCTTTTATTGATTATTTGCAGCTCTATCTAAGATAAAAAATCTTTAAAAAAGGTTTTATTAGGTGAACTAGCTTAAATGACTTGTTTGTTAGCAGTAGCTTTATTCAATATTATTAATTCTGGAACAATTGTTGGTGGAGGTCCTCCACCTCCTTTTTTGATTGTTTTGATTGTTAATCCTATATTATGTATTTATGGATTAGTTAACAGAAAAAAATGAAACGCTTAATTTTTTTAATTCCTTTCATGGCTTTAATGTGGGGTTGTGCAAATACATCGAATAAATTAGATATTCTTGAGATTTCTGACACGCAAAGGCAGAGAGACTTATGTCTGGATTGGTATGGCTACAGAATTGATACCAAGGAGGCAATTGATGATTTAAATCTAAAAATTGAAACCGAATCAGAATTGATGACTTATTGTGATTTTTTTAAGAATGTAGCTGATACAAATTAGTAAAGATTCAAGATTTGCAATATATTATCTTTTTATTTATAAAGTATTTATATCTCAGTCAAAGAAATTCGGACATTTTAGGAAGTTAATGGTTTAAATCTGTGTAAGCTTTCTGAACATAGTTTTAACATAACAACTATATTTAAAATCATCGGCTTTTTCATATACAGCATGTCGCGTTTTAAATTAAAACTCTAGACATTTTCAATACTTTTCGATTGATGATCTTAGGTGAAATTTAAAATGACTATAACTAGCACAGACAATAATCTTTAATTCACCAAGTACAGTCTTAGATCAAACGAAATCAAAAGCAAAATATCCAGAAGCAAGGATTATAGTTCTTGATGATAATTTTAATACTTATCATCATGTCGCAAATTGTCTTCTGACAATAATCCCAGGTATTAGTGAAAAAATGGCATGGGATTTAACAAAAAAGTTGATAAGACAGGTTCAGCGGAATTATGGAGAGGAAATCTTGAACAGGCAGAGCTATATCATGAACAACTCGTCAGCAAAGGATTAACAATGGCACCAATTGAGAAAATATAAATATAATTATGTTTGAAAGAAGATTTTTGGCTTATAAATTCGAACCGTTTAAGGATCAAAAGATTTTCAAAGAATAAACAAAATAAAGATACGTTTTTGAAATTTATATCTATTGATTATAAGAAAATTATTGGTTTATCGGGAGATAATTATTTTTTATGCTAACAAGAGAAGAACTTATAGTTTATACAGCTAGAGATGAAAGGATAAAGTTAATCGCTCAAGGTTGGAGAAGAACCAAGCAAGTTTGGGATAATTCTTAATAACCAATATTATTTCTAGGGTTAGTTATGTAAATTATTAGATTTAGGACGTAATTAGCGGGTAAATTTAATGACTTTAAAAGTAGCAAAGCCATCTCTTGCACATTCAACTACATTAAGTCGCTTGTAAGCTTTCTTACCAAATAGTTCACTTTGATTAAGACAATTAGGGCACCAATATGCTGAATATTTAACTACACCATTATCTTTAAGGTACTTTGCTAACTCGAAAGATTCTTTAGTGCTTTCTTAAGTGACTATAAGATCTCTCTGATTATAAAAATGAGAGCTATGTAAAGGATTTGGTAAAGAAAGATAAGCTAATAGTGGGATTAATAAGAGTTTCATTTATTTAGAACTTTTCCTTCATAATTTCTAACTATCCTATCAAGCATAATTAACATATCTTTATTTTTAAGTTTCTCTATTTAAGTTTCTCTATTTGCTGGAGATTTTCAAAATGATCACATATTTAATCCTGTTTGTCATCACTAATTTAAGTTACTGCAATTTAGATTTAGAGTTTTAATATACCAATATTATATCGAAAGTAAATTTACATGTT
Source organism: Prochlorococcus sp. AG-412-J13 (assembly GCA_003214815.1). Lineage (GTDB taxonomy): Bacteria > Cyanobacteriota > Cyanobacteriia > PCC-6307 > Cyanobiaceae > Prochlorococcus_A. Next base: position 1,287 of record QCLE01000009.1, on the reverse strand, counting down.
TATTGTATTTATATTTTTTTATTGCTATTTTTTTAAAGCGGGCTAAGGTTCATATCTCCACGAGGATTTAGTCCGCTGAATTTTATAGATTCAATTAATTTTAGGATCCCTTTTTTAGCAATTATTTAGTAATAGTTTTATTAATAGTAATTCATTGATTGCTAAATGACCTTAAAAGTCTATCTAATATGCATGATAGAGGTGTGACACTAGTTATTCAATTATATTATTATTTTGCTTCATGACTTTCTTAAAATACTTAAACTCAATGAATTCATGCATCATTTTGATATCGTCGGAGAATACTTTTTTATTAACTGTATAATCGTCCCATTTACCAGGGGTTATTTTATTTTTAGAGAATGGTTTTTGTTCAAAAGAATAATTGATAAAATCTTTTTTATCATTACTTTTGGAATCAAAAGAGTCGCCTAATACTCCTCTAGACCTTAATGCTTCTTCAACCAATAAACCTGTAACTTTTGACTGACTAATTTCATTAGCTGAGCACAATTTTTCAATAATTTCGTGAACTTCTTCACTTGGCAAAAACCCAATTCTTTTCCTCTGAGAGGGCATAATAAAAAATTTTTTAGTGTCACACTTGCACATTACAAGTGTTGCACTATATTTTATTTAAGTCAACTAATTTTAGTTATGCATATTTTAATATTTCCTGCAGGATTTATTCTTTGGTATTTAGCTTATGAAGCAAAGCCTACTATTAATGATGAAGTGACATTATATTCGGAGGAGAAAAATACAATTAAAAGAAAGAAACTTTTAAATATAATTAACGAAATCTTTTAAAACTAACTACTAACAAACTTTGACCATTCCTTATGCTTATAATCTAGATCTGAGATTAACTGTTTTTGATAAGTATATTTTAGTTGATTTTCGTTAAGAGTTTTTTTGTGACAAACATCTCTTTAGAGAAAAAATCGGGATTGTTTGAACTGATAATATTTTTTTTTATATTCATTTATAAATTTAACCTATTATTTTTATATGAACTAAAAGCCTTTAGTTTTGAAATTTTTATATTCTCTTTATATTTCCTTAATATATATTTTTAGGTGTCTTTGTAAAAAATATTAATTTTTTAAATATAAAGAGGCTATATTAAAGAAAATTTAAAATTTACAATGAATCTTAAGGAGAGAGGTATAACTGTTGGAGATTTACTAATCTTACTTATAATAATCCTCACTACTACAATATTAGTTAAATCATTTAACAAGGATAAGAAAACAACGTTTAACCATGATAAATACTCTTATAGTA
>QCLE01000008.1 GCA_003214815.1 Prochlorococcus sp. AG-412-J13 | reverse complement strand
AGACATTTTCGTTGAAAGAGGTTATTCAAAAGAGCAATTTGAATTATATAAAGAAGCTGAGAATGATTATTCAAGAGCAATTGAATTGGATCCTCAATTTAAAAACGCATTCCTTAATCGAGCGTATGCCAGAATTAACCAAGAAGATATAAAAAAGTTTGAAATTGCTCTTCAAGATTTTAAAAAATATATTGAGATCGAACCGATTGAAGACGAAGACCTCAATGAATATATATCATTTCACTATTCAGTAGCAAACTCCTATTCATTTAAAAACAAAAATAAGAAAGCAGTAAAAATTATGGAACAAGCAGTCAATCTAGATGAAGATAATGGAAATTCCTTCTTTTGGTTAGGTGTATATAAAATTTTGAGTGGCAATCATATTGCCGGATGCAAATATATTCGCAAATCAAGAAAAATGAAAGCATCAGAATATGATGCATCATGGTTAAAAATCTGCCTATAAGTCTCTGTTAGAAAATCGTTACAAAGAAATATTAATCACCTCAAAAGCATTCTCCTGCAATGCTTTTGAGGTTAAGTAGTGTATTCGCTATTTATTTCAACATACTTTTTAGAAAGATCGCACCCCCAAGCTGTGCCTTTCGATTCGCCAGAATTTAGATTAATCATAATTTTTACAATATCATCTACTAAATATCTACCTTTCATTCTGGAATTAATATAGTCTTTGACTTTTTGTGGATCATATTTATTTAACTTGCCGTTTTCCAAAATCTGAGCGTTTCCTATATACAAGTCAACGTCATTTAAATTAAATTTAACTCCAGAATTGCCTGCAGCAGAAATGATTCGTCCCCAATTCGGATCACAACCATGTATCGCAGTTTTTACCAAGGCAGAATTACAAATAGATTTCGCGAGCATAATTGCATCATCTGTATTTTTTGCTCCTTGAACCAACACTTCTAATAAACAATTTGCTCCCTCTCCATCCCTTGCAATATTTTTTGCCAAGTTCTGACATACAATATCAATCCCTTGTTGGATAATTGGAAAAAACCTTTTTTCAATTTTCTCTCCTGCATTTATTCCAACAAAAGAATCATTTGTGCTTGTCTCTCCATCAACTGATATTGCATTAAAAGATTTTTTAACCGCGATAGCAATCATTTTGTCCCATTCTTCTTTTTGAATACCCGCATCACAGGTTAGAAAAGCAAGCATTGTAGCCATGTTGGGATAAATCATTCCTGAACCTTTTGCAAATCCTGCTATTTTTATTTTTCTACCTTGAATAATCGTCTCTATTGACACTTTTTTCAAAGTCAAATCAGTAGTTAAAATTGCTTCTGCTGCATTTTGAAAATTATTACCCTTTAAATCACTAACTAAATTCGGTAAATTTTTTACTAAATGATTTATTTGTATTGGAACACCAATTACACCAGTTGAGCACATTAAAACTTCTTCTTCTTTTATTCCTAAAAGTTCCGAAATCTTTCCTGTAGCAATTTGAAAATGTTGAATGCCAAGATTTCCTGTACATGCATTTGCTTGACCAGAATTAATTAGTATTGCTCTTACAAAACCTGAAGTTGTTTTAATCCTTTCCTCACAAATATCCACACAAGAAGCGCGAACTATTGATTGGGTAAACATCCCACTAAAAATACTTCCTTCTGGAGCGAGGATTAGTGCTAAATCTTTTTTATTAGAAGCTTTTAAACCAGCAGATATCCCAGCAAAAAGAAACCCCTTGGGTGTTACCTTACTGTCATCAACAAACGACCAATTGTAATCTAACTGGCTCAAACTTTTTAGTATTTTAATTTATACTAACTACTCTTTAATACTAAAGAAACTAAGTAATTAGATTATTATTAATTATATGGATATTCTTCAAAAATCAAAAAACAACCAAAGAAGAATTGGTTTAACAGGAGGTATTGCAAGTGGGAAGACAACCATAACTAATTACATTAGAAAACATAAAAACATACCAATATTAGATGCAGATCATTTATCAAGAGAATTAATCAAACCAAACACATATGGATATAAAAAAATTTTAGATTATTTTGGAAATAAAATTATTGATAATAAGAACAATTCAGAAAGGGAAATAAACAGAAAACTTTTAAGGAAAATTATTTTTAAACATTCAGAAAGCAAGGAATGGATTGAAAAAATGCTTCACCCCTTAATTAAAGAAAAAATGATAGAAGAATGCAGTCAATACAAAAACAATCAAACTATATTATTGGTTATTCCATTATTGTTTGAAGCAAAATTTGAAGATATTTGCACTGAAATATGGTTAGTTAAATGTCCCAAAGAACTACAAAAGAACAGACTTATGACAAGAGATATAATTAGCGAAAAAGAAGCATATGAATTGATAAATTTTCAATTATGTTTTGAAGAAAAAAGAAAATTTTCAGATATTATTTTAGATAATTCGGATGATCAAAATAAATGGATCAATACGATAAAAGAGCTTCTTTAAGCTTTAGCTATTCAATTTTTCCATAAGAAGTTTATTTGCAAGTTTCGGGTCAGCTTTACCTTTGGTTCTTTTCATAAGTTGACCAACAAAAAAACCAAGTAACTTAGTTTTGCCATTTTTAAATGCTTGAACTTCATGTGGATGTTCATTTAAAAGTTCATCAATTATTGGTAAAATACTTGAAGAATCAGATATCATAGCTAACCCTTTTTCTTCAACTAATTTTTTCGGAGAAATATTTTTTTGAATAAGTTCAGGTAAAATTTCTTTTGCAATTTTTCCACTAATTATATTTTTTGAAATCATGCTAATCATTTCAGCAAGATTTTCAGGACTAAGCTTTAATTCACTAAAACTTAGTTTGTTTGATTTTAAATAGCCCACAATATCACTTGTTACCCAATTTGAAGCTAGTTTGGCCTCGGCACCATTTGCTACTGTTTCTTCAAAAAATTTTGCCATGCTTATTTCATCAGAAATTACCCTTGCATCATATGCAGACAACCCAAATTGAGTTACATATTTATTTCTTTTCTTTGAAGGTAATTCTGGTAGTTCTTTAAACCATATTTCTTGTTGGGCTTTTGTTATTTCAATTGGACCTAAGTCAGGATCAGGAAAATATCTATAGTCACTGCTACCTTCTTTTAATCTCATACTTTTCGTTAATTGCTTAGCTTCATCCCATAACCTTGTTTCTTGGAAAATTTTTCCTCCATTTTCATAAACTTCTATTTGTCTGGCTATTTCATAATCACAAGCCTTTTGAATTGCAGAAAATGAATTCATATTTTTTATTTCCACTTTGGTACCAAAAGGAGCATTAGGTCCTTTTCTAACTGAAATATTGACATCACAGCGTAATGAACCCTCTTGCATATTTCCGTCTGATACGCCTAGATATCTAACTGTTCTTCTAATCTCTGAAGCATATTCAGATGCCTCTTTACCTGATCTAATATCTGGTTTACTTACAATCTCACAAAGTGCTATTCCGGCACGATTGTAATCAACTAAAGAATACTTAGAGCCAGCTAATCTATCACTACCTGAATGGACTAGTTTTCCGGCGTCTTCTTCCATATGTAGCCTTTCTATACCAATTTTTTTGATATAAGGTTCTTTGTCCTTTTCAATTATTTCAACCTCTAACCAGCCATTTTCAGCTAGTGGCTCATCAAATTGTGAAATTTGGTAATTTTTAGGCAGATCAGGATAAAAATATTGTTTTCTATCAAATTTACAATGTTCTGCAACATTTAGATTTAATGCTAACGAAGTTTTTACAGCATACTCAAGAACAGTCTCATTCAAAACTGGAAGAGTTCCTGGTAACCCACAAACTACAGGATCTATATGCGTATTAGGTGCATCACCAAAAGCTGTTGACGCAGATGTGAATATTTTACTTTTCGTATTAAGCTGTACATGAGTTTCCAAACCAATCACAGCTTCCCAAGATTCCAAATTTTTCATTATCAAAAGTCTCTTTATTAATATTATTGGATATAAAGGAAAAGAGGACCAAAACACAAATAAAATTTTAATTATTAAATGGCACAAGAAACCAAAAATTCAATATTAATTATTGGCGGTGGACTTTTAGGTTTATCTATTGCTTATGAATTTTCTAGAAATAACTTCAAAGTTTTAGTGTTAAGCAAAAACAGAAATGAATCAGCTGGATTTGTTGCTGCAGGAATGTTAGCTACTCATGCCGAAGGGCTCGAAGATGAATTACTAAAATTTGGCCAAGAAAGTCAAAGTCTAATTCCAAAGTGGATAAAAAGTATTGAACAAGATAGTAATATTAAATGCGGTTTAAAAAAATGTGGCATAGTAGTTCCTTTTAAAAACAAAGAAGATCTTGAAGAGTTTCCGACTTATGAATATGGAAAATATTTAAATGACAAAGATCTTAAAACAGAAATTAATGGAATGAATTCTATTTGGAAACATGGTTTACTTTTTGAACAAGATGGTCAAATAGATAACCGAAGAAGACTGATGCGTGCTCTTGAGAGAGCATGCTCCTTGCATGGAGTCGAATTTCAAGAAGGATCAGAAGTAGAGGATTTGACATTCGAAAAAAACAAAATTACAGGTGCAACAGTTTTATGTGCCACTGGGGAACTAAAAAAAATTAACTGCGAAAAAGCAATTATATGCAGCGGTGCTTGGAGTAAAAAAATTTTTAATAAGATTCCAGTCTTTCCTGTAAAGGGACAAATGCTATCAATACAAGGTCCAACAAATTTTTTGAAAAGAGTTATTTTTGGTCCAAAAACTTATCTAGTTCCCCGTGATGATGGACTTATTATAGTTGGAGCGACAGTTGAAAAAGATTCAAAATTTAATCAGGGTAATACTCCTAATGGAATAAAACAACTGCAAGAAGGCATTCGCTCCTTATTGCCAGAAGCTATTAATTGGCCACAAATGGAACATTGGTGGGGATTTAGACCTTGCACACCAGATCTAAAACCAATAATTGGAAAATCAAAAATTGAAAATCTTTTTATAGCTACAGGACATTACAGAAATGGAGTTTTGTTTTCTGCAATAACAAGTGATCTTCTTTTGAAAATAGTTCAAAATAAAAATCTCAAAGAAATAGAAAAAAGCTTTTTAGAAAAATTTAGTTTAGATAGATTTGCGATTTAAATTTTAATTTTCAGATCGCCATTTCATATCAGAAGTTTCCCACTCACATAATTCCTCTTCGTTAAACCATAGATCAATTTCAAATTTTGCTGTATCTTCTCCATCAGAACCATGAATAATATTCCTCCCAATATCAATAGCTAAATCCCCTCTAATTGTTCCAGGCTCTGCTTCCAGAGGTTTTGTTGCACCTATTAGTTTTCTAGCACTCAAAATAACTCCTTCGCCTTCCCACACCATTGCTACAACAGGACCACTTGAAATAAAGTCTACTAAATCACCAAAAAAGGGTCTTTCTCTATGTACTCCATAATGATTTTGAGCAAGATCTTTTGAAGGAATTAATTGCTTTAATCCAACCAATTTAAACCCTTTTTTTTCAAATCTGCCAATAATCTCAGCAACATATCCTCTTTGAACTCCATCTGGTTTAATTGCAATAAAGGTTCTCTCTTTGGTCATTTAGTTAATAAGCACTCTATGTATATTCAACTTTTGGGTGGTAACTTGGCAAGTAATCATTAAAATAAAAGATATTGTTTTGAGTAATTTTCAAAAACATTTATTAATCACTAAGACATAAATTGACCAATTTTGAGCCGAAAAAATTAAAGAATATTTGGACTATTGAAGATAGTATTTCGACTTACAACATAGACAAATGGGGAGATAAATATTTTTCTATAAATTCCAAAGGAAATATATCAATAACTATAGATATAGATATAAAATCTGAAAATAAGATTGATCTTTTTAAGCTTGTCAAAGAACTTAAAAGTAGAGAAATAAATCCTCCATTAATCATAAGATTTAATGATATCTTGAAAGATCGCATAAATGCATTACATCACTCTTTTTTAAAAGCGATAAAAAACTATAAATATAAGAACATTTATCAAGGCGTTTTTCCTGTCAAATGTAATCAACAGAAAAATGTCCTAGAAAAGATAATAGAGTTTGGTAGCCAATGGAATTTTGGTTTAGAAGTAGGAAGTAAATCAGAACTATTAATTGGTCTTGCACTTCTTGAAAACCAAAATTCATTATTAATATGCAACGGATATAAAGATAAGAAATATATTGAGATTGCTACTTTGGCCAGAAAAATCGGCAAAAATCCAATAATAGTTATTGAACAACGAGATGAGGTAAAAAGAATTATTCAAACAGTTCAAGAACTCAACGCGACTCCATTAATAGGAATTAGAGCAAAGTTATCAAGTAAAAGTAGTGGTAGGTGGGGTAAATCTATTGGAGATAATTCCAAATTTGGATTATCAATCCCAGAAATTATGTCGACAATAAAAGAATTAAAAGAAGCAAATCTTATCAACGAAATGAAATTGCTCCATTTTCATATAGGAAGTCAAATAAGTGATATTGCTGTGATCAAAGACGCATTACAAGAAGCGAGTCAAATATATGTTGAACTATGCAAACTAGGAGCCCCAATGCAATATATCGACGTTGGGGGAGGATTAGGGATAGATTTTGATGGCACTAAAACCTCCTCCAACAACTCTACTAATTATTCTCTTCAAAATTATGCTAACGATGTAATTGCAACTATTAAGGATTCGTGTGAATTAAATAATATCAAGCATCCAACTATAATCTCAGAAAGTGGAAGAGCAATAATTAGTCATTGTTCAGTTTTAATTTTTAATGTCTTAGGAACAAGCCATGTCAGTTCCAAACTACAAATTTTTGATAAAAAAAATCAACAATTAATAATTTCAAATTTACTTGAAACTTTCGATGAATTAAAAAAACTTAAAAATAAAAAAATAAATTTATCTCAAATAATTGAACTATGGAATGATGCAAAAAAATTTAAAGAAGATTGCTTAGTCGCTTTTAGATTAGGATTTTTAAGTTTGGCAGAAAGGGCTTATGCCGAAGAACTTACTTGGGCTTGCGCAAAAGAAATTTCTAATAACCTGAATAATGATGAAATCAATCACCCTGATTTATCTGAAATTACAGAAACTCTTGCATCAACTTATTATGCAAATTTATCTATCTTTAAATCTATTCCCGATAGCTGGGCAATAAATCAGATTTTTCCAATAGTACCAATACATAGGCACTTAGAGGAGCCGTTCTGCAAAGGCAACTTTGCAGATTTAACTTGTGATTCAGATGGGAAACTAAATAATTTTATTGATGATGGAAAAATAAAATCATTACTAAATTTACATAAGCCAGAGGAAGATAAAGATTATCTAATTGGAATTTTTATGACTGGAGCCTATCAAGAAGCATTAGGAAACTTGCACAATTTATTTGGCAGTACAAACGTTGTTCATATAGATATAAATCAAGATAATTCATATAAGGTCAAAAATATTATTAAAGAGGACAGTAAATCTGAAATTTTACAATTATTAGATTACAGTTCAGCTTCTTTGGTTGAATCTATAAGAATTAATACTGAATCAGCAATTGATCAAAAAAAATTAACTATTGAAGAAGCAAGGAAACTAATAGATCAAATCGAAATTAGTCTAAGAAAAAGTAGTTATTTATCAGAATGACTACCTAATGTTTTTTGCAAATGATTTTTTGCATAATCTAAAGCATCACTTAACTTATCAATATCTTTAGCACCTGCTTGAGCAAAGTTAGGCTTTCCTCCTCCACCTCCCGAACAAATTCTTGCAATCTCATTAATTAATTTACCTGCATGCAATCCTATTTTTACTACATCATCTCCTAAAGAAACTACAAATAACAACTTTCTATTTTCTGGATTTGGTATTCCCCCAAGAATCACTATTGCTTTATTTCCCAAATGAGAAGTTAAATTAAGTGCTGCAGATTGCAAAGAATTCCCATCTAAGCCATCAATCTGATTTACTAAAATTGAAAAAGAATTTAAAATTTCTGCGGATGATTTTATAGAAGAATATTTAAAATATGCAATTTCATCTTTCATTTTTTGTATCTCTTTATTCTTATTAATAAGCTCTGCTTGCAAATTATTAACCCTTTCAAAAAGTTGATTAGGATTTGCTTTTAACAAATCACTTAGTTGATTTACTAAAGAATTTCTATCACTGAAATAGTCTAATGCTGATTGGCCTGATAATGCTTCGATTCTTCTTACTCCCGCTGAGATTCCTTCCTCACTAATTATTTTAAAAGAACCTAATTCGGATGTAGTTTTAACATGTGTGCCACCACAAAGTTCCATTGAAACTCCTGGCACATTAACAACGCGCACTTCATCATCATATTTTTCTCCAAACATGGCGACTGCGCCCTTTTCAAGAGCCTCACTCTTGGACATATTTTTTATTTCTAGGGCATGATTTTCCATAATCCAAGAGTTAACTAAAGTCTCAATCTTAGAAATTTGATCTTTAGAAATAGGATTAGAGGAATTAAAGTCAAATCGTAATTTATTAAAGGCTACTAATGAACCTTTTTGTCCAACACTTTCATTAACAACTGATTTAAGTGCAGATTGTAATAAATGAGTAGCTGTATGATTTGCAGTAGCCTTAGCTCTATTAGAGTAGCTAACATTAGTCTCAACTTTTTGTCCAATAGTTAATATTCCTTTTTTGATCGTTCCATAATGTAAAAAAACATTTTTCTTTCGAATAACATTATCAACCAAGACCTCTACATCTTTTGAAAATATCGTTCCAATATCACCAACTTGCCCGCCAGATTCTCCATAAAAAGTTGTCTGATCAAGAACAATTAAAACTTTCTGACCTTCACTTGCTTGCTTAACTAATGATGAATCCAAGAATATACCCTTTATTTCAGCTTCCGAAAGAAGTGAATTATAACCATTAAAAACAGTTTTGTTAAAAAGATCTATTTCTCGCTCTAATGATCCCTCTAATGTCAAATCAATATTACTTGAAGCAGCTTTAGCTCTCTCTTTTTGTGCATTCATTTCTTCTTCAAATCCCTTTACATCTACACTGATACTATTTTCTTCAGCAATTTCTACAGTAAGTTCTAGAGGAAATCCATAAGTATCATAAAGTTCAAAAGCTTTAAAACCAGAAATTAATTTCTGCCCTGAAGAAATTAACTCATCTAGCAATTTCTCTCCTCTTTCAAGAGTTTCCCTAAATCTTATTTCTTCAATTTTTATCTCATTCAAAATTAAATCATTATTATTTTTTAAATCAGGATAATTATTTTGCATTAAATTGATTCCGACAGTAGCAATATGAGGTAAAAATTCATTTTTAATACCTAATAATCTCCCATGTCTGACCATTCTTCTAATAAGCCTTCTTAATATATATCCCCTGCCGAGATTACTTGCTGCTACTCCATCAGAAATTAAATGAATAACCGCTCTTGTATGATCTCCAATGATTTTTAAAGAAATTTTGTTTTTATCATCGGAAGAAAAATAATCAATATTTGCAATCTCACAGATTTTTTGAATGATAGGAAAAATTAAATCTGTCTCATAATTATTTTGCTTTTTTTGTAGTATTTGAGCCATCCTTTCAAGACCCATTCCTGTATCAATATTTTTAAATTTTAAATCTGTCAATGTTCCATTAGGATCACGATTATATTGCATAAAAACAAGATTATAAAATTCAATAAAACGATCTCCATCTTCTAAATCAATATTCTGCAGACCCTTTTCAGGATGAAAATCATAATAAAGTTCTGAACAAGGTCCACATGGACCTGTTTTGCCAGATGACCAAAAATTATCTTTCTCACCTAGTTTGACTATCCTATCTGGATGAATACCAATTTCATCTCTCCAAATTTTTGCAGACTCTCCGTCTTCGTGAAAAACACTCACAATTATATTTTCAACTGAAAGTTGATAAATATTAGTAACTAATTCCCAAGCCCATTGAATAGCCTCTCGTTTAAAATAATCTCCAAAAGAGAAATTACCAAGCATTTCAAAAAAAGTGTGATGTCTAGCTGTAACTCCAACGTTTTCTATATCGTTTGTTCTGATGCACTTTTGGCTAGATGTAGCCCTTTTTGATGGTCTTTCTTTTAAACCTAAAAAAACTGGTTTAAAAGGTAGCATTCCAGCAATTGTGAGCATAACCGTAGGATCATCTGGAATCAAAGATGCACTTGGAATGATTTTATGTAATTTTTCACTATAAAATTTTAAAAAAGCATTTCTTATCTCATCTCCAGTAACTATTTTTTTAATTATTTGAGATGTCATTTATCCAGAATAAGAAGAATAAAAATTAAAGAAAAGCGTAATTTCGGTTATTTCGCAAAAATGATCACGCGGATCTATATTCTATATAACTAAAGTTATTTTATAAAGCGAATTATTCTATGATAGCTTCTGCCCAGACAAGTAATTCTAAATTGGCACAAATAAATAACAAGTTGACAGTCCAATCTCAAAACTTTACTGATGATTCTTGTGCCATAAGATCTTTGGATTGGGATCGCAGTAGATTTGATATTGAATTTGGTTTAAGAAATGGAACTACTTACAATAGTTTTATTATTAAAGGCGAAAAAATAGCAATAATTGATACTAGTCACGCAAAATTTGAAGAATTATGGTTTGAAGAATTACTGAAAAAGGTGAATCCGCAAGAAGTTGATTATCTAATTACAAGTCATACAGAACCTGATCATTCTGGTTTAATAGGTAATCTTTTAGAATTAAACCAAAATATCACAGTAGTTGGATCAAAATTAGCCCTTAAATTTATTGAAGACCAAATACATATTCCCTTTAAGCGTCTAGAGGTTAAGAGTGGAGAGTTTTTAAATCTAGGAACTAATCCTAATAGCGATTTAGAACATAATATTGAATTTATAAGTGCACCAAATTTACATTGGCCAGATACCATATTTTCATATGATCACAGCACACATGTTCTCTATACATGCGATGCATTTGGACTCCATTATTGTTCTGACGAATTTTTTGACACTAATCAAAAAGAAATATACGATGATTTCCGTTTTTATTACGAATGCCTTATGGGTCCAAACGCTAGAAGCGTTCTGCAGGCAATTAAAAGAATAGATAAACTACCTGAATTAAAAACTATAGCTGTTGGTCATGGGCCTTTGCTCCATAATCAGGTCAATTTTTGGAAAGGAAAATATCTAGAATGGAGTAGCAATAAAAGCAAAGGTAATGATTTTGTGTCAGTCTGCTATATCAGCGACTATGGTTATTGTGATCGACTAAGTCAAGCGATATCTCATGGAATAAGTAAAGCGGATGCACAGGTTCAATTAATTGATTTAAGATCTTCTGACCCGCAAGAATTAACAAGTTTGATTTCCGAATCAAAAGCAGTAGTCATTCCCACATGGCCAGTAGACTCAGATAATGAATTAAAAGAATCTCTCGGTACTTTATTTGCAGCACTAAAACCGAAACAATATACTGCTGTCTATGATGCATTTGGTGGAAATGATGAACCAATAGATTCCTTAGCAAATAAATTAAGAGAACTTGGTCAAAAAGAAGCTTTTTCCCCTTTAAGAGTTAAAAACATTCCAGACCCCATTGTTTATCAACAATTCGAAGAAGCTGGAACTGACTTAGGTCAATTGATCAATAAAAAGAAGAATATTGCCTCTATGAAGAGCCTTGATTCAAATTTAGATAAAGCGTTAGGTAGATTAAGTGGAGGATTATATGTAGTTACAGCGAGCCAAGGGGAAGGTTCGACATTTAGACAAAGTGCAATGGTTGCAAGTTGGGTTAGTCAAGCAAGCTTTTCTCCACCAGGTATTACAGTTGCAGTAGCAAAAGATCGAGCTATTGAATCATATATGCAAGTTGGGAAAGGTTTTGTTGTGAATATCTTGAGAGAAGATAACTATCAAAAAATGTTCAGACATTTTTTAAAGAGATTTGCCCCTGGAGCTGATAGATTTGCAAATGTAGATATAATTAGCAACATTGCTGAAGGAGGACCAGTTCTCTCAGATTCACTCGCATTTTTAGATTGTAAAGTTAGTTCCAGACTGGAGACTCCAGACCATTGGATAATATACGGAATTGTTGAAAATGGTAATGTTTCTGACTTATCATGCAAGACAGCAGTTCATCACAGAAAAGTTGCTAATCACTATTAGAAAATAAGTCTTTAAAATGTCAGATATTAATGTAGGCTTACTTGCAGAAAATCAAAACTTATCAGAATTTGAAATTACCGAAAATTTTTCTTGTGTAAGATTCTTAGACCAAAATAAAGAAAGATTTGAACTTGAATTTAATCTTGAAAAAGGAACCTCTTTCAATACTTTTTTCATTAGAAGTAATGAGGAACTTTTTATTATCCATCCACCTGAAAAACAATATTTAAATACATTTAATAAAGTAATTTCTAGGTTTTGCGAACAATTTAAATTAGATAAAATCAACTTCATTTCTGGCCATATTAATCCTCAAATTATTGAAACTATAAAAAATATAAGTACCCAATTTCAAAACACAACTATTACTTGCTCTAATCCAGGTTATAAACTTATTAGCGAACTTTGGAATCAAAGAAATCCTAACTTAGAAAACTTTATTGAAATTCAATTACCTGAAATAAACATAATCAAAAAAGAACTTAATTTAGAATTAGATAACATTTCACTAGAGTTAATTCCTATTCCAACAGCACGTTGGCCTGGTGGCCTGATAATTTATGAACGTAATCAAGAAATACTTCTTAGTGAAAAAATTTTCTCTGCACACATTGCATCTCAATATTGGTCTGAAACAAATCGAGTTAGTACAGAAATTGATAGGAAACATTTTTATGATTGCTTGATGGCACCAATGTCTAATCAAGTAGTATCAATAACTGAAAAAATTGCAGATTATGACATTAAAACTATTGCACCATTACATGGTCCCGCCATCGAATATAGCTTAAAAAGCTTTTTAAATGACTATATTAGATGGGGAGAGAATCTCTCAACAAATAATCCTAAGATCGCTCTGATATATGCGAGTGCATATGGAAATACAGCCTCAATAGGTGACGCATTGGCTAAAGGGATAAATAGAACCTCTGTAGAAGTTGAAAGTATTAATTGTGAATTTACACCTAATGATGTACTTGTAAAATCTATCCAAAATGCAGATGGATATTTAATAGGCTCACCCACATTGGGTGGTCACGCCCCAACTCCAATAGTTAGTGCATTAGGAACATTGTTAGCAGAGGGTAATAGAGATAAGCCAGTGGGAATTTTTGGAAGTTTTGGCTGGAGCGGCGAAGCTATAGATTTACTTGAAACAAAATTAAAAGACGGAGGTTTTAAGTTTAGTTTTGACCCGATTAGAATTAAATTCAGTCCAAATAAACCAAAGATTAAAGAGTTAGAAGAAATAGGAACTCACTTTGGAAGAAAAATTATAAAAAAAGCAAAGAAAAAACCCAGAAAATCAGATACTGGAATGATTACAAGCAAAACGGATCCAAAGCTACAAGCTCTTGGGAGAGTAATTGGTTCACTTTGTGTCCTGACAGCCTCTAAAGGCAAAGATGAGAATAATATTAAAGGAGCTATGCTTGCATCTTGGGTTAGTCAAGCAAGTTTTTCTCCGCCAGGGTTAAGTATTGCAGTAGCAAAAGATAGATCAGTAGAGTCTCTTCTGCAAATAGGAGATTCATTCGCATTAAATATTCTTAGTGAAAAAGATTTTAAAGAACCTTTGAAAAGATTTACAAAGCCCTTTGCGCCTGGAGAAGATAGATTTGAAGGAATAAATATTGAATTAACTCCTAATGAACAGATAATCATTCCTGAATCGCTCGCATGGTTAGATGCTTCTGTAAAAGAGAGAATGGAATGTGGAGATCATTGGGTAATTTACGCCGAAGTACTACACGGTAATATACTAAAATCCGATAGTCTAACGGCAGTTCATCACCGCAAAACAGGTGCTAACTATTAAATTTATTTATCTAATTTATGACTGAAACAAAAGATCTAATAATCATTACGGCTAGTTGTGGTAAAAATCTAGAACTTTCTGAAAAATTTCTTGAAAAAAGTAATGAACTTAAAATAAGTTCTGAAATTTTAGATCTTACCACTCTTGATATTCCATTATTTAATCCAAGAATTCACAGCAAAGAAAATATTCCAAATGAAATAAAAGAATTAAAAAAAAAGCTTTTCAAGATTGAAAGGTGGGTGATTTGTGCGCCTGAATATAATGGATCTATACCTCCCATTCTCTCAAACTTCATAGCATGGCTTTCTATTTCGGGAGACGACTTTAGGAATTTATTTAATGGTCAACCGATTGCAATTGCAACATTTTCTGGTGGCATAGGGTTAGAACTACTGACCTCATTACGCATTCAATTAGTGCATTTAGGAAGTCAAGTATTAGGGAGACAACTTTTGTCTTCATATAGTAAACCTATAGATACAAAAACTATTGAAGATATTATTCAAAGACTTTTACAAATGAAAAAATTAAAAACATAAACTTTAAAACAAAAAGTTCTTATCAATTTTTTTCATTCCAAACTTTCAAAATTTCTCTAGCCATAGGCAGTGCATGAACAGATCCCCCACCAGGAGTATTTTGTGCAAAAGCTACTACTAGCAACTCACTCTTTTCCGAAGGAGCAAAGCAAACGAACCAAGCGTGATCTAAGCCACCTTCACCATCTTCAGCTGTTCCTGTTTTACCAGACACTGGAGGTAAATTTGAAACTCCATAATTAATTGATACTCCTGTGCCAGACTCTACTACTTTCCTGAGACCACTTTTTATCAATTGAATATTTTGTGGATCAACATCAATTGGAATAGGTTTTTGATCTAAACGACTTTCTACATCGTTTTTAGTCAAATGTGGAGTAACTAGATAACCTCCATTAGCTATCGCTGCATATGCTCTAGCTATTTGAATTGGAGTTACTTGAACAACAAATTGTCCAATAGACATACTTGCAATATCTTCTGGAACCCAAGGAGTTCTTCCTGGTTTTCCCCAACCTCTTCCTTCTTTAGCCCATTCACTACTAGCTACTAATCCTATATTTTCTTGTTCAGAAATTTCAATTCCAGATAAAGAATTAAAACCAAGCTTTCGGGAGATCTTATGAATTTCATCAACTCCTACTCCGTAACCTACTTGATAAAAAAATGTATTACTAGAAACTCTTAAAGCATCTTCATAACCTATTAAACCAAAGCCTAAATCATTGTGCTCTCTAAAACATTGACTCCCATAAGTTATACATGGTTTCGTATCTAACATAGTATCTCTTGGAAATTTTCCACTTTCCAGGCCCGCTAAAGCAGTTACAATTTTCCAAACACTCCCTGGATCATAAGCATTTAATGCTCTATTAAAAAGAGGTTTTTCAGGAGAATTAAATATATTATTGTATTCTTTTTCAGGCTTAAAATCTTTTGAAAAAAAATTCAAATCAAAATTAGGCCTACTTACCATCGCTCTTATTGCACCATCTCTTGGATCCATCACTATTATCGCTCCAGCTTTTTTGTCTTTGAGAACTTCCTCAGCAACTAATTGTAGATTAAGGTCGATTGTTAGTTCTATATCATTACCTTGTACTGGAGGTCTTATACCCAATGATCTTTGAAATTTTCCTAATGAATTTACTTCAACCATTTCTCCACCCCATTCACCTCTTATAAAATCTTCATAAACATATTCAATTCCTGTTCTTCCTATTAAATCATTAAATTTATAACCCCTCTTAGATAAAAATTTATATTCTGATTCAGTAATTGGCTGAGTATAACCAATGACATGGGCAGCAAGGGATTTATAAGGATAATTTCTAATTAATTTGGTAGCTATTTCAAAACTAATTAAATTATCTTCATTTTCCTTGAATTTTATTAATTGATCTACATTTAAATCATCAAGAATAATTACTGAAAGTTTTTGATTTTTTAGACCAATAGAATATTTTTTTTGAATTAAATTAGTATCAATATTTAACAAGTTAGAAATGCTGGATTTATTTTTTTCCCAATTGCTTTTATTAACAGATTGAGGCTTTATTATTAAAGAATATTTGACTCTACTATCTGCTAAAACATAACCATTTTTATCTAGTATTCTTCCGCGTATTGGCTGTGAAGAAATCAGTCTGATCCTATTCTCATCTGACATATTCTTAAAAGATTCATAATTTAAAATTTGTAAAAAAATTAACCTAAATAGAATCAATAAAAACCAAATAGAAGAAAAAATAAGTAAGACTAAAGGTTGTCTCTTTAATGAAATAAGTTTTTTATTAGGACTTGTTTTTATCAAAAATATAAAATTTATTTAAATATTGTTTTTTCCAATAAAGCAATAGTTGATGCGATCTCTTTAAGTTTGGTGATTAAATCTTTATAATCAATATCTTCATTCTTCAGATTAAACTCATCATTTTCAATATTGTTTGAATTCAAATTTCTACTCATAAAACTTATACTTTTTTAAGAAATTATTCTAATTCATATAATCTTAAATAAGAAATTGATTTTTTTAAGATTATATTAACTTAGATAGTTAAAAAATATCAAAAACACGTTAATTTAATTGATCTAAATTTTGTTCAAAATAAGGATTACAACTATTCTTTGATATCCCTAAAGACCATCCAATAAATGAAGAAAAAAATATTGTGACGATTAACGGCAAAATGGCTTGTTGAGTATTAACAAGACTAAACCATTCCCTCCAGCTACTAAAAAATCTGTCTCTTTGAAATTTTCTTTTTTCATTTTCTAATAATCTCGATTTTTTGGCGAAAGATTTTGTTACCCACTTTTCGAAAGGTATCTTTTTTATAATCGCCATTTTTCTCTCCACTTCTAATAATTGTCCGGAACTAAGATAAGGATGAAATGTACTTATCAATTGAAGAGTTTTTAAAAACATCTCAATAGTTGCATCTTTTAAGAGCTTTTGCTCATGACTTAAATCAGCCCAATCTATTTCTGGATAAAAACGATTCCTGTTTGGTGAAATTTGATCCTCTGACATTTGACCAGGTTCTCTAAGCCATCTATTAGTATTTTCGTCAAATCTTCGCCAATATAAAAAAGGATTAATAAAAATTGTTTTACCAGATACTTTGACTATATCTTGTTGAAGATGATTAGTTATCTTTCTTTCAGAATTTTTCAATTTTATCAAAAGCCTAAATTAATAATCTAATTAAACATTATCTTTTATTCACTATTTTTCCAGAAATATAAAAAAATTATCTTATTAATATTAAGTTATCAATAGCTGCCAACGCTTTTTTAAATAATTACAGTATTCACAATTTAAAGAAGGTTTTGGAAAAACATCCGAACGTAATAAATTGACCGTATCAATTATCTTATTTTCTACCCATGCAGTAGAACAATCTAATTTAATTAGATGTACGTCAAAATTTAATTGGTTATTAAATAACTCTTCATTTTTCTTTCCATTGAAATATAAAAGATAAGCTTCTTTAGCTACTTGAAAACCGTTTTTTTTAAATAACCACTGATACATTTCTAATTGTCTCTTATAAGCTTTTGCATAATCATATTTATTAAAAGTCTCAGACCAGTCAAAATTATTTCTAGATGTTGCTTTTACATCAATGATAATAAGATCACCATTTTTTTTCTGCCAAATATCATCGACAGCTCCACCAAAATCATAGTTGTGTTCTATTGACTTATATCTTATCCCTTGAAAATTACTTCTCCAACGTTCTAAATCTTTATGTTTAAAAGGAACAGCATCAATACCATATTCAATAAATAAAGGATGCGGCTCCTGAATTTTTCTGTAATAATCAAATTCATTTTTACACAAATTATCTACAGCGATATTTAAAGTAAATGGTAATGATGGTGGTTTTATTTTATATTTTTTGTCAAGTACACAACATCTTGGACAACTAATATATTTCTCAACAGTAGATCTACTTAATTTAATAATCTCGCTCATTAGGTTTAATATCTCATTTAAAAATATTTCTTATATAAAATAAAAGTATCAAATTTTTTAGAAAATTTGTTAACTTACTCCCACTCAATAGTTCCAGGAGGTTTGCTTGTAATATCATAAACAACTCTATTAACTGAATCTACTTCGTTTACGATTCTATTTGCAATCCTCTCCAAAATCTGAAAAGGAATTTTTGACCAATCCGCTGTCATACCATCCTCACTTGATACACAACGTAAAACTATTGGCCATGCATAAGTTCTTTTATCTCCCATAACTCCCACAGTTTTAACCGGTAGCAATACTGCAAAAGCTTGCCAAATATCATTGTAAAGACCTGCTTTTTTAATTTCGTCTCGTACTATCCAGTCTGCATCTCTTAAACAATGAAGTTTTTCATTATTTACTTCTCCCAAAATTCTTATAGCTAATCCAGGGCCTGGAAATGGATGCCTTTTTATAATTTCATCCGGCAAACCTAAAGCAGCTCCCACTTTTCGAACTTCATCCTTAAAAAGTTTTCTTAATGGCTCAACTAATTTAAATTGTAAATCTTTTGGCAATCCACCCACGTTATGATGACTCTTTATTTTTACAGCTATTCTTTCACCAGTCTTGGGATCAATATTAGTACCAGCACTTTCAATAACATCAGGGTAAAGAGTACCTTGGGCTAAATACTGAAAAGGTCCCAATCTATTGCTTTCTTCTTCAAAAACTCTAATAAATTCTTCACCTATAATTTTCCGTTTTTGTTCTGGATCAGTAATCCCTGTTAATTTAGCTATAAACCTTTCCCTTGCATTAATATATTCAACTTTTATGTGAAATTTCTTATCAAAAAAATTCATTAAAAATTCTGGTTCACCTTTTCTCATAAAACCTTGGTCTATAAACATGCATGTAAGCTGATTTCCAATTGCTTTATTGAGAAGAAAAGCAAGAGTTGAGGAATCCACTCCTCCAGACAAGGCAAGCAAAACTTTTTTATTGCCAACTTGCTCTCTTATCATGGGAATAGTTTCCTCTATGTAGGTTTGGGTTGTCCAATCAGCCGCACAACAAGAAATTTTATAAACAAAATTTTTAATCACCGTCATCCCACACTCTGAATGAATAACTTCAGGATGAAATTGTACGCCAAATAATTTCTTTACATCATTTGAAATTGCTGCATGGAGTGTGTTCTCAGTATGAGCAATTTTATTAAATCCATCAGGCAAACAATTAATAGAATCACCATGACTCATCCACATAATAGATTTATCTTCTACATCAAAAAGGAGATCAGATTCTTCGTCTATATTAATTGGTGCTCTACCATATTCAGCTTTTTTGGTTGCTGAAATAACAGATCCTCCAAGTTCTTTGACCATTAGTTGCATTCCATAGCATATGCCAAGAATAGGAATTCCTAAATTAAAAATTTTTTCATTACACTTAGGAGCATTTTGTTCATATACAGAATTTGGGCCTCCACTCAAAATGATCCCTTTAGGATTAATATTATTAATTTCCTCAATTGAAATGCAATTACTTACTACAAGAGAAAAAACATTAGTTTCTCTAATTCTTCTTGCAATCAATTCAGAATATTGCGATCCAAAATCCAAAATTAATATTGAAGGATCTCGTTCTTTTTTTAAAGATGTTTGACTCATGTATAAAAGTTAACTCAATTTATTTACAAAAGCATAATGAATCACAAATTAATCTCATTGAAAATAAGAAATATACTTATTGCCGTAAATTCCTGCCCACCTTATTTTCCTTTTTCTATCAAAAATGATTGATGCGATTTCCATATCAGTTTTTACATACCTATTTACATAAGTAAAAGAACGCTTTTCGATCGTAGTTGATAAATTCTTGAATAATTTATCAGCTAAAGATTTATTAAATCTTTCAAGAAGTAGTAATGCATTCTCAAGATTATCTAACTGAGATAATTCAACTATTATTTCAGGAGGTACCTTTTCTTGAACGGCTAAATAAACAAGAATCTCAATTCTTGCATCAGCTAAATGATTATGTGTATGAAAAATGCCGCCTGCTAATTTAATTAATTTCCCGTGATAACCAAAAAGAATTACAGTTTTAACTTTTTTTATTGCAGCATCAACTAATAATGGTCCTATCCAATTTCCAATTTTGATAATTGGCAAATTTACATTATAAGTTTTGGCCAAATTTAACCCATTTTCACCAATAACAAACACAACTTCCCCTTTAAAATCATTTTGAATTAACTTTGCTAGATTATTTTTAGCCTCTTCTAATTGATCAGGTGAAGCACTCGAATAAGTCTCAGCAGAAGTACCAATAATAGATAATCCATCAACAATACCAAATGACTTATTACTAGTTCTTTCAGCTAAAAACTCCCCATTTGGGAAAATAATTTCTAATTTCAAATTAAAGCCCTCAGGAATACTATCTAATAAATTTTCATATAAAACTTCTTTTGCAAAATTAGAAATGCATATCTCTGATGTATCTTCTTTTATACCTACACCAGATCCTGCAATAATATTGATTGGGATGTTTTGAACAGGATTATTATGAGAAATTTTTTCTAAAGAAGCTATTGTCCATATTTCTAAGTTTTGTGTAATGTCAAGATCTAAGCCAGACTTTGCAAAGGTAATTCCTAATGCATGTGAGTCATTTTTAAGTAAACCAACAGAATGAATCTCGATTTTTATTTCTTGTTTTTTATTAGGAATTCTTATTAGTTCATAATTCTCAAATGGTGACCCTACTAGTTTTTTTAATGCTGACCTAGCAGCTCCAGCAACCCACAAAGGTAAAGAAAATCCTTTTTTCAAATCAAGTAATTGAAAAATATATAATGAGAACTAATCTAAGAATGACCTATTTCACAAAAAGTGGCCATACAACAAAAATTATCATTGATGATTCCTGGACCCACACCAGTTCCAGAAAAAGTTTTACAAGCATTAAGTAAGCATCCAATAGGCCATCGCAGTAAAGAATTCCAAGATCTCGTAGAGAGTACTACTAAAAATTTACAGTGGCTTCATCAAACTCAAAATGATGTTCTAACAATCACTGGTAGTGGGACTGCAGCAATGGAGGCTGGAATAATAAATACCTTAAGTAGAGGAGATAAAGTAATTTGTGGAGAAAATGGAAAATTTGGCGAAAGATGGGTAAAAGTTGCTAAAGAATTTGGTCTAGAAGTAATAAAAATTGATTCCGAATGGGGAACTCCACTTGATCCAGACGAATTCAAAAAAGTATTAGAAGAAGATAAACAAAAAGAAATAAAAGCTGTTATTTTGACTCATTCTGAAACCTCGACAGGTGTAATTAATGATCTAGAAACTATAAGTTCATATATTCGCGCGCACAACACAGCTTTATCAATTGTTGACTGCGTTACAAGTCTTGGAGCTTGCAATGTACCAGTAGATGAATGGGCATTAGATATCGTTGCTTCAGGATCACAAAAGGGATATATGATACCTCCAGGGCTTAGTTTTATAGCAATGAGCCAAAAAGCATGGGAAGCTGCAGAAAAATCTAATTTACCAAAATTTTATTTAAATTTGAAATCCTATAGAAAAAGTCTTTTAAGTAACAGTAATCCATATACTCCAGCAGTTAATTTGGTTTTTGCTTTAGATGAAGCTTTAAAAATGATGAGAGAAGAAGGCTTAGATAACATTTTCCTAAGACACAATAAACATAAATTAGCAATGAGCAATGCTGTAAAGGCTTTAAATCTAAAATTATTTGCTGATGAAAAATATTTAAGCCCTTCAATTACTGCAATAAAAACTGAAGGAATGGATGCTGAAAAATTTAGAAAAACAATAAAGAATAATTTTGATATTTTACTTGCTGGTGGTCAAGATCATTTGAAGGGGAAAATATTTAGAGTCGGACATTTAGGTTATGTTAATGACAGAGATATTATTACGGTAGTTTCTGCTATAAGTAATACACTACTCGACCTCGGCAAAATTACAGCCCAACAAGCTGGCGAAGCATTAGTTGTGGTATCTAGATATCTTGAGGGAAATTAAATTAAGTACCTGGCTCTTCAACATTTCCCCCTAATTCGACAATCTTTTTTCTAAGAACGATTGATTTTTTTTTATCACCATTGGTTTGAGCTATTGCAAGAGCAAACTCTAATTTTTCGAGCTGGTGGCCACCCTCAAAAAAAGATAATTTTTTCTTTATGCTGTTTTTATTATCTTTGTATGAAATTTGTGAAGACATAAAATTCATGCTTTAGTTAATATTATGCCAACAAAAGGGGACATTACGAGAGTAAACCAAAAATATTATTTGAATATAAACTTAAACAAAAAAATTTTTTCTAATATTATGATAAACATCTTTCAAATTTATGCTTAACATAAATTTAATCTATTATCTAATTGCAGGTTGTATTTTTGGGGCTTTAGCTCTAAAAACAGGTATTCCTGCAGCTCCTCTTGCAGGTGCTTTAATAGGCGCAAGCATTCTGAGCATCAGTGGCAAAGTTGGCATAGCAGAGTGGCCAATCGGCACAAGAACAATTTTAGAAATCGGAATTGGAACAGTCATTGGTACATCATTAACAAAAGACTCATTAGTTGATATTCAAAACTTATGGAGGCCAGCCATATTAATAACCTTTACATTAGTTTTTACAGGATTAGCACTTGGATTATGGACTAGCAGATTACTAAATATAGATGTAATAACAACAATCCTAGGAGCTGCGCCGGGAGGAATTAGCGGAATGAGTCTTGTAGGGTCTGAATACGGAGTGGGAGCTGCAGTAGCAACACTACACGCAGTAAGACTGATTACTGTGCTTTTAATTCTTCCCTTAGTTGTGAAATGCTTGAATATATTTGGAATAATTAAATCTTAAATTTCTATAGACATATTTGCAAAAAAAGATATTTTTAAATAGAAGATAAAAGGCTAATGCAAAGATTGAAGAAGAAAAAACTAATATTATTAGCGTTGGGAATTCTTACACCTCTAACCCTTACTACATCAAGAGTAAAAGCAAGTGCATTTGGAGCAGAAATTTTTTGTACAATGAGAGACGGCGGAAATGACCATGAAAGTAGTTGGGATGCAGCTTATACATATATAAAAAAACAAAAGGGAGGATTATTCAAAGTTTCACCTAAAAATGCAGCAGCGCAAATTACTGAAACAGTTATAAGGGAAAGAGAAAAATTTAGTTATTGCGTTGAATATTTAAATAATCTTCATCCAAATAGAAAGCTAATACGAGATTTAGAAAAACAAGAAGAAAGAAAAGAAAAAGAAGCAAAATATAGAGAAAACAAAAGAAAAAACTTAGAAAAAGAATTAGAAGAAACTAATAAAGAAATTTCAGAAGAATTTCCTGATGAAACACTTGATAGATATAGTTATTAAAAAAGGTTTCAGAAAGATAACAATTTTTTCTAAATTTACTTAATACTATTTTGTATCTAAACACACTAAATCATATTTTTACTGGCAAATTTAGGCAAAAAAGCATAAATAATTATTGACTTTTAAAATATTCAAGCCATTATTTATTTAACTAAATATTCTGAATGCATATTAATGATGCGGTGTTTTTAGAGGATTTATGTCCTAAGTTCAGATTTAGACAATGGCGAAAATCTATTCATAGGTTTACAGGAAAAAGTTGTATATATTGCGGAAAACCATCTGAATCTATTGACCATGTAATACCACGAAGCCAAGGTGGCTTAAGTACAACAGACAACTGTGTCCCTGCATGTCTTTCTTGTAATGGGGATAAATCAGATGAAAATGCTTTATCTTGGTACAGAAGGCAAAAATTTTATGATCCTCGAAGGGCAATGGCTATAAGAGCTTGGTTAGAAGGAGATTTAAGATTAGCTATTAGATTACTTCAATGGGCTAATCCTAATTTTAAGGTAAAAAATAAAAATTACGAAAAAGATGAATCAGAATATAAAGCAGCTTGACTACCAAACACTACATTTTTCTCTAGAGTTATATCTCTCACATATATTTTCCAATTCTCTTGGGGATTCTGGGAATATTAAAATTGTCGAGAATGTAATAAGAAAGACAAATAATTTTTGGTAGAATTTAAAATTAACTAAACATACTTCTTTATTTATAAGACGGGGATAACTTTTGCTAATAAAGAAAGTTTTTGATTTTAAATCAGGCTTAAAAGCTGTCTTCATCATCAATTAATACATATGTACTACTTTAACCCAGCATGAAGAAACCTGCAAGTTTACTCGGGAAAAAAAATAAATTTTTAATCTTAGGATGTGGTTTCAGCGGTAGTTTTTTTGCAAAAACTATAAGACAAATTGGTTGCACTGTTTTAACAAGCTCAAGATCTGCAAGCAGAGATCCAAATAGTTTTGTTTTCAACAGTGAAAACGGTATGGTGCCTGATGAAAAAATTTTTGATGGAGTCACGCATATTCTTAGTTGCATACCTCCTGACAAAAATGGTAATGATCCCGTATTAAAAATCCTTCAAAGTAAACTACAAGATTTATCCCTTGAATGGGTTGGATATTTATCTACCACAGGCGTATATGGAAACACCGAAGGTGGTTGGGTTTCTGAGATAGATCAGCCTAATCCTTTTCAAAAAAGAAGCCTTAATAGATTAAATTGCGAAAAAAAATGGATTGAATCTAGTTTGCCCGTGCAAATTTTTAGATTACCTGGCATCTATGGACCTGGAAGATCCACTTTTGAAGCGATCAAAAATCAAAAAATTCGAGTCATTTTAAAAAAAGCTCAAGTATTTTCAAGAATTCATGTTGCTGATATTACGCATGCGATTATTTATTTATTACAAAATAAAGATCATTTAAAGTTTCACCAAATCATTAATATTGCAGATGATGAACCATCTTCTCAAATGGAAGTAATTCAATATTGTTACAATCTAATGGGTTTAAAAATGCCAAATCCAATGCTATTTGAAGATGCAAAAAAAGAATTGTCACCTATAGCTCAATCGTTTTGGATGGAAAACAGAAGAGTTTCTAATAAATTATTATGCGAAAGACTTGGATATAAACTAATTTATAAAAACTATAAACTAGGTTTAAAAAACTGCTTTTTAAATAGTTAGAAAATAAATTTAATAACTTTTTATGAATATTAAAAAAACTAATAATACTTTTAAAATTGTTTTAAGCGTTGGAGATGAGTCTGGCATAGGGCCTGAAATAATTTTAAAAGCTCTATGTTCTGAGGAGTTGCCAGACAATATTGACTTTACATTGGTGGGTTCCAAAAAAAATCTATTAAATACATATAAACACCTTAAAGCTCTTGGTTTAGAAAAACTAGCAAATCCAAATTCTCTACAAATTTATGATCTCGAAATTTCTCCATCTGATGATAAATCTAAATCGAGTTATGGTAACTCAAGTTTCTATTACTTAACAAAAGCAATTGAAATTGTACGGCAATATCCTAACTCAGCACTTGTTACTGGCCCAATCTGTAAGAAATCATGGTCACTAGCAGGTCATTACTTCTCTGGACAGACTGAAGTATTAGCAAAATCATGTGGAATCAAAAATGTTGGAATGTTATTCACAGCTAAATCGCCAATAACAGGTTGGAGATTCAATACGCTATTAGCTACAACCCACATACCACTTTGTGAGGTACCAAAAAGACTAAATACAAAATTAATCCACTCTAAATTAGATCTTTTCAAAGAATTTTGTATTAAATATAATAAAAAACCTATTTTAAAAGTTGCAGGATTAAACCCTCACGCTGGCGAAGAGGGTATTTTAGGTAATGAAGAGAAAGATTGGCTTAATGATGCATTGATTGCTTGGAATGAAAAGAATAGAGATACTAAATTATTAGGACCAATATCACCAGATAGTTGCTGGAACTCCTCGGCAAAAGCATGGAGACACAAAGATGCTGAAAAACATGATGGGATTCTTGCTATGTATCATGATCAGGGTTTAATACCAATTAAAGTAATAGCTCTTAATTACTCAGTAAATACCACAATAGGTTTGCCATTTATAAGAACATCTCCAGATCATGGAACGGGCTTTGATATTGCTGGTAAAGGAATAGCTCAATCGCAAAGCATGATTGAGGCTATAAAAGCTGCAATAGAAATGAATAAAAATTTAAGACTGCTTAATACGCATTAAAACTTGCCCAAATTCAACTGGCGTTCCATTCTCAACTAGAATCTCTACTATTTCAGCGTTAAATTCAGATTCAATTTCATTCATCAACTTCATAGCTTCCAAAATACAAATAGTTTGGCCGACCTTAATATTACTTCCTACCTCTACAAATGGCTCCTCTCCTGGCGCTGCAGCCCTATAAAAGGTTCCTACCATAGGAGATGTAATATCAGTAAGATCTGAACGTCCAGGAGGTGCTACCTGAGGCGCTTCAGGCTCATTAACTATTGAGACATTATCATTAAAAGATTTTTGAGCAACTGGTTGCCTATCAAATGAAGTTTTTGAAATTAAATTATTAGATAATTGGTTTTGCTCAAATAAATTCCGTTTTATTTCGAGTTTAAAATCTTCTCCCTCTAGTGAGAACTCTTGAATATCGCTTGCTGAGATTTTCTCTATTAAGCGATTTAAATCTTCATGATCTAATTTCATAGCCATTAATTTTCACGTCCAAGATAACTATCGTTACGAGTGTCAACTTTAATCATTTCTCCAACAGAAATAAATAAAGGAACCATAACTTGAGCACCTGTTTCTAGAATAGCTGGTTTCGTGCCCCCACTAGCAGTGTCCCCTTTAATTCCAGGATCAGTCTCTGTGACTTTTAAGGTAATTGATATTGGAAGTTCCACTTCTAAAACTTTACCATTATGGAAAATAACATTAACCTCCATTCCTTCTTTCAAATACTTAGCGCCCTTGCCGATTTGTTCTGAGGAAAGTCTTGTCTCCTCAAAACTTGTCATATCCATAAAAACATAATCTCCAGCCTCCACATAAGTGTGTTGCAGGTTAGACTTCTCAAGGATAGCCTGCTGTACTGATTCTCCGGCTCGAAAAGTTTTTTCAACCACGTTGCCGCTTTGAACTGATTTTAATTTTGTTCGCACAAAAGCAGAACCCTTACCAGGCTTGACATGTAGAAATTCTACAACACGCCAAACTTGTCCATCCAATTCGATGGTGGTACCTGTGCGAAAATCGTTACTGGAAATCATTCCTGTATTACATCCCCAAGGATCATAAACCTGTAAGAGTACTATGCAAAAATTCTTATCAAATCAGAACAAACTTTTCTTAATTTTTTCAATTATAATTTTACAGGTTTTTCTCTGTAAACCGATTCAAGTACTAGCTGATTTACCTACTGGAAATGCGGTAAAAGACCCTAATGCTATCCTCCGAAACGCACTCCCTATCAAGCAAGTTGAATTGCAAGAAATTCAACATAAATTGGAAGAAACTAGTGATCTTGTTAGAGGAGGAAGATGGCCTGCTCTTACGAAAACTGTTACAAAATGTCAATCTTTACTAAAAAAATACCAAAGTCGAATTATCAAAGATTTACCAAACGATAAAAAGAAAATTGCTGAAAAAACATTTTTAGAACTCAAAGAAAATTTTGATAGCCTTCAAGATCATTCCAAAGCAAAGGATAAGTACTCATTTATATCGACCCGCAAAGAGGCTTTAGATAAAATAGGGGGATTAGAAGAATATTTCCTACCGAATCAATTTCCTTACGATATTCCAGAAGAGTTTGATGATCTTCCAAGATTATTAGGAAGAGCAAAAGTCAATATTAAAACCTCCAAAGGAGACATGAAAGCTATTATAGATGGATTTAACGCCCCACTTACAGCAGGAGCATTTATAGATTTATCGTCAAAGAATTTTTATAAAGATTTAGCCATTAATAGAGCAGAAGAATTTTTTGTACTACAAACAGGCGATCCAATTGGTGAAGCAATTGGTTATATAGATCCTGAAACAAACAAAGAACGTCACGTTCCCCTAGAAATAAGAATTCCTGATGAAAAAGAAACTTTTTATAATGAAACTTTTGAAGATTTAGGTCTTTACACCGAGACACCAACATTACCTTTTGCAACGCTTGGAACTCTAGGATGGTCCCATTCAAATACGGCAGTTGATGATGGCTCATCGCAATTTTTCTTCTTTTTATATGAAGCAGAATTAAATCCTGCAGGTCGCAATTTAATTGACGGGAGGAATGCTGCCTTTGGTTACGTTGTAGATGGATTTAATGTATTAGAGGAGCTTACTAAAGATGACACAATAATTTCAATAGATGTTTTAGAAGGAATTGAAAACCTAAAATTAAATGCATAAAGAAATATTAGAAGATATAGGGGAAAAGGAATTAATAAATAGGCTAGGAAAATTTATGCCTAAAAATCAAGTGTCAGATGATTGCGCTTTAATCGAAACTAAAAATGACAATTTACTTGTTAATACTGATTCTTTAGTAGAAAATGTTCATTTCAATGACATTACTATTTGTCCTCAAGACCTTGGGTGGAAAGCAGTTGTTAGCAACATCTCTGACTTATTATCCAGTGGAAGCAAGAAAACTATAGGTATTACAATAAGTCTAATCCTACCTGCTAGAACTGAGTGGATTTGGGTTGAAGAATTATACAAAGGAATAAATAAAGCATTAAAAGAATATGGCGGGATAATTCTAGGGGGAGATTGCTCAAAGGGGGATGAAAAAATCATTTCAATTACGGCCCTTGGGATTCAAGGTGAACTTGAATTACTAAGGAACGCATGTAAACCAGGTGATATTATCTTAACGACAGGAATTCATGGCCTTAGCAAACTAGGGTTTATGATTCAAAATAAAATTAATTTCGAAAATAATGTTTCTCTTAATGAAAAATTAATCAGTAAGTCCATTAAACATTTTTGTCGCCCTGAAGTTTACCCAAATTTTCTAAAAAAACTCCTTAAATCTCGATCCAATAAAAAAATAAAGAGAATAGGATGTACTGATAGTAGCGATGGTCTTTTTCAAGCCATACAAGATTTAGCAATAGCTAGCAACTGTAAAGCGATCATAGATTATGAAAAAATACCCAAAGATAAAAATTGGCCCCAAGGAGATAAATGGGATGAATATTATTTTTTTGGAGGAGAAGATTACCAATTGGTTTTCTCATTACCCAAAAAATGGGCAAATAATTTATCTAAACTCAATAAAAATATTTACGAGATTGGTTATTTTGCTAATGGTAAACCATCAGTAGAATTTAAAAATAAAAATAAAAATCAATTATTGAATAACACACCTTTCAAGCACTTTTAATTACTCCCAATTTTTAGCAACAGTCTCTGCTAAATCTACAACCCTTTGGCTATAACCCCACTCGTTGTCATACCAAGCAAGGACCTTAACAAGATTATCACCGATACACATAGTTAGGTCGCTATCTACAATTGATGATTCATTAGTACCTGCATAATCGCTTGACACTAATGGTTCATCTCCATATTTAATAATGCCCTTCATTGAACCTAAAGATGCCTCCTTAAGAGCATTATTTACTTCTTCGGTTGTGACAGATTTAGAAGATTCAAAAACGAAATCTACCGCAGAAACGTTAGGAGTAGGAACTCTCATTGCAATTCCTGTTAATTTGCCTTTCATTTCTGGATATACAAGTGCTACTGCTTTTGCAGCCCCTGTAGAAGTAGGAACAATATTTGTCGCAGCTGCTCTAGCCCTTCTTAAATCTCTATGACTATTATCTAAAATTCTTTGATCCCCTGTATAACTATGAATTGTAGTCATTAAACCTTTGTTAATCCCAAAAGTTTGGTCTAAAACTTTAACCACTGGAGCTAAACAGTTTGTAGTGCAACTAGCATTACTCAAAATATCATAATCTTTGTGTTTATATGTATCAGCATTAACTCCAACAACATAAGTACCAACGCCATCACCTTTACCAGGAGCAGTTAAGATGACTTTTTTTGCTCCTACCTCTAAGTGCTTACTTGCACCTACATCTGTATTAAAAACTCCAGTAGATTCAATCACCAAATCGACACCCCATTCTTTCCAAGGGAGATTAAGTGGGTTTCTATCAGAGAAACATTTAATTGTCTTGTTATTAATTACAAAAGTATCATCAGTATATTGAATATCAACACCATCAAGTTGACCAAGGACTGAATCGTACTTTAATAAATGAGCATTAGTCTTGGGATCTGAGGTAACGTTAATTCCAACTACTTCAATATTGGTGTAAGCACCTCTACTAAGCCAACAACGCATAAAGTTTCGACCAATTCTGCCAAAGCCGTTAATTGCAACACGCAAAGTCATAACTAAAAATTTCTAAATGATTAACCTAAGTTGCTGATCATACTGAATTTTGTGCAATAACGTAAGGTTTTTTTGATTTATTAAGCAAATAAGTCTAGTTTTGTATTAATTCAAGGAAAAAAAACATTTTTTTTAAGAAAAAATAGCAAAATTTTACCTAGAAGTTATTTTGATTTAAGTAAAAGATAAACATTGGATAAAGAATTACTTTTGAAAAGTCACTTTCATTTTATTGGAATCGGAGGTATTGGAATGTCAGCATTAGCAATGGGTTTACTTAAAAAAGGTTGTTCAATTTCAGGATCTGATTTAATTAAAAACAATGAAACTAATAAATTAAAGCAATTAGGTGCAGTAATCTTTACTTCTCAAGTTCGAGAAAATATTGAATTTGTAATTTCAAAATTTAACAACAAATTGATTAATTTTGTTGTAAGCTCCGCGATCAAGCAAGAAAATGAAGAATTTTCGTACTGTAGAAAAAAAAATTTATCAATAAAACATCGTTCAGAGATACTTGCCATGCTAATGAGCACTTACACTACATTGGCAGTAGCAGGATGCCACGGAAAAACATCAACCAGTACATTTCTCACTACAATACTTGAGTTATGTACACATAATTCTTCTTCAATAACCGGAGGAATAATTCCTATCTACAACTCCAATTGTCATTTAGAAAATACAAAATACTTAGTAGCTGAAGTTGATGAATCTGATGGGACAATTAATAAATATAAATCTGATATTGGAATAATCAATAACATTGATTTTGATCATTGCGATCACTTTTCTAATTTAAGTGAAGTCATATCTTCTTTTAAAATTTTTGCTACAAACTCTAAAAAATTATTACTTAATTTTGATTGTGAAACCTCAAGAAATAATTTTTGTTCTAAAAGTAGGTGGTCAAATACTACCGCCAAAAACGTAGCTTATGCTATAATCCCTACTCAAATTAATGCACAAAATACGATTGGAAATTATTATGAAAATGGAAATTTCATTAGTAGTTTAAATATTCCAATTCCAGGATTACACAATCTATCTAATATTACTGCAGCAATAGCAGCTTCAAGAATGATAGGTGTAGATTTTGTAGAAATTAAGAAAAATATAAAATATCTTAAACTGCCAAAAAAAAGATTTGAATTCAGAGGCCAACTAGATGAAAGACGTTTATATGATGATTATGCACATCACCCAAACGAAATAAAAGAGACGATTAAATTAGGAAGATTATTTATTAAGCAAAAACATAATAATGAATTTCAAAAACGTAGATTAATAGCTATATTTCAACCTCATAGATACTCTCGAGTAAAGCAATTTACTAAAGAATTCGCTGAAGAATTATCAAAAGCAGATGTTATTTATGTAACAAGTATTTATGGAGCAGGTGAAAAAAACGAAGATAAAATTACTTCGAAAATTATCACTGATTTGATTTATAAAAAAAATAAAAATGTTAGTTACATAAACAATTATCATGAAATTACAAAGAATTTTTACGAATTAACTCACAAAGGTGATTTAATTTTGAATATGGGAGCAGGTGATTGTCATAATTTCTGGTCAATTTTGCATGGAAAAAAAAATTAGAATAAATCGCTAATATATGAATAAAAATATTTTTTCAGAGAACTGTAATTTAAGTAGTTATACAACTATTAAAGTTGGAGGAGTAGCTGAATATTTTGCTGAGCCAAGAAGCATTGAAGAATTTTCATATCTAATAAAATGGGCTAATTTAAACAAACAAAGATGCCAAATAATTGGCGCAGGTTCAAATCTTTTAATAAATAATATTTTCATAAAAGGTTTAGTTGTATGTACAAAAAAAATGAAATCATTAACGATAGAGCCATATTCAGGAATTGTTGAAGCTGAAGCAGGTGTAATGCTCCCAACATTATCTAATTCTCTTGCTAAAAATAGATTACAAGGAGGTGAATGGGCTGTAGGAATTCCAGGAACATTAGGAGGAGCAATTTATATGAATGCTGGCACAGGTAATTTATCACTAGCAAAAAATCTTATTTCCGTAAAAGTTATCAATAATAAAACTCATGAAAAACTTGAAATTGAAAGAAAAGATATCAATTTTGATTATAGATTTAGCTCTTTTCAAAAAAATGATTTGACAATTATTAGCGCAATACTACAATTTAAGCCTAATGGAAATCTCGAACAATTAATTCAAACAACCAAAAATAACCTTAAATTGAAAACAGAAACTCAGCCATATCATAAACCAAGTTTTGGTAGTGTTTTTAAAAATCCTAAAAATAATTATGCAGCAAAATTAATTGATGATATGGGTTTAAAGGGATTTAAAATTGGCGGTGCAGAAATTTCTAAAATGCATTCAAATTTTATAATCAACACTTCTTCAGCAAGTTCAAAAGATATTTATGAATTAATAACAGTAATTCAACAAAAAGTACTACAAAACAAAGGAATTTTTTTGCAACCGGAAGTACGAATGATTGGTTTTGACTATCCTAACTAAAGAAACTTTTTTACAAAATGGCGGGTTTTGGACTTCCTAACTTTGGACAACTTACAGAAGCTTTTAAAAAAGCTAAACAAATTCAGCAAGATGCTCAAAAATTACAAGATGAACTGGAAAATATGGAGATTGAAGGAAAAAGTGATGATGAAATGATAAAAGTCTGGATAAGTGGAAACCAACTTCCTTTAAAGGTACAAGTTCAAGAAAATATTTTAAATGCAGATAAAGAAAAAATAGAGCAAAACATTTTACAAGCTATTCAAAAAGCTCATGAATTATCTACTATAACTATGAAAGAAAGGATGAATGATTTGACTGGTGGATTAAATCTTAATCTTCCTGGTTTTGATAATAGTGACTCTTAGAAGACTCAATCATTTCTTTATAAAAAGAATATCTTTCAAAGGATTTATTTAAATTACAGCCCTCATCATTTAAATGTAAGCAGTTACGAAATTTACACTTAATTTCTTCATCGATTACCTGTTTATATATTTCTGAATAAAGATTTGGTAATAACCTAATATCAACCTCTAGAGGTTGCATATTAAAACCAGGAGTGTCTACAATATAACTTTGATTTGATATAGAAAATAACTCAACATTTCGAGTAGTGTTTTTACCTCTCTTAATTTTATTGGAAACTGGAGCAGTACTATTTTGAAGACCTGGAATTATCATATTAAGCAAAGTAGTTTTGCCAACACCAGATGGGCCCATAAAAATTGAACACTCTTTTTGCTTTAACTCAGCTAAAAAATTATTAAAGTAATCAGATTTTTCTAAATTTAAAGTGATTGCTTTATAACCCCATTTCCCAAATTTATCAAGTAAGAAAACTCTTCTTGTATCTGAAATTAAATCACATTTTGTCAAAACTAATGATACTTCAACTCCCATTGATTCTGCTGATATCAAAAACCTATTAACTTGAGATAAATTTAACTCTGGCTCTTGAACGGAAAAAGTAATATATATATTAGAAATATTTGCAACTGAGGGTCTAACTAATAAATTTTTTCTTTTTTTTAGACTTGTTATTACTGCGCGTTTGCTTTTTAAATCAATATTTTCAATTACTACTTTGTCTCCAACATAAATTAATTGATCCTTAAAATTTATAGACTTCCTAACCTTACATAAAAATTTCTCACTATTTTCTATGTTTTCTTGACTTTTTAAGTCAACTAAAAAAAAATCATTAAATTTTTTTGTAACCAAACCTAAATATCTACTATTAGTTTTCATTCAATATTTTTATTTTTATAAATTTTTCATTTTCATTGATTTGTGTAAACAAACATCCCATCTCTTTTAAATTATTTAATACCATTTCTTCTGGTTCACCTTTATCTAGTTCAACTATAAGTTCTTCATTTTTGGATAACTTCTCCAAAGCCAATTTGATTTTGACAACATTTAAAGGGCATGGAACAGATTTAAGATCCAAATGCTTTAAAGAAGTCATTAAGATTCTTTACCAAATAATTTACTAAAAAGTCCACTACTAGAATTAATATTTTTATCTGTATATTGAGAAGCTAAAGACTCTAAAAGCTTTCGTTCTTCGTCACTTATACGAGTTGGCAATTTTACCTTTACTAAGACTTCATGATTTCCTCTAGCAACCGGATTACCAAGTCTAGGTACCCCTTTATTCTCAAGTGAGAGAGTTGTATTTGGCTGTGTACCACTTGGAATTTTTAAATTAACATTTCCATCAACTGTAGTAATTGTAACTGTGTCACCTAAAATAGCCTGTAAATAACTTACAGCTATTTCCGAATAAATAGTCACACCATCTCTTTTAAGTTTTGAATCATTCTTAACTTTGATAAAAACATAAAGATCACCAGGTGGACCGCCTTTCATGCCAACATTTCCCTCTCCAGAAACTCTTAATTTAGTACCTGTATCAACTCCTGCAGGAATATTAATTCTTAATTTTTTTCTAACTTGCTTTACTCCATTACCGCCACAACTTACACATGGATCTGCGATGATCTGACCAGTTCCATTACATGAAGGACATTCAGCTACTTGTGTGAAATTACCAAAAGGTGTTCTCGTAGCTCTTCTAACTTGTCCACTTCCCCCACATGTTGAACAAGTTTTTGGTCCAGTTCCTGGTTTGGCACCTGTTCCCCTACAGACTTCACATGTCTCAAGGTGAGGAATTTTAATTTCTCTTTGTTGGCCAAATATGGCATCTTTGAAATCAACATTAAGGTCATATCTTAGATCATCGCCTTGTTGAGGTCCTCTTCTTTGAGTTCTTCCTCCCTGGGGATTTTGTCCGCCAAAGCCATTAAAAAATGTTTCAAATAAATCTGCAAAGCCACCCATATCCCCCATATCAGGCATTCCAGCCGCACCTCCAAGGCCCGCCTCTCCGAACTGATCATATCTAGCTCTTGTTTCAGGATCAGCTAATGCTTCATAAGCCTTGCCAATTTCTTTAAATTTATCTTCAGCACCAGGCTCTTTATTAACATCAGGATGATATTGTCTTGCTAATTTTCTGTAAGCCCTTTTTAAGGTATCCGCATCAGCTTCTCTTGAAACTCCAAGTATTTGGTAAAAATCAGCCATTAGATAATGCTCAAATAAGAATTTGGAATTTATACATCTTCAGAAGTATTTACTTCTAAATCAATATCCCCTTCAACTTTATCCTTTTCTACTTCCTGTTGTGAATTTTGTTTACCAGGTCCCATAGAAACCTTAACCAAAGCATGTCTCAAAACCTTACCTTCTAGATGATATCCTCGCTGCAATTCTTCAATAATAAAATCTTCTTCAAACTCTTCACTAGGTTCTCTTAATACAGCTTCATGTAAGTTTGGATCAAATTGCTGACCAACAACTCTCATGGGTGAAACTCCCTGTTGTTTTAAAACATCTACCAATTGTTTATACAATCCTTGATAACTTCTATGCAGAGCTTGAGCTTCTTCACTTTCTGGTTTAAGTTGTTGCCTTGCTCTCTCAAAATTATCAACAATAGGAAGTATTGCAGTTAAAGTCTTTGAAACAAGTTGGATTTTTAAATCGTCCTGATCTCTAGACTGCCTTTTTCTAAAATTATCAAAATCTGCTGAAATCCTCACATATTGATTTTTTAATGTTTCATGCTCTTTTTCTAATTGTTCTAATCTTGCATCATTATTGGAAATAGTATTTTTTAATTCTTCGGTATTTATTTCTTCTGTTGTTTTAGAAGATAATTCATCATTTTCAATAGTTGGATTTTGGGCAGATGAGGTATTTTCAGGAGCATTATCCTGATTAGAAACATCATTTTCTTTATAATCAATATTTTCTGATTGATTTTCAATCATTTTTCTAAAATTTAATAAAACTATTCTCCAATAAAGTGATGCACAAAACAAGTTGCGGAAGGCCGCACAAATTTTTAGTCAAGAACAAACCTTAATGCTAATCCATTGTTACAGTATCTTTTGCCAGTGGGCAGTGGCCCATCATTGAAGACGTGTCCTTGATGACCTCCGCATCTAGAGCAATGATATTCGGTTCTAGGGACAATTAACTTGAAATCAACTTTTGTTTCTACTGATCCTTGAATTGTATCCCAAAAACTTGGCCATCCTGTACCACTATCATACTTTTTATCTGAAGAAAAAAGCGGCAAATCGCATCCTGCACAGTGAAAAATTCCTTTTCTTTTCTCATAATTTAATTTGCTACTGAAAGCTCTTTCAGTCCCTTCCTCCCTCAAAATATAATAGGATTCTGGACTAAGCCTAGATTTCCATTCGTCTTTTGAGAAATTCCACTCTCCTTTAGAAGCAAGTGAAGATGCTAATACTCGCATAGGCTTAAAGATTATTTTTAAGAATGACATAGTAGGAATTAGAATAAAAGTTCTTCTTGATAGAAATTGATTCATATAATTAATTCACGAAAAAGTAATGAATTTAATTCAACCTAATTCTATTAAAAATATTCATAAATTAAGTATTGCCCCAATGATGGATTGTACCGATAGACACTTCAGAATGATAATGAGAAAAATAAGTTCTGAAGCTCTTTTGTATACGGAAATGATTGTGGCCCAGAGTTTAGTTTATACGAACAAAAAAGAAAATTTTCTAGATTTTAATGGTGAAGAACACCCGATTTCGATTCAGTTTGGTGGGGACGATCCTAAAATCCTTAAAGAGGCAGCACTAATGGCACAGGATTGGGGTTATGATGAAATAAATTTTAATGTTGGTTGTCCGAGTCCGAGGGTCTGTTCTGGAAATTTTGGCGCCTCACTTATGAAAGACCCTAAAAAAGTAGCAAAATGTATAGAATCTTTAAAAAATAATTGCGATTTACCGGTTACAATCAAACACAGAATCGGTGTAGACAACGATGATAGTTTCGTTAACTTGAATAATTTCGTAAGAATTATCGCAAATGCTGGTGCAGACAGATTTACAATTCATGCAAGGAAAGCCATATTAAAAGGTCTAAATCCAAAACAAAACAGGACCATACCTCCACTAAATTACGATGTAGTAAAAAAATTGAAAAAATCAAATCCAGAATTATTAATAGAAATCAATGGGGGATTAACAAATATCGATGAATCATTAAAAGCCTTAAATGATTTTGATGGAGTCATGATTGGACGTTCAGTATATAAACATCCTTTAAGATGGTCTGAAATTGATCAAAAGATTTATGGAATTAATACAAAATCTAAATCTGCTTCAGATATTATATTCTCCTTAATTCCATACATAGAAGCGCATTTAAGTAATGGAGGAAAATCTTGGGATATTTGTAAACATCTTATAAATTTAGTTGAAGGTATACCAAAAGCTAAAATTTGGAGAAATCAAATTTCAAATAAATCTATAAAAAAAGAATTAGATATTGAATATCTATTTAAAGTAACGACAGATCTTGAAGAAATGGGTTACTAATTTGTCTCGTTTGAAGCATTGCTCTCATTGGACACTCCCCTTTTTCTTCTGCTCCTACCATTTTCATATTCAGAGTTTTCAGAAGAATTTCCATAACTTCTGTCTTCCCAACCTTCTGCTCCAGAAGATTTATTAGTGTAAGAGCTATTAGATCCAGAATTGCCGCCGCCGTAGCCGCCGTTATTGCCGCCGCCGCCGTAGCCACCGTTATTGCCGCCGCCGCCGTAGCCACCGTTATTGCCGCCGCCGTAGCCGCCGTTATTGCCACCGCCGCCGTAGCCACCTCTTCCTCCTCTACGAGATCCACCAGAACCTCTAGGCTCAGCTTTATTAATTCTTAATGGCCTACCCATAAGTTCCGTACCTTGCAAACCATCAATTGCTGTTGACTCAATCGCTTCATCTGCCATTTCAATAAACGCGAATCCTCTTTTCCTTCCAGTGTCTCTCTCCAAGGGAAGAGAACAATTTAAAATCTCACCAAAAGGGGCGAACAACTGTATAACATCTTCACGCTCTGCGCGGAACGGCAAATTGCCAACAAAAATACTCACTTTAAACTCAACAAAGAAAATTTACTTTAAAAAAAAACTACAATGAGTAGTCCCATAACGTTTCTTTATTATTCTACTTCAAAGCATACCCTTGTTGTAGAAAAATACTTGAGATTCAAAGTAACAATTTTTTTTGCCAATTATTTACCTCTTTTTCTACCTGAACAAAACCTGTACCACCTTCGCTATTTCTTGATTTAACGACATTATGAGGTTTAAGATCCACAAAAACATCCTCATCAAATTCAGGATGAAATTCTTTCAATTCATCAATTTCGAGATTTTTAAATAACATGTTTCTCTCCAGGCAATATTTAACTATTTCACCAACAACTTGATAAGCAGTCCTAAAAGGAACATCTTTACCAACTAAGTAATCTGCCAAATCAGTGGCATTAGAAAAGTCATTTTCTACAGAATCAGATAAATTTTTAATATTAAATTCAATGCCCTCATTAATTAGGATTGTCATTGCTTTAATACAAGAAGATATTGTTTCTGCAGTATCAAATATTGGCTCTTTATCCTCTTGAAAATCCTTATTGTATGAAAGTGGTAACCCTTTGACCATTGTTAACAATGCCTGAAGATGTCCATACACTCTTCCCGTCTTACCTCTTATCAATTCTGGAACGTCAGGATTTTTTTTCTGCGGCATCAAGCTACTTCCTGTAGCACATTTATCTGTTAATTTTGCAAAAGAAAATTCGTCAGTTACCCATAAAATTATTTCCTCTGAAATTTTACTTAAATGAGACATTAACAAAGCAGATGCAGAAACAAACTCTATACAAAAATCTCTATCACTAACTGCATCAATACTATTTTTATAAATCTTTTCAAAACCCAATTCTGCAGCTGTATAATTTCTATCTATTTTTATTTTTGTTCCAGCTAATGCTGCAGCTCCTAACGGAGAAGTATTAACTCTTGAGCGTACTTCTTTAAACCTTTCACGGTCTCTTTGGAGCATTTCTATATAAGCCAATAAATGATGAGCCAAAGATAATGGTTGAGCTCTTTGCAAGTGAGTATATCCAGGAATTAAAGTATAAATATTAGATTTCGCAACAGTTAAGAGGGATTTTTGCAAATCGGTTATTAAAATTTCAATATTGTCAATCTTTTTTCTTAGCCACAATCTTATATCTGTACCAACTTGATCATTTCTACTTCTACCCGTATGTAATTTTTTTCCAGTTTCACCAATTAAACTTATCAACTTTTCTTCTATACAATAATGAATATCTTCAGCAGGTGGACTAGGAGAAAATTTACCCTCCAAATAATCAACTTTTATTGACTCTAAACCATTAATAATTTGCAAAGCTTCAGAAGAGGATAAAACTTGAGTTTTGCCAAGCATTTTCGTATGAGCAATCGAGCAATCTAAATCTTCTAAAATAAGCTTTCTATCAAAACCAATTGAGGCATTAAACTTTTCAATAAAAGGGTCAAGTGCATTATCAAACCTTTTACTCCAAACTTTTGCCATACTAATTAGTAACTTTAAGTATCTCTAATAAAGCATTTTTTTATATAAGTGACAAAAAATATCTATTTCAATTGAAAAATAACCATCGATGCATCATCTTCAAGATGTCTATTTTGACCTGTAAAGTCATCTAACTTTTTAAATATTTTATTTAAAATTTCTTGGGATGTAAAAGATTGCTTGCATAATTTTGTAAGGATTTTAATTAACCTTGCCTCATTAAATCTTTGCCCTAAAGAATTAGAAGTATCAATTACTCCATCTGTGTAATAAAGAACTAAATCATTTTTATTAAGCTTAATTTCAACACAATGATATTCAGCATCTTTTTGTAGTCCAATTACAAATCCTTCTGCATCTAATTTTATAATTTTCTGATCTGAACTTTTCCACAGCAGAGGAGGATTATGTGCTGCATTAGCGAATCTTAATTTTCTAGTTCTAGGGTCATAATCTGAGTAAAATAATGTCACGAATCTATGCGATTGATCTAAATCATTTATTGCTAGTTGATTCAAATCATGCAAAATTCTATCTGGAGGATGACCAGTAAGAACCTCTGCACGTAGCATTCCTCTTAACATAGTCATTAAAAGACCCGCTGGAATCCCTTTACCCATAACATCACCTATTACAAAGGCCCATCTTGATTTTTCTTTTCTTTTTTCAGAGATATTCGTCTTTAAGCACATAAAATCATAGTAATCCCCTCCAAGCTGGAGAGCTGGTCTACAATGTGCGGCCAGCTCTATACCATGGATGATTGGACAGTAATTCGGAAGTAATTGAGATTGAATTTCAGCACCAGTGGAAATTTCTCTATCTACGTTTTCATGCTTTTTCTTTGTTTT
Source organism: Prochlorococcus sp. AG-412-J13 (assembly GCA_003214815.1). Taxonomy (GTDB): domain Bacteria; phylum Cyanobacteriota; class Cyanobacteriia; order PCC-6307; family Cyanobiaceae; genus Prochlorococcus_A. Next base: position 33,274 of record QCLE01000008.1, on the reverse strand, counting down.
TAATAAGTAGTGATTTTCTAATCCAACAGCGAGACAATTTTCAATAAAATTAAAATTACTATCTTCAGTAATGGACTGCAGAGAATGATCTTTGCTAAAAATGTAAATGAATCCTCTACATTTACCTCTTGATAGTATTTTTTTTGTTTCAATTTTATTTTCTTTAAAATTATTTTTTAAAGCATTTTCAAAAGTTAGAATTTCTTTTATTTTAAAATTTTTTGAAAAATGAAATTGATTCATAAACCTATTAATTTCTTCTTGAATTGTTAAATATTCATCATTAGCAGAAATTTTTATATTTTCGTTCCATATCTCCCCGTCATAATTTAAAGGAATAATTAAGATTATATTCTCAGAAAAAATATGTTTAAAAATTAAGCATATATAATCCAGTAATTTATTTATGTTGGAAAATGATTTTAAATAATATGCTAATGAAGAAGCAATTTCAGCAAATTTATATTTATTTTGTAAATTTACTTTAGATTCATTTTCTATAAAATTTCGAATAAATTTATTCGAAAATATTTTTTCTTTTTGATTATTTGTCACAACAAATCTAATAGATAAATATGTTTTAACATTAAATTTAAATTTTTAAAAAAAATTAATTAAATATTTATTTATCTGCGAGCATAGCCTCTACAAATTCAAAACTATTAAATGGTCTCAAATCTTTTATACCTTCTCCAGCTCCAATAAACCTTATAGGCAAATTTACTTCTTCAGATACAGCTAAAGAAACCCCTCCTCTAGAAGTTCCATCTAATTTAGTAATAATTGCTCCACTTAAATCTGCTGATTTAGCAAAACTTTTTGCTTGCTTTAATCCATTTTGACCCTGACTTGCATCTAAAACTAATAGTGATTCAACTATTGCATCTGGAACCTTTTTATCAATAATTTTTTTTATTTTTGCTAATTCATCCATCAAATTATTTTTTGTTTGCAATCTACCCGCTGTATCAACAAGTAATAAATCAACATTTCTTTTTTTTGCAGAATTAATTGCATCAAAAACTACAGCAGCTGGATCAGCATTTTTTGATTGATTAGATATCACGGCAACATTACTTCTATCCCCCCATACTTTAAGTTGTTCTACTGCAGCCGCTCTAAAAGTATCAGCCGCAGCTATCAAAGTTTTATAATTACTTTTTGATGACAAATATGCTAATTTTCCTAATGTAGTAGTTTTACCAACACCATTAACTCCTACTAGTAACCAGACATTTAACTTACCTTTTTGAGGAACTAAGAGATCAGTGCCCGAATTTTTTATTGGTTTATCGATAATTAATTTTAATTCCTTCTTCAAGAATTTTATTCCTGCTTCTCCACCCACGACTTCCTCGTTTAATTTTGTTCTTAGAGAACTCATAACTTTATCGGTTGAATCAATCCCTACATCAGCTCTTATTAATAGAGTCTCTAAATCATCAAGAGATTCAGGAGTAAGAGGATCATCTCCCAATTTATCCAACAATTCAGCAACAAATCCTTTTCGAGTTTCTTCTAATCCTCTCCGTAATTTAGTTAACCAATCAATTTCATCAATCGATATTTGATTTATTTTTTTCCCTTGAGCAGCTAATACCATTGCAGACCAAGTAAAATTATCATCAAATTCTCCTAATTCAGGTTCAGCAATATTTTTAGACAGTCCAGGAATATTTTCTTTATTAGCAATATTAATCAATTCTTGCTTTTGTTCTTCCTGTTTCTGTAATTCTTGCTTTTGTTCTTCCTGTTTCTGTAATTCTTGCTTTTGTTCTTCCTGTCGTTTTTTTAAAAGTGCATAAGCTTCTGCAGCCCACTCACGAGAATTATCGGAATTAGTATTAGTCATTATTAATAATTCGTATTTAATAAATTTAAAATACTATTTATTTATATCAAATAATCATGACAATTAAATTGTTTGTAATCTCCTTAAAACTCCATTAATCAATTTTCTTCCTTGCAAATCACTATATTTATTAGCTAAATTAACAGCCTCATCACAAGCAACAGCAACAGGTGTCTTCAAAAAATTGATATCCACATAAGCTAGACGCAAAATATCCCTATCAATTCTTGGTAATCTTTTTAATCTCCAGCCATCCATTGCTTGATCGATATCAGAATCAATACTTTTAAGGTTGTTAATAATATTAGAAATCCTTTGATTGACATCCTCTCTAATATCAATTTGACTGCTAGAAACAATTAATTTTGGAAAATCTAGGGTTATTGAGAGTGTATTCATTACAGTTTCAATTTTTGTTAGAGATTTTTTTAACTCATCTCGAACATTTGAATAAGAGGAATCAACACCTTCTTGCAATTCACTATCTAATATGTTTTGTGAAGCATTTTCTAACATTGACTCGCAATCATCTAATTCCTCTCTGCAATGGTTAATTAAAGAATCCAAAGCAGATTCATAAATTTCTTCTATCTCAAATTTATTTAATTTAAAATCACCTTTATCTTTTATAAGGCCAATAGAAATTAAAGATAATTCTCTAGCAAGGGATCTATTATGCATCAATTAAGAAGAAGTATTAGTGGAAGCTCGTAATTGAGAAAACAATTTTGAAAATGTTGGATTTGAAGTGTTATTTTTCTCATCTGGATTAACTATCCCAGCCGAAATTATTGTTCTAAAAGCATCTTCAACAGAAATATTCAAATCCTTAACAGAAGACTCAGGAACGAGAGTGTACCACCCAGTAGTTGGGTTTGGTGCTGTAGGTATAAAAACACTAAGTAACTTTTCTTCCAATTCTGGCTGCAGAGAAGGTCCTACATCTCCAGTTACAAAGCCTACACTATATAGTCCCTCACGAGGATATTCAACTAAAACAACTCGTCTAAATCTGTTAGATTTATTACTTAAGAAAGTTTCTAGCAATTGTTTAAGAGTTTTATACACCGCTCCAGCTACTGGAATTTTTGATAAAGTACCCTCTCCAAATTCTAATAACCATCTTCCTACAAAATTTCTCGCCATCAAGCCTATAAGCAAAATAGCTAATAAAGGAACAGTTAAACCTAAAGTAAGATTAATTAAATCTTGTAATAAAGGATTTAAATTAATAAAAGGGTTTAATTGCTTTGGTACTGAAGTAACTAATGTTAAAACAAATTTACTAACTAATGATGACAGCCATATTGTTGTTGCTAAGGGTATTACAACTAACAAGCCCGCTATAAGATCATTTTTTAGATCTTGTTGAAGCCTAGATCCTAAATTCGAATCTTGATTTTGATTAGATTCAACCAAAATAACGTTTCTAACTATATTAACTTTACTAATAATTTAACTGTTTTTACTTAGTTAGGATATATTTTTTTTAAATATATCTAATTTATTTATAAGTTTATTATCCAAATATAACTTTTAAAAGAAATACTATAAAAATTTAAAGAAATGATTGATACGATTCAAAACAAAAAAGAAATAAGTAAACAATTAAAACAAAGGGCTATTTTTGAAGGTTTTACAATTGCTGGAATAGCTTCAATACCAGGTAGTTCGCGTATAAGATTAAGGACTAATACATTAGAAAGATGGTTATCAAATAACCACCATGCTGAAATGAAATGGATGGAAGCAGAAAAAAGACGAAATATAGACTCACTTTTTGAAGATGCAAAAAGTATTTTAAGCGTTGGCTTTACTTACATTCATTCAGAAAACAACAAAAATAATTTCCTCAAGGTAGCTAAATTTAGCCAAGGAGAAGACTACCATAAAGTGATTCACAAAAAATTAAAGAATATTGGTAGATGGATCAACCTTGAAATTCCTGATTGCAAATGGAAAATATGTGTTGATACCTCTCCGCTTCTTGAAAAAGCATGGGCTGAAGAGTCTGGTATTGGTTGGATAGGTAAAAATAGTAATTTAATAAGCAAAAAAAATGGTTCTTGGTTTACTTTAGGTTTTATGATCCTGACAAAAGATTTAATACCAGATAAACCTCATCAATCACTTTGCGGAAAATGTGATATTTGTATTGAACATTGTCCCACAAAAGCAATAGTAGAACCCTTTGTAATAAAATCAGATCTATGCATTGCATACCACACTATAGAGAACAGAAATAAACAAATTCCAAAGAAAATAGAAAAAAATTTAAATGGATGGGTTGCGGGATGTGATATTTGTCAAGATGTATGCCCTTGGAATAAGTCAGTGCCATACAACAATAATTTTGAAACTACACCGAAAGAATGGATTAAAAATCTTAATATTGAGGCTTTAAATTGGGACGATAAAACTTGGAAAGAAAATCTCAAAGGAACTACATTAAAAAGAATTAAACCATGGATGTGGAAAAGAAACATAAAAGCAAATCTAAAAAATAAAACAATAAAAATATGAAAGAGTTTTTAAAAAAAACAATCAGTATCTCCTTGATAAGTTTTTACTTTTTTCAAATAGAAAAAGTTCAAGCAATTGTTCCCTATTATTATTTCCCAACAATAAAAAATTTACAAAAGCAAAGTTTATATATTGGCAAAAATGCATATCAACTACTTTATTTTGGAAAATATGAAGACAGTCTTAACTTAGCCAAATTAGCTGTAAAAATAAATGCAAAAGATGAAAAACTATGGTTAATTTTGGCTGAAACACAAATAGCTAACAAACAATATAAAAACGCATTAAATTCTCTAAATAAAGCAGAACAGATCAATTCAAATATTAGCGAAATATATTTTGCTAAAAGTAATATTTACTTAAAAATTTCCAAAAAAGCAAAGGCAAAGATTGCTTTAGAAAAAGGAATAAAGATAGAACCTAATAACCACAAAGCTATTTTTCAATTAGGAAATATTTTGTTAATGGAAAAAAATTACTTGGAAGCTATCAAATTGTTTGATAAATCTATAAAAATTAAACCTGATTTCTGGCAAGCAATCAATAATCAAGGTTTAGCTTATTTCGAGAAAAACAATATAAATCTATCAATCAAACTTTTTGAAAGTGCAATCTCAATTCAGGAAAATGCTGAACCATTACTAGGACTGGCCTCATGTTTAAGAATTAATGATACTAAATTAGCAATTCAGCTAGCAAAAAAAGCTTTGGCTAAAGATCCCAAATATGTCAATTATGATTATAGAAAAGAACAGTTATGGGGAGAAAAATTACAAGCCTCTACAGAAATTCTTTTACAAAATGAACAACTTAAAAAAGATGTAATACTGGCAAAAGCCAAAATAATTGAATCATCTTAATTTTCAATACTGGTAAATATTGTTTTACCTATTAGTCTTAATTTAGTTAATCAATAATTATTCAATTTTGCGTTCTAATGAATAAGAAAAACTTCACTTCTATCTCACTTCAAGAAGAAATGCAACGTTCTTATTTGGAATATGCAATGAGCGTAATAGTTGGACGTGCTTTACCCGATGCAAGAGACGGTCTTAAACCCGTACAAAGAAGAATACTATTTGCAATGTACGAATTAGGCTTAACACCTGATAAACCATTTAGAAAGTGTGCGAGAGTTGTTGGAGATGTACTGGGAAAATATCATCCTCATGGAGATCAAGCAGTATATGATGCATTAGTAAGGCTAGTGCAAAATTTTTCAACTAAACATCCTACTCTTGACGGTCATGGAAATTTTGGATCTGTAGATAATGATCCACCAGCAGCAATGAGATATACTGAAACAAGATTAGCCCCGATAGCTCATAAAGGATTTCTTGAAGAAATTGGATCAGAAACAGTAAGCTTCTCAAATAACTTTGACGGTTCTCAAAAAGAACCAGATGTTCTTCCAGCCCAACTTCCATTTTTATTGTTGAACGGCTCATCAGGTATTGCTGTTGGCATGGCAACCAACATACCCCCTCACAACTTAGGCGAAATTGTAGATGCTTTAGTTACTTTAGTAAATAATAAAGACATAAGTGATAAAAAACTTTCTAACATTATTAAAGGGCCAGATTTTCCTACTGGCGGAGAATTAATTTATAGCCGAGCAATAGAGGAACTTTATGAAAAAGGAAAAGGATCTTTAACAATAAGAGGAGTTATAAATACCGAAGAAGTAAATTTAGGCAAGGGGAAACATAAAAGGAATGCACTAATCATCACGGAACTTCCTTACCAAATCAATAAAGCAGGTTGGATTGAAAAACTCGCAGAACTTGTTAATTCAGGAAAAATTTATGGGATCTCTGATATTAGGGATGAAAGCGATAGAGATGGAATGAGAATTGTAATAGAGCTAAAAAAAGATTCTAATTCTGAACTTGTTATTTCTAATTTATATAAAAAAACATCTCTCCAAACAAACTATGGTGCAATATTCTTAGCTTTAATTAAAGGTAAGCCTGTACAACTGAACCTAAAAAAATATCTCAACTATTTTCTTGAATTTAGAGAAGAAACAATTCGAAAAAGAAGTTATTATTTTCTAAAAAACACTCTTGACAAACTAGAAATATCAGAAGGTTTGTCTAAAGCTACAAAAAACATAAAAAAAGTTATCGAAATTATCGAAGAATCGGAAAATTCTGTGGAAGCTAGATCAAAATTGATCGAAAATTTTTTCTTAAGTGAAAAACAAGCAAATTCAGTTTTGGATATGCCACTAAGAAAATTAACAAGTCTAGAAAAAAATCAAATTGATGATGAAATAAACAAGTTAGAAGGGGAAAAAAATTATTTTCAAAAATTATTGAACGAAAGAGAATTATTACTTAAATTACTTATAGAAGAATTATTAATATTAAAGAAAAAGTATAATGTTATAAGAAAAACAAAAATAATTAAAAATATAAATCAAAATGAAGAATTAGAAACGCTTAATAATAAGATATTAGAAGAGCTTATAAATAAAAAAACTAAATTATACATAGATAATAGATTTTATTTAAAAAAGATGATTTTAGGTAATTACAAGAAATCATTTGAGGTTGTAAATAAAATTATAGATAATAAAAATATTCAAAAATTCATATGCAATATTGAAAAAAATATAAAATTAATTGGAATCACAAATACAGGAAAAGTTTTTAACATTGATTGGGAGTCTAATATTAATAAGGACTATAAATTAGATAATAAAATCCTTGGAAATATTCATCCTAGTGAAATAATAAATTTTCATTCAATTGAAAAAAAAATTAGAAATTATTTATGCATCTTGAATTCAGATGGAAGATTTAAAAAAGTTTTATTTGATGAAGATATGATTAAGAGCAATAGATCTTTCACAATTACAAAATTAAAGAATAATTTAAAAACAATTGATTCATTTATTTCTAATGAAAACAAAGATATATTAATATTAACTTCGATAGGAAGAATTTTTAGCTTTAATTTATCAAATAAATTTTTAACCCCAACTTCTAAACAATCCCAAGGATTAATACTTACAAAACTTTTACCAACTGAAAAAATCGTTTCATGTTGTACATATCAAAATGGGGAAAATATTTTTTTAATATCTAAACAAGGAAAAATCTTTTGTATAAATAGTAATGAAATCTATTACTCAAATGAATATAGTTTGGGATATTTAAATGAAAAAACTCAACTTAAAAACGATTACTTCCTCAAAATAATTACAAATAACTATTACCTTGATATTGAAACTAATAAAAATAAATCTGCAAGATTGGACCTAAATAAATTAAATTTCAAATCCAACAAATCAAATTTTTTAATTGATTTTTTAAAATTAGATAAAGATGAATACCTTGAAAATTGTTTCCGACTTAAAAACTTTCTCGACTAAGATTTATATTCATTTTCAACCCAATTTAAGTATTCTTGATTTACTGTTCCTGTTACATAAGAACCAGTAAAGCAACTCATCTCCAAATCTTTAATAGAAGAATCACTTATTATAGATTTACGCAAACTTTCAACACTTTGATAAACAAGATTATCAATTTCAAGTTGATCAGCAATTTCACGTATTGTTCTATCGTGAGCTATTAATTCATCTCTATTAGGCATATTAATTCCATAAACATGAGGATAACGAACAGGAGGAGCTGCTGATGTAAAAAAAACTTTATTTGCTCCTGCATCTTTAGCCATTTGGACAATTTCTTTTGAAGTAGTACCTCTTACTATCGAGTCATCAACAATTAATACATTTTTATTTTTAAACTCTGTACTCATAGCATTTAATTTTTGTCTGACAGATTTCTTACGTTTCTGTTGACCAGGCATTATGAATGTTCGGCCAACATATCTGTTTTTAAAAAAACCTTCCCTATATTCTATCCCTAACTGTCTTGCAACTTGCATTGCAGCAGGTCGAGAAGAATCAGGAATAGGCATAACTACATCAACATCTCCAGAATTAATTGTCTCTTTTATTGTTTCTGCCAAATAATCTCCCATTTTTAAGCGAGCTTTATAAACTGAAATTCCATTCATTATTGAATCTGGCCTAGCTAAATATACATATTCAAAAGCACAGGGAAATAACATTGGATTTTCAGAACATTGCTTAGAAAAAAACTCCCCATTAAGATTTATAAAAACAGCTTCTCCCGGATCTACATCTCTCACTACTTGATAATCGTTATTCTCAAGCACTAGAGATTCGCTAGCAACCATCCACTCTTCATTTTGTGAAGTTAATGAAAGTCTTTTTCCTATGACTAAAGGCCTAATACCGAAAGGATCTCTGAATGCTAATAACCCATGTCCTGAAATTAATGCAATTGAAGCATATGATCCCTGAATTCTTTTGTGTAAAGATTTAACCGCATTAAAAATAATATCTGGTTCTAATTCTTGATTATGAATTTGTTCTTGTAATTCTGTAGCAAATACATTTAACAACATTTCAGTATCACTTGAAGAGTTTGTATGCCGCTTGTCAATATTAAATAATTGTTTTTCTAAATCTCTGGTATTGGTTAAATTTCCATTATGTATCAACACAATTCCATAAGGGGCATTAACGTAAAAAGGCTGGGCTTCTTCTACACTTTCTGCTGATCCCTTTGTTGCATACCTAACATGACCCAATCCAATTTTGCCGATTAGATTCCTCATATCTCTCGTTCTATAAGCAGTATTAACCTGACCTTTAGCCTTATGTAAATGAAAAACAGTATTTTCCATTGTGGCTATACCTGTTGAGTCTTGACCTCTATGCTGCAAAAGCAAAAGACTATCGTAAATTTGTTGATTTACATCATCTGAAGAAACGATTCCAACTATTCCGCACATAACTTAATATCTTAAAAATCTTAATATTTGAGAAATATTTTTCATATTTAAAAGGAACCTGAAATACTATTATTAAATTTTTCGGATAATTCCTCAACCCTAATATTGCAGATATTTTTATCTTGAATTTTTATCTTAAGAGTGTCACTAGATACATATCCTATTTTTTTTACATACACACTTGATGGAAAATTTATTTGACTTTGTTTTAAATAATTAAGCCATTCATTTTGTTTCATTTTGCTAATTGAAAAAATGATTCTAGAACCCCCTTCTGCAAACAATAAATTATCATCTCTATTTAAATCATTCTTTAATTCTATCGTTGCACCTTTTTCGGACAAAATACAAGACTCTGCTAAAGCTATAGCTAAACCACCATCGCTGATATCGTGAGAAGAAACTACAAGACTGTTTGAAATCGCATTTCTTAAAAAACACTGGCAAAACTTTTCATCCAGCAAATCTATTTTTGGAGGGCGACCTGTAATTTCTCCATGAAAATATTCCAAATAAGAACTAGCTGCAATTTTTATTTCTGATTTATAAGAACCAATTAACCAGATTTGATCATCAATATTTTTCCATTCACTACTTATAGCTTGTTCGACATTATCTATCTTTCCAACCATTCCAATAACTGGAGTAGGATTGATAGGGGTAATTACATTATCTTTATTTTTAGATTCATTGTATAAAGAAACATTACCTCCTGTAACAGGAGTTTCTAAAGCTTTACAGGCTTCAGCAATTCCATTGCATGAAGATGCGAGTTGCCAATATCCTATTACATTTTCAGGAGAAGAAAAATTTAAATTATTTGTAATTGCTACTGGTTCAGCCCCAACACAACTAACATTTCTAGCAGACTCTGCGACAGCAGCGATAGTTCCTCTAAAAGGATCAAGAGCAACCCATCTACTATTACAATCAACTGAAGCAGCGACACCAGAAAATAATTCACTTTTATTTTTTTTATTTTGTTCCCTTAGTCTTATTACGGCTGCATCTGATTTTCCAGGTTTAAATACTGTATTTGCCTGCACTTGAGAGTCATATTGTTTATAAATCCATCGTTTAGAAGCTATTGATGGATTAGAGAGTAGTTTTAAAATGATTTGTGAAAAAGAAAAATTCTTATTTTCCTTCAATGAAAATATTTTTTGCTCATGAATTTCTGGTAAATCATTTTCTTTCCATTCCCATTTCTTTAACAGATCATCAGGTGGATTATTAATCACTTTGTGAAAATTGACAGGGGTATCATCAGATAAGGCAGAAGTAGGTATTTGGGCCACAATTTTACCTTTATGAGAAATAATTACCTCATTAGTTCCTATTACTTCACCAATTACATTGGCATATAATCCCCATTTATTAAATTTTTCAATAAGATCATTAATTTTTTCTTCTTTAACGACAAACAACATTCTCTCTTGCGATTCAGATAATAAGTATTGGTATGAAGACATATCATCTTCTCTAGAAGGAACCAAATCTAAATCAATAGATATCCCTAAATTTCCATTTGCAGCCATTTCTGCACTACTGCATGTTAAACCTGCAGCACCCATATCTTGAGCTGCAATTACATCTCCTGTCTTGAAAGCATCCAAACAGGCTTCAATAAGACTTTTTTCAATAAATGGATCACCGACCTGAACTGCTGGTCTATCATCTAATGAGGTTATAGTTAATTCTGAACTAGCAAAACTAGCACCACCAACACCATCTCTGCCAGTAGTATTACCAACATATAACACTGGTGATCCTACATTTTTAGCTCCAGAACAAACTATTTCATTAGTCTCTAAAAGTCCTAAAGCCATAACATTCACTAAAGGATTTCCAGAATAACTATCATCGAAGTCAATTTCACCTCCAACGGTCGGCACACCTACACAATTCCCATAATGTGCAATACCGGATACAACTCCTCGCAGTAAATCAACATTTGATGATTTATCAAGGTTACCGAATCTCAATGAATTCAATAATGCGATTGGCCTTGCACCCATTGTAAATATATCTCTTAAAATTCCTCCTACACCTGTTGCTGCACCTTGAAAAGGTTCAATAGCAGAAGGATGATTATGACTTTCTATTTTAAAAACAAGTTTTTGATTATTTCCAACATCAATAACGCCAGCATTTTCTCCAGGTCCAACTAAAACATTTTTACCTTTAGTGGGAAACTTAGATAGTAAAGGTTTTGAATTTCTATAACAACAATGTTCAGACCACATAACGCCAAACATGCCTAATTCCGTTCTATTAGGTTTTCTCTTTAATCTTTTACAAATTTCATCGTAATCATTAACTGTTAAATTTTCAACTTTTAGTGCCTCATTCAGATCATAAAGATCATGATTTTCGTGATATATCATTCTTTATATCCAAGGGTCATCTTCTTTTTTTTCACCAAACGGTATGGATGTAATATCATCATTATAAAAACTTTTTTGTTTAAATTCTAAGTTTTGGCTAATATCTTCATCTTCTTCAAGCCAGTCCTCTAATCTATTAGAAGCAATATTTTTCATATCATCAAATCTATCAATAATTTTTTTTCCTTTTTGCATAAATTCATTTTTAATACTTGATTTTATTAAAGATAAATCATCTAAAGAATTACTTTCACAAAATACCAATCCAGGTTGTTGATCATTAATATTTTCAATATTTAATTTCCATCTACTAGAACCTGGAATCTTAGGATTAGATCTAGAAACTAAATAATATTTAATTTTACCCGTTTTCATTTCAAATAAAAAATCTGCAATAACTCCTATTTTTGATCCATTTACATTTATCAGATTAGCTTCTATTAAAGTTGGAAACCTATTTAAAGTTGCTAAATCAGAAATAGCTGGATCACCTTTGACATAAATTTCATTATCTATTATTTGATTAATTTGATTTAATCGCCAAACATTTCTTTTCAAATCAAAATTTGAAGGACGCGAGTACCATCCTAAAATTCTATGAACTGGAGGGTGCATCCAAACATTTTCACCGTTTCCATAATTAAGGACCGTATTACCCTTAACACTATAATTTAGTAATTCACTTAATAAAATTTCTTTAGGTAATTTCAAGTTAAGAACGAACCTGCACAGGCATAACTAAATAAGTAAAAGAATTGAGATTATCTTCTGGTACAAAAACAGCTGGAGTAGTTGCAATATTACACTTTAAAAATACATTTTCAGACGCAATAACTTTTAAACCTTCTAAAAGATATCTAACGTTAAATGCGATATCAAAATTTTCTCCAGAGTAAGCAACAGGTATTGATTCATTTGCGTTGCCAATATCTTGGGCATCTGCGCTGATTGAAGCTAAATCTGTATTATCCAATTTAATCTTTACAACACTACTTTGCTGATCAGCCAAAATAGCAATTCTTTCTAATGCATCAATTAATTTTTTTGTATTAAAATTAATAATCTTAGAAAAAGTATCAGGAATTAATTGTGAATAATTAGGATAAGTACCTTCAAGGGTTCTTGTCGTAATTATTTGATTAGAAGAAATAAATACTACCTGACCTTTGTCATAGAAAAGCTTTATTGAATTGTCTGAGCTTCTCAAAGATACTAATTTTTCAATTTCTCTTAATGATCTAGTTGGAATAGTTACTGACAAATCAACATCATTTGAAGATAAGTGTTCATTATTTTCGGTATGTTCTTCATTGCCAATTAAAGCAACAGCCAATCTATGACCATCTGTAGAAGCTGACTCTAAATAATTTGGTCTAAATTTAAAATTGACACCTGTTAGTAATTGCTTTGAGTCATCATTACTACTTGCAAAAATGGTAGATTTTAAAGCTTTTAAAAAAGAACTAGGGTCAATATTTAAAGAAGTACCACTTTCGACAAATGGTAAATTAGGGTACTCTTCAGAAGGTATCCCTTTAAGAGTAAAAGAACCTCTATCACTTTTTATTAAAATATTATCTAAATTCTCGTCAACTTCTAGAGAAACAGGAGTTTCATTAGGTAGTTTGTTTACTATTTCGGATAAAAGTTTTGAAGGTATAGTAATAGCTCCGCTATTTTTAACAGTTCCATCAAAAGAAGTTTGAATGCCTAAGTTTAGATCAAATCCTGTCAAGCTAATTTTATTAGTTCCTTCGTCAGCTGTTAAAAGTATATTTGCAAGAATTGGATGCGTTGGTCTTGAAGCAACTGCTTTGTTTACTAATTGTATAGCATTATTTAATTCATTTTGATTACAAATAATTTCCATCGGAATTTGGAACTTTTTACAAATACAATATACTTTTTTCGTAAATTAAATTCAATAAATTATTTTTACCCTTTTTCTAATATATATATTAATATAAAAATAAAAAATTAGTATTAGTAGTTGCTGTGGAAACTGTGGAATTCTTAAATTAAAAAGCTTATCTAGATAGTTTAAGGATATTAGAATATGTGAAAAAAATTTTTTATTTGTTGAATAGTTTTTTTTAATTCGAAAAAAATTTAATTTATTCAACAAATAGAATTATTTATTTATATATTTTTCAACAAAAGATATTTGTTTTTAATTGATTTCCACAGACACTTTTTTTTTTGAATTTTAATATCCTAAGATTTTAGTTATATTTTTTAATGAAGGTTCAATATTTTTCCTGAAAATAGCATCATTATTATTTATGGCGCAATCAGCATCTTTCAAGCCATTTCCAGTAAGAACACAAACAATAGTAGATTCTTTCTGAATTCTATTTCTATTTTTAATCAGTCCAGCAACTGATGCTGCACTGGCAGGTTCACAGAATACTCCCTCTTTTGCTAAAGCTTTATAAGCATTGATTATTTCTTTATCTGAAACTGACTGAAAGTCTCCTTTACTCTCTTTTCTTACTTTTTTCGCTTTTTCTCTATTTACAGGATTCCCAATTCTAATAGCTGTTGCAATTGTTTCTGGATCTTTAACTATTATATTTTTTACTAATGGAGCAGAGCCTTCGGACTGAAAACCCATCATAATTGGTAATTTTAAATTTCTTTTTATTTTTGAATATTCTTTAAATCCCATCCAATAGGCAGTTATATTTCCTGCATTGCCCATTGGAATACAAAGCCAGTCAGGAGCAATACCTAAGTCATCAACTATTTCAAAAGCTGCTGTCTTTTGTCCTTGTATTCGATATGGATTAACCGAATTAACAAGTTCTACAGGATGTTCTGAGGATAAATTTCTAACAATTTCAAGAGCCTTATCAAAGTTTCCATTTATAGATATTATCTCAGCGCCATACATTAAAGCTTGCGCAAGCTTTCCTTGTGCAACAAATCCTTCTGGGATTAAAACATAAGGTTTTAATCCTCCTCTAGAAGCATATGCAGCAGCGGCAGCAGAAGTATTTCCAGTACTTGCACAAATTACTGCTTCACGGCCTTCTTCTTTTGCTTTGCTAATTGCCATAGTCATCCCACGATCTTTAAAAGATCCTGTTGGATTAAGGCCATCATATTTTAAAAAAACTTTTGTTCCATTTCCAATTAAATTGCTAATTGACTCGCTTAGAATTAGTGGTGTATTTCCTTCATTGAGGGAAATAATAGGAGTTTCTTTGGTAACTGGAAGATATTGTTTATAAGCTTCGATTAGACCTGGCCATCTTTTTTTTCTGTAATTAATACGCAGTTTATTTTTGATTTTATTTAATAACACCATGGTTGTTTAATTTGTTTTGATTTTTTCTAGAGGAGAATTGGTGAAAAAGGTTAATAATTCTGAAATTGATTCTACTTTATTCATAACTTTGCTTAAAGCGCTGACATCTAAAATTACAGTTTTAGTTGGATATCCTTCAAAAAATTTTATCAGATTTATTTTTCCATTTCCTATTATAATTCCTCGAATTACGCTTGCTCTAAGGGCTAACATACCTGTTCTTTCATCATTTGCTCTGGGTGGGTGGATAATAGATGAAAGTCTTGTTAAAAAAATATTTCCTATTTCAGAATATACTAATTTACTTGCAATAGTAATGGGAACTTCAAAATCTTTATTTAAAACCGCCCTAATATCTTGATCGGGAGAACCAGTTGCTTTTAAAATTTTTTTTAATTTTCTTGTAGATTTACCTTCTTTAGCAAAAGTTTTTAAAGAATTTATTTTAATTGTTCTAGAAAATATGCTGTATGTGATTTTAATTTCTT
Source organism: Prochlorococcus sp. AG-412-J13 (assembly GCA_003214815.1). Lineage (GTDB taxonomy): Bacteria > Cyanobacteriota > Cyanobacteriia > PCC-6307 > Cyanobiaceae > Prochlorococcus_A. Next base: position 17,878 of record QCLE01000008.1, on the reverse strand, counting down.
CAGCAGCATTAGTTTTTGGAATATTAAAAAATAATGGAGAAATTACTAAAATAAAAAAAATTTTTAATTTTAAAAATTTACTAAATTTCATTTAGATATTTGAACCAGCGGCAATCTTAACAAGTCTTACTACACCTTTTTCAGTTACTTTTTTTGCAATTTTTATACCCATTTCTTTTGTATATGGCTCATTTATAAGTCTCGGAACCCTTTTTAGAAAAATATCAATTGAATAGCCCGGTACTTTTTGTAAAATCTCTAAAAAGTTTCTCAATGGCTCTAAATACATTATAAGGTCACTTAAGTTGTTATTTTCGTTAATTGTATTTAATTTAATTGATTGTGGAAGATAGTTATTCAAATTTTTCAATATTTTTAGGCTAAGTAAATCTATCTGATTTGTTAAACCTTCAATTATCTCATTTCTAAGAAATCCTCCTTTTGGAGAAAAGAGAAGATTTATAACTTCGTCTAAAAGTTTTTCTAGATCGAGATTTGTTTGCTTTGCAGCATTAGAAAGCAGATCTTCTAAACGGTCCCATTTAAATTTTTTATTATCAAAAAGCATTTCTTTAAGGCTTTCTCTTAATTGTGGATCAGGGTCTTCCATCAATCTTCTTGCAAAATATGGATAAGCTGCGCCTAATATTTTGAAGTTTGGATCTACGCTTAAAGCAATTCCTTCTAATGTAAGTAATGACCTAATTATAAGTGCATAATATGGAGGTAGTCTGAAAGGGAATTTATACATAACACCAGACATATCGTCTGTAACGCTCTTGAAATCCATCTTTGAAACTCCTTGTTCAACGGCGTTAATGAAAACATCTTGAAATGCTGGAACAATGGGTTCTAGATTAACTTCTTCTGATAAAAATCCTAATTTTACGAAATCTTGAGATAATTTATCGAAGTTTTTATTTACTAAATGTACTACTGCTTGAATTAATCCTGACCTAGATTCTCTTGAAACCTCACTCATCATTCCAAAATCTAGATAACATAATCTTCCATCTTCCAAGGCTAATAAATTACCTGGATGTGGATCTGCATGAAAAAAACCATGTTCTAAAAGCTGTTCTAAACTGCACTGCACACCTATATCAATCATTTCATCAGGATTGATTCCTAATTTTTTTACCTCTTCTAAATTTGTTAATTTTGTACCGTCTATCCATTCCATTGCTAAAACTCTTCTTGAAGTTATTTCTCTGTAAATTTTTGGTACGGCAATCATTTTGTTATGTTTATGCATATCCCTAAATTTTTCTGCATTTGCAGCTTCGTTTAAATAATCCATCTCTTCAAAAACTCTCTTGCCTAATTCATCAATCAAAGCAACTAGATCACTTCTTATTAATCCGATATTGTTTTTTAGCCAATATGCAATATTTCTAACTATGTAAAGATCTAAAGTTATTTGTTCTCTTAAACCTGGCCGTTGTACTTTTACTGCAGCCATCTCTTCATTTTTTAATTTAGCTTTATGCACTTGCCCTAAAGAAGCAGCGGAAATTGGCTCTTTATCAATTTCTAAAAAAATTTCATCTATTTTTGCCCCTAGATCTTCTTCAATTAATTCCATTGCTTTATTACCATCAAATCCTGGTAGTTGATCTTGTAATTCAGATAATTCTTCTAGAAGAATTACGGGAATAATATCTGGTCTTGTTGATAAAGCTTGACCTGCTTTAACAAATGCAGGTCCAAGTTCTACTAACAAATTTGTTAATTCTCTTGCTCTAAATCTTACTTGCTGTTTATTCTTCAATCGTCCAGTTAATTTATCCCACCCAATAGAAAAGATGTAAGCAAAAATAGGAATAAGTGTTTGCCAAAGTCTTTTTAAAAGTCTTTTAGGATTTTTTTTGTAAATTTTTGAAATTGTATCTGGATCATAATTTAAGAGTCCAGATACTTCAATAAAATCAGTAAAATCTTCTTTCATAACTTTATATATGTAAAACCTTTATTTTTTTAAAAAAGAAGTTAATTTTTTTATATGGAAGATTTATCATGTTAATACAACTAAAAATAGAAAATATTGCCCTTATAGAAATTATAGAAATTAATTTCGAAAAAGGTTTGAATATCATAACTGGAGATTCAGGTTCCGGAAAATCTCTAATTTTAGATTCCCTAAATGCTTTATTTGGTGGAACTAATATACCTCTAAAACATTTAATACGTCCAGGAAAAGATTTTTGCGTTATCGAGGCAATATTTTCTTCTTCTTCCCAAATTAATAATTGGTTAATTAGTAATGGCTTTGAAATAAGCACTTCAGAACTAAAAATCAAAAGAAAATCTTATAAAAAAAATAAAAAAATTTTATCCAAATATAGCCTTAACAATTTCTCAATTAATAGACAATTATTAGAAAAACTTGGAAGATTTTTAATAGATTTCGCAGGTCAGTCTGATACTTTTATCTTTGATTCTTTAGATAAGAGAAGATTAATTATTGATAACTTATGTTCTCAAGAATTAAGGGATACTAGCGAAAGGATTAAAAAAATATGGGGCGAAAGTGAAGTTTTAAAAGTATTAATGAATGAAAAAAAAGAATCTTCTAGAAATCAAGAAGAAAACAATTTGGCAATTAAACAAATGTTGAAGAGTTTAGAAGAAGCTGATTTAAAATCCAATGAAGAAATTTTAGAATTAGAGTTTTTAGAAAATAAACTTGTAAATAATCTGGAAATTAATAATTCAATTAAATCATCATTAGAAAACTTAAATAATTTCAGTCATGATGAACCATCAGTAGCGTCTTTGATAAATCAATCAATAAAAATTTTAAATAAAACAGCAGATTTCGATTTAAAGATTCAAAAATTTAGAGAGAAGTTATTAAATATCCATACTGATGTTGAAGATTTAATTTTTGCTCTAAACTCATATTTGCAAGACATAGAAAATTATGAATCTAATCTTCCAGATATACAAAAAAGATTATTTTTTTTAAAAAACCTGGAGAGAACTTTTTCATTAGAGCTACCCGAATTAATTAAAAAGCGCGATCAATTGAAGACGTATTTTGAACAAAACGATCAAGGTAATGATATTTGCCAGATTAAAGCTCAAATTGAAAATTTACAAAATAATTTAAATTCGTTATTTGTTATTCAATCTACTGAAAGAAAAAAAATTGCTATAAAGTTACAAAATTCAGTAATGTCGATTTTAAGCAATTTAGGTTTAGAAAATGCAAATTTTTCAATTCAATTTTCTGAAGATAAGCCTTCTGGGGATGGAACTGACAATATTAATTTTTTGTTTTCGGCTAACCCTGATCAGAAGCTTGCTCCTCTATCAACTGTTATTTCTGGTGGGGAAATGTCAAGATTCTTATTAGCAATAAAATCTACCATTTCTAAAAAACCTAATACTTTCTTTTTAGATGAAATTGATAATGGCTTAAGTGGTAAATCTTTATTATCTTTAGTTGAATTAATAAAAGAAATCTCTCAAGATCAACAAGTATTATGTATTACCCATCAGCCTTTTTTAGCAGCTGGAGGATTAGCTCATTTTAAAGTTAATAAAAATGTAATTAATGGAATAACTTATACTTCAATATCAAAATTAACTACAAAAAAACAAAGAAAACATGAATTAGTAGAACTCATTGGGGGAAGTTTTGAAGAAGCAAATGATTACGCTTCTAGACTTATTGACCGGGCAGCTGCATAAAATAAAAAAAATTACACTATAATAATCTCTTTAAATCATATATAGATTTAAACATGGTCAAAAAAATTAATAATAGTTTTGAAGAAGCTAATTTGATCAATATTAGAGGAGCTCGTCAGCATAATTTAAAAAATATTGACCTTTCCTTACCTAGGAATAAATTGATAGTTTTTACTGGTGTAAGTGGAAGTGGAAAAAGTTCTTTAGCTTTTGATACGATTTTTGCTGAAGGTCAAAGAAGATATGTTGAGAGTTTGTCAGCATATGCAAGACAATTTTTGGGACAAGTAGATAAGCCAGATGTTGATAATATTGAGGGCTTATCGCCTGCTATTTCAATTGATCAAAAATCTACAAGTCATAATCCTCGATCAACAGTTGGAACAGTAACAGAGATACAAGATTATTTAAGGTTATTGTTTGGCCGTGCTGGTGAGCCGCATTGTCATCACTGCGGAATTCCAATTGCTCCTCAAACAATTGATGAAATGGTTGATCAAATTCTTTTATTACCAGAGGGGACAAGGTACCAGTTATTGGCACCTGTTGTAAGGGGGAAAAAAGGTACACACACAAAGTTAATAAGTGGATTAGCCGCTGAGGGATTTGCTAGGGTAAGAATTAATGGTGAGGTAAGAGAACTTGCTGATAGTATTGAATTAGAAAAAAATCAAATTCATAATATCGAGGTAGTAGTTGATAGATTAATCGCGAGAGAAGGAATACAAGAAAGATTGAATGATTCTTTGCAAACTTGTCTCAAAAGAGGCGATGGTTTGGCAATAGTAGAAGTTGTTCCAAAAAAAGGGGAAAACCTACCTCCTTACTTAGAAAGAGAGAAATTATACTCAGAAAATTATGCTTGTCCGATTCATGGTTCTATTGTAGAAGAACTTTCTCCAAGATTATTTTCTTTTAATAGCCCATATGGAGCTTGTCCAGATTGTCATGGAATTGGCTATCTAAAAAAATTTACTGCCGACAGAGTAATACCAGATAAAACATTGCCTGTTTATGCCGCAATAGCTCCTTGGAGTGAAAAAGATAATACTTATTATTTTTCTCTACTATATTCTGTAGGACAAGCGTATGGTTTTGAATTAAAAACTCCTTGGCAGGATTTAAGTGATTTGCAAAAAAAAGTACTACTTTTAGGATCAGATAAACCAATATTAATCCAAGCTGATAGTCGTTTTAAAACTTCTAGTGGTTTTGAAAGACCTTTTGAGGGAATTTTACCAATATTGGAAAGGCAATTGAATGAAGCTAATGGAGAATCAGTGAAACAAAAGTTAGAAAAATATTTAGAATTAGTACCTTGTAAGACATGTTCGGGAAAAAGACTAAGACCAGAGGCTTTAGCAGTCAAACTTGGTCCATATAACATAACTGATTTAACCTCTATAAGTGTTTCTGAAACCTTAACTCATATCGAACGAATTATGGGATTAGGTAAGACAAAGAAGGACAATATATCTTTATCAGAAAAACAAAAGCAGATAGGTGAGTTGGTTTTAAAAGAGATTCGTTTACGTTTGAAGTTTTTAATTAATGTAGGTTTAGATTATTTGACTTTAGATAGACCAGCCATGACTTTGTCTGGTGGAGAGGCTCAGCGTATTAGATTGGCTACACAAATAGGTGCAGGCCTTACTGGCGTTTTATATGTATTAGATGAGCCTAGTATTGGTTTACATCAGAGAGATAATGACAGATTATTGGAAACATTAAAAAGCCTAAGAGACTTAGGAAATACTTTGGTTGTTGTTGAACATGATGAAGACACTATGAAATCCGCAGATTATTTAGTAGATATTGGCCCAGGGGCAGGTGTTTATGGTGGGGAAATTATTGCTAAAGGATCTTATCAAGATGTCTTAAATTCAGAAAGGTCATTAACTGGAGCTTATCTCAGTGGTAGGAAGTCGATTCCCACTCCAAAAGAACGTAGATCATCCGTAAAAAAAAGTTTAATTTTAAATAATTGCTCTAAAAATAATTTAAAAAATATTTCTGTGGAATTTCCTTTAGGAAGATTAGTTTCTGTAACTGGTGTCAGTGGTAGTGGTAAGAGTACCTTGATAAATGAATTACTTCACCCTGCATTGTGTCATTCCCTAGGATTAAAAGTCCCTTTTCCTCAAGGTTTAAAAGAGTTAAAGGGTATAAAAGCAATTGATAAAGTTATCGTTATTGATCAATCTCCAATAGGGAGAACACCAAGATCAAATCCTGCTACTTATACAGGTGCTTTTGACCCTATAAGGCAGATATTTACTTCCACAGTAGAAGCAAAAGCAAGAGGGTATCAAGCTGGTCAATTTAGTTTTAATGTGAAAGGAGGAAGATGCGAAGCTTGTAAAGGCCAGGGAGTCAATGTTATTGAAATGAATTTTTTACCTGATGTGTATGTTCAATGTGAAGTATGTAAAGGAGCTCGTTTTAATAGGGAAACTCTTCAAGTTAAATATAAAGGTTTTAATATATCTGATGTTTTAGAGATGACTGTTGAACAAGCTGCAGAAACTTTCTCTGCTATACCTCAAGCTGCTGATAGATTATCTACATTGGTAGATGTTGGCTTAGGATATGTCAAATTAGGTCAACCAGCTCCTACATTATCTGGTGGAGAGGCTCAAAGGGTTAAGTTAGCTACAGAATTATCAAAAAGGGCTACTGGCAAAACTTTATATTTGATTGATGAACCAACTACAGGTTTAAGTTTTTATGATGTTCATAAATTAATGGATGTGATACAACGTTTGGTAGATAAAGGTAATTCCGTAATTGTTATTGAACATAATTTAGATGTTATTAGATGTTCGGATTGGATCATCGATTTAGGACCTGATGGAGGTGATAAAGGTGGAGAAATTATTGCAGAAGGTATTCCTGAGGATGTAGCTAAAAATCCTACTAGTCATACAGCAAAATATCTTAAAAAGGTTCTAAAATAAGAAAATTCTTGTAGTATTTCTTTGTAATTTAATTATTTCAGCAAAACGAAAGTCTATTTTAGAGGGGCAAGAAATTAGTCTATAACTGCTTTTTTAAGTATTTTACTATTAAAAAATTTTTAGAATCATAATGCTTTCTTAATATTTCCTTGGGAAATTCAGCTTATTTGTATTAAAGATCGTTGATCGGAGGATTTGCTGAATGAGGTTGAAATTTTTACATTTACATTTACATGGTCTTATACGCTCGAAAAATCTTGAATTGGGCAGGGATGCAGATACAGGAGGGCAAACACAATATGTTTTAGAGTTAGTTAAAAGTTTGGCTAATACTGCAGAAGTTGATCAAGTAGAATTAGTCACTCGTTTAATCAACGACCCTAAAGTAGACGATGAATATTCTCAAGAACAAGAATTTGTAGAGCCTGGAGTTAGAATTTTAAGATTCAAATTTGGTCCTAATAAATATTTAAGAAAGGAATTGCTTTGGCCTTATTTAGATCATTTAACTGAAAGACTTATCTCGTATTATAAAAAAAATAAAAAGCCTAATTTTGTTCATGCACACTATGCAGATGCCGGGTATGTAGGCGTTAAACTAAGTAAATCCTTAAACGTTCCACTTATTTTTACTGGACATTCTTTAGGGAGAGAGAAAAAAAGGAAATTGCTTGATACTGGTTTAAAAACTAATCAAATAGAAAAGCTTTATTCTATAAGTAAAAGAATTGAGGCAGAAGAAAAAGCGTTAAAGTCTGCAGATATTGTTGTTACAAGCACTAAACAAGAGTCAATTTATCAATATTCCCAATATTCTTCTTTTTCGCCTTACAAAGCTAGAGTAATTCCTCCTGGTGTTGATCATAATAAGTTTCACCATATTCACTCAACAACAGAGACAGCTGAAATTGAAAATATGATGAAACCTTTTCTAAAGGATTCAACTAAACCTCCATTATTGACTATTTCTAGAGCTGTACGAAGGAAAAATATTCCTTCTTTGATTGAGGCATATGGAAGATCTGAAAAATTAAAAAGAAAAACTAATTTAATTTTAATTTTGGGTTGTCGAGATAATACTTCAAAACTTGACCCTCAACAAAAAGATGTATTTCATAATATTTTTGAAATGATTGATAAATATAATTTGTATGGAAAGGTAGCTTATCCCAAAAAGCATCTTCCAAGTCAGATTCCCGCTTTATATAGGTGGGCTGCTAGTAGAGGTGGTGTATTTGTAAATCCAGCTTTAACTGAGCCTTTTGGTTTAACTCTGCTTGAAGCTTCTTCATGTGGATTGCCAATAATATCAACAAATGATGGAGGACCAAAGGAAATACGCTCAAAATGTGACAATGGACTTCTCGTAGATGTTACTGATATTAATGAGCTGAAAGTTATTCTTGAAAAAGGAATATCAAATACTAATCAGTGGAAATTATGGAGTAGAAATGGAATTGAGGGTGTTAATAGGCACTTTAGCTGGAACACTCATGTACGCAATTATTTATCAATACTTACTGAGGAGTTTTCAAGTTCAAATAGTTATTCTTCATCTGATATTAAACAGAGTTGTTTAAAAGGGAGTTCTTCACTTATAAAACCCCACTGATTAAAGACTTTAGGATCAGGGTGAAGAATTAGCTGATTGTTATGAGTTTTCTTTAGTTTGAAACCCTTCTTAGATAGTTTTTTCATTAAGTTAGCAGTTTCTTCAAATCTTGATGCCATTGCATCAAGACTTGAGCAGTCACTTGTTAATCCATTATCTTTCCATGTAAAAAAACTCATAACAAATTTTTTAAAGATTGATTTTTAAGACTATACCTAAAATTACAAGTAAAATGTTGATTTTCCAAAAATTTTCAACTATTTTTTGTTCTTTAACTCCTTTCAGTTCAAAATGGTGGTGCAGTGGAGCCATTAAAAATACTCGTTTACCTCTGTGAAATAATTTTTTTGTAATTTTAAAAAACCCTACTTGAATCATTACTGATAATGATTCAATAATAAATATTCCTGAGAAAATTAATAAGGTAAAAACGCTATTTGTTAATAATGCTATAGAACCTAGAATTGCACCAATACTTAGAGATCCTGTGTCACCCATAAATATTTTTGCAGGATAACTATTATACTTCAGAAATCCTAAGCATATGCCGGACATTGAGTAACATAAAATACTAAAAACAAAAAGCTCTTGCTGTCCTTTCATTAATATTTCTGTTCCTAATCCATAAAAGACAATCCCACTGCAGCCAGCTGCTAATCCATCTAGTCCATCAGTCAAATTTACGGAATTACTTATGCCAACAAGTATTAAAAAAGAAATTGGTAATATGAAAATATTAATATTTATTCCCCAGGAGTCAGATACTACAATTAATGGATCTATTAAATTTTTGTCATAGGCTAAAAATATAAAAATTATTGAGATGATACTTTGAAGGGCAAATTTTTCTTTTGTTTTTAAACCTGTGTTCTCTTGTTTTTTAATGCTTAAATAATCATCTAAAAATCCTGTAATAAAGAATCCAAAAATAGTAAGTAATAAAAGAAATAATTTTAGGGAATTTAAATTTATGGTTATTATCAAAAGAAAAATTAAAAAAGGGATCATCATAAAAAGCCCACCCATTGTTGGTGTATCACTTTTTTTAAAGTGATTAGATGGACCTTCATTCCTAATATTTTGAAGTAGATTAAATTTTTTGATAATCTTTAAACCATTCTTCGTTGTGAATAAAGAAATACAGAAGAATAATGTGTAAACTCCTGTATAAATAAAATTATTGAAAAAATAGGAGGTAACTATTAAAGCAAAAGTATTTAATATTAATAACGATTCAAAGTTAAACTTGTTAATCTTCCCAATCATCTTCTAAAGAAGGATCTTCTTCAGTTTTATAATCTTCTTTCTCTCCCATAAGTGCTGAGAGTTCTTCTTCTTCTATTGTACTAATCTCTTGTGAATCTCCATCTTTTTCTGCAATAAGTCTCCCTGTATTTTCAAGCCAAGAAAGTAGATCTGGTTCATCTCTTAATGGTAAAACGGGAGCCTGTTCTTCTCTGTGGTAGCAAGTTAAAGCAGGGTTAACTTCAGAAATATCGTCTAATCTAATTTTTAGTTTATTTGAGTCCATTAAAAGTTATGTTCTATATATAAGATAATACATAATGATGCACACGAAAAACTTTGTTTGATAAAGCAAATTTAAAATACTTTTTTATATGGCTAATTTCTTTTTTGATTTCTGGATTATTTAAACTTATTGGATATTTAGATCCGGATGTTTTAATAATTAATAACTTTCTTCTATTATTACTAGTTTTTGGTCCAGCTCTTATAGTTACAATAATATTAGTTTTTAATAAGTTTTCAAATTCTTAATTACGTTAAAAATTTAAGTTTATGGAGCAAATTTAGATGCAGCAGGTAAAAAAAGTTGTACTAGCTTATTCTGGCGGAGTAGATACAAGCGTTTGTATTCCATATTTAAAGAATGAATATGGAATTTCAGAAGTGGTTACTTTTGTCGCAGATCTTGGACAAGGCGAAGATTTAGAATTTATTAGGCAAAAAGCTTTAAATTCTGGTGCATCTCAATCCATAGTTGGCAATTTAGTGAATAGTTTTGTTGAGAAATACGCTTTTCCAGCCATTAGAGCAAATGCACTATATTTAGAGAAATATCCTTTATCTACAGCTCTTGCTAGGCCTTTAATTGCAGAAAATCTCGTAAATCTTGCTCGAGAAATTAATGCCGATGCAGTAGCGCATGGATGTACTGGTAAAGGGAATGATCAAGTTCGATTTGATTTGGCAATTAATGCTTTAGGTCCTGATTTGAAAATAATTACTCCTGCAAGGGAGTGGAATATGAGTAGGGAAGAAGCAATAATGTATGGAGAAAAATTTGGTATTCCTGCCCCAGTATCAAAAAAATCACCATATTCAATAGACGTTAACTTATTGGGTAGGAGTATTGAAGCAGGGATTTTAGAAGACCCAATGCAAGAAGCACCTGAAGATATATTTGCTATGACATCATCAATTGATAATTCACCTGATTCTCCTCAAGATATAGAAATTATTTTTAAAAATGGGTTTCCAGTTGGTATTAATGATGAATTTTTAACGCCACTAGAGATTATTCAAAAAGCTAATAATCTTTCAGGTGCTCATGGTTTTGGAAGAATAGATATGATTGAAGATCGAGTAGTAGGAATTAAAAGTAGAGAGATTTACGAAACACCTGGCCTCTTACTTTTAATCAAAGCTCACAAGGAATTAGAGAGCATTACATTAAACCCAGATGTTGTCGACTTTAAAGGAATAGTAGAAAAAAAATGGGGTCAATTAGTCTATCAAGGTTTTTGGTTTGGACCTCTTAAAGATAGTTTAGATGCATTTATATCATCGACTCAAACTTCAGTTAATGGAAGAGTAAAGATTAGACTTCATAAGGGGAACGCAATAGTAATTGGGAGAATCTCGGAAAATAATTCACTTTACAGGGAAGATTTGGCAACTTATAGCAAGGATGATGTCTTTAATCATTCCTTAGCAGAGGGTTTTATTTATATGTGGGGTATGTCTAATAAAATATGGGCTGAGTTAAATTCAAAAACAAAAGATTAATATTTAAGATTCTACATTTTCTTTGGTTTCAGTATCATCTTTTTCCGAAGTTGAAGAATCTGTGCTTACTACTGGTTGTTTTTCCTTAGATTCAACTTTAGTTTCTAGATTCTCTTTGTCATCTGCTTGAGTTGAACTCTTAGTAGAAGGTCTTGGAGTTGGCAAAGGTCCCTCCTGTTTAACGGTCATATATCTTATAACATCTTCACTAAGTCTCATCGCTTTTTCAATTTTGAAAATATGTTGTCCATCACCTTGATGACTTAGTTGGACGTAAATACCTTCTCTATGTTTTGCTATTTGATAGGCTAATCTTCTTTTACCCCTCATTTGACTATCTAGTATGGTCCCGCCAAATTCTTCTAAAAGCTTATTGTATTTGTCAATGTGGTTAGTTACTTGATCTTCCGCTATATCTGGGCGGAGGATGTACATGGTTTCGTAATAAGATTGTTGATCGTTCATAGTTTCAGACAAGGTCTTTGGCTCATAAATTGATGTGATGAGCGTCTGTTCATCTTTAACGATACATCATGATGTGCAGTTCTTTGAAAATTAGCATCATGCACTTTAAAGATAATTTTTGAGTGCGTCATTCATAATATGAAAGGGTACTTCTAAGCCATTTGTCCAAAATGATAATGATTTCAATCCCTGAGCAACAAGCATTTGCAAACCATCGATAGTCATGCATCCTTTGTTTGCGCTAAATTTCAATAGATGAGTTGGAGCAGGGTTGTAGATTAAATCATAAACAATTGTTTTTGAGTTAAGAGATCTCCAGAAAGACTCCCCATATGGCAACACATTCATTTCATAGTTAGCTGTTTTCATTCCTACTGGTGTTGTATTTACAACTAAATCTGCTTCTTCAATTAAATTTTGAGCTTGATTATCATTATTTAACAAACCCTGAAGTTCAATTTGATTTTCAAAATTTTTTATTAATTCATCTAGGGATGATTTGTTCCGTGATATTACTGAAATTCTCGAAAGATTTAAATTTATTAATCCTTGAATAACAGATCTTGCTGCACCCCCGGAGCCAAGAACAATCGATTGCTTTTTGGTTAACTTTAATGTTTTTAACGGATAAATAAATCCCTCTACATCTGTATTAGTGGCGCTCCATTCTTTTTCAGAATTTAACTTAAGAGTATTAATTGCTTTCAGTTTGCTTGCAATAGGCGAAATTTCACTACAGAGCTTAAATACTTTTTCTTTGTGTGGAATTGTAATATTTAACCCTTTGCAATTAATTTTTTTCAAAGAATTCAGAACTAATTCTAGATCTTCATCTTTGCAAGGTATAGCAATATAAATTAAATCTAGGCCTAAATATTGAAGGGCAGCATTTTGCATAATCGGCGACAAGGAATGACTTACTGGATTGCCGATTAATGCAATAAAAGATGTCTTACTTGAAATCATTTTTAGAAATTTTTTCTTAAAAAATAACGACCTGTTCGGGAACCACACCCCGTTATTGAGTAACAATAATGACGCTGATGACCGATTATGGAGAATAACAAATATGAGAAATTACCCATGGGTAAGGTTGTAGGAATCGATTTAGGAACAACTAATAGTTGTGTCGCTGTTATGGAAGGTGGTAAACCCACTGTAATAGCAAATGCTGAGGGTTTCAGAACTACTCCATCAGTTGTTGCATATACCAAAAATCAAGATCAGCTTGTTGGACAAATTGCAAAAAGACAAGCTGTTATGAATCCTGAAAATACCTTTTACTCTGCAAAACGTTTTGTTGGTAGAAGAGTCGATGAAGTTAATGAAGAGTCTAAAGAAGTTAGTTATTCTGTTGAAAAATCTGGTTCTAGTGTCAAATTAAAATGTCCTATTTTGGATAAGCAGTTTTCTCCTGAAGAGGTAAGTTCTCAAGTTCTCAGGAAGTTAGCAGATGATGCGGGTAAATATCTTGGTGACAAAGTTACACAGGCTGTTATTACAGTTCCAGCTTATTTTAATGACTCACAAAGACAGGCTACGAAAGATGCTGGAAAGATTGCAGGTTTAGAAGTTCTCAGAATTGTTAATGAGCCAACAGCTGCAGCTTTAGCATACGGTTTGGATAAAGAAAATGAAAAAATTCTTGTTTTTGATTTAGGGGGAGGAACATTTGATGTCTCAGTTATCGAAGCCGGTGATGGAGTAACTGAAGTTCTATCTACATCTGGAGATACACATTTAGGTGGTGATGATTTTGATAGATGCATTGTAGATCATTTAGCTAGTACTTTTAAATCAAATGAGGGAATTGATCTGAGACAAGATAAGCAAGCTTTGCAAAGACTGACTGAAGCTGCAGAAAAAGCAAAAATTGAGCTCTCAAATGCTACGCAAAGTGAAATAAATTTACCGTTTATTACAGCCACGCCAGAAGGACCAAAACATTTGGATTTAAACCTTACTAGAGCAAAGTTTGAGGAATTAGCAGCTTCTTTAATTGATAGGTGCAAGACACCAGTTGAGAGAGCTATAAGTGATGCAAAAATTTCTACCAGTGAAATTGATGAAGTTGTAATGGTGGGAGGTTCATCTAGAATACCTGCTGTTTTAGATCTAGTTAAAAAAATAATAGGAAAAGAACCAAATCAAACTGTTAATCCTGATGAGGTGGTAGCTGTTGGAGCTGCAATTCAGGGAGGAGTTTTAGCAGGAGAAGTTAAAGATATATTGTTGCTTGACGTTACTCCACTTTCTTTAGGTGTAGAAACTTTAGGGGGAGTAATGACAAAAATGATAAATCGAAATACTACAGTGCCCACCAAGAAATCTGAAACATATTCAACTGCTGTTGACGGTCAAACAAATGTAGAAATACATGTTTTACAGGGTGAAAGAGAAATGGCTTCAGATAACAAAAGTTTAGGAACTTTTAGATTGGATGGTATTCCCTCCGCACCAAGGGGTGTGCCGCAAATTGAAGTTACATTTGATATTGACGCTAATGGTATCCTTAGTGTTACTGCTAAAGATAAAGGCAGTGGTAAAGAGCAAAGTATTTCTATAACTGGTGCTTCTACTCTATCTGATAATGAAGTTGAGAAAATGGTAAAAGATGCTGAATCAAATGCATCTGCAGATAAAGAAAAAAGAGAAAAAATTGATTTAAAAAATCAAGCTGAAACACTTGTTTATCAGACTGAAAAGCAACTTGGTGAGTTGGGAGACAAAATTGATGCTGCAGCAAAGTCTAAAGTTGAAGAAAAAAGTAATGCTTTAAAAGAGGCAACTTTAAAAGAAGATTACGAATCGATGAAAAAACTTCTTGAAGAACTTCAGCAAGAACTTTATGCAGTTGGTTCATCCGTTTATCAGCAACCCGGTAATCAGCCACCATCTCCTGGGTCGGCAGGCGGTTCTGATCAGAATGATTCAAACCAAAAAGGTGGAGATGATGTAATTGATGCAGACTTTACTGAAACAAAAGATTAGGAGAGGTAATTTTTAATTTCATTAGCAACCCATTTCGTACAAGCCGGAGCAAGTAAAATTCCATTTTTATAAAAACCTGTACATATAATGAGTCCATTTTCTATGTTTTTCATTATTGGTGAAGGTTCACCATCAGGTTTTGACCTTATTCCATACCATTTTTTAGTAATTTTCCCTTTCATAAGCCAACTTGGTTTTTTATCGAGAAAATTTGTGAGTTTTTCAAATATATTTTCTTCTGGCTGAGTACTGTATTCGTCAGTTGAACCAATAATTAGCTTACTTTTTGATTTCGTAATTATATTTTTACCATCTATGTTGAATTGTTTAGGCAGTGACAATAAATCAACTTCTGCATCATTTATCTCAACTTCTATAGCTTGACCTAGAACAGGTTTTAATTTGATCTTCTGAGATAGGTTATCTATTAAATCAATCGCTTTTAGAGAATTACACAAAATAACTATGTCAGACTTTATGTTTTCATTTTTTTTTGTTGTAGAAATCCAATAATTGTTATATTTTCTGATTTTTATTATTTGTTCTTCCAAAAAATTTATTTTTTTATGTTTAATATATTTATCTAATGTTTTAAGTAATGAAATAGCATTTATTCTTCCATCTTTGAAGGAAATCATTCCTTGTAAATTTTTTGTGTTGAAGGCCTTATTTATATTCTTGATAAATATTGAGTCTTTTTCTAAAATTCTTAAGCTTATATCATTATTTTCATAAATAAATTTCTCTAATTTTTTAAATTTTTCTTCATTCGACGTTAGTTGAATTAATGGTTTTTCGATATTTAATTCATTATTAAATTTTTGCAGGAATGCAATCCATTGTGGCCATAATTCAATGCTCTGTTTCCTGAGATCCCAACTTCTACCTCTCCTTTTTTGATACATATTACCCATTAGTAAGCCTAAAGCTGCATTGCTACTATTTTGTAGTTGAGCTGGATCTATTATTGTTATTTGAAAACCTAATTCTGATAATTCTAGGGCGTTAAATTTTCCAATAATTCCCGATCCAATAATAACTATGTGTGTTTTCTGAAAATTTTCTTTTAAGCCTTTCATTGATATATTAGAAATACTTGCTTATTTGACTAAATAGTTAAAGATTTTTTGGAACATCCATCAATTATATTCAAAATTGTTTGTCCTGATCGTCCTGGCCTTGTAAGTTTACTTACAAGTTGGATTTCAAATTACGGCGGTAATATAAAACATTCTGATCATCATACAGATCAAGATGCAGGTTTGTTTCTTAGTCGAATTGAATGGAATAGTAAAAATGCATCTTTTAATAGAGATGAAATTTATAAAGAATTTGAAAAAATTGCAAATGAAGTAAATGGAAAATTTAAGGTAAATTATTCTGATGAAATTCCAAATGTTGCTATTTTTGTGAGTAAACAAAATCATTGTTTGATTGATTTACTTTGGCGAGTAAGAAATGGCGAACTCAAAATGAAAGTACCGTTAATAATTTCAAATCATTCTGATCTTGAAAATATTGCAAATGACTTTAATGCAAAATTTGTCCATGTTGATACCTTTAATATTGATAAATCTTTTGTTGAAGATCAATTTTTAAGTTTACTAAAAGAATATGAAATTGATCTTGTTGTATTAGCCAAATATATGCAAATCTTGAGTGACTCTTTTTTAACAAAGTTTTCTTCAATAATCAATATCCATCATTCTTTCTTACCTGCATTTAAGGGCGCGCAACCATATCATCGAGCATGGAAGAGGGGTGTTAAATTAATTGGTGCTACTGCGCATTATGTCACTGAAGATCTTGATGAAGGCCCGATAATAGAGCAATGCACGGTTAATGTGAGTCATCGGGACGAAGTTGATGATTTGATTAGAAAAGGAAGAGATATTGAAAGAATTGCTTTAGCAAGAGCGGTCAGATTACATTTAAATCATCAAGTATTTGTTTATAACAGCAAAACTGCTGTTTTTGATTGAAAATAATTTCCTAGTCTTCTAATTCTATTTGTATTTGTCTTTCATAAATTGATTCTTCATTAAAAGCTCTTGCTATCAAGAAACTGGCAATACAGCTGATTAAAACAGGTTTCATTATTAATAAATTTTTTGTCAAGGCAAAAGCTAAAAACATCGCTGTAATTGGGGTTCGCGAACATCCTGCTACGAAAGCTCCCATTCCTGCAAAAATGTATGTACTTGGTGCATGTCCTGTTGCAATTTCTACCCAGCTTCCCATTATTAGTCCTATTGACCCTCCTAAAGTAAGCATAGGATAGAACAATCCTCCAGGAGCACCAGATGCTGCAGCTAAACCTGTCGTGATAAATAATACTAAAACTGCTAACAAAGCAATTCCAATACTTGTATTTTGCTCAGCTATTATTTTCTGTAATTCATCTAAATTATGAAATGTACTGGGTAAAAAAGAATAGATACTCCCTAAAATAAGGCCACAGATACTCATTTTTAAAACAAATTTATTTTTATACCACTTTTTTCCAAGATTTTGCATTAACAAAACATATCTGCTGTATAATTCTGCAAAGATACCAATAATTATTCCTAGTAAAACTAGGTAAATAAAATCTATAGGTAAGAAAAAAACTGATGGGTCATATTCTTTTTGAATCAAAAATCCGAGGTTAAAATCAAAGCCTCCTGCTTTAGGATCTAAACCCAAGGCTTGAATAATATCAGCAGATGAATCTGCAATGAAAGTTGTAATTACTACTAATAGCAAAATTGCTGGTCTAGCAGAGTTTAAAAGCTCTTCTATTGCATAAACAAACCCTCCTAATGGAGCGCTAAATACAGCAGCAATTCCAGCTCCACCACCTGCCGCTACTATTACTCTTCTGAAAGCTGTAGGAGCTTTGAGCCATTTGGCCATTTGCCAAGCAACTGATCCTCCCATTTGAACCGATGGACCTTCTGGACCTAAAGGGAATCCACTGCCAATAGCAATAATTCCTGATATGAGCTTTACTAATCTTCTTTTATATTCATTGGCACTTTTTTATGCCTTAAGAAACCCATGATTTGACTTACACCTGAACCTTTTGCTGCAGGTGCAATATTTTTGATCAAATATCCTGCAATTGCTCCGCCAACAGCTCCAAAAA
>QCLE01000007.1 GCA_003214815.1 Prochlorococcus sp. AG-412-J13 | reverse complement strand
TATTAATAATCACCAGCAGTTCTCCCCTTCACCAATAGGAATACATGCACTAGATTTTGCCGCTTCGTCAGCAATTTTTTGAGCATCTTTATCAAGGATAAAATCTTCATCAATTGACATATCAGTATTCCATTCCTTAAGCCCACCTAAATCTTGTTCTCCTGCATTAACAGGTGACGAAATTGCAAGAGCACTAGTTGCAGCTATGAATATTGCAATTGAACTTTTTTTTGGCATTTTTAATTTTACTTATATTATTTATTCTAAATATCTCTAATAACTTTTTCTATTTGATGTATAAAATGATCTATTAATTACCTAACGTTCTTAACAAATTCGAATAGGATTTGAAAATTAAATCAATCTCATCTGACCTTCCATATTTCGCTAAAATTCCTCTTGCTCCTGCATCAAGATCAAATAAATATTCTCTTTCCTCAGCTGATTTAACATAACTTTCTATCCATCCTATGCATACTAATCTTTCACCATGAATTACTTCATTAACTGAATGCAAGTAAGAACTTGGATATATAACAATTTCTCCAGCATTTAACTTAAATTTCTCTTCTGAATTAATTGTTTCAATAATTAATTCTCCGCCTTTATAAAATTCTTTATTAGTTAACGAAAGAGTAAAAGATAAATCTGATCTTCCTGAAGACATATATGGATTATCAATATGTCTCCCATAATGCATATTTTTTGATGACTTTGTAAACATGATTCCATGAATTTGTTTTGGTAAAGAAAAACTTTTTATTAATGGGTTTAAAAGGATCTTTTTATTAATTATTTGCGAGTTTTTTTTCGATACTTCAGAATTTCTATTTAATTGTAAATTATTTTTGACCATTGAGGCATGACTGCCAGCAGTTTTTTTTCCATCTTCCCAATCTTGAGTTGCATCCTCTAATTCTTTTGTAATAAGTTTTATTTCTTCAGCATTTAATAACTGATGAGTTAAATAATTCATATGCAATATAAAAAATGATACATCTTTACGTATAGAAAATCTCTTTTAAGGTTTTAGCAGTTTTGATAGGTATAAAGTAACCATAGATACTAATTCGATAAAGTGCAAAAACTCAAAAAACTATTCTACACAGTACTAACATGCACGTTTTTAATGAATTTAAATATTCCAGTTAATTCGACGGAAAAAGAAGTTAAAGTTTATTCGGGTAGACATTACAACACAGATAGAAGTGTTTATAAAAAATTTGCAGAAGAAACAGGAATTAAAGTTAGGCTGATAGAAGCGGCAGGAATATCTTTAATTGAAAGATTGAAAAGAGAAGGGAAGAATTCTCAAGCAGATTTGATATTGCTAGTAGATGCTGCAAGAATTACAAATGCAGCCAAAGCTGGATTACTTCAACCAATAGGATCTTTAAATTTGGAAAATGATGTTCCTGTTGGATTAAAAGATCCAAATAAGGAGTGGTATGCATTAACAAGAAGAGTTAGGGTAATGGTTGCCAATCCAAAAGTAGTAGATTTAAGCAAGATTAATGATTACACTGATTTAGCTGACCCTTCTTTAAAAGGAAAAGTATGTTTAAGAAATAGAAAAAGTCCATATAATCAATCTTTAGTTGCTAATCAAATAATAAACAAAGGTGAATCAAAAACTAAAGCTTGGCTAAGCGGAATGATTTCAAACGTTTCCAAACCATTCTTCCCTGGGGACATTTCAATAATTAGAGCAGTTTCCAAGAAAAAATGTGGAGTAGGAATTGTTAATCATTATTATGTCGCAAGAATGTTAGCGGGAGTTAATGGTAGAAGAGATGCTTTGTATGCTAAAAGAACAAAGGTGCTTACTCCTAATCCTGCACACGTAAATATTAGTGCAGGTGGTGTTGCAAAATATGCGACAAATAAAGATGAAGCTATTAAGTTGCTTGAATTCTTGGCCTCTCCCGAAGGAAGCAAAGGTTTAGCTGCTCCAACTTTTGAACATCCTTTGAAGGAAGTCAATCAGAATGAAATAGTAATAAACTTCGGAGAGTTTACACCTGATTCTGTCACAGTCGAGGAGCTTGGAGAGAAAAATTCGCTTGCCATTAATCTGATGAAAGAGGCAGGTTGGGATTAAAAATTAAGATAATTATATAGTTCATAATATTCCCTTTATTATGTGCATACTTATAAACAGACGGAGAGGTGGCTGAGTGGTTGAAAGCGAACGACTCGAAATCGTTTAATAGGAAACTATTCGTGGGTTCGAATCCCACCCTCTCCGTTAATTAATAGTTTCTAGAAGTCCTAAAAATAATATAAGAGGTCATTTGTTTGCCCTTTTCGAGTTGTATAAAACTCACTGCCTACATAGTTAGATGAATTGCTTTCGACTCCTGTAGTATTTCTACTCCTCTTGAATGGTAAATGAAAATTGTGACAACCAAAAAGCACTATTACACGGGTATTAATACTCTATTAATTTCAATTGAAAAGGAGGATAATTGAGGAGTAGAGATATAGGAGGTTTTATGAGACTAACGACTCCATTCACTGCCCTTAGAAATGCAACTTCAGATATTTGGAGAATGCATGATTTTAATTATCAACTACCTAAAGATCAAAGACAAGATTATTGGGAAAAAGAATGCATAGACCACCCAACAAGTTCTCATTGCAAACTTTACTAAAGGTAATATAAATTTAAGATGTCAATAAAGACCATTTTTATGGTCTTTTCTTCTATTTAAGAAGATGTTTTTTAATATAAAACTAAAAATGCCTTTTAATAATTCAATTTCTAAATATGATTGCCAGTACGTTGTAACTGGATTTTTTTTAATCTTAGTTTTTATTTTTACAGATTTAATTGGAGTAATTGATAAAGAATATTTTTACTTTGTACCAAGATTAATTAGTGATCAACCCCATAGAATTTTCTCATCAATTTTAATCCATGCAGATTTAAATCATTTATTAAGTAATCTTGGTGGAATAATCATCACTAGATATTTTTTGATGCGACTTGGAATTGAAAGCAAAATTTTTTATTTTAAATTTATTTTAATTTGTTCTTTTTTAAATTTTTTGATTATCTGGTTTTACGAAAAAATTTTATCGTATTTTAATATCTATCCGAATTATGCCGCTTTAGGGTTCAGTGGAATAATTTATGCTTTATTTGGATTCTTACTATTAACTTCCTTTTATGGAAAGAGTTATTTTTTAGGTAAAGAAATTGGACTTAAATCCAATTATGAAGTTCAAAAAATGTCAAAGACATTATGCCTTATAGGTTTGATTTTCTCTTTTTTGCCAGGGGTAAGTTTATTAGGTCATTTAAGTGGATTTATTGCAGGATGTTTTTTATTCTTCATCTAATTAAGATTAATTATTATTTGACTAAATTAATATAGTTATTTTCCAAGATGTCCAATTTTTTTCTTTTACTCTTTATTTTTAAATAAATCAATTTTAAGATTAAAAGTAACTACTATTCCAATACTTATAAGCAGTAATCCAATCGCAATTTGGGGTGAAGGTAATACCATAAAAGACTTCTTTTCAACCACCCTATCGAATCTGTCCAAGTAATGAGGAAAGATTTAGTAATTTTAACTCTAAAAAAGCATCAATTAAAAAAATGGCAAAAGTAGAAAATGATATTGATATATATTACGCAGTAGGAAATGCAAATACTCAAAGACAAGAAAACGAAATTGCCGCAATTATGAAAAAACGTAATTCTGCAGGATGGAAGTTGATCTCAACAAGTACCGCAATTGTAAATACTAAAAACCAGTTTTCAAATCTTTATCTATTTTGGGAAAAGAGTTAGTAATTAATACTTTAGATATTTGATACCTTTTGCCATTAGATTATATGTTTTACAAAATCCTCACACACTAATTACTGATAAGTAAACACCCTTCACTCTCAATTAGGGTGTTTTTTAATGACAAATATTTTGCGATAAACAAGTGGCACATGTGACAGTTCAGTAACAATCCAACCTCCCCTCCCACGGATAAGAAACATATGGCATATTTTATAAATGTGTGAAGGAGTGGTTTACTAAACAGTGGAAACAAGGAAACACTTGATTTAGTTAAACCAAGAAGGGCCTCTATAAATAGAGGTCTTTTTTTTGTGCAAACTTATTATTTTTTTTGACTTTCCTATATCGTCCAATACCTGAAAGCTTTGGTGTTGGTGGATTATTCTCATAATCACTAAAAAAAGTCCTTTATTGTCCTATATCTACCGACTAATGTTGAGATTGAATTTCGCCATCTCCGTTATTATTAATTGAAAAATTTTTTAACAACTTAGTTTTCCCAAAATGGGTCTGTTGTAAGCGAAACATTTAATATTTGTTCTTTTTTACTTTTAATATTTGTTATGCAAGCTCTTACAGTTTCTCCATTAACATCAATTTCACAAGCTCCGCAACTTCCTGTTAAACAACCTGTAGGAATTTCTAAGCCTGCTTTTTCTGCAGTTGAAAACCAATCATCTCCTTCAGAGGCATATGTCTCGATATTATTAGGCCACGAAATTTTAATAAATGATTTTTTCAATTTAATAATGATGAAATATTTAAATGTTTGTTAAATTCATTCGCAAGATTATCAATAATTGATTCTCTCTTGATTTTATAAGAGTTTGTTTTTTTATCTACAGTTGGTAATTTTTTACTCTTTCTTATTACATTTATATATTGAACTCTCCATTCATCATTTTCAAAGATACCGTGAAGGTATGTTCCAGCAATTGTACCTCCGCCCTCGTTTTCTCTATACCAACCAAGCTCTGAATCTTTAAAAATAGGCATTATGTTTAAAGATGTTTGACTTTTTTCTAATTCTGTTATGCCATTATGTATTTCAAACCCATTTATTTCTGATAAGCAAGGCCATATTGATTTGGAGGAAGTTTGACGTGTAATTTTTTGTTCGAAGAAGGTTGTTTTTAGTGGAAGTAATCCAATACCTTTAATTTTTTTTTCTAAATTAGTTTTTGAACCTTCCTTTAAAAAAGGATCTTCAAGCATAGTTCCTAACATTTGTAGTCCACCACAAATTCCAATAATATTACCTTTCTTTGAATATTCTCTAATATCATCAGATAGACCTGAATTTTCAAGAAATAGTTGATCTTTAATAGTTTGTTTACTGCCAGGAATAATAACAAAGTCAAATTGATTTAAACTCTGAGATTTAATTACCCATTCTATTTCTATTGACTCCTCATTTTCTAGAGGATCAAAATCTGAAAAGTTGCTTATAGAGGGCAACTTTATAATTCCAACTTTTAATTCAGGATTATCTAAATGGGATTTTCTTTCAAGCAAATCTAAAGAATCTTCTGGAGGAAATTTATCGTTTAGCCAAGGAATTATTCCTAAAACAGGAATCTGAGTTTTGCTTTCAATCCATTTTTTCCCTTCTTTAAATAATGAAAGGTCTCCTCTGAATCTATTAATAATAATTCCCTTAATAAGTTTCTTTTCTTCAGGCTTCATTAATTCAAGAGTACCAATTATTTGTGCAAATACGCCCCCCCTTTCAATATCAGTAACTAATACGCAATTTGCATTTAAATATTTTGCAACTCTTAAATTAGTAAGGTCTCTATGAATTAAATTCATTTCTACGGGACTGCCAGCACCTTCGATAATTAATCGACAATTCGGATTAAATTTATAAATAGACTTTAAACTTTTTTTAATTACTTTCCAGCCAGGAATAAACCAATCTTTATAGTAATTTTGTGCGGTTGTTGTTCCTATGCTTTTGCCAAGGTGAATAACCTCGCTCGTTGAATCGCCTTGTGGTTTTAATAAAATAGGATTCATCTTTGATGAAGGATTAATACCACACGCAAAGGCTTGAAGTGCTTGCGAATATGCCATCTCTCCGCCTTCCCAATCAATCCAAGCGTTGTTGCTCATATTTTGACCTTTATAAGGTATTGGTTCTTCTCCTAAATTTTTGAGAATCCTGCAAATAGCTGTAGCTGTTAATGATTTTCCTGCTCCACTAGAAGTTCCAAGGACCATTATTGGTTTCTTGATAACATTTAATTTCTCTTTCAACTCCATTTGTAATTTATATTAATTTTGAAATTTATTAATTTGTAAATTGAATTATAATTTGGTAAAAAATTTGTGTTAATTCTAGCCTCTGCTTCCCAATCTAGAAAGAAATTACTTGAAAATTGTCAAATTGAATTTATCCAAATATCAAGTGAATTTGATGAAACCTCAATAAAAGAAAAAAATATTTTTAAATTAGCTTTGGAATTATCTTTTCAAAAGGCTAATAGTTTATCTGAAAATATTCGAAAAATATCATTGCCCAAAGAATTCAAATATGGTTCTTTGGAAATCCTTGGATGCGATTCAATTTTTGAATTTAAAGGAGAAGCTTATGGAAAACCATTTGATAAAGAAGAGGCATTTATAAGATGGAGAAAAATGTCTGGAGAATTTGGATTTTTACATACTGGTCATACTTTAATAATTGGAAATTTTGATTCAACTTCCAATATTTTTAAATTTACTGAAATAATTAAAAAAACAGTAAGTTCAAGAGTTTATTTTTCCAAGTTGGAAGATTGGGAAATTAAGAGTTATGTAGATACAAATGAACCTTTATATTGCGCAGGAGGATTTGCTTTGGAAGGTATAGGGGGTAAATATATAGAAAAAATAGAGGGTTGTTTCAGTAATGTAATGGGATTAAGTTTGCCATGGCTTAGAAAAACTTTACCAAAATAAAAAATTTAACAAAAAAAAACCCTATCAATAAGATAGGGCTGTTTTTTTTTGAAATAGATATTAATCTAAATCCGGCATTTCAAGAGCTGGTTCACTCTTTCTGTCGATTCCTTTTTCGAAACCAGCAGCAGCAGCTCTAGCACGTCCTGCATGCCAAAGGTGACCGATGAATGTAAACCATCCTAGGAAGAACTGGGCAGAAGCTAACCATTGTCTTAAATTAACAAAGTTAACAGCATTGGGCTCTGTAATGATTCCACCAACTGAGTTGATAGAAGCGTTAGGAGCATGAGTCATATATTCAGCAGCTCTTCTAACTTGCCAAGGCTGAATATCATTCTGGATTTTCTCAAGGCTCAATCCATTAGGTCCTCTTAAAGGCTCTAACCATGGCCCTCTGAAATCCCAAAATCTCATTGTTTCACCACCAAATATAATTTCACCTGTAGGAGATCTCATGAGATACTTACCTAAACCTGTTGGCCCCATTGTTGAACCTACGTTAGCTCCAATTCTTTGATCTCTCACAAGGAAAGTAAAGCTTTGAGCCTGTGAAGCTTCAGCATTTGTAGGGCCGTAGAATTCTGATGGGTAAGCAGTATTATTAAACCAGATGAAAGTTGAAGCAATAAAGCTTGCTACACAAATTCCACCAAGAGCATAACTTAGTAGACCTTCACCGTTCCAAATGAATGCTCTTCTTGCCCATCCAAAAGGTTTTGTAAAGATATGGAATATACCTCCAAGTATTTCTATAACACCAACATAAACATGGCCACCAACTATATCTTCAATGGAGTTAACACCGATTAAAGAACCAGCACCTCCCCATGGAGATCTAAATAGATAACCAAAAATTACCCTTGGATCTAAAGTTGGATTAATAAGTCGGACTTCTCCACCACCAGGTGCCCAAGTATCATATGCACCGCCAATAAAACACCAGTTTACTGACCAAGCTAATGCACCTACACCTAGAACTATCAAATGATAACCAAGAATGTTGGTCATCTGATTTTTATCTCTCCAATCAGTCGAGAAGAAAGGGAAATCTTGCTCAAGCTTTTCTGGCCCAGCTAATGAGTGGTAAATTCCTCCGAATCCAAGAACCGCTGAAGCTATTAAATGAACCACACCTACTTGGAAAAAAGGCATAATATCAGTAACTTCACCACCAGGACCTATTCCATAGCCAAACATAGCTACATGAGGCATGCATATTAGTGCCTGCTCCCACATTGGTTTATCAAAAGTAAAATGATTAACCTCATAGAGCATCATTGCTCCTGCCCAGAAGACTATAAGTCCTGCGTGGGCGATGTGAGCTCCTAATAAACGTCCAGATAAATTGATTAGTCTGGCATTACCTACATACCAGGCATAACCAGTCTCTTCAATACTTTGGTTTGGAGCTCTTAATAAATTATTAAAGGGCGTTTCCACGTGGAAGAACCTCCTCAGGGAATACAAAATTTTCGTGTGGTTGATCCACAGAAGACATCCATGCTCTCATACCTTCGTTCAAAAGTATATTTTTTGTATAGAAAGTTTCAAATTCAGGATCTTCTGCTGCACGGATCTCTTGGCTTACGAAATCATAAGCTCTTAAGTTGAGTGCTAAGCCGACAATACCAATTGAAGATGTCCACATACCCATAACAGGTACAAATAACATCAAGAAATGTAAGAAACGCTTGTTAGAGAAAGCAATACCAAAGATTTGACTCCAGAATCTATTCGCTGTAATCATTGAATAGGTTTCTTCTTCTTGTGTTGGGTCAAAAGCTCTAAATGTTGAACTTTGAACCTTACCTTCTGTATAAATACTTGTATCTTCATACAATGTATTTTGTACTGTAGCTCCATGAATAGCGCAAAGTAGTGCACCGCCAAGAATTCCAGCTACTCCCATCATATGAAATGGATTTAGAGTGATATTATGAAAACCTTGAATGAACAGAATATAACGGAAGATTGCTGCAACACCGAATGAAGGTGCGAAGAACCAACTATGCTGTCCTAAAGGATAAATAAGGAAAATACTTGTAAATACTGCAATTACTGCTGAGAAAGCTAACGCGTTGTATGGTCTAATTCCAACAAGGCCAGCAATTTCAAACTGACGAAGCATAAAACCAATAAGGCCAAATACTCCATGTAATGCAACGAAGTTCCAAAGACCACCAAGTTGTAGCCATCTTACGAAACTACCTTGGGCTTCAGGACCCCATAAAAATAGAAGACTGTGTCCCATGGCATCTCCAGGGGTACTTACAGCTGCTGTTAAAAAGTTACAACCTTCAAGGTATGAGCTTGCAACTCCGTGAGTGTACCAAGAGGTAACAAATGTTGTTCCGACAAACCAACCACCTATAGCAAGATATGCACAAGGGAGTAGAAGTAGTCCAGACCAACCAATAAATACAAAGCGGTCGCGCTTCAACCAATCATCGAGGATGTCAAACCATCCTCTTTGTGGGGCGCTACCAACTGCGATCGTCATGAGAAATCGTTTTAGCTTCGGGATACGGAGTGACTGTAACAAAGATTGAGAGTATTGTGGGGAAATATTTGTATATCTGAAATGCCTTGTAAAGCTTTCCTGACTTTTTTATTAAAAATTAGGTAAGAATACTCCCTTAGTTTGTTAAATTATTTGAATTAGGATCTAAAAAAAATAAAAAAATGGACTCAAATCTAAATTCATTCGACAAAATTGAACAAAAAATTGGTGGATCAAGAAAAATTTCTAATTATATTATTGGTGGAATGCTAACTATTGGGGGGATTGGTTTTCTTCTAGCCTCTATATCCAGCTACATAGGAAGGGATCTATTACCTCTGGGTAATCCGTCAAATTTATTGTTTATACCTCAGGGAATAATAATGGGAGCATATGGGGTAATAGCTAATTTATTAAATTTTTATTTATGGTACATGGTTTATATTAACTTTGGTTCAGGAAGTAATTCTTTTGATAAGTCATCAAAATCTGTAGAAATTAAAAGAAAAGGGTTATTTAAAGACATTGAAGTGAAATTTAATTTCGATGAAATTAAATCAGTAAAGTTGGATATAAGTGAAGGCTTTAATCCTAGAAGAAGAATTGCTTTAGTACTAAAAGGTAGAAAAAAACCTCTCCCTTTAAGCGGAGCAGGTGAACTTAAACCACTACTTAAAGTTGAAGAAGAAGGTGCTCGTCTGGCTAAATTTTTGAATGTTAATTTGGAGGGCTTAAAATAAAAAGAAAATATTTTTTAAAAACATTATCTTTTATTCAGGTTTTGTTTTTGGTTAATGCTTGTAGTTTTAAAAATGAGATTGATTCAAGTTATTACTGCAAAAAACTTAATTTTAGTTGTATTGAGAGTAATAAAGTAGTTCTTTTTAAAACTACAAAAGGTGATTTTGAGGTTAAATTATTTGGTAAAGATAACCCAGTTACAGTATCAAACTTTCTGGAAAACATTGACAATAATATTTACGTAAATCAAAGATTTTATAAAATAATCAATTATCCTCAAATAAGGTTTATCCATGGAGGTGTTAATCCAGAAAATAAACTTTATATTGAACCAAATCAAACTCTGAATAAAACAAGTCGATCAATACCTTTAGAAATAAAATTCAAAGAAGAAATTAAACCAAAATATAACTATCAAATAAAAAATCCTAATGAAATTGAAAATTTAGTAAATACTTTTGAAAGTGGTTCAATCGCTATGGTTAAGAGCGGTAAGAATAAGTCTTCATCGACTGAATTTTTTTTTGTAACCAGTAAAATCCCAGAACTAGATGGAAGATATTCAATTTTTGGAAAGATTATCAAAGGATTAAATGTACTTAAGAAAATAAAGAAAGAAGACTATATTCATGTAGTCCAGATATCTCACTAAATTTCTAGAGAATATTTGTTTATTTTCAACATTTCTGTATTAACTCCTGAAGAGCGTTTAAGAGCTATTTTACCAGTTCTTGCGATCTCAAGAATGCCGTATGGTTCGAGTAATTTCTCTAAAGCAACTAACTTCCCAGGATCTCCAACCACCTCGAGTGTTAAGGCAATATCTGATACATCAACAACTTTTGCACGGAAAATCTGAACTATATCTAAGATATTACTTCTAGTGTCTTCTTTCGATGAAACTTTTAGTAACATCAATTCCCTTTCAACAGCTGCGAGATTAGTAAAATCTACAACTCCCAAAACATTAAATAACTTATTAAGTTGCTTAGTCATTTGTTGCAGAGTTTCATCATCACCTTCTACAACCATGGTTAATCTTGAAATTCCTTTGGATTCTGCAGGGCCTACTGCAAGACTATCTATGTTGAATCCCCTTCTAGCAAAGAGACCTGAGATTCTACTCAAAGCTCCAGATTCGTCTTCTACAAGAACTGATAATGTATGTTTCATATTTTAAAAGGTTTTTAAATCTCTAATCCATTCATAAGAGATACTATTGAATACTGAAGGATCCTCATCATGGATACAATGGCCTGAATTGGATACTATTTTTAATTTTACCCATCTATGGAAATTTGCAATCTTTTTACCAACAAACAAAGGTATGAAATTATCTTTTTCTCCCCAAATCAATAAAAAAGGAACTTTTTTTGAGGCGCTAAGTTTTCTCAAAAGGTAAGAAGCTTTAAATTTTTGTTCTCTTGAAGACATTCCAATACACATTGCTCTTAATGATCTAGCTGACGTTCTCCTTAAAACTGGTTTTGTTACCAAATCTATGAGTTCGCGATCAATATTATCTTTTTTGAAATAGGCAGAATTTAGTCCCAGTTTTATAACTCCTAATTTGGTTATTAAAAATAAAATAATCTCCAAAGGTAAAAATATAAAAAATATTGTTATGAATCCATCTTGAAATTTCTTAATTGATGATACCTTTGTTATTGACTTTTTATTTTCTTGAATTTGATCTGGCAGAGGCGAGGCAATAACTGTTGCAATCTGATCTTCTAATGAAACAGCACATGTTAAAGCAACTAGTGATCCAAGGGAATTGCCAATAAGAATTACTTTCCCAGAATTCTTTGGTCTTATAACCTGTGCAATAAAGTCTTTCACTTGATTACACCAAATCTCATTATTTAATTTTCCAATTTGTCTAATCCCAGGTTGATCTGAATCCCCAAATCCTATTAAATCCAAAGAATAAGAGGCACAATTCCTTTTCGCAAAATATTCTAAATTGTTTCTCCAATGTTTTCGACTAGCGCCAAATCCATGGAGAAAGATAATTGGAATTTCATTGTTTTCACCTGAAACACTCCAACAAACTTTAAAACCATTCCAATTCCAGTAATGCGGAAAGTTTATATTTTCTTTAAAGTTGTTATTCATAATATTAAAAATTTTCAAGATATTTGCATTATCTACTTTTTTAACAAATAAATGTATATTGAATGTAAATTATAGTAATCATTAAATTTTACTATGGCTAAAGAAATTTTTAGTATTGCAGCAGTTTTTTGGATACTGATACCAATAGGATTGGTTGGTGGTGCATTGTTATTAAAGTTTCAGGGAGATTGATTCTCACGAATACATCACATTTTAAGTTATGGTCTAAAAGTTAAGTAAATCTTAAATATGAAGATTCTTTTAGTAGGAGCAACGGGGACACTTGGAAGACAAATAGCAAAGCAAGCTATAGAAGATGGACACCAAGTAAGATGCTTTGTAAGAAACCCAAGAAAAGCTTCCTTTCTACAAGAATGGGGTTGCGAACTAACAAAAGGTAATTTATTAAATTCTTCTGATATTGAATATGCATTGCAAGATATTGAAGTAGTTATTGATGCGGCGACTAGCAGGCCAGATGATCCTAAAAATATTTATGAAATAGATTGGGATGGAAAACTTAACTTATTCAATGCTTGTGAATCTTTAAATGTAAAAAGGGTAATATTCCTCTCTATACTTCTAACGGAAAAGTTTAGAAATGTTCCTTTGATGGACATTAAATTTTGCACTGAAAAACTTCTTGAGAAATCTGATTTAGACTATACAATCTTCAAATGTGCAGCTTTTATGCAAGGAGTTATTGGCCAATTCGCTATCCCAATCTTGGATAGTCAAGCAGTATGGATAAGTGGGAATCCAACTAAAATTGCTTATATGAATACTCAAGATATGGCGAAAGTTGTTGTGGCAGCGGTAAATAATCCAAAAACTCACAGAACATCATTGCCATTAGTAGGTCCTAAAGCATGGGATTCAAACGAAGTTATATCTTTATGTGAAAAATTTAGTGAAAAAAAGGCGAAAATTTTTAGAGTTTCCCCTTTCCTAATTAGTGTTACTCAAAAAGTAGTTTCCTTTTTCCAAGATTCTTTAAATGTTGCTGAAAGATTGGCTTTTGCTGAAGTAACTAGTAGTGGTGAATCATTAGATGCTGATATGAGCAAAACTTATGAAATATTGGAACTTAAAAAAGAAGATATGACATCACTAGAGAGTTATATAAAGGAGTACTACCAACAAATACTTAAAAGATTAAAGGAAATGGAAGCAGATCTAAATATTGAAGAAAAAAAGAGATTACCTTTTTAATATTGCAATCTTAGACTTAAATAGTATATTTGTACTATATTAATAATATGGATTATGTCTGTTTCTAAATCTAAAAATCTCAAACGAAAACTAGATAATTTTGCAAAAGAAGCAAAAAATGAATTGAATAATGTTTGCGGATCTTCATTATGGGAAAGCCTTGGGTTTGTTTTTTTTGATCAATTAGAAGATTCTGCAAAAATTGCGAAAGCAAATTTTTACTATGGTCAACTTCAAATAATTAATGAAATTAAATTTTCAATTTGAATTGAATTTCATATTTTTACGTATGTAATTTTTCTTAAATCAATTTTGGCCAATCTTTTTCTGATAATATGAACTTAGTAAAAGATTAATTAATGATTGAAACTTCAGGTGTAATAGAAAAAGAGCAGGGCAATGGATTTTATTTGGTTACCTTAGAACAACCTGAAGGACATCAATGTTTATGTAGAGCTGCAGGTAAATTGACTAAATTTAGAATTAAATTATTAGCTGGAGACAAAGTGTTAGTTGAGATAAGTCCTTATGATCTTTCTAGAGGGAGGATAACTTATAGAGAAAGAAATCCTGGGGGTGCTAGACCTACAACTAATAAAAATAATCCTAAGAGGAATAATAAGTAAAAAGTTACTTTAGATGATATTTTTTATCGCTTCTTTAAACTCACTTCTTTGTTTAACGCCTTGCCATTGTTTTTTTAATAATTTTTCTTTAAAAAGTTGAACTGTTGGTGTGCCTTTAATACCAGCTTGTTTTGCAATATCTTGATCTTTATCAATATCTATTTCAACGCCAATTACTGCACCATCAAGTTCTTTAATTACCCTTTTTAACTGAGGTTTCAAAACATGACATGGGCCGCAGCTTGGGGAACTAAAAATTACTAAGATAGGTTTTTTACTCTCGTGATAAAGTTTCCTTAATGCATAACTGCCTTTTTGCCATTGGGAATTTGAATCGAAAGTATCTTCATTAACTTCTTCTTCATTAAAATCTGATGAATTAAGTTTTTTTTCTGGTTCGGGCGTTTCTCTGACTATAGTTTTTGCTAAGTTTTTTTCGGCTAGCCACCTTTCGGTAGCTAATGCTGCCATGCATCCAGTTCCTGCAGCAGTAACTCCTTGTCTCCACTCAGAATCAACAACATCACCTGCTGCAAAAATGCCTTCAATAGATGTTTCAGGTCTTCCTGATTTGCAAGCAATATATCCTTTATTATCTAAATCAATTTTGTTGCCTAAGAATTTCGTGTTTGGTGTGTGCCCTATTGCGTAAAAAAGACCCTTTATATTGATTTCACCTTTGCCTTTTTGATCGTGAATAGTTTCTATTTTCTCAAGCCATTCAGAACCATCAGCTTTATCAACTTTTGTGTTCCAATGGATTGCTATCTTTGGATTAGCTTTTACTCTATCAACCATTGCTGCGCTAGCCCTTAATTTTTCTGATCTAACAATCAAGTGCACTTTGCTGCCATACTTTGTGAGGTATACTGCTTCTTCACATGCAGAGTCGCCTCCTCCTATAACAGCTAATTCTTCATCTCTGAATTGTGGAGTTGCTCCATCACAAATTGCACAGGCACTTATTCCTTTACTCCAAAATTTATCTTCATTTATCACGCCCAATCTATTTGCACTTGCTCCAGTTGCAATAATAATTGAGTTAGCTTTTATAGTCCCTTCTAAAGTTTTTAATTCAAAGGGATGTGAATCGGTATTTATTGAGACAATATCACTTTCGTATAAATTAGTGCCCCATCTTTCTGCTTGAGCCTTCATTAGATCCATTAATTCAGGACCTAGTACTCCATCTGGGAAACCTGGATAATTTTCAACAAATGTTGTAGTCATTAATTGCCCACCAGGTATTCCACCAGAATTAAATCCTGTTACCAGCAATGGTTGAAGATTTGCTCTTGCTGCATATATTGCAGCTGTATAACCTGCAGGTCCTGAGCCTATAATTACAACATTTTCTACATTAGAATTCTTTTCTTTATTTTCCATTTATTTGCTAATTTCACTACTTATAATAATAAACAAACTCAAATAATGTAAGGCGGATTTAACCCGATCGATTTATTGTTTATTCGTTTATTTTTTGGTCTAATAATTTTTTTAATTCTTTTGGGAAGTTTAAAACAGAATCTTTTAAATTTTCGTTCTTTTCTCCAATATGTAATATCCACTCTCTAAATTCTTCTGCAATTGCATAACTGTCTTCGTATCTTTCTAGAGTATCCATTGCAGAAATTCTGTTGGTTGCCCAACAGGTGGCAATGTCGATTCGTTTTCTTATGAAATTGTCCATTGAAAGATTTTGGTTGTATATACATAAACACATCAGAGAACTAAAATATTGTCTAATAAGTTACAACTTTGTACTTCCAAACAATAACTTAATTATTAATTTATATTTGAACCTTTATTTGGGGAGATTATGAAGAAAATATAAAGAATTGAAGCTAAACTGCCTCGCTATGATTTGCAAGTAGCCTTTCGACTTCCTCAAAACCCTCTTTAGCTGAATTTATTGCAAGTTCTTCGCTAACTTTTTCTTCTGATACTAATTTTGCAGATATTTTCTTCAAAAGAGTTTCTTTCTTTTCTCTTAGTGAACCAACAATTTCTTCTTCAATGATAGATTTTATTGCTTTAGAAATTATTTTTTTATCATTTGCTTCTTCAAATGTACCCTGGACTAATTCCTGAATAAATAACCGATGTACCTCACTACTCCTTAAAAAGCTTTCTGTGGCATTGATAATTCCTTCAACAAGAGCTTCATCTGGTTCAGAATCATTTTCTGCTAGCTTGAACTCCCAATCTAGATGCCTTCTTTGCCAACCTGACGAGTGGAGACTGGGCATGACTGTCTGTGAATAAGTATCAACTGACATTTCATAAATTCTCTCTGCTAACTTCTCACACCAATCTTTACCATGCTTTTCTAGATTTTTCTGCATGGCTTGTCTGGGAACGGCATGACCGCCGTGATGGCTGTGGCATACTCCATCAGGACATTCGATTGCTTTTATACTCATTAGATTAATAGTACTTATATATTCTAGATAGCTATTTTTTTTAGAAAAGAAAATATATTTTTAACAAAAATCCAAGACTTTTGACTTTCTTCAATTTATATTTAGTATGTTAAAAAAATAAATAAATTGACAAAGATACTTATTCCTTCCGAAACAAGCTCCGGTGAAAGGAGAGTTTCATCAACGCCAGAAGCGGTAAAAAAATTAAAAAGTCTTGGATGTGATGTTTATATTGAAAGTTCAGCAGGAAAATTATCAGGATTTAGTGACTTATCATATGAAGAGTCGGGCGCCAAAATAATTAGTAAACTAGATCAAAACATTTGGGGTGAAGCTGATATAATATTTTGTGTTCAAACTCCTTCTGAAGATAATTTAACTAAGCTAAAAAAAGGCGCTGTTCTTCTTGGTCTTCTTAACCCATATGGTAATAAGGAGCTTCTCAGGGTTATTAATAGTAATAAGATTTCAGCTTTATCACTAGAGTTGCTTCCGAGGATTAGTAGAGCTCAATCTTCTGATGTTCTTTCTTCTCAGGCCAATATCGCCGGATATAAAGCAGTTCTTTTAGCAGCAAGTGAGTTAGATAGATATTTCCCAATGCTTATGACTGCAGCAGGCACAGTCCAACCTGCCAAAGTAGTGGTTCTTGGTGGAGGCGTTGCAGGATTGCAGGCAGTCGCGACAGCAAAAAGACTTGGTGCAATAGTATTTGTATCTGATATTAGACCTGCTGTTAAAGAACAAGTAGAGTCCCTCGGAGCAAGATTTATTGAACTTCCTGAAGTGGATGAAAAACCAGGAGAGTCTGGAGGTTATGCAAAAGCTGTAACACCTGAATTCCTTTCAAAACAGAAGGCTACTTTAACAAAATATTTATCTGAAGCTGATGTTGCTATATGTACTGCGCAAGTTCTAGGTAAAAAGGCCCCTGTTTTAATAGACTCTCCCATGATTGAAAAAATGAGACTTGGTGCAGTAGTTATTGACTTAGCAGTTTCTCAGGGAGGGAACTGCGAAGGAACAAAATCAAATGAAACTATTATCAAAGATGGGGTAAAACTTATTGGAGCTGGCGAATTACCCTCATCAGTTCCTTATGATGCAAGTTCACTTTATGCTAAGAATTTAACATCTTTGATTACACCATTTATAAAAAATGGTGTAATTAAATTAGATAAAGAGGATGAACTCATTTCTGGATGTTTGTTAAGCGATGAAGGAGTTGTTCTTCAAAATAAAGTTTTTGAAAATTGAGGTTTTGAAATTATGTCTTTTATAAGTCTTCTTTGGGTTCTTTTACTAGGTAGTTTATTGGGCCTCGAGTTAATTGGAAAAGTTCCTCCTACTCTTCACACACCTCTAATGAGTGGAGCAAATGCAATTTCAGGAATAACAATGCTGGCAGCATTGACTTTAATTGTAAAAGCAGGAGAAAATGTGCCACTTTTAATTATTGGTTCAGTTTCTCTTGGATTTGCTCTTTTCAACGTTGTAGGCGGTTTCTTTGTAACTGATCGAATGCTCGCGATGTTTAGTCGTAAACCATCAAATAAGAAGTAATTTTTAGCATGAATCTACCTGTAATCATTAAATTCGTTATTGACCTTCTAGCTGTACTTTTACTGGCTTTGGGAATAAAGGGATTGTCAAAAGTAAAGTCAGCAAGAGATGCAAATAGATTAGCTGCATTTGCAATGTCGCTATCAGTAGTAGGATTACTTTCTTATTATTTGGGTACTTCTGGAATTGCTATTCAGTCTTGGATTTGGATAATAATTGGATCAATCATAGGAAGTTTATTCGGAGCAATACTTGCAAAAAAAGTACCTATGACCTCCATGCCTGAGACAGTGGCTTTGTTCAATGGTTGTGGAGGAATGTCATCACTTTTAGTAGCCTTAGGAGTAGCTATTTTCCCTGTATCTGGTGGCCAAGAAAATTTTGATTTTTTTAAGTCACTGATTAACGAAGTTTCTATATCTGTTTCTATATTTGTAGGTGCCATAACTTTCACAGGTTCAATTGTGGCTATGGCAAAGTTACAGGGTTGGTTGTCAACTCCAGGATGGACTCAGAGCAAAGTTAGACATTTTGTAAATATTGTTTTTGCAGTTGCTTCCTTGATAGCATTCTTTGATTTGATAAACGGCAATACAAGTTCAATTTGGCTTTTAGTTATAGTTTCTTCTTTATTAGGCATCGGAGTTACTTTGCCAATTGGTGGAGCCGATATGCCAGTTGTTATATCTTTATTAAATAGCTATTCAGGGATTGCAGCAGCAGCAGCAGGTTTCGTTGTAGATAGTCAGCTTTTGATAGTAGCAGGCGCAATGGTTGGAGCAGCAGGTCTAATACTTACTCAAGTAATGTGTAAGGGGATGAATAGATCTT
Source organism: Prochlorococcus sp. AG-412-J13 (assembly GCA_003214815.1). Lineage (GTDB taxonomy): Bacteria > Cyanobacteriota > Cyanobacteriia > PCC-6307 > Cyanobiaceae > Prochlorococcus_A. Next base: position 55,720 of record QCLE01000007.1, on the reverse strand, counting down.
TGGTCTCAGTTCTTTTTGGAGGATCTTTGTCTGCGCAAAGTACGGCCTCTTCTGGATCAGGAGAATATACAAATATAACTTCTTGCAGTGTTGAAGAATGTGCATTGACTTTAGAAGCAGCTAATAAGGTAATAATTGTTCCTGGCTATGGTCTTGCAGTAGCTCAAGCGCAACATACTTTAAGGGAAGTGACAAAAAAACTAGAGCAAAATGGGATTGAAGTTGTCTATGCAATACATCCTGTAGCTGGGAGGATGCCTGGACATATGAATGTACTTTTAGCAGAAGCAGATGTTCCTTACGAACAACTTAAAGAGATGGACGTTGTAAATCCTGATTTTCCAGCAACGGATGTTGTTTTAGTTTTAGGAGCAAATGATGTGGTTAATCCTCAGGCTAAAAATGATAGTTCTTCCCCTTTATATGGCATGCCAGTTCTTGATGTTCAGGAAGCAAGAACGGTATTTGTAATTAAACGAGGTATGAGTGCAGGTTATTCCGGAATAAAAAATGATTTATTTGATCTGCCAAATACCTCTATGGTCTTTGGTGATGCAAAGAAGGTATTAAATGATCTAATTGGAGAATTAAAGGATCTTGGAGTTGGGGATAAATAATAGTATATCTTTTGGTTTTTCAGATTACTTAAAAAATAAGCCATTTCGAGAAGTCTTACCTTGGATAGGTGGCGACTTACAAACTTTGAGAGATACTTTTGTTATTGATTTTGGTAAATCAAAAAAAAATAAAAAAATATTCTTTCCGATTAATAAAATTCTTTCTAAAAAATTTGAATGTGATTATCTGCTAGGATTTTTAGAATTACCTGAAAACTTTAACTCTCTTAGGGGTTTTGTAATCGTTACACATGGTTTAGGGGGATCAACTAAACGGTTTGGTTTAAGAAGAATCTCTAGGAAATTAGCAAATAATGGTTTTGGAGTTCTTAAATTAAATCTAAGAGGATCTGGATCTGCGAGATATTTAGCTAGAGGAAATTATTGTGCCAGATGCTCCAGTGATGTTATTTCAGCAATTAATTATTTTAAAAAATTGATTAATTTAGAGTTTAAAGATCTCATTAAGATGAATAATCTTCCAATTTACGGAGTTGGATTATCTTTAGGCGGAACAATTCTTTTAAATGCCTGCTTAGATTACGATGAAAACAAAGGCGAAAAACTTTTAGATGGCCTAGCCTGCGTTAGTAGCCCTTTAGATTTATCATCATGCAGTTTCTGTATTGAAAAATCTAGAAATTACATCTACCAAAAATGGTTACTTCAACGCTTAAAAAATCAGTTATGGGAGGGATTTAATGATGAAGGCAAAATTCTTAATAACGAGAAATTAAGAAAAAAAATTAGAAATTTAAAAAGTATAAGGGATTTTGATCAGAAATTTACAGCTCCTAGTTGGGGATTTAATTCTTTAGAAGATTATTATGTAAAAGCTTCTCCAATATTTAGAATCCAAAACTCAATAAAAAAATTACCTCCAATGCTTTTTATTCATGCCAAGGATGATCCTTGGGTTCCATATAAGGATACTTTGAATTTAAGAAAAGAATCTATTGATAAATTTACTATTTTTATAACTGAAAAAGGAGGTCATAATGGTTTTCACTCAATTAATGGCTGCTGGTCAGACGAAGTCGTAAAGAACTGGTTTATAAGTATCTAGGACTATTTAAAAATGGTGTTTTTTTTAAAATCCATTTTTCTATTGGCTTACCGTTAATAATATGTGAGGTAAAAATTTCTGAAATTTTTTCTGGAGAAACTTTCTCGTACCAAATACCATCTGGCCAAACAAGAAGAATTGGGCCGTTCTTACATATCCTTAAACAGTCAGCTTTTGATCTTAATATATGAACGTTTTTTGTAGAGGGATCATTCTCAAATTTTTTTAAGGTTTTTTTCAGACATTCCCATGTTTTTTGACCTTCGTTGTCTTTAAAGCATTTCTGTTTTGTGGGTGTTGCGCATAGTAGAAGATGCTTTTTAATATTCACTTTTATCCAATACTTACGTATTTTTTCCCTTTTTTAATTTCTTGCCTAACAAAAAGTCTGGCCCAATTGTCTACTTCAAGAATATCCTCTAATTCGGGACTCAAATTCAAATTCTTCATATGTGATTCACAAGCTTTACTTATAAGTGTTGGAATTTCTTGAAAAGAAATTTTTTCTTTAAGGAATTGTTCAACAGCCATTTCATTAGCAGCATTTAAGACTGCAGGCATAGTCCCAGAAGATTTTCCTGCGGCATAGGCAAGTCCCATGCATGGATATTTAAACTCGTCGGGCTCTTTAAAAGTTAATTTTCCAATTTTACTTAGGTTTAATCTTTTCCAATTTGTTTTAAATCTTTCAGGCCAACTCATCGCATATAAAATAGGTAGTTTCATATCTGGCCAACCTAATTGAGCTAATACTGAAGAATCTTCCATCTCAATCATTGAATGAATAATACTTTGAGGATGGATAACTATTTCGATATTTTCGTAAGAGGTCCCAAATAAATAATGGGCTTCTATAACTTCTAATCCTTTATTCATAAGAGTTGCAGAATCTACAGTTATTTTTTTCCCCATATCCCAATTAGGATGTGAAGTTGCATCTTCCACTGTGACATGCTTTAAATCCTCAACGGCCCAATCTCTGAAAGCACCGCCAGAAGCTGTTAAATGTATGGCTTTTAAACCCTTAGGCATTTCTCCTGTTGAAAAATCTGCATTTTCATAATTAGGTAATCCTTGTAAACATTGAAAGATTGCAGAGTGTTCTGAATCAGCAGGTAAAAGCCTACTATTATTTTTCTTTAATGCAGGAATAACAATTGGCCCTGCCGCAATTAAAGTTTCTTTGTTAGCAAGTGCTATATTTTTCCCCGCATTAATTGCGGATATTGTTGGAATTAAGCCTGCACAGCCTACTATCCCGGTTACCACAGTATCTGCCTTATCCCAAGCTGCAACTACGTTAATACCCTCCTTTCCACCCAAAACTAAGGGAGCACTATCCAAATCTAAGTTATTAATATTATCTTTTAAATCTTCTATAAGATTTTCATCCTCAATCGCAACTACCTCTGGTTTATGTGTTTTAACTTGTTCAGTTAATAAATTAATATTTCTTCCCGCAGAAAGAGCTACGGCTTTAAACTTATCAGGCTGCTCACTAGCTATTTCGAGAGTTTGAGTCCCTATTGAACCAGTAGAACCGAGCACAGTAATGTATTTCAATTTTCTCTGATATTTCTAATATCTTCCCATTTAAAGGTGTATTTAAAAAACAAAAATTTCAAATTGGTTTTTTTCTTAAAATTTAGACCCTTATCCATGTTGTTATTTCCTTTGATTGATCAATAAGTTCAATACCTTTTTCTTTTAACAAATTCCTGATTTCATCGGCCTTCGCATAATTCTTTTCCTTTTTTGCTTTCAATCTTTCATTAATAAGCGATGACATTTCTTCTTCTGTTATTTTACTTTCTTTTACTAAAACCTCTTTTTTAAGACCAAGCACCCCAGTCAACTTTTCAAGAGTTTTAAAATTCTCAAGTAGAAAGAATTTTTCATTTAGGTCTATTTTAAAACCTTCAACCCTTTGAAATTGGTTTAAAAAGTTTTTTAATGGTTTCGCTAAATCGTAAATAATTGCAATAGCACCTGCTGTATTAAGGTCATTTCCCAAAGCCTCAGAAAATTTAAGCTTTTTTTGAGATAATTCAAAACTTATTTTCTCTTTATATTCTTCTTCGATAGATTCATTTTTATCAATAGATCTAAAAACACCTTTTGTAAGGTCCATAAAAGAAAGGGCTACATTAATGTTTTTCCAAGCTTCTGAAGCAGCCCTTAAAGCTTCTTCAGTAAAATCCAGTGGTTTTCTATAATTCACAGTCATAACAAAATATCGCAAAGTCATAGGGCTTATACCTGACTTAATTAGCTCTCTGATAGTTTTAAAGTTTTTAAGGGATTTACTCATCTTTTGTCCATTTACATTGACCATCCCATTGTGTAACCAATAGTTCGCTAGCTCTTTGCCATTGGCTGCTTCTGATTGGGCGATTTCATTCTCATGATGTGGAAAAATCAAATCAGAACCACCTAAATGGATATCAATAGTATCTCCTAATTCATCTTTAACCATTGCCGAACATTCAATATGCCATCCTGGCCTACCTTTCCCCCATGGCGAATCAAAAAATGGTTCATCATCTTTGGCTTTTTTCCATAGTGCAAAATCTTGCGGATTAAGTTTTTTACTATTTTCTTCATTAGCCATTCTTCCTTGCTGATTGATATTTTGTTCTTGTATATTTTGATTACTTAGCTTTCCATAATTTTTATTTTTGAAAACAGAATAATAAACATCTCCATCCCTAGAGTATGCATAACCTTTGTCCTCAAGGATTGTTATGAAGGAGCAGATATTGCATATATGATTCGTTGCTCGTGGCATACTATCCGGGCGCATTATCCCTAAAGAATCCATATCTTTATGAAATTCAATAATATTCTTTTCAGATACTTCCTTCATTGAACTGCTTTCTTCTTTCGCTCTTTTTAAGATCTTGTCATCAATATCTGTAAAATTCTGAACATACTTCACTTTGAAATCACTGAAAATTAAAAATCTTCTCAATACATCCCAAGCTATATAACTTCTGGCATGACCAAGATGACATAAATCATAAACAGTTACTCCACAACAATAAATTTTTACTACATCATCAATAGGCTTAAAAACCTCAACTCTTTTGCTTAAAGTATTAAAAAGTTTGATCATATTACAAAAAGTATTTCATGAGTTTTATTTTGTCTCCATCCAATTGTCTCCAATTCCAATATCAACTAAAAGGGGCACATTTAATTTTACACAATCTTCCATAGTCTTCTTTACTAATTTTGTCGTAATTTCCAAAGAATCTGGTTCAACTTCGAACAATAATTCATCATGTACTTGTAAAAGCATTTTCGCTGGAACATTCATTTCTATGAATTTCTTATTTAGTTGAACCATTGCAATTTTAATAATATCTGCACTCGAACCTTGTATAGGTGCATTAGCTGCGGCTCTTAATGACTGAGCTTCCATTCCAGCCCTTCTAGCGGATTGCAAGTCGATTTCATAAGGATCTTTTCCTCTTAATCTTCCAAGTCCATTTTTATCAAACTTAAATTCTCTCTTTCTACCAAAAATTGTTTTTACATAACCTTTTGATAAGGCAAGTCTTTCTTGAAGTTCAAGAAATTTGAAAATTTTTGAATATCTTTCTTTGTATTTTATTAGGAATTCTTTTGCCTCTATAGTACTTACTCCTGTAGAACGTGCAAACTTTTTTATTCCCATTCCATAGATAACTCCGAAATTTATTGTTTTCCCAACTCTCCTCTCATCAGAAGATATTTCTTCTTTCTCGAAAATTAATCTTGCAGTCAAAGAGTGAATGTCATCATTTTTATGAAATGCATTAATTAGTATTTCTTCATCCGCTAAGTGAGCAAGTATCCTTAATTCGATCTGAGAATAATCAGCTGATAAAAGTTTCCAATCTTTTTCAGGCAAGAATGCTTTTCTGATTCTCCTACTAAATTCAGTCCTAACTGGGATATTTTGAAGATTAGGATTACTACTGCTTAGCCTGCCAGTTGCTGTAGCAGCTTGATTAAAGTTTGTATGAACTCTTCCTGTCTTTTCGTTAATAAGATTTGGAAGAGCATCAATATAGGTGCTAAGTAATTTGCTAAGAGTTCTATGTTTTATTAAGTGTTGGATTATTTCATGTTCGTCGACTAATCGTTCAAGAACTACTGCATCTGTACTCCATCCTGTTTTTGTTTTTCGTGATTTCTTTTTATCCAAATTTAATTTTTCAAACAAGATCTCACCTAGTTGTTTTGGTGAAGATAGATTAAAGTTTTCTTCTGCTAATTCATAAACTTTACTTTCAATATTTTCTAAAGTACTTTTTATTTCACTTGAGAGTTTTTTTAGATATGGAATGTCGATGATTATGCCATTCATTTCCATTTGGGACAATACCGGCTCTAAAGGTAGCTCGATTTCTTCGAATAATTTAATTAATTCATCTTTTTCCTTTAAAAATCTTTCTTTAAAAATATTGACAATTTTATAAGTAAGAAATACGTCATAACCACAGTAAATACTAGCTTTATCAATATCTACAAATGAAAAGTCTTTATTTTTTCCAACTGTTTCCTTAAAAGAAGGTGGCCTGAATCCAAACAATCTAAAACTAATTTCACTTAATCCATGCTTCTCCTGGTTATTTAGAAGGTAATCTGCTAACAAGGTGTCAAAGGTAACACCTTTTAGATCAAGTCCATGATTAAAAAAGATTTGTCTGTCAAATTTAGAATTTTGGAGTGCTTTTTCTTTTTTTGGATCTTCTATCCAAGTTCTTAGTTTTGAGAAAACATCTTCAATTGATAAATGATTGGGAGTCTCTTTTTTTGTTTGATGACCAAGAGGTATATAAAATAAATCATCAATTTCTTCTCCAAGACATAATCCTATTCCAACAAGTTCCGCATTGATTGGATTTAAGCTGTTAGTCTCTGTATCTAAAGAAACTATCTCACTGGTCTTGTCTAATCTTTGAATTAATTTATCAAGTAATTCAAAATCATTTACAATAGAAACGTTAATTTTAGGGATATTATTTTCACTATTTTCTAATTCATTTTTACTAGAGAATTTTGGTTCCTTCTCCTCCACTTTAGCTATATTATTTTTGTCAAAGCCACCTTTACTAAAAGTTGAATTGAAAATATCAATTTGCCGAAGTAGTGTTGATAATTCTAGTTTTTGGAGTGACTCTGAAAGTAGTTCTTGATTTATATTTTTTAATTCATAACAATCACTTAATATCAAAGGTACTTCAGTATTTATTTTTGCTAATTTCCTGGAAAGAAAAGCATTATGTTTATCATTTCTGAGCTTTTCTATAACTGCGCCTTTGATGAATCCTTTATATTTTTTATCTTTGTTCTGCTGAATCTTATCTAAAGCCTGATAGATTCCTTCAAGGGTATCGTTTTCTTTGAGAAGATTGATTGCAGTTTTTGGACCTACCCCTTTAATTCCAGGAATATTATCTGAACTATCACCAGTTAGAGCTTTTAGATCAACAACTCTCTCTGGAGCAACACCTAATTTTTCTTTTACTCCATTTTCATTCATAAGGGTTGGATTACCACTTTTTGCATATGGACCACCACCCATATAAAGGACATAAATATCTTTTTGATCATCAACTAATTGAAATAAGTCCCGATCTCCAGAAAGAATATTCACGCACCATCCTTTAGAAGAAGCATCATTTGCAATTGTTCCAAGGAGATCATCTGCTTCGTATCCTGGAGATTTAAAAATTGGTAATTTAAGACTTTCTTCTAAAATGATTTCTAGTTGTTCAATATCCTGAAAAAAAACATCTGGTGCTACATCTCTATTGGCTTTATAATTTGGATCTAATTCATGTCTGAAAGTAGGTTTTTCGGTATCAAACGTAATACAAACACCCTCAGGACTAATGTTTTTGCAATTATCCAGAAGGCTTTTTAGAAATCCATAAGTGACACTTGTTGGAAATCCCTCTTTGGTGGTTAACCCTCCATCAATCCCTTTGCTAAATGCATAGAAGCTTCTAAAAGCAAGTGAGTGGCCATCGACTAAAAGTAAAATTGGTTTTTTAGAGTTTTCAGTTTTTAAAGTCATTTTCTCTTCTTAGCCCATGGTGGAATATCAATAAAGATTTGCTCTCCAGGTTCTAATCCATCAATTACTGAAGTTTTACTCCCACTACTGATCCCAATTTCGATTTTTTCAAATTTGGGAGAATTCTTTTTATCGACTTTCAAAATTCCCTTTTCACCTTTTTCAGTGACAATAGAAACTGTTGGTACAAGAATTTTTTCTTCCTTACCTTCAACTCTAAATTCAAGATCAGCAGTCATTCCAATTTTAATTTCTTCAGAAATATCTTTAAAACTTAAAGTAACTTCAAATGACGTTACATTATTATCTTTTACAGCTCTTGTTGCTATTTTTTTTACTATGGCACTATACTTTTTTGATGGATAAGCCTCAATTATTACAGAGGCTTCTTGACCTATTTTTATTCTGCCAATGTCACTCTCAGGAACTTTGGCAACAATTTCGAGACCCTGTGATAATTCAAAAATAAAGTTTTTGGTTTTAGAGTCTGATTTTAAATTTGTACTTGGGGTGACATAAGATCCTATCTCAGCATATTTTGCAGTTATCTTTCCTCCATAAGGAGCTTTAATTAGATAGAAACTTTTTTCAGCTTTTGCATCATTAAGTTTGGCACTACTAATGTTGTAGTTATTTTTATAACTTTCATAATCTTCTTTGCTTACTGCACCTTCTTGATATAAATATTCCCTTCTTAAAAATTCAGATTTTTGTTTTTCTAAATTTAATTCAAGCTCTTCAATTTTATAAATGAAGTCTTCATCATCAAGAGAAGCTAAAACCTGAGCTTTTTTTACAAGATCTCCCTCCTCTACCTTGATTTCTTTTATAACACCTTGCTTTCTAGGCCCAATATTGCTTGTTCTGATTGCTTTTACTTCACCACTAGTATTAATTGAATCCGAGAGAATTCCTTTTTCAACTTGAACTATAAAATCAGAAATATCTTTTGATTTACTTTTTTTAAAGGAATTGGTTATAAAAACGAAAAATATAGTTAGAGAAAGCAATATAATTCCACTTCTTAGATTTATATTTTTTTTTATGAAATCAAACATTTCTTTTGAAAAACGGCAGTAGATAATATTTAGGAACTAAATAAATAATCAAAACGATTATAATTAACTTATCCAAGATTGGTTAAGTAAATACTATATTACTAGAAGATGTTTTCTTGATAATTTTTCCAAAAATTTTTTCAAATGTTAAAAGCAGGTATTATTGGATTACCAAATGTTGGAAAATCAACTTTATTTAATGCACTTGTAGAAAATGCTAAAGCTCAAGCGGCTAATTTTCCCTTTTGTACTATAGAACCTAATAAAGGCATTGTTTCAGTCCCAGATCAAAGGTTGCAAGAGTTAGGTGATTTAAGTTCTAGTCAAAATATTATCCCAACAAAAATTGAATTTGTAGATATTGCAGGATTAGTAAAAGGAGCTAGTAAAGGAGAAGGTTTGGGAAATAAATTTTTATCAAATATTAGGGAGGTTGATGCAATAGTTCATGTTGTAAGATGCTTTGAAGATAGTGATGTAATTCATGTTTCTGGGAAGGTAGATCCCTTGGATGACATTGAGATAATTAATCTGGAATTGAATTTAGCTGATTTATCCCAACTCCAAAAAAGAAGAGAAAGAATTAAAAAACAGGTTAGAACTAGTAAAGAGGCAGCAAAAGAAGATTCTTTACTAGAAAAAATTGAAAAAGAGCTACAGAAAGGTCTTTCAGTTAGATCAATATCTTTGAATGAAGAAGAAAATTTAATAATTAAGCAATTAGGTTTTCTAACTGCTAAACCAATTATTTACGCAACAAATTTGAATGAAAATGATTTAGCTGTAGGTAATGATTTCTCATCAAAAGTGCAGAGTTTTGCAAGCATTGAAAATACAGAATGTATAAAAATATCAGCACAAGTTGAATCTGAATTAATAGAGTTAGAACCAGAAGATAAAAAAGACTACCTTATGGGTTTAGGAGTGGAAGAAGGAGGGTTAAGTTCTTTAATTAGATCAACATATAAATTACTGGGATTAAAAACTTATTTCACTACAGGAGAAAAGGAGACAAAAGCCTGGACTATAAAAGATGGGATGACTGCACCACAAGCAGCAGGAGTAATTCATACTGATTTTGAAAAAGGATTTATTAGAGCTCAAACCATTTCATATCAAAATTTAATTGATTCTGGTTCAATTGCAAATGCAAAAACTAAAGGGTTATTAAGAAGTGAAGGTAAGGAATATGTCGTAAACGAAGGAGATGTAATGGAGTTTTTATTTAATGTTTAGTTAGTCTTTTAAGGCTTGCTATTTTGCTTTTTGAATTTAAATTCAAAAAATGAAATTAATAAAATTAAGATACATCCTAAGCAACTTCCTATTAACCCAAAAACATTGGTTGTAAAGCCATCATCGTAGCCGTATTGTAATTGTGGTAAGGGAGGGGGTATTGGCATTATTATTTTTCAACAGAATTTTCAATATCTTCAAGTAAATGTTTAGTTGATCTACTAAAACCATTATTTTTTAAATAGTTTTGAGCCTCTCTAAATTTTTCAGCTACTCTTTTTGCATAAGGAGTATTCATGGAATTTTGAGTCATATTGAAAAAGCGACTCATTTTATAATGAGATTTAAGTAAACCCTTGATAAGTATTAAAAAATACAAGAATATAAAAATAGGATTTTTTACTTACTAAAAAGTCTATTATGAAATGCTCTTGAATCTACAAAAAAAGTTTTTAAATTAGAAAAAGTGACAATGACAAATATATTATTAATTCTATTTTTGCTGATTGTTTTTTTTGTAATTTTATTTCTATTATTTTTTTATTCAAAACGAAACAAAAGGCTAGCCAAAAAAACAACAATTAGTCCAACTTATGTACCTTTCTTAAAAGAACAAGAATTTAATCCTGATATAAGTACAGATAATTGGGATTTACACAAATTTAGATTAGAAAAATTTAGAAGATCACAATATAAGGGATTAACTTTCTTTGTAAGTTCAGAAAAAAGAATTTACTATTTTTCTGATGAAGGAGATAAAGTTTATTGCTAACAGGAGAAATAAATTTTATAAATAGGAAAAGCCGATAGAAATTAATAATATTAATGAAGTATTTATTTTTATTATCAGAAAAGTTCTATAGGTTTATCGAATGGGAGTGGAATACCTTAAAAAATCTAAGAAGAACAAAAAGAAAGAATCTTTTTCTAAGAGGATCATTTGCTTTATTTAGTTTATTCTCTATTCTTTTTTTAATATTTACGCCTCCTATTGCTTTTGGAATGTTATTTGGAGAGGGATTAAAATTTAGTATTTTTTTTATTTGGATATGGATTTTAAATTTGAAGTTTTTTTGAAAATGTATAATTAATTTACCGAGATTATTTAAAATTTAGAATATAAAAAAATTACCTTATGCCAAAAATATTCAAACAAAATAAGTTTGCTTTGTTGGTAGCAAATATATTAATAATTCTAATCTGGATAACTATATCTTCTTTTTTGATAAATTTATTTCAAAGTGAAAATGCCCCATTTTATATATATAAAATTTCTTCTTTAATCAGATTCCTCCCTCCTATTTGGGTGACATGGTTCTTATGGATTAAAAGAGGTGGTTTAAAAAGATAAATAATAAAAGCATTTTTGCGTATTTACTATAAAAATAAATCAGTTAAAATCTTTGAGCTTACTTCACATTTTCATGTAAGAATAGGTGATTGAGAGATTGTTTTTAGCTAAGAAACAATCTCTTTTTTTTACAAATATTTTTTCTTATAAAAAAGTGCCTGTCAGCATCCCTATTGACAAACACTCATGACGATCAATTTTCTTTAAAATTAAACAAGTAATATATTATCCAGTTCCAACACTCTAGAATCCATAAGATGTCCGATTTTAATAACTAAAGCCATATCTAACCTTGTAAATTAAGATTGATGGTTAGTTATCGAATCAAGTTCAGAAAGAGTTATAACTCCTTAGGTATTTACTTTAAGAAAAAGTAGGCCTAAATTCATTTTAAAAAATTCCAGGTATTATCCAGCCGAATAAGCCATAATTTACAACTAATGCGAATAACCCCATCATTGCCATTCTCCCATTAGTTCTCTCGGCATTTTGCCAATAAGTTGGTTTTGAATTTTCCATTTTTTCTAAGTTGTAGATTTATTAAAAAGTAAGTTTTAAACGAAACCAGGAATTATTTGACCTGTTGTTAGATATGCTCCAATAGCAGCAATTAATCCAAGCATTGCGAATCTGCCATTAAGAGTTTCAGCAACAACTTTTTCTTTTTCGATTGTTTTGACTTTTGTGTTTGTGTTTGTGTTTGTGTTTTTCATTTGATTAAGAGATGAATAGTTTAAATTTTCGTTTTGAAATTGCTTGGTTAGATAAGCAACGAGGATGGCTGTAAAGAGTACAATTACTGCTAAAAAACCTGATAGAGGACCCATTAAAAAATGCCAGGAATAATTTGTCCAGTTGAAACATAAGCACCTACTAATGCAACAAGTCCAATCATTGCCCAACGACCATTAACTTTTTCTGCATTTTGTGGGTAGCTGTCGTATGAAACAGACTCATCTATGTAAGGCCGTGTCTCAGTAGGAAACATATTCTGTCTGCCGCCTGATTCAGTAGTAACATTTGAATTAGTCATTGAAGTTGTATAATTGTTAATTAATGTAACACTAGTATTAACAAATGTAAAGCTTTAAGCTGAAATTAAGTTATTTTCAAGATACGTATTACGTTATTGTAGCACAAATGTTACAAATAATTAAATAGTTTTTGTGTTTGCTACGGTTTAAAGGTTGGTTCGCCAACTAATTAAGCTCAATTCGTTATTCAAGTATTTATTTTTAAATTTTTAGAAAGATATCAATTTGGTAGAAAAAACTACATCATTATGAAATTTGAAAAATTAATTTTTAGATATAATCTATTTCACTTTATTATGGAATTCGCAAAAAATATCATGACCGAAAAAGTTGAAAAGCTTAATTTTAAAGCGGCAATGCTTGGAATATTTGCTATTGTGGGTGCTTATTATTTTACTGGTCAAATTCTTCCAGGAATTTTCTAGTAAAAATCTTTTTTAAATTTTTTTCAGGGCTTTATCAAGCCCTTTTTTACTGGATTATTATTCCCTTTTTAATTATCTAATAATTCAAATAATTTACTTATTAGAAGCTTTCTTTTTAAAAAAGTTTTATCTATATATTTTTTGTTCTCTTCTTTTAAAATTTGCTGACCATTTGAGCCCAATCCTTTAAGGATAAATTCTTTATCTTCTTTAATCCACTTATTTATCATCCCCTCCGTTGTCTCTATATGGAATTGCAATCCATAAGAAAAATTACCAATTCTAAAAAACTGTTCTTTACAACGTGCACTACTAGCAATGAGTACAGCTTTATTAGGTAATAAAATCCTGTCTCCATGCCAATGCAGTACATGAAAAGGGTCTTCAAACAGTGCTTTAAAGTCTTTATTTGATTTATCAATAAAAATTTGAGACCATCCAATTTCTGGTAATGCTTTTGGAGGTAATCCACATTTAAGAATTTCAACATCTCCTCCAGCCGCACTCGCAAGCAACTGAGCACCTAAGCAAACACCTATTATAGGTCTCTCATTTTCTAATTCTTTTTTTATAAAATCTCTTTCTAGCTTAAGCCATGGATATTGGTCTCTTCCAATATCTTTAACTCCCATTGGTCCACCCATAATTAAAATTAAGTCACCTTTTTTCGTTAGAGGCAGATCATTGTTATTATCTAAACGAATAATTTCAATTTTTAAATCTTTTTCTTTAGCAAATTGTTCAAAAAGGCCTGGCCCCTCTATTTCTAAATGCTGCAAAACTAATAGGCGTCTTATTTCCTTCATTCACTTTCCATTATTTAAGCTGATTAAGAATAGACATTAACACTAAACCACTTCATTTCCGACCAAGTATCTTCTTGGTATATACCTGCTGCAATACTTACAAAAGAATCATTTTCATACCAACTTCGATAACTGGGAGTAACTCCCGTTCCTTTTAATCTATTTTCTAAGCCTTTTCCATATTTTTTGATAATAAGATTTATAGCTTCATTCTCAATTTCTCTTTGCTTTTCATCAGCAAAACCTCCTACTGGAATAAAAAAAAGAATTGATGCAATAAATAAACATATCATAGAGTCTTTTTTTATGTGTAGCTAATTTCATATCGATTAATTAATTTTTTAAAATCATCAACTCTATTTTGTCCATTTTTTAATGGTCTTGAGGAGTCAAGAACAGCTGCACAGCATAATTGCCAACAAGATTTTTCATCTAGTCCTAATTTCTTACATATATTTTTTGGGGCTTTGATAACTGTATTTATTTCTGCGATATATTGAGTAGTTTCCCATAATTCTCCTTCAAGAAAGTCAAGTTCAATACTTGATAATAATTCTGTAGCAACGTAATCCTTAATTAGCTCAGTTAATTCCACAATATTTTATTGAAGCAGAATAAGTTAACTCATCTCTGAGTATTTGTATAGAAAGATAAAAAAAAGAGCTAGTTTGTACCTCATCTAGAATCGACTATCGATCATTAAAAACTACATCATTTCGTATTGATCAAGTTTGGTTTTTAATTTTGTTGCTTGTTTAATAAATGACAAAGCTTCTTTTCTGCCAGTTGAATTATTAGCCTGGACTATAAGATCTGCGTATTTCTTTGCGATTTTTTTTTCCATGATTTAAGTTAGATAAATACCGTTTTTGAATCTTGCAAATAGTGAGTTCACAACTAGAAGTAGATCAGGAATCAAGGGTTAAACCTCAGAGTCAACAAATTGGAACGCGTTAACTCGTATTTTTAATTTATAATCAATTAATAAAAAAGCTGTTGGTATCTACGATTACATTGTTTTCAAATCCTGATTTAATTTATAGTTATTCATGAATATGATTAATGCTTTTTTAATAATTTATGAATTTAATTAATAAAAAAGGGGTTAATAACCCCCTCCTTTTTTTTATTAAAAGACCTTATTTACTAATTACCTAAACTTAAAGGAGCCCAAAGAGTTGCTTCAGACCCTAAAACAGGGACAATTCCTGTAGTTTTAGCATTAGAAACTTTATTTTTAACAATAGGAGTATCTTGTTCTCCTAAAGCTGCCCATAAAGTTGATTGATGAGCGATAACTGGTTGAACTTTTAATGGTTGAGATTGAAAAGAAGGCCTTTGGGTTCTTACAAGTTGGACTCCAAGAGAACCAACAATAAATGCTCCAAGAAAACCTGTAAATAAAGCAGTAATATTGCTACTACTTATTGAGGTAGATACGTTATTAGACATAATAGTTATGAGACTAAATTTCATTTTTGACTGAAGTCCCCGTTCCTTGGCTTCAATCTTAATGCGGCCCGTAAAACGAGATGAACGTTTTTGTAGTCTACGCTACATATTAACTATAAGTACAAATTAATTTACAAGATGTTCATGTTAATACAAAAACTTATTAAGAAATAAAAATTAAACTTTAAAGTGAAGAAAATATATTTGAATTTTTTTGAGAAAAAAATAATTGATTATTTTCATAAGTGTTTGCAGAATAACTTTCAGAAACAACAGCTCCGTGAGTTAACCCAAAAATAAAACCAAGTAAAATTGCTAAACGCATTCAGAAATATAAATTTAAAGTAAATTTCCCTCGAATTAAGGATATATGATGTTGTCATTTATACTAAATAATTTTTTATCCTCCAAGATATGACATTGAGGGATGCATTTTTTGATTTTGGTTATTTTTTTTCTCTAATATTTTAAATCTATCTTCACTATAGTTATCTTCTCTCGCTTCCCAAATGCTCTTGATTTTTTTTTCCAGTTCATGGGGATTGATTGGTAGAGACAACCATGGGTTTAGATTTATACCTTCACTAGAAAAAAGACACGTATAAGCATATCCATCGCTAGTTATCCTCAATCTATTACAATCGGAACAAAAAGGATTACTTACTGAAGAGATTGTACTTATAAAACTTTTTGAATCACTAATGTACCATCTATTAGCTGTTTGTCCTTCCTTTCTTCCGTAGTCTTTTAATAGATATTTCTTCTTTAATAACCTAATAATTCTTTCAGAGGAAAAAACATCTGATGGCCTCCAATTATTAGATGAGCCTACGTCCATATATTCAATGAAACGAATTTCTATAGACCTTTTTTTTGCAAAATCAACTAATTCAAAAATTTGATTATCATTTATCTCTTTTTTTATGACTGCATTTATTTTTAATTTTCCTGACTTTGGATTAAATCCAGCATTAATTGCATGATCTATTCCTTCAAGGACAGTAAATAATTTTTCTTTACCAATAATTTTATTTTCCTCTCCAATCATGTTTGAAAAAATTTCAGGATCAATTGCATCTAAACTAACAGTTATCCGGTCTAAACCATTTTTAAAAAGGTCAAAAGCTTTTTTCTTAGAGAGCAAATATCCATTTGTGGTTAGAGAAATATCCTGTAAATTTGATATTGGATTTAATTTTTCTAACCTTTGTAATTTAATTTCATGAAGAAGTTCATCTAATTGAGAACTTAATAAAGGTTCACCCCCAGTAATTCTTAGAGAATTTACCCCTAATCGACAACTGACAAAAATTAATTTTTTAAATTGTTCAATATTTAATACATCCAAACTATAATTTTCTGGCTTACAATAAATGCATGAGAAATTGCAATTTTGTTTAAGAGATAACCTTAAAACTTTTAACTTTCTTTTTCTATTATCCTCCAATTGCTTATGTCCCATTATTCATATTTAAAAATTCTCTCTTCGAATTTATATTAATTAATTCTCCATTGTTTGCATAGAAATATTTATGGGGAATTTGATCAACCCATCCTAGAAAGTTTTTCTTTCCAGTGGATAACTTTTTTTTTAATTTAAAATGATTTTCTTCGTTGATGGGATAAATACCGAATAATGGTTGTACAAAAATTCCATCATGGGATATAACCGCAAAATTTTGATTTTCCTCCCATAATTTAATAAGTGAATAAGTTAATTTTGTATTTAAATTAGGCATATCGATTGGGATAATTAGGATATTTTTAGTAGTTGATTTAAAAGATGAAAAAATTTGTTCCATACAAGTTAAGGGACCATCAAAAGGCTGGGTATCTGAAATCAACCCAACATTATTTTCTTTATCAAGTTCTTTTGAATGAGAAGTATGATTTGTTATTACAAACGTTTCCAAATTAAGGATATTTAATATTTTTATTTTATGAGTAAGCCAATTCCCTCCTTCACGATGTTTAATTAGTGCTTTATCAAAGCCCATCCTTGAACTTTTGCCACCAGCAAAGATGAATGCTTTAAATTCTTTATGTTTTATTTCCATAACTTAGATAATATTTTCCCCAGAGTATTTTATGTATCGAATAATACCAGAAATTAGATTGCTAATAATTCACAATTTTGATTTTTATTTAGTTATGGCCTATTGATTCTATATCTTTTAAAAAATGTTTCATTTCTTAATTTCCATATATGTATTAAATAATACAAATCAATGCATTGATCGAAATATAAATTGCTTGAAAATAATTCTGAAAAAATTTTTTATGTTAAGTGACGTTTGGTCTTTAAATGGCAGATATAAAACTCTTCACCTCACCTGGTTTGCCTTTTTCCTTACTTTTGTTGTTTGGTTTAACCTCGCACCTCTAGCCACAACTGTTAAAGCCGATTTAGGTTTATCGGTTGCTCAAATTAGGACGGTAGCAATATGTAATGTTGCTTTAACTATCCCTGCAAGGGTTTTGATTGGAATGTTATTGGATAAATTTGGCCCAAGAAAAACTTACTCAACAATCTTGATATTTTCTGTAGTCCCATGTTTATTATTTGCTAGTGCACAAGACTTCAATCAACTTGTTATTGCGAGATTGCTTTTATCAATAGTAGGTGCAGGTTTTGTTATTGGAATAAGAATGGTATCTGAGTGGTTTCCTCCCAAAGAAATTGGTTTGGCTGAGGGAATATATGGAGGATGGGGAAATTTTGGATCTGCTTTTTCTGCGCTTTCTCTTGTTGCCGTAGCTGGATTCTTGTCTTTTTCAGGAGGATTTCAGTTACCAACTGGAGCTGTACTAAATTGGAGGGGAGCTATTGCTCTTACAGGAATTATTTCTTTTGTTTATGGAATTATTTATTTCTTTAGTGTAACTGATACACCTCCAGGAAAACCTTATCAAAGGCCTGCAAAAACAGCTGGCCTTGAGGTAACTAGTATAAGAGATTTCTGGGGTTTAATTGGAATGAATGTTCCATTCGCAGCAATTCTTTCAGTCCTATGTTGGAGACTTCAAAAAGTAGGTTTCCTTAATTCATCTACTTATCCAATAGCCTTACTAGCAGTTTTAGCGTGGTTTGTTTTCCAAACTTGGGGAATTATAAGAACGAATATTGAATTATTAAATGGAACTAAAATTTACCCTAAGGAAGATAGATATGAATTCAAACAAGTTGCTATTTTGGAATTAACTTACATTGTAAATTTTGGATCAGAATTGGCAGTAGTTTCTATGCTTCCTAGTTTCTTTGAATTTACATTTGATTTGCCTAAAGCAATAGCCGGAATTCTTGCATCATGTTATGCATTTGTGAATTTAATAGCTAGACCTGCGGGAGGATTGATATCTGACAGAACAGGCAATAGAAAAAATACAATGGGATTCCTAACTATGGGATTAGGATTTGGATATTTATTAATGTCTTTAATAAAACCTGGAACTTTTACAGGATCAGCAGGAATTCTTATCGCTGTTTTTTTAACTATGCTTTGTTCATTTTTTGTTCAGTCAGGAGAAGGTTCAACTTTTGCTTTAGTTCCCTTGGTTAAAAAAAGAGTAACAGGACAAATAGCTGGATTGGTTGGGGCTTATGGAAATGTTGGTGCGGTAACTTATCTAAATATTTATAGCCTTTTACCTTTATGGATGGGTGGGGGTAAAGATCCTTCTCCAGAAATAATTGCTGCTTCAAATAGTGCTTTCTTCCAAGTTTTAGGTATAGCAGGATTAATAGTTGGATTCTTCTGTTATTTCTTTTTAAAGGAACCTCAAGGATCATTCGCGGATGCTTATGAAGGGGAAAAAGCTGAAAATTACGTTTAACCAAAAACTATGTAGATATTTATAAAAGAAATTTTATGAATTTTACTAAAAGTCAATGCCCATATTGTGGTGTTGGCTGTGGGTTAAAAATGAAGCCTAAAAGTTCGGTTTCTGATGATAAATGGTTAGTAAGTGGAGATAGGGATAGTCCTTCCACTCATGGTAAATTGTGCGTAAAAGGAGCAACAGTATGTGAGACTCTAAAAGATGGGAGATTAAAAGAACCACTTTATAGGGAAAATTTAAATGAAGAATTTAAAGAAATTTCCTGGGACGAATCATACGAAATTCTGAAAGAGAAAATTCTGAGTTCTATAAAAAATTATGGACCTGATTCAATAGCTATGTATGGCTCCGGTCAATTTCATACTGAAGATTATTACGTAGCCCAGAAGCTTCTCAAGGGAGCAATAGGCACAAATAATTTTGATGCTAATTCAAGATTATGTATGAGTTCAGCAGTAGCTGGATATAATAGAAGTTTTGGCTCTGATGGCCCACCTTGTTGTTATGAAGATATTGATCATTGCTCTTTAATTTTATTAATAGGGACAAATACAGCAGAATGTCATCCCGTTCTTTTTGATCGAATTAAGAAACGCAAAAGAAATGTAAATGATAATTTAAAAGTAATAGTAATCGATCCAAGAGAAACAGAAACTTCATCCATAGCAGATTATTACTTACAAATTTCTTCTGGAACAGATCTTTTTTTATTTATTGGAATTGCGAATTATCTTTATAAGAATCAATTAACTGATCAAAATTTCATTGAGAAGTCGACAGAAAACTATTTTCATTTTGTAAAACATATACAAAAATGGGATTTAAAAAAAATAAGTGAAATTTGCAATATATCTGAGCAGACAATTATTGATATTGCAAAATTATGGGGAGAAAGCAAAAATGTTTTAAGTCTCTGGTCGATGGGTTTGAATCAAAGGCAAGAGGGAACAGCAGCAGTAAATGGGCTAATAAATCTTCATCTAATGACCGGCCAAATAGGCAAAGAAGGTTCTGGCCCTTTTTCCTTAACTGGCCAACCAAACGCTATGGGGGGGAGAGAAGCTGGAGGACTATCGCACCTTCTTCCAGGATATAGGTTTGTAAAAAATAAAATAGATAGGAATGAGATTGAAAAAATATGGGGGTTCCCTAAAGGAAAGATATCTGCAAAACAGGGTCTATCTGCCTTTGAACAAATAGAAGCTATTAACAAAGGAACTGTGAAAATTTGGTGGATTGCAGCTACGAACCCTTTGGTTAGCATGCCAAATTTAAACTTTGTAAAACAAGCACTTTCAAAATGTCCTTTAATTATTCTCAATGAATCTTATGAACAAAGTGAATCAATTAAATATGCTCATCTAGTATTGCCGGCGGCTCAATGGAGCGAAAAAGATGGTGTCATGACAAATTCAGAAAGAAGAGTAACCCTTTGCCCATCTTTCAGAGAATCTAATAATAATTCAAAACCAGATTGGCAAATATTTGCTGAATTAGGACAGAAGATAGGCTATCTCAAACAATTTGTATATGAATCTTCATCGGATGTTTATGATGAATTTTTAAAAACGACTACAAAAAGATTATGCGATATGAGTGGATTATCATATCAAACATTAAAAAATCATGGTCCTCAACAATGGCCTTATCCTAAAGGCAGTGTACCTAGTACATGTTCAAAAAGATTATATGAAGATGGTTATTTCCCAACTGAGACTGGCAAAGCAAATTTTTGTATCGATGATCCTATAGGGTTGGCTGAACCCCCTTCAGATGAGTACCCACTAATCTTGACAATTGGAAGATATCTTAGTCAATGGCACACAATGACAAGAACTTCTAAAGTTCAAAAACTTACAAAAAAGAATCCAGAACCGTTATTGGAAATTAATTCTAAAGATGCTTTATCTTTAAAAATCAAAAATGATGAAACAGTAAAAATTAAATCCAAAAGAGGGGAAGTTCAAGCAAAAGTTCAGATTACTGACAAAATTAAAGCTGGTACAGTTTTTTTACCGATGCATTGGGGTTTTAGTCAAAAAAATATGTGTGAAGTAAACTCCTTGATGCATGAAAAGTCATGCCCTATATCAAAACAACCGGAATTAAAAGCATGCTCGGTAATAATTATTCCAAACTAGGCAATAATCTTATTTTAGAATCTCATCAAATGCTCTATCCAAATTATGGTGTTCATGACTGGGTCTAATTAATTTGCAAAAAGCAAATCTATCTAATTCGTTTAAATTTCTCCATTTTTCAACTGAAATCTTAATTCCTCTTGCTAGTGCCGATTTTAGAACTTGGTCAGGAACTTTATTTTTATTTTGCCAAGGTTGATTAATTGAACTTTCTATTTCTTTTGCTTCTCCATATTTTGAATTGGATGTAATTTTTTTTAAAAAAATCTTTAAATCAAAGAGATCGTTTTTTGAATCTGGCCAATCTACTATCTTAGTTTTCTCAATTAAATTAAAATCCTGCCAATGAGTAAGTTTTAATTTTATTCCAATTAAATCAAGTTTCCTTCTTACACATAAAGGAATGCATCTTAAGTCTTTAATAAAATCATCCTCAAAATTAAAATAATGATTTGATTGATTGTTAACCAAAATTAAATTGATATTTTATTAATAAATTAATGCTAAGTATAAAAAATTGATATTAGCTTTATTAAAAATTTTATTTTTTGTATTATTGAATAAACTGCTAAATAGAAATGGATAAATCCTTAACCCATATTAATGAAAGAGGAGAAATGAACATAGTTGATATATCAGATAAAGTAGAAACTAAAAGAGAGGCTTTAGCAGAAGGATACATTAATTTAAACAAAGAAATATTAGAAAAAATAAAAAATGAAAAAATTAAAAAAGGTGATATTTTTGCAGCTGCTAGATTTTCTGCAATAAATGGTGCAAAAAAAACCTCAGATCTTATTCCTCTCTGTCATAATTTATCATTAAATAAAATCACTATTGATTTTGAAATTTGTGAATCAATAAAAACAATTAAAATTACTGCTTTTTGCAAATCTCATTCTAAAACAGGTGTTGAGATGGAGGCTCTTACATCAGTTTCAATTGGTCTTCTTACTCTATATGACATGCTTAAAGCTTTAGATCCTTTTATAACAATTGATAATATTCGCCTTTTAGAAAAAAAAGGTGGTAAAAATGGAATATTAAAAAGAAGTTAAGTAATCACAATAATGGGAATTGATATCAATAATCAGGGTCTTTATTTAAATGATGCTATTAAAATAATCTTGGAAGAGATAGATAATTTAATATTGAATAATAATATTTTACATAAGGAAGAGATCAATTTAGAAGAGGCACTTGGAAAAGTTTCTATGGAGGAAATTTTATCTGAGGAAGATATCCCAGGTTATAGATCATCAGTTATGGATGGATATGCTTTAGGAAAATCAACTGCAAAAGGAAATAAATGGAAAATTGTCGGAGAGTCTTTTCCAGGAAAGCCATTTAATGAACTTCTTAAAAAAGGTGAAGCTGTAACGATTAGCACAGGTTCATTTGTGCCAGATAATTGTTTTTCTGTAGTACCTCAAGAACAAGTTTCTTTAGAATTTTTAAACGGAAATGAGTATATTTTTATAAAAGAAAAATCATCTTATAATTCTTGGATTAGAGAAAGAAATGATCAAGTATTTAAAGGTGAAATATTAATCAAGAAAGGGGTAAAGATTACACCAGGGATTTTAAGTAAATTAGCAAGTTGTGGGATAAAAACTATAAAAGTTAGTAAAATTTCTAAATTAGGGTTACTAATTACTGGAGATGAACTTATCAAATCAGGAACTGCAAGAAAGAAAGGAGAAATATGGGAAAGTAATAGTATTTTGATAAAATCAATTGCAAAAAATATTGGATTTGAAATTAATGAAATTCATATAGAAAAAGATAATTATCAAAATATTAAAAATTCTCTTAAACATATTTCTGAATTTAATGATGTGGTTATTTCAGTTGGTGGGATATCAGTGGGTAAAAAAGATTTTTTAAAAGATATTATTAATGAGATAGGAGAAATTAAATTTTGGAAACTATTTTTAAAGCCAGGAAAACCCTTTGCTTTTGGATTGATAAATAAAAAAATTCCTTATTTTGGATTACCGGGGAACCCCGTTTCAGCAGCTATTACTTTCATCCAACTTGTGTGGCCCGCGCTTCAGAAACTTGAAGGAATTAATAATATTGAATTCCCTCTTAGGATTAAGGTTAAGCTGAATTCTGATTTGAAAAGAAGAAAAGGGAGACCAGAATTACTTAGAGGAAAACTTATTGTTAATGAAGAAGGTGAATTGATTGGAGATATTTCTGAAGAACAATCTTCATCAAAGATTAGTTCAATATCTAATTCAGATCTATTAATAGAAATACCTTCTGAGATTGATATTTGTCAAAAAGGAAATTTATTATGGGCACAACTCTTAAAAAATAATTTTTTATAATTCATACTCTAAGTCAGTATTCTTTTTTACCCATGAGGATCCTTTAAAAGTCCATTCTTTTTTCCAAAAAGGAACTTTGTATTTTGTAAATTCAAGTATTTCTTGGAGATATTTATTTGCAGTGCCTCTATGATTCGCACTTACTCCGATTAAAATAATAGGTTCTTCAGGGTAAATAAAACCTATCCTGTGTAAGAGAAAAATAGATAAATCATCATGTTTTTCAGAAATGTTCTTTAAATATCTTTTTATATAATTTTCGGTCATTCCTTTATAATGAACAATTTCTAGTTTATTTAAATCATTCCCAAATTGATCAAAGGGCCTTACTCTTCCAATAAAAAGTGAGTTTGCTGAATTTTTATTGACCTTCTCCCAAAGTTCGAATTCTTTATAAGGATTAAAAGTTTCTTCTAGGATTTTAAATTGTATTCTTAAATTATCCACCGGTAAACATTGGCATAAATGCCACCTCATCATCTGGATTAATCGTTGCATCCATATCTGTAATTTCTTGGTTAATAGAAACGATAATATTGTCTTGCGGTAATTTAGAATTAATTAACTTCCATACTGAAAAAACCTTCATTTGAGAGCTTTCAATTGTAAGAAATTTTTCATTCCATCCTAGATCTTCAGCGATACTCGATAATAAAATCACCTTAATTTTGTTAGATTTTTCACTTTCCATCTATAGTGATCTAGTAACTAATGGTTTAATTTTAAGTGGTTTCTATAGCTTTGCTTACTGTTTCTGATACTCGTAACACAAAAAATGATGATAGTGGAAATTATCTCCTTCAAGAGGTTGAGAAATCAGGGCACAATATCGTTGATAAGATAATTTGCAATGATGATATTTATTTAATTAGAAAATATACAAGCGATTGGATCTCAGATCCAAATATTGATGTGATTATTACAACAGGTGGTACAGGAATTACAGCTAGGGACGTTACTCCTGAAGCTATTAGACCTTTATTAGATAAAGAGATTAATGGGTTTGGGGAGACTTTTAGATTTTTATCATTTAAAAAGATAGGAACTAGTACTTTACAAAGTAGATGTATTGCAGGGTCTGCAAATGGTAAGTTTTTATTCGTTTTGCCTGGATCTAAGGATGCTGTGATGACAGGTTGGCAAGATATAATTTCTCATCAACTTAATGAAAATACAAAACCTTGTAATTTAATAAATCTCATTGATAAGTTAAAAAAATAATTCTCTAGTTTATTTATTTATTAGAAATTGATTTGAGATCAATTTTTGATTTTTTATGCATTTAAGTAGAGAAGGATCTTTTATTTTATTTTCTAATTTTGATAATTGTTCAAAACTATTATCATTCCATATACTCCCTAAAGAAAAAATTGCATATTTAGCGATTTCTAATTCTTTATTTAAAGAATATTTATAGAGCAATTTACAAACTATTTCGCTTTCTCTTCTTTTTAAGATAGAGATTATCTTGTAGTTGATTTTGAAATTATCGTAAATTTTTATTTGATCAATAAAAGATAATAATTTTTTATCAGGTAATTGATGGGCTTTGAAATGGAGAATATTAAGACCTGCAATCCAAAAATCTGTTTCGCAAATATCAAATATTTCTCTAATTAATTTAAGTTCGATTTCTCCTCCCCAAGGCTCTAAAGCATTAATTATATGAATATTTAACTTATTATTTTGATAAAGATTTTTTAGTAAAAGAGCTTTTGCATCTTTTTCATTTGTTAATTTAAGGGCCTCAATAAATTCAACTTTAAGTCCAAATTTTTTTATCATCTTTTCAAGTAAAAAATAACCTTTCCTTTCTTGCATACCTATCTTTTCTGCAATAACTTTACGAATCTCAAAAGATAATTCCAATGAATAGAAGGAAAAAAGAATATCAAGATCTAATTTTTTTGAACCTAATCCATTTAAAACTTCTAAAATTTCAGATTCAATTTTGCTCATTAATATATTTTTAAATTTTTAACTTTGCATTAAACTTGTTGATTAAAATTTCTTTGATTAAATTATAAATTTCATGTTTACTAACTTTTTTAAACTCGGTTTCACCTAAAGTTTGTAGGTGATCTTGTCTTCCTCCAATACTGACATTATATCCATCCTGAGTTCCACCTCCCTCTTTTTTTACCTTTGTACCGGTCATGCCAATACCACCCATGTGAGCTTGTCCACAATTATTTGGACATCCTGTCCAGTGGATTTTAACCTCCTCTGATAAATCAAGTTCTCGATCTAATTTTTCAGAAATATTCCTTGCTATATCTTTGGTATTTGCAAGAGCAAAGCTACAATAACTACTCCCTGTACATGAAACGGTACTCGCTGAAAAATGGGATGGATTTAATTTAAATTTATTAATAATTTCTTCATCACCAAATTCATCTAAAATGTTATCTTTCAGGCCAACAATAATTAGATTTTGATCTTCGGTTAGTCTTACTTCACTTTGTCCATATTTTTCACTTAATCTTGCAATTTCTTGTATGTCTTCTACACATAATCTTCCTACCGGAATATGTAATCCAGCAAAGTAAAGATTGTTTTGTTTTTGTTTATTAATCCCAAATAAACTTCTATGTTTTTCGTTGAAAATTGAGCCTGGATCATTCGACAAAGTTCCAAATTTTTCTTCTACAAGTTCTCTAAATTTTTCGATACCTATAGAGTTCAAATAATATCTAAATCTTCCTTTATTTCTTAGAAATCTATCTCCATTATCTCGCCAAAGGGAACAAATAATTCCAGTTATTTTGCATATATCTTTCTCTTCTACCCAGACATCTAGAGGTAGGGCATAAGCATTCAAAGTTGGTGACAATATTCCTCCTACCCAGACACCAAAGCCTAAGATTCCATTTTTAAAAACAGGATGAAAGATAAGATCATTATGTAGAAGAAAATTATCTTTTGCTCCTGCAACTGCAGTATTCCACTTCCTCGGTAAATTCGAGAATTCGGAGTTGCCATTACCAGAATTTGTTAAGTAAGCTTCTAATTCAGAAGTATATTTTCTTGTATCTATAATTTCTTCAGGATCAATTCCCGCTAGTGGATTGCCAGTAACATTTCTTGGATTATCCATTCCAGACTGAACGGATGTAATATCAACCTCTCTAAGTCTTTTAATAATATCTGGTAGATCATTTATTAAAACCCCCCTTAATTGAATATTTTGCCTAGTTGTTATATCTGCAGAACCGTCTTCTCCATATCTAGCAACTATTGATGCTATTACTTTCAACTGATTAGAATTTAAAATTCCATTGGGAACTCTGAGCCTCATCATAAATCTTCCAGGAGTTTTTGGTCTCCAAAAAAGGCCATACCACTTTAAGCGCATTTGCAAATCTACTTCATCCATTTCTTCCCACCCTTTAAGAGCGTAATCATCTAACTCTTCAAAAATTTTCAGGCCATCTTTTTCCGCCTTTTGCTTTTCAATCTTATTTAATTTTTTATCATTTAAATAATATTGCATATTTATTTTTATTTATTTATTCTTAATGAGATTTTAGACAATTTAATGTTTCATGATATACAAATGTCAATAAATATTGATTATTTATTTTGACACCGAATTCCATATTTTAGGAAACTCTTAAGCTCATAAAAATATAAAGGCTTTTTCTTGGCATGAGTCCTTATCCATAATTGTGAGCCACTTCTGTCCAACCTTTTTGGTGAAGTTCGTGCCACTTTTCCCAGGCTAAATCTATGTTTAGTTTTTCAGAGGATTTGTAACCTCCAGGTTCTCCAAGGTGATTTGTATAGAAAAGATGAGTATCAATTTTAAAATTAGATTTAGCAGAATTTTTGCATTCTTCGAAAAAGATCATTCTGCTGCCTTCGGGATTTAGTAGGCATCCGTTTGGCTTGCTAGTGCTACAACCAAATGAGTACTTAGGCTCCATGCTTTAACTTTAATTGGCTGGATGAATATTAATACGTTTGTACTATAAATTATATCCTACTTGTTTGGCTGTCAATCCTTTTAAGGTTAAGTACTTATTTACTGATAATTATTTTGTTTTTTAATAAAAAAGGTAATTTCTTTAAGCTTATGAATTATAGGGAAGATTTAGAAATCAAACTACAAAAAGTAACACTTGCAATGCAGGAAGTTGTAGAGGATATTTATAAAACTGATCAAGAGAAGCAAAGAATAATTTCCCAACTTACTGAATTTAAAGAAGCAATCATTTCAAAGGGTATTGAACTTAATATTGAATTAGAGGCAGCCTAGAAATATTGAATATCTCATGAATGTTTAATAACTTTTAGAATAATGGTATTAACAAATAGGGTTTATCTATCAAATGCAGCCTGGTACTTTTGAATTATTGATTCTAGTATTTATCTTTTTAGGTCTTCAAGCTTGGTGGATTATCCCAATAATAATTAAAAATAATAAATTGAATAAGAGAGGTAAGGATCTAAGAGAGGAAATTAAGCAATTAGAAAAGTTATATAAAAAATAAATAAGATTTTCTTCAAAGTTGTTCAATCTGAATGAGGATTGAACTTTTATGATGAACAGCTGTAGTGAGATACCCCTCCATAGTTAAAATACTGGCTTGGCTTTAGTCGATTATATTTTTGATCTATTTCTGATGATTGTTCTATATATGGATTGCTAAAGACATCCTGTAACTCTTTTATTTTTTTGTAATTTCCTTTTTCAGCTTCTTCATATGCGGCAACGACCATCCATTCGCGCCAAGTATAGACTGGATTAAAGGATCTCATTGATGCCGATTTTGCTTTAATATTTCCCTCTTTCTTCAGGACTGATTGCCAGTTTTCAAGCCATACTTCCCACCTATTATTGAGCTCATCGTTAATTGGTAAATAGAAACTGTCTTTTAGAGAATCTAAGTTATCAGGTATTTCAGAGATTTTACGGAACAAAATTGTATAGTCTGCTTTTGAAATGACCATGAGATTAAAAAATTCATTTATTAGAGTTTCGTTGTAATATTCTAAACCAAGCTTATTTGCCCACATTTTCATCAATTCCTTATTCATTAATTCAGAAAAGTCCTTTTCGATTTGTTCTAGCTTTTCAAAATTATGTTTGCTTTCTGAGAGTAACGGACTAAGAGAGGAACAAAATGTTTTAAAATTAATTTCCGCAGCAGAAGGTTGATTAAAAAATGAAAAATGCTCACCTCCACCTGTCCATGGTTGAAATCTTGGATCAAATAATTCACAGAATCCAAAGGGTCCATAGTCCAAGGTGTAGCCACCAGCAGCACAATTATCACTATTGAAATTACCCTGGCAATAACCAACCCGCATCCAGTTGGCTATAAGTGATATCAGTCTCGATCTATATAAACAAGCTAGTTTTATTACCTTACTTTCAAGTGAAATCTCATTTTCAATTTCATCTTTATAGTTTCTATCAATAAGATGTTGAACTATCATCTTTAGTTCATTAAGAGCTTCATCATAAGCATTATTGCGAACTCGTCTTGCAAAAAGTTCAAGCTGTCCAACTCGTAAAAAAGATGGAGCGACTCTAGTAGTAATTGCAGCTTGATTATCAATCATGATGTCAGGTTCAAAATACCTAGAGCCTTTGGAATACCATGGCCTTCTAACTTTTTCCGATTGTGAGACAAAAAGTGTTAAAGACCTTGAGGTAGGAATTCCCAAGGCATCCATTAATTCCTGTGCAAGAAATTCTCTAACGCTAGACCGTAAGACAGCCCTACCATCTGCTCCTCGACAGTAGGGAGTTGGACCTCCTCCTTTAAGTTGCATCTCCATTCTTTTCCCATTGAATAAACCTTCAAAAACAGAAATTGCTCTGCCATCACCATAACCATTGCCAGTACCAAAGGGACATTGTTGAGTATATTCAGTCCCGTAAATTGATAATGCATAACCTGTTGCCCAACCAACAGGACTCATTGGATAATTAGCAACAGAAATATCACCTGAGAAAAAACGACAAAAATTCTTGTCTTTAGTAAGATCTGAGCTTAGCCTTAGTTCTTTAAAAAGTTTGTTGCTATGGGAAATATATTCTGGTTCTGGAATAGCAGTTGGAACAACTGGTACGTAATGACCTGAATATACTGAACGCGGCTTATGATCATTTCCATCTTTTGTTGATTGAGGATCTGCTTTAAGAGAATTCATAAAAGAATAGTCAGATAGTTGAGAAAATTCAGAAAAATTTTCTGTAAGCTTTCCTTTTAATGCATCAGATTTGGTTGACATCAAATTTGTTATCTATTCTTGTAGGCGTTCTAATTTCTTTAAATTAAACGCCTAAATGTATCTTATGTAGATTCTATTAGGGATGGTTTTTGCCGATACGTTTGAGATTAAATATAAGTTAAAATTTAATACTTAATTAAAAAAAGGGTCCGCAGTAAGACATTTTTTTGAAAAAAATTTTAAGAATTTTAAAAAATAAAAAAGAACTTCTCAAACATATCAATTTTTAAAACAAGAACAATTGCAAATACTAATATATTTATGAATTTTTTTTAAGCTTGCTTTAAAATAATATGAAAAAGTTTCACAATTTAATTTGTTGATCGAGTTATTCCACCCCCTTATTTCCGCATTATATTACTTGTAAAAATTTTCTAACTTACCCAGCCTTTTAGCAAATCAAACACACTAATAAATAGTCCAAAACCAATAAGTGGGGGCGCAACCCATCTTGTCATGAATTTCAAATAACGTGTCGTTTTGATTCCAACTTTTGAATCACTAAGTTCTTCATTAAACTTTCCAGGGACTACCCATCCCATAAAGAAAGTAACTAAGAATCCACCAAAGATAAGTAATACTCCTCCAAAAATGGAATCAATAGTTCCAAGAATATTTAAATTTAATGCAGAAGGAATACCTGCTAAGAACAGGAATAGAGTTATAAGCCAAACCGATTTCTCTCTTTTAAAGCCAAATTTATCCATTAAAGAGGAAACTGGAACTTCCAATAATGAAACAGAGGAAGTAATTGCTGCAATATAAGCTAGTGCAAAAAATGCAACAGCTACAATTCTTCCAACCACTCCATATGAACCAAGGCCCGTAGGAATTGATATAAATAATGCACCAACTGTTGATTCAGATATGGCATCACTTAAACCAAATGTTAAAACAATCGGAAAAGTAATTAGTCCTGCCATAAGACCCACCAAAGTATCCAATGATGCAACTCCAACACTTAGTTTTGGAAGATTACTCTTTTTATTTAGATAGGAAGCATAAGTCACCATGACTCCAATTCCTAAACTTAAAGAAAAGAAAGCTTGTGTAAAAGCATTTCTTATTGTTTGAGGGTTCCTTAATTCATCAAAGTCAAACTTAAACAAAAATGTTTTATATCCTTCCCATGCGCCTGAAAGTGAAGTTGCCCATATTGCTAGAAATAGAAGAATTATAAAAAGTATAGGCATAAAGAATCGTGTTACCTTTTCGATTCCTTTTTTTATTCCTGATGAAACTATTATGGCTGTAAGAACAAGACTTAATAGGTGCCCCAATAAAACACTGCTACCACTACTAATTGAGCCAAAGAAAGTTTCTGCTTCACTTAAATTTTTTGGTAATCCAAAAAATAATGAATGGAACAAGGTATCTGCTGTCCATCCCATTATTACTGAATAATATGATGCTATTCCTAAAGGAGCAATAAAGAAAAGAATTCCTAATGGATACCAATTTTTTCCGGCTAACTTTACTGGTGCAAGCAATGTGCTGGCAGTAGAGTTTCTTCCTAAAGCCATTTCAGCAACAAATACCGGAAGGCATACAATTAAAACGATCAGTATGTATAAAAGTACAAAAGCAGCACCTCCACCTTGAGAGGCTCTATAGGCGAAACCCCAAAGGTTACCAAGACCTACTGCGCTACCAGCAGCTGCAAGAATGAATCCCAATTTACTAGTCCATTGCTCTCTTGGAGAAATTTTTGAGTCCAAAGTTAAAATCTGTTTTTTATAGTTGATTTATAACTCATAAATAGAAATTAGTTAATACTTTGCTTAATAAAAGCTAATCTTTCTTCAATTATTCTTTGAAAAAAAAATTTAAAATTTAAAAACATCTCATTAGTATTATGAGTATTGAAACGACTATTCTAGATTTCCAACTAAGTAATACGTTTGAACAATATGAATCTCATATGAATGCTGAGGAACAGCAGATCATGTTTAAATAAATGGGAGTTAGAATCCTTTGATATTGGTTAATCTTTAGATGATCCTCAATGTGCAACTGTAATTTTTCAAGGCCCAATAAATATTTTATATGATATTTTTTTTGTGAATCCTAGAAAAAAAATCTATAGTTGAGATGTCAGGAAATATTTATGAGGGCACAAAAATAACTCGCTGGATTTCTTGAAAAAAAATTTTTTATGAATTATCAACTTTTAATTGAATCATATTCTTATGGGACTGCCCTTTCTAAGCAAGAAATAGAAGTCTTAAGTTTGGAACTTGAGACTCAAATAATGAATATTAATATATCAACAGAATTTGGCTGTTTTAAAGCGGCTCCCTCTCATATTTGCGAAGGGCTTAAATTAAAAAAAGATACTTATTGGATTATGTGCCTTGCAGAAATATTAGATTTACATAATTCCCCAAAATTTGGTAAAACCAGAAGTGTAGAGGTTTTCGATTTGCTTCTAAAAAAAGGACTTGTTATTGGTTAATTATTCAATTATTTGAGTATTAAAAAAATAAATTGTTTGTTCTTTATGCTGATAGGATTAATTTAAATTTAGAAAACAAATGGAATATTCTGGTGAATTGATATTGGGAAATCTTATTAAGTTAACCAGATCAAGTGAAAAGAAATTTAAACTAGGAAATTTCAAAGGCGCTTTAGAAGATAAATTGAAGGTTAATGCAATATTGCAATCTAAATCTTGTGATGAAAAAACTATTGAAAAATATAGAGAAGAATTATCTAGCTTGTATTCCTCAAAATTCGATCTTATATTCGATCATAAGATGAAAATTGATGAAATAAAGGTAAATGAAATAGTAAAAATTTTGGAACGTAAAAGTGAGGAAAAATTAAAAAAACTTGATTATAGAGGAGCAATAAAAGCCTTAAGAAGGGCAGAAAAATACATATCAAATTAAAAACAATCTAAAACATAATGAATTTTAAGAAGTTTTGCTTATTGTGTTTTTTAGCTCAGTTTAAAGTTGAAATACTTAAGTAATAATTTATGCAAAAAAATAATAATAAGAAACTAAAAAAGGTTGATAAAAGGAATTAGATATTAAACCACTTTTAAGAGGATTCAGTAAAAATGATCCTAAAAAAGTTATTTTTATACATCAGGCTCCAGAGGGAAATATTCAAAAGTTTGTTCAAGTAAATAGTGAATGGATAAAAAGTCACAATGTGGATTTCTCAAGTATGGAATAATCATTTTGGATATGAATCGTTTTGAGATTACTAAAGTAATTATAGTTTTTTCATCATTATCTTATTTGAGTGTTACTTTTTTAAGAAATTATAATTCTCCAGAAAATATAGAAAAAAGATGTATTCTTAAATTTGAGAAAGATTTTAAAATGTCCTTGGAAACATCTCATGAAGAATGGAATCAAATTTTAGATTTAGCGGATAACAATTATTTAAAATGTATGGGAATACCTCAGTATTAATTATGGGAGAAGCAAAGAGAAGAAAAAATTTAGGTATTCCTCCTAGAGAAAAAACTGAAGATATAAAGTTACCTCAACTTGATAAAAAAGCCATACAACAAAAAGTTAGGTCTTCACTATATAAATATCCAATTATCCCTTTTCTTTTTTATGGAGCTGCAATATTGATCCTAATTGGAGGTTTATTTTATGTTTTCAAATCTTTTAATATTGCTTAATTATAAGGATTGTTAATTTTGATATTGATGACTCTTTAGAACCATTGTTTAAAAAATTTTAATGATATTTAATTATCAAAAATAAATGTGTAATAAATGATGAAAATTAATATATGAGAATTATTTACGATTGACACCATCTTGAGGTGCTGTAATTTTAGATTAAATTAAAACTAGTTATGAAAAAAATAAATAAAAAATATGCTGAAATAATGCGTCAAGCTGATAATGCTGTTGGAAGAAAAGAAGTAGTTAGTTTATTAAAAAAGGCTGCAATGATTATGTCTAAATCTGAGGAAAACTTAGCTGCTTAAATTAGAAAACTATTTTATTAGGATAAATAAAACACCATAAAGAATGATTGATGAGGATGCAGCCATTATGATAAATGGCAGTATCATTCCTGAGTTTAACCATCTTAAAAGTCTAATTTTTTTGTTAATTACTCTTGGCATTTTTCCTGAGTCCCTTAATTGCAACTTAACAAGTAAATACATGGTGTAAATGATTAATTAATCTTTTTAAATATCATTCTTTACCTATTTTGGAATTAAATTTTCTAAATAAAATTACTTTAATTTCATCCGGATTTCTTCTTTTGAGATAAATTTTTAGGTAATTAATACCTTGTATTCTTCAAATTTCTCATGCAAGATTTAGAAACATTAGATTTCTAAAAAATGATTGAAAATTACAAAGAGAGCCCTCAAGAATTTAAAGATTATGATTCCGAACAATTACTTAATATTCTAAATAAGGCATCAGCCGAGATTAAAAATAGTGATGATAAAGAACTATTTGTAGATGAAAATTGGAAAATTAATTCAAAAAATATGAGTAATATAATTCCTTCAGATAATTCAAATTTGAAAAGAATATTATCAGATATTTTTCCAAATAAAAAAATAGTGGTTCAGGATAATAATGATCGGTCGCAAACAATTTTCTTATCCTAATTTACTTAGTATTAAAAGCTTCTTTATGCTATTTATTAAATATTTATTTTTTTGAGAAAAATTAGTAAAAATTTCTCTCGCGGAATTTTTTTGAAGATGTTATCTTTCACTAACATTCATACAAGTTTATATCCCTGGACGAATGAAATGGGAGTAGGGAACGGGATTCTCATTAGCTGCAAAAGACCATGAATAACCTCTTAAAAATAAGAGAAAAAATCAAAAGAGCCAATAGCCTTTATGAAGCCCAACTTTTGGCAACTAAAAGAGGAGAAGTTACTCGATACAGAAGATCCGTCTTTGAAGAAAGAATTAGGAAAACACAAAAAGAAATGTAATCGTAATACTCAAAAAATTAAATTCTTTTTTGTAACTGATCAATAAGAGAGGATTTAATCCCTCTCTTTTTTTTATTTTTATATAAACAATATAATTATTAATTTGTTTTTCCTATTATCGATTATTTAAAAGAACATAATTTTGATACTTTTACTATTGATTTAAAGTGTATAAATGGCAAATTTAATTCAGGTATTAAGAATTTAAAAAAGATGTATAAAAACAAATATAAACAATTTAATAACTCATCAAATAAATCAAGGTTAGATCAAGTCTTATGGTTTATAGAAAATTATTTGCCCCAGAAGAAAGATCGAGGTGTTCAAAAAAAATTCTATATGGATAATCTAGAAGCACAGACTATTAAGAAATTCTCTAAATTAGTCTCTATAAGTTCTAAAATATTATTCCCAAATACAAAAAATACGACAATCTCTTTTACCTTTGGTAATTGGGCCTTGCCTTACCTGAAATTGCTTAAGAAAATAGGAATAGCTAAGTAAGAAAATATTGATGGACTAAGACAAGATTTATCCTAAAAATAAAATTAAATAAAGATTATGAAGTCGCAATGAGTTCTTTCCGGAATTTAAGGAGTAATACTTACTTTACATAAAAAATACAGTTGCTAAGTTTAAAGTAAGATATCTATTCATTATGTTTCTAAATTATCTACCTAGTGAGATGGTTGAAGTTGTTGGTTTAACAATGATTTTTTCATTTCTAGTTGGAACTATATTAATTTTGTTATTTACATCAGATCAGGCAAATACAAAGAATCTATATTTAAAGAAGGCTAAATAAATTTTAAATAATTTATCCTTATATAAATGACTTTTTTTTTTAAATTAACTCGCAGGTGTAGAACATAATTTTTATTATTGATACATAAATAAATTCAAGATTATGGGTGAAGCTAAGAGAAGAGAAGAATTGGCCTTACCACCTAGATAAAAAGGAGTTGAAATAAACAAATCTGATAGATATTTTTCTTGGCTTCCAATTACTAAACCAGAATTAAAAAATATCCTTACATGGGAGTAGCTACCATGGCACTTGGAGCTATAATTTTTTTAGTTAGTGGTGGGGCAAATAGTATTAATTAATTATATTTTTGGCCTTGCTTATAAAATATCTAAGTTTTTTTTTGTAATAGTATTAGGCCAGAAATTATAGAGATTATTGATGCTATGCCAAGAAATATGGAGTAAAAAGGTTGCAAATTAATCATGCCAAAATTACCTGTATGCCATTTGATTAACCAAAAAGCATCTACTCCTAATGGTTGAAGAATACTATAAATAGTGCCAGATACAATAGTAATTAGTAAAGGGATTGCTGAAATTGCAGTTATTTTTCTGTGAATTTTTCTTTTATTGGTTTTTAATCTTTCCATCTATTTCCTCAAATAAATATGTAATTCTTTTTCGTTTTTGCATGGCATCCATTTATCTTGGTTCTTATGTATTCCTTCGCAACCAAGTTCTAAAGATCTTTTTTCAGCGACCTCTTCAGAGAGAAATGTACCCCTCATGTGAGCATAAGAATAAATATTGAAATTTAGAGATAAGAAAAATAAAAAAATAAAAAATTTATAATTTCTAAGAATAATATGCATTTTTAACTTTTAAGGATAGAGTCACAAATACTAGATGGATTTGCTTGTTTAACTATTTTTAGTCTTTTGATAAGTTTGTCTTGATCTATTTGATGTTTTAAATATTTAATACATAAATTTTTTTCCTGATATACCTCTGAAATTGGAATAATCTTTAAAGCAATAGCAAAAGTAACAATAACTAAAAGAATGTTTGTAGCTAGTCGAATGTTTGGTCGAAAATTTGATCTCATTCGTATTCTTTATTACTGTCAATAACTTCCCTTAAATATATATCTTTTAGCTCGTCATTGTATCCATTTTCTTTTGCAAATTTCTCTAATTCCTTCAACTCTTTTTCTGTCATTAAGCAGTTTTGGATATATTGTTTTTCATATCTTCAATTTGGTTGATTAATGCATCTAACCATTCTGTATTATTTTCGGATCTTTTCTGAAAATATGTAATTTTAGGTTGATTGATTTCTAGTGTCTCATAATCTCCACTCATAAATTCCCTCTAAATTTATACTCTGCATAATTTATCTAGAGAAATTATGCCAATCAATAGGCTCTAATACTTATTTGTCGTTTGCCATGGGTAACAAGTCACTTTTTTAATAGTATAAATATCAATGAATCTATCTCCAAAAATATGGCAACTAATGAAGAACTAGAAAAAAGAATTGAGACTTTAGAAAAAGAAGTACAACACTTAAAAGCTGTTCTGCAATATCAAATGAGAAATAAGAAAAAGTGATTTATTCTTATTGCCTAGAAATTACTTTTGGTCAGATAAGCATTTTCTCTTTTTGTTTTGGACACCTTAAGTCAAAGCTAAATAGTAAAAATTAGTCCATAATTAGTCACTTTTTGAGAAAATAATTTTAATCATTGATATTTAGAACATATTTGTTTTTATATATATAAAACTACTTGATATGATTAATTCAATAGCTATTACATTGTTATTATTAGTCTCTTTAGTCGCTTACAAAAGATTCAAAAGAAAGAAACGGCGATTTCACGCACCACCTACAAATCAGCTTCCTAGTTGAAGATTAAATTCCGTCTTCGTCTTCTCCAAAAGGATTGTATCTAATATCCCAAATGAAAACTACTGCTATAGATAAAAGCAATAGACCAAAAATAACTTGAGGAGGTGGAAATAACATTAATGAAAGATAACAATTATTAATAAGCTTTGCTTATGAAAATTATAAAGGGTAATCGATATTGCTTGGTTCTAAATGTTTTACATAACATGCTGTTGTGCAATCTAATCCCTCACTATTGATGCTTCAAGAAGTTATACATTCAAAAAAACTTTCCAAAGCATCTGAATCTTTAATATTTGAATTAATGCCTTTTTTCATGTTCAATCTTCCATTATGAAGCTTATCTAGGAATTAATTTTTAATGATGTTAAATTTTAGGTAAAGTATCTATTCACCATTTAAAAAAACATTGAATCTATAAGTTTTTCCCCACCCATTCTCTAATAGTTTTTTATATTCGTTTCTCGCATATTCGATAGATTCAAAACTTGAGCCTTTCATAACTGGCTTACTTGATTGCTTAAAAACACAACTATAAGAGGTTTAAATTGCATTAATCATAGAAGATTTCTTAGAACTATCTTGAAAAGGTTCAAATACTTTAATCCTCGATCTGGCTTTATTGATTAAAGTAAATTTTTCCATAAGAAAAGGGCGTTAGCTTCGCCCCAATCAAAAAGCGGGATAATCCCCATCACCCAACTTTTTAAAATCTTAGCACTACATATGGTGTTTGTAAGTATTTAAAATTACCTATTGATGGGGTTGTTTGTTTCTTTTTAATTTGTCATTATAGGAGTCCCCATCACCTAGGCTCGTAAGAGTCTTTTTTTTTGCTGTTTTTCCTTCTAGGCTTAAGACCTTTTTAATTAGTGTTTAAAGACTTTTTATTTAATTTTTAAATTCGATAATTAATAATTAAAAAAATAATTTTATTTATGCAAACTTACATCGTACATTGGAAATTTCCAGATCAAGAAAGTCATATGCAAGGGGCCGAAGCTTTTGCGGGTTTTGTGGAAGGCGGATGCGAAGGTGATGAATTTGAAGGGTTTAAAGTTCTTAATCGAGTAGTAAATCCTGAGGGAGCTAATGGTTGGGCGATAGTTGAATCTTCTAACCATCAGAACATTTGGAAATGGAGTAGTATCTGGGTCGATAATTTTGGCGTAGAAATTGAAGTTACACCAGTTCTAACGGATAAAGAATTTCTTTCCGTCCATAAAGAAATTGCAGCAGCCCCTAACTAATAGTAAATCTTTTGAGTATTTGACTGTTGATTTAAAATAAAAGGTTAGTACCTATTTTTTATGGGAAAATTTTCTTCTGAAGAAATTGAAAGTCAATACAATTTAATAAAAATGCTTTTAGCTGAACCTGAAAAATATAGAGATGCCATTAATGCAATAAAGAAAGATATTGCATATATGCCTATAGAGCTTAAAAAGAAACTTGAGGAAGAAAATATTATTATATGAATGAAACGCAAATGGCATTCATTATAATCGTTAATTTTTAAAAATTAGTAAATAGCCATTCTCGTAAACTAACCGAGAGAGTCTAAATCTCTACGATGGTGAACTGTATTTCCGTCATCTTGTGGAACTTTCTGTTCTCTCATTAAGTCTGCAATTGTTGGATAATCTTTTGCATTATCAAGATCTTTTGCTTTTTTATTTTGAATTGCAAATGGTGATCTTTTTAAATTCATAATTAATTCCCTCAAAATTTTTGTTGGATTCTGATCACAGATCCTGGATTGTCATGTACGTAAGAGTTGAATTCTCTGGCAAGAATTAGGCAATCGTATGCATCGCGTGCGTAGAAGCCAACTTCATGTGTCTTATTTGATGAATCTTTGTAACTCAACACATATTTATTACAAGATTTGGTCGATGTTGAAGGCATTTAATTTATTTCTGTTACTACTAAGTTCTAACTAGGCATGCTCATCAACCGACTAATAAAAATGTACGGTTTAAGGCACAAACATATACGGATAGAGGACCAACAACTAAATTTAAAAATGAATATAATTATTTAGTGAATTACGTCAGAGAGAAAAAATATTTTCGTTACTCATATAAATTATTTTCAACTGTGGTCTGTTTCGCATGTAACTTTCAGGTAGATAATGTGACTCTATAAACACATCAACTATCTCGCTAAATAAGTGTGTTCGAGATTATAAATATATTTTTCACCATCGTCATCACCATCATCATCATCATGGAAGGAAGTGATTAATACATAAACTCCTCCAAGTCCCAGTAACATAGATAAATAGAGAATTGGATCTGTCATAATTTAAGTTTGAATCATTAAAATTAAATTTGAGGAAGCTTTTCAATATCTACATCTTCTTTTAATGATTTAGATGAAAAGCTGTCTAAGATCAAAAAAATGTTATATTTTTATTTGAGAAAACTTAAAGTAGATTTAAGATAAGGAAAATTTGCTGCTTTGTTTAAGTTAGTTTTAAAAAGATTTTAAAAATTAATGTGCGGAAGATTTGAGCTGAAAACTAAATTTGAGAATTTGCCAAAGGTTTTGAAACAGGATTATCCTATTGGTCTTGATTCTAAATACGAGACTCAAAATCTAATAAGACCTAATGATCCTGTGCTTGTAATTAAAAACGAAGGAAGAATTAAAACTACTTTTATGACATGGGGCTTTATTTCCCCTTGGGCGAAAACCCCATTTGATAAAATGAGACCAAGACCATTTAATGCAAGATCAGAAACCGTAGAAGAAAAAAAATTATTTAGTGGAAGCTGGAAACATAAAAGGTGTCTAATACCTGCGAGTGGTTTTTTTGAAAAAAAATATCTTGTTCGAAAAACGAATTATGAGACTTTTTGGTTGGGAGGAATTTGGAGTAAGTGGACCTCACCAGATGGAGCAGAACTTGAGAGTTGCTGCGTTTTAACAACTGAACCAAATACTTTAATTAAACCTTTACATCACCGCATGCCTGTAATAGTACCTAATGGATATGAAGAACAATGGACAGAGCAAGTTAAAGATGCAGATGAATTAAAAGGGTTATTGCCAATCATGATGGGTTGGTCACCTTATGGTTGGCTAATAGAAGATGTAAAGAAAAAAGAAAATGATCAAATGAGTTTGTTTTAAATCGTAAGCTTACTAATTGCAAGGTTAGATTAATGGATAAATGTTATTGGTTGATTAATTCAAATAGATCAGAAGTTAAAAGATTTATGAAAAACCATAAGAGCATTGATGGAGTTTTTGAGTATATGTTTATAGATACTGGAAAAATGGTGGGAGGATTAGGAAACAAACCACCAGTAATGACTAATACAGTTTCTGTTGAAATAGATTTAGCTAGAGAAATTTATGAAAGATTACTTTCTCAGGGATGGAAGAAAATTGAAAAAGTTTGGATTTAGAAAAAGAGTTAGATTTGTGCGGAAGAACTTACTCATGAAAATTATTTGAAATTCAACAATGAGAATATTAACTAAAATTGACAGCCCATCTAAAATATGAGGAGATTAGCTAATTATTTTATTTAGTGCAGATAAAAAAGAAACATTCAAAATGGCTATCAGAATAAATAAATATTTAAGCGAAGTCGGTTATTGTTCTAGAAGGGAAGCAGATAGATTAATTTTAGAAGGAAAGGTAACTATTAATGGCAAAATTCCAGAAATTGGTACCAAATTAGAAGAAAGTGATCAAGTAGAAGTTAAAGGTCAAAGAATAGAAAAATCAATGAGCAAAAAAAACATATACTTAGCCTTTAATAAACCTGTAGGAATTGTTTGCACAACAGATAGAAAAGTAGAACCCAATAATGTCATAGATTTCATTAAATACCCTAAAAGAATTTTCCCTATCGGAAGATTAGATAAGCTTAGTGAGGGATTGCTTTTTTTAACTAATGATGGAGATATCGTAAATAAAATCCTCAGAGCAAGAAATAATCACGAAAAAGAATATATTGTAAAAGTTAATCGTCCGATTAGTAGCGACTTTATTCAAAGCATGAGTAATGGAGTTGAAATATTAGGCACAATAACTAATAATTGTTTGGTAAAACAATTGGGTCCAAAAAAATTTAAAATAATACTCACACAGGGGCTTAACCGTCAGATTAGAAGAATGTGTGAGGCCTTAGGCTATAGAGTACGGACATTAAAGCGTGTAAGAATTATGAATATTAAGTTAGACGTGCCAACAGGAAAATATAGAGAATTTAGTAAAGAAGAAATCTTAGAATTAAATGGATTACTCGAAAACTCCTCGAAAACATATAACTAATCAAAAACAAATAAAAGTAATTGGGAAGATAATGTTAGTTGGCTAGCAAAAATGCAAGATTTATACGTTTCGACTTTTGAAGAAATAATTTAAATAGTATGAAACTCTTACTCCTTGCAACGCTATTAGTTAGTAATTGAGTATTATTTGAACTTTTTAAGGATTAGCAGACCTTAGCTATCTTTTTTTGTCCAAACTTCCTCGGTTCTTCTCCAACCCTGAGAAATTAAATTTTTCCATTCTTCTCTAGCTGCATCTTTCTTTAATTCTTCTCTAGTTGTTATAACAGGTGGTTCTTTGCCTTATATAGAAGTAAGCTTCCCAAAATCAATAAA
Source organism: Prochlorococcus sp. AG-412-J13 (assembly GCA_003214815.1). GTDB lineage: Bacteria > Cyanobacteriota > Cyanobacteriia > PCC-6307 > Cyanobiaceae > Prochlorococcus_A. The sequence continues at coordinate 13,828 of QCLE01000007.1, read as the reverse complement.
CATATATTTAGAAAATTGATTTTTATTATTTTTATTTTCGATAAACCTTTTTACCCTTAATCTATTGAAATTTACTAACCAGTAAGATCTAACCATTACTTTTTTAAGGATAAAAGTCTACTTTTCAAGGCATCACGCAATATTTTATTGGGTTATATCCATTACAATTCCAGAACTTTAATATTTTTACAGCGAAATGGTGGAAATACGCATCATTGAAAACGCCCAGCTAAAATTAATAGCAAATGTAGTTACAACAAACGCAGTATATTGAAGCCAATGAGTTCCACACTTATATATACCATTTTTGTCAAAATTAGAATTACTCATTTAAAGGATTGGATAAGCTATCCATCCAAATAAAGTGTAGTTAATAATGACAGCCATGAAACCTATCATTGCAAGCCTTCCGTTTGTTCTTTCCGCAATAAACCAATAGGTATTTGGCCATTCAAAATCCCCCCCCATAGTGGATTTTTGATCTTCTGAAATTGGGTTCACTTTAGGAGTATTGTCCTGTTCAAGATAATAATTACTATCTGGGTAAAAGTTTTCGCTTGAAAAGTTATCTTTAAATTTACTCATTTTATTAAGAATTTAAAATCTTTTATATTTTAAAAAATAAAAAGGCTAAATAGGTTAAAAAGCTATTTATTCTTTTGGCCATTGATGAGGAATTAAATCACTATCCGCAGTTTTACCACTCTTTTTGTCTATAATTCTTTTATGGAAATTTTAAATGAGATTTGGAGTAATCATCCAAATTCATTTATTGGAATAGGTTTAGCAATATTAGTATTGTTGGGAATTTATATAAAATTACTCGATATATATAAGTAGTAAGCGTTTCATTAACAATATAGTGCTACTTTTTTATCTAAATTTGCACAAGTTTCAATAGTAATTTCCATTAATTCTCTCCAGGTTCGCCATTGACGCCAAATAGTTTCAAAAGAATCTACATTTACCACAGAGTAACCGTTTCCATTTTGAGGTAAGAAAATCCAAGATTTGACGTCATAACCATCTAGTCTATTTTGTGGACCTTCTTTGTTGGTACCATTCCTTTAACATTTTTGCTCCCTTCTATTGGGCATTTGCATTCGTAAATTTATAAGAGATTAGAAACAACATAAATTAAAAGTTAATTGCAACTTAATTTAGAGCGACTTATTTAAAAGCGGTGCAAGTAGTTATATTATTTATAACTCCTCCGCCTTCTTCAATATTTCATTCTTTTAAAAAAGAGGTGCATCTAGTTTTTCTTCTTTTTCTTCAAGATTCACAAATTTCGTTTGCTTAGAGAATTTGAAGATGAAGAGGACTAAATGAAACGCTTACTATTTGCATTGATTTCGTTAGTTTTAGATTTCTTTGTTATGAATTAATTTAGGCCAAACCTCAATGAGTACATTCTTTGTTTCCTCCAAGACATAGATTGACTTTATATAGTACAAATCAATTTAATATCCTCTCTGGTAGTTGGAATTTATGAGAGGTTTCTTGATTCCCCCTGATAAAAATAATGAGTAATACACTGAAATATAATTTCTATGAGAATATAATATAAACAAATCAATTAACATCAATTAAGTCATTAAATTAATATCTACTAAATTAATTCCAAGAATATTTTTTACCAAACAATAAATTTTTACTAGCTTGTGATTTTATTGATCATGAATACATTTTGAGTTTTAATTGTATCTAACTTATACTCAACCTCAGAAGCTTTATGAAATTATATTTCGGATAGAAATCTTCTTCTATAAACCAATTTGATAAAATCAATTTTTCTGCATTCTTTATTGAAGATTGAAAATGGTGATTTTTTATAATTCATAACTATTTATGCATTTATAACTACTCAAGAGAATCAAAATCTCTTCTATGGTGAACTTTATTGCTTCATCATCTGAAACTTCCAGTTCTCTCATTTAAACTGCAAAAGTTAGAAAATCTTTTGAACTAAAATGATCTTTTGAGTTTTTATATTGGATTGCTAATGGTAATCTTTTTAAATTAATAATTAATTACCTCAAAATTTTTGTTGGATTCTGAATACAGATCCTGGATTGTTATGTAAAAAAGAGTTGAATTCTCTCGAAACCACTAGGCAATCGTATGAAGCACGTGCCTAGGCAGACTTCATTTGTATTATTTGATGAATCTTTGTAACTCAACACATATTTATTACAAGATTTGATAGGTAATGAAGGGATTTAATTTATCTCTGTTACTAAAAAGTTCTAACTAAGCATACTTATCAACCGACTAACAAAAATGTAAGGTTTAATGCAAAAACATATACCGATATAGGCCCAACAATTTGTTCTTAAAGTGGATATTGTGTGATTCGTTTGCCACGATTGATCAAGTTCATATTTTCCTTTTTCTCATACCATTTAAAACTTCTTTATCTTTATAAAAAATAAATTAAGGAAGATTCAGAGTTTATTATCTTCAAAATATATATTTAATTTGCATTAAAGTTAAAAACTTTTCCTGTACTGGTTTCGATTTTTATATTCCCGTTGTTGTTTGTTAAATTTGTAAAAAAACCATCTTTAGTTTGATTAAGTTCTATTTTTTGTCCGGGTACATTTGGAGAAATAGCTGATCCATAAAAACCTTGAGAAGCATAACCATTTGTCATTGGATAATTGTTGATATGTTGGTGATATATGTTTTTTTCAAGGCACAAATTTCCAGGATTTATTGCGAGAGGGTCATTTGGTAAACAGGATTGAGAGAATAGTTTATTCGTTGAAAAAATTGAGAAAAAAATAAAAAAATTTTTTAAAAGATTTTGAGTTGACATGATAAATCTTTTGGAATTAATAAACTGAGGTATCAATTTGAATTTTTGATTCATTTTCATTTTTATTAAAGTATGAGTCCTTATAAATTTCTTTAATAGTTTTTTTATTTTTATCAAAAATGATTTGTTTTGTATTGTTAGCTTCTTTTTTTGATGGTGAATAAGATGAGTTATCAGATTGTTTGTTATTAAAAGAGTTAATGGTCTTTTCACAAATGAATTGAGACTGTTTTGAGAGTATCTTTCCATATTGGAGGCAGTTATATTCAGTTAAAACTTTTCTTTCACATTTTAAGTTTTTGTGAGTAGATACACTACAAATGACTTTCTGATTATTCTCATCAGAGCAAGTACCAGTATTGTCTAAATTACTTGAACAATATACTGCAAATCTTTCATCATGAGCACTAGAGTTTTTATTGATCACAAAAAGATTAAAAAAAAAATATGTATATAATTAATTTCATAATTTATATTGATTTAATAGTTTTAGGTTTTAAAGAAGGTAACTCGACCTCATTGGTTGTTTCAAGATTTTGATTTAAATTGGCTGCAGTTAGTCCCATATCCAAGCATGGAGCTAATAATGGTAAGCTCTTGATTACCTTGCTGGAGACTTCAATGCCATTTTTTTGCAAGTCTGCGCAGGCTCTTAGTAAAGAAAGTTGTGAAGCTATTTCTCTATCTGTAGTTATAGTCGAAGCTAATCTTTTACATGTGTCTATAATTTTTGAACCAAATGGTATTAATATTCCAGTACTGAGTTGTACACCATCTGTGTAGGTACCACTTTGATTAATAAGATCAAAATTATCTTGATCGGTTTGAGAAAATGTTCCACCTAAATAAATAGTTGGAGTTCTACAAAATATACCAGGTGCAAAACCTTGTTCATTATTATATGCATTATTTGTTTGATAATTTATACTTGTTCCTCCACTAGTTACAGCAGAAGCAGAAGGTGCTGCACTGTTTGTTAAAGCAGTGGAATTATTTGTTTGTTGACTGAATGCTTTTTGATTGAAAATACATAAGGCAAAATAAATTAGAAAATATATAGGTAAAGACTTTTTCATTTTAAAATTGCTGTTCAAGAGTATTAATAAAATTTGTAAAGCCTGATTCAACAGTCACGGATGTATCTTGTACAACAAAAGAGGAAGAAGAGCCCTTATTTAAAATTGAAGAATTTGATAAGGTATCTAAATTACTTGAAGAATCAGAAGTGTCTTCAACTATTGTGGAATTTTTTAATGAAGAAACAGATGATGATAATACAGTTCCCTCATCAAATTCAAAAATATTTTCTCCCGTTATTCCTTTTAAATCAACATTCCCCCCAGTTGGAGTTGCTACGAAGGTAGCAGATGCCTCTCCAGATTCATTCCCAAATTTATTTGTAATCTTGCTTCCTGGTTTCAATACTAAAGTAGCGTTAGCATCAGCAGTTACTTCTCCTGAAGCCTCTGTATTAGTGGAAGTTCCAATAGTAGATTTTATCCTGTAAGAAAATGTATTTCTAGTACCTGTAGAAGTGTTTCTCTCAGTTAATCCCAGCTGACCATAAGTTGGAGGAGACAGTAAAAATGAGAGATTTATTAAGGCTATAATCTTTGCATAAAAACAAATATTTTTTATAAAAACCATCTCTAAAATGCCTGTTGGAAGGAAGAAATAAACTGATTAGTATCTATGTCAACTACAGTTTGATGATTAATGATAGCGCTAGAACTAGCACTACCTACTGAGGATGATTGTTCTATATTACCTGATATTACTTCAGCGAAATCTGATTCGCTATGGATAGTTTGTACTTCAGAGGTAAAAGTTGTTTTTTCACCATCTAATTCAAGACGGTTAGATGAAGAAATACCTTCTAGTAGAGCAGTTCCATTTGTATAATTACTATCCGTACTATCTATGCCATTTGTGGGCGTTTCATTATTTGCTCTTAAATTTGAAATTTCAGCTCTAATAGATCCTTCACCACCAAGGGTATTAGATATCATATTTTTTTGAGTTGATCCATCTAAATTAGTTTCTAGTCTTACGTCAGATAAAGATCTCGTTTTAACTCCTTGGGTAGAATTTAAACTAGAACTTGCACCAAAACTAGTACTTGAACCAAAAGTTAAAGACCCTTTACTTCCTGAAGTGATTGTTTGCTTGAGAGTACCACTGTCTCCAAGATTTAAAGTTGGTAAATCACCTATGGAAGGTGCCGTCAAGCTTTGTACTGCTTGTGCATACACTTGGTTCGAAGTGAACATAAATATACAACTTAAATTACCTAAAAATATTATTTTTATTAAACTTTTCATCATTAACAATGAGTGCATAGGTATTTATACTATTAAATGCAAAATATTTTTTAAAGTAAAGTTTTAATTCTGAAACATTTGTTTACTAAAACATATTTTAATTTGGTAAATGCATGTACTAAGTATTACTTTTTACATAAGATATTTATCCAGCTTATTACTTCTTTATTGCCTAATTCTTGTGCTTTAGTTAGATCTGGACAAACTTTATCTTTGTTACCTAAGTATTGGTTAGTTATTGCTCTATTTAAGTAAGCATCTGATATTTGAGGATTTATTTGTATAGCATTAGTAAAATCTTTTATAGCCTTTTCAGGTTCATTTAAAACATTAAATGTTACTCCTCTATTTATAAAACTTTCAGCATAGTTTGAGTTAATTTCTATAGACCTATTTAAATCTTTCATAGCTCCTTTAAGATCTTTTAAAGATCCTTTAACTAATGCTCTATTATTATAAGTTTTATAATTATTGGGTTTGTATTGTAGAGCGATTGAATAATTAATTAATGCTTCTGTATCATTTTTCTTATCTTGGTAAATTCTACCTTTTAAGAAATAATAATTAAATTTTTTTGTAGATATATCTTCTACTAAATTAAGTGCTTCATCTAAATTTTCTTTTATAATTAAATTCTCAATCTTCTGAATAAGTTTTTTGTTGCTTTTTGAATAAACTGGGTTTATTAACAAAAGGAGAATAAGAACAAGAAATTTCAAGATACTTAAGATTTAAATAAAAAAGAGAGTAATAAAATACTCTCTTTTTTTTTGAACTAGTAAGCTTGGATAAATGAACTTACAAACTGAGAATTGGATGCAGAAGCGGATGTGCTTGTGTTAACACTTCCATTTGCTGAACCATTAGCAGTTCCAGCTGAACCACCTGTTGGAATTTCTGTTGATATTCCATCAACTGAACCAACCTTTGCTATTTGAGTTGTGAAACTTGCAGTATCTCCAAGGTTGATGTTAGTACTTGTTCCAACACCATCAACAGTAACATTGTTTGTAGTGTCACCGTTGCTTTCGAATGATTTAGCGAATGTACCTGAAATTGATCCTGAACTAGAATCAGCTTCTACCCCACTTCCAGAAACACCATCATTTGTTTCGGTTGTGGTAGTAGTGTTACTTCCACGTCTTCTACCCCAATAACTAGTTCGAGTAGTTTCAATGCTGGTAGCGGGATCGATAGTTGTTTCTGTTTCTCCAATTTGAAGACTACCAATTGCCTGATTTATTTGAGAAGTTGAAGCTACGTCAAAAGCAGCATTTGAGCTTACATCATAATCAGGTGTTGATGATGCTGATGATGATGCACCCATAGCGGATACAGTTCCAACAGAGAAATTGTCAGAAGTTCCAACAGAGGTACGATATGTGAAAGTCCCTTTCTCAACAGCGGTGTTACCTACATCAACTGTAGGTGCAGCTACACCAAGTCCGAAAGATGCGGTATCTAACGTAAATGCATTAGAGACAGGAGCTGTATCTGCTTTTACCGATGGTGAAAGCAGGCCGACTCCCACTGTAGCTACTGTTGTTATGAAGAGCTTTGTAGAAAGTTTCATACAAAAATAAATAGTTTACGCTGAAACATTAGCATAGTTATTCTTGAAAATTCTTACTATTGATAAACCCAGACAAAGTAGTGGCTGAGGGTCTTTTTGCCTTCTTTAAAAGATGTTTTTTGGTATACTGGGATACCAAAACTTCTTATATATTGCTTAAAATTTACAATATTATTTCAAAGTGTAAAAAAAGGATGATTTCTTAAATTAAACTTAATACGAAATTCCTATTATTCTATTTTTTTTTAGTAATACTTTTAATTAATGAAGCTATTTTTTATAATATTTTTTTCCTTAATTTTTAACTTATACCCTAATACTAAATTAAAGGCAGATTTAATACCTAATAGAAGACTATTTGATACCTTCATTGATTACAATTATAAATCAGGTGAATTTTTAACACTTTTTATAGCTGATGATGTTGTTGAAAAAGAAGTTGGCCTTATGGGAGTAAAAAAATTACACCCTAATCAAGGGATGCTTTTTGTATTTGATCCTCAGGAAAAAGTTTATTTTTGGATGAAAAATACATTAATCCCACTAGATATTATTTTTATTAAAAATGATAAGATAATTGATATCGTAGAAAATGTTTTACCTTGTGCGCTTGATATATGTCCTTTAATTGGTTCAAAAGAAAAGGTTAATTTTGTTATTGAACTAAATAGCGGGAGAGCAAAAGAATTAGGTTTTGAAATTGGTAAAAATATTTACTTAGATAAAAAGCTAAATAATAACTCAATTTATTGAGATATATGTTTCTCTAAAAGGCAAAATTTATCATGATAGTTTTACCCTTTTTTAATATTAATTTGATGTAATTACTAGTTAATTTTTTTTTTAATTAAATTGATTCAATTAAATTCTCAGTTGATAATGTCAGCGACATTCTTGATAATTTTTATTTTTAATCATCATGAATAATAAAGATAAACATCATATTTCGATTGTGAAGCTTTAAATAATGCCTTTAAGAAAAGTATTAATAAGGGAGAACAAAAAATAACAGATTTAAAAATTAAAAATGCATTAAACAAGAAATGTTCTTACCTTATTGACTAATATTTTCGCTAAAATTATTACAAATAATTATCGGGGCAAAAGTATTCGAATATGGCCCCTTGTGCTCTCAAAGTAACTGAGAAAATACTAAATAAATCTAAAAAGAATATTCCTCATAATTGGAAATTATCTAAATCTTTTTTTGGACTTTTCTTTTGGAAGAAGAAAATTCTTGCAATACTACTTTTCACTATCTCCAACAAGCATTTCTAATCCCAATTTTGATCTTTATAGCTTTGACTTTTTTATCTCCCAGTTATTAAGTACATAAGGATTTCAATCTTTCATTTCTGATTGCTTGCTGTAACTGCCTGATAAGAAAAAATAATGTTATTGCTAGGCTTATGAAACTTGTAAAAATAATAAATTAGGAAAAAATAGATGAAGAAAAAGAATAATTTTTTTACTTTTTACTATTTTTCTAGATTTGGAATGAACTTTTTCTTTTTAGATTTTTTCTTCTCTTAACACTATTTCGAGATATTCCTTTAGTTCTTTTTTTTTTTTTTTTAATTTCTTAGGGAATATGCTCCAGAGATGGAATTTAAAAGATGTTCAATTACCTAATTTTGATAATGTAAATGGGGCTGAGGGGTCTTTAAGTAACTTGCTTAGACGTAGAGAAGCTTGGAAATAAATGAAATAGTAAAGATAGAGGAGAAAATCTAGGCTTATATAGCCTTAGAGGAACTGTTAGAGGAATTGACTCTGTTTAATTGGTATGATGGTATGGTAAATGAAATAAGAACCCATTAAGATCCTTGCCAAAAGTCAACTAAACTGACTAGAAGGGCAATATTTGAAAAAGCACAAAAAGTATAAGTGTCGTTGACAGTTAATCTAAAATAAGGGGCAATTAGCTACTTTTTTTATGCCTTGTTCAGTTACCTCCGTGTTTACTTTTAAAATTGAAAGCACTTTCGATGAATGGGCTGCAATATTTGATAGTGCAGAAGCAGATAAAAGGCATTCAGAATTTGATATTAAGCCGCTTTTCAGAGGAGTAAGCAAGGAAGATCCTCAAAGAATAATTGTTATTCATCAAGCTCCAGAAGGTAATGTTCAAAAGTTTGTGGAAGCAAATGCTGACTGGATGGCAACTCATAGAGTTGACTTATCAACAATGGAGGAATCCTCTTGGACTGCTTCATTAACAAATGACGATTGTTGTGATTAACAAATGAAAAGACTACTTATTCCCACTAATATCTGCACTTGCTTTACCTAATTCTATTTATAATGCTGAATTAACATTTAATCTGTAATAAATGACTCTCCTGACGCCTCCTCAGACATTCAACCAAATGATTTAATTATCAAAATAGATTGTAAATCAACTAAAGTAATGGGTATAACAGAGGAAGTTTCTCTCATGAAAGGACTAATAGATAAGCCAATTAAATTAGTCTTATTAAGAGTTAATGAGGAAGGTAAAAAGGAAAAAATAAATGTTCAATTAGTAAGAGATACTTTTAAAGTCCCCAACAAAGAATATATATATGAAGACGATTTAAAGAGACAATTAGAGTTTTTCTTTCCAGAAAATTTAAAGGAAATTTTTCCAGAAAATGAACTTTCGCCAAATCAACAAAAAGTAACCTCAATTTAAATTTATGAATTAAACGCTTACTACTTGCACAGCTATATTAAATGTGAAAAACATTCGATCTAAAATAAGGGGCAATTAGCTCCTTTTTTTATGAAAAGATTAATAACATCTCTTTTTCAGTTTCCCTAATCCCATTTTCACAAATCATCAGAAATTAAATTCTCAGGGAATATATAACTTAGACCTTGTTATAACACCTTATAAATCTTCATTAGATAGATGTGTCTTCAAAATTTAGTAAAATTATTTCCCAAAATGGATATCATGTGAATCTTGGGAATAAAACTGATAATTGGATTAAAATATTTGGCAAAGATTTATCTCAATCAACCTCTATAAATGTGGAGTCTGATACTTATTTAGGAGTGAAATCTGTAGCAATTTCTTATCCTAATGGAGTTGATTTTATAAGAATAAGCAAAGTCCTTGAATCACTTTCTTATTAGAAATATTTAAGAATTATCTGTTTTTTTATATTATTCATGAAACGCTTACTGCTCCCAGTACTAGTAGCCCTCGTTTGAACTACTTCTATTAATGAAATTAAAAAACAATACAATGGCCTGATTACTTATTTATAAATGAAAGTCGATCTAAAAAAGAGGGAATAAAACTTTCTTCCTTTTTATTTGCTTCTGTTTTTTCATTTAATTTAATTACATTATTTTTGGGAGAATCAGTATTATTAAGTGTTAATTCAAAATTATTGAATAGATTAATTTTTCTGGATTCCTGGAATAATCCCTTACATAAAGAAATAAAGGATAAACAAGTAATTCCTATTATTTTAAAGAGATTTAGAAATTGAAAAAAAGCAGACATCAATGACTTAGATATTCCAACTACATTTTTTAATAATGTACCTAAAAGTTCATAGATTTGAATGAAGCTTTTAAAAAGAGAATCAATAAGATCAACTATATTTCGAAAGATTAAAGTAAAATCATTCAACAATTTACTTGAAAGAATATTTATTGAATTTTCATGATCTTTGGTAAATATTTTTACAATGCCAAACCAAATAAGAAATGAAGTTAGAAGAGTAATTAAGACTTTAATCATTGAATAGTATTTTTTATATCAAAGCAATATTTGCTATGAATTGCAATCAAAACAATTACTCAAAAAAAAAGAGACGTCTAAGGTAAAAAGTTTAAATTAAAAAAGAGCTGTTTTTAAAGCAGTACTAATTAATTAATTTATTAAGGGATATCTAATCTAAATGAAACGCTTACTACTGCCACCGCTAAATTAATTAAGCACCAATACGTACTTGTAACTACAAAATAGAGCCTCCCCTAGAGCCCCTTTATCATCTGAGAATTTAAACAAATAAAAAAGACAGACTTGGGAAATCTTTTTTTGACTTGGATTTATTGAGTCGGGGCGATAGGATTCGAACCTGCGATCTAGTGCTCCCAAAGCAACCGGTCAAAATAAGCTATAACTTTAGTTTTTAGTCATAACAATAGATATAACCTTATTACTTTGTTTTGTATTGTCCATAATTGGTCGGCTAATATTGACTTTTTCGCATGCCTTTTGCACAATGCAGATAAAAAAAGACCTAGTGCTCTACAAATTCAATGCCTAAGAAATCAAACTTACAAGATTGGGGTAAGTCAGCCAGAAAAATGATGTGACAAGAAATGCACGCTGGTGCTAAATGGTATTTAGTTGAAAGTAGAGGTAGTGTAAAGCTTGGAGTCAGGGATGAAGGTAAGTATCAATCAAGAGTTTTGAATTATGAATGGAGTAATAGAGGATTACACGAAGGAGCTAGAAGAACTATTGAAATTTATAAAAACTTTTATTCATAGTCAGGAGATAAATCACTTTATAAGTTATCTACCTTTGTAGAAAATTCAAGTTCTAGACACGAAATAAATTTTGAAGAATTATTTGCAGATTTTAAAAAATTCTGTCCTACCGCTTCCGAGCAAACATGGAATAAATCTTATGTCCCTGTGCTCCGTAAAGTCCAAGAATTACTAGAAAGATCGAAAGGTAAACCACAAGACGGCCTAGAGTTAATGACATTGTCACTTGAACAATGGGAACAGGGAAGTAGGTCAAGACAAATTGCAAGAAGAGCGTTACAAAAATTTCTTCAATATGCAGTAATTAGAGGAAAGTTATCTAAGGTTTATGCACCTGTAAAAATGCAAGAAACTCTTAAAAGGAAAAGGATTGGCTATGCCTTAACTGATGCTCAGATATTGCAGTTAATAGCTTCTGAACCAGACAAGAAATGGCAGTTTTCATATCAATTACTTGGAGTCTATGGTTTAAGACCTGAGTAATTAAGTTTTTTAGTTGTTAAAGATGATGAGCTTTGGACTATGTATGAAAAATCTATGGGAGGAACTAAAGGACAAAAAACAGAACCTAGAAAATTAGCTCCTTTATATATACAAGATGGAAAAGGGTTAGTTGATTGGAATTTATTAGAATGAATTATTAATGAAGAGGAATTACTACCTTTATGACAAGAAGGAAATGGAGGGGAAGCATTAGGGAGAAGATTAAGACGCAATAAAACTTGGATTAAATTTAAAAAACAAGCAGAAAAACTAAAAGAAGATTTAGTTCCTTATGCCTTCCGTCATAGATACGCAAAAGTAGCTCATGCAAGATCAGTTGAACTTGGTTTAACTATTAAAGATATAAGTTTTGTCATGGGTCATACTTCTGAAGTTCATCAACAAAATTACGCAAGATTTATTCCTGATGGAATAAGTGATAAGTTTGCAAAACAGATGGTGGCCTAATTAATCACATAAAAAAGAGATTGAACTCCAGCCGTTAAATGGAAACAATCTCTCTCTTTTAGGTAGTAATAATTAGTAAATTGTGTAGGACTTGGCTATTTAAACCAATCTTATTAAATTCTCTGGTGGACTATCAATCATTTCTGATTCCTCCATTCGATTAATAAAATTTTAGTCAATCTAATTTATGTTGTATATGCGTAGTTATGCTGATTTATTTTTGTATATGATTGACAGTCGATCTAAAGAATAATTAGAAAAAATTAGAAAGATGAGATAATAACACCTATAGTTTCTAGATTTTTAAAAATAAATTTAATTGGTTAACTTATAAAAACTTCACAATTTTTTGGTAATTTATACTCTATTAATCAATAAATATTTGAGAATTTTAAATAATCATGCTATTTAATTATCCCCGACCTTAAAAAGTCATGATGAAAAAAACAAAAAACACACCTCAACGTAAAACTACACTTAAGTGGAACGTTAATGGAGAACTATCTTCTATTGATATGGCAAGAATACTTGAGGCTCTCTCAGTCAAAGAGTTAAGCCAGTGTGAGCTTGCATGTAATAGAGATGCAAAAAAATTAAATCTCGGTATGTGGTGGTAAATAGGTTTTTATTTTCAACTTTTAATAGCAGTTGAAAAATAGGAAAGACCTTAAACCTACAGAATTTTGGAACGGATTCTGTATAGCTAATATACACTTACGCACTATTAACTCTGCTAAATGTATCGCTATAAACATATTCTTCTCTATAAATTACAAATAATATGATCCCCAAAATATTGGGCTAGATATATTTTTTGCGTCTGGTAATTTTAATGAAATTATATAAGTTCAAATGCCAGAAAAAACAGTTGAAAAGACAGCAGCTTTTGCAGTAACCATAAGTAAGTTGGCGGTAATAATTTATCTAGGCTTCATAGAAGTATTTAAAATTGGCAAATTAATTAGAGAGAAGTTAGAAGCTTATTTTGATGAATTACGATTATCTAGAGAATGGGCTATAGAAGCTTATGCAATACTAAAAAAACGACTAGAGGAACAAAAAGTAGCGGGCGGTATAGAAAATTAGTTATTTACAATCTTGAACTTTTCAAATGATTAGGAAGAGTTGAAGGATTAGCTACTTATTAATGATTGACAGTCGATCTAAACTTAGAGGGATAAAACCCTCTTTTTTTTATGAATACCTTAATAGTTTCTACTTTTGATTGTTCTTTTGAAGATTTCGATAAATTTGTAGCAGACTTCCATGAAAAGGAGGGACATAAATATGTCGAAGAATATGAACTCATCAAGGTAAATGAACATAAAAGTCACTTAATACTTAAAGTTAAAGATTTAGAAGGATTTGCGGCTGCTACAAGTACTCTAGAGATGAAAGAGTGGGATAAAGAAAATGGTTATAAAGACATTTGTTATTCACTAACTCCAGTTGAATAAATAAAACGCTTACTACTACCAACTACTAGCTGCTATTGCTTTGCCAATGGCTTAATAAAAGGATTCTAAAAATCAAATTTATGCTTAAATATCTCAGCTCTATTAAAAATAAATGGCTTATTCAGAAACAAGAATAGTAATTGGTGGTCTAGCCCATGTTCCTATATTAATCTTCATAGTAAATTTAATTAAGGGTAAGTTTGAAACCATA
>QCLE01000006.1 GCA_003214815.1 Prochlorococcus sp. AG-412-J13 | reverse complement strand
TCTCTTTGTTAATTTAGAAGATTATTTCTTATTAATAAAATAGTGTTTTAGTAAATATTTATTTACTAGTGTCTTGATTTATCTGATTTACTAGAGAGTCGATATCTAATTGATTATATGGTGGTTTTTGTTTTGTCTCTGGATAATCATTTTTGATATTGTTTAACCAATTTTGTTCAATCTTTATGAGATTTTTTGCAATGTTGAACATACCGCCTTTTTTATATAATTCTTTAATTTTGAGAATAATCTCAGAGGTTCTGCTCGATTTAATATTTAATTCATTTGCTAAATCTTTTTGGTTAAATCCATGAGATTTTAACCAATCTTTAATGAAGGAAATGAGTTCTTTTTCTTCCTGTTGAGATAATTTACTCATTTAAAAAAAAGGGAATAACTTATTAAGCTTGTTCTCTGCTCTTGCTCTTATTGAAGGAGTCATGTATTTGCTCCATATACTAAGTACTGCTGTGAGGGCGACAAAATCATCACTAAAACCAACTAATGGCATAAAGTCAGGGAAAAGGTCAAATGGCATAATTAAATAAGCTAGGGCAGCCATTAAGGAAACTCTTACTTGTGCTGGAGTAAAAGGATCTATAGCCATCTCCAAAACTTCTAAGGCAGGCTTAGCAATTGTTCTTCCTGCTTTAATAAGGATCTTGATAATGATATTCTCATCAAATGTTGAACTTTCTAAAACTTCAGCATCATAAATTTTTTCTTTGTTTTTGTAATTCTCTGTCATCCTTATTTATGGAATTTAGATTTTTAATGGAATTATTAGCTAATACTATCAACTAGTCCATTCTGTATTCCTGCTTTTCTAAGCTTTCTTAAGGCACGTTGAACGACTTGTCGGCAATATTCTCTACTACAACTCATATGTCTCGCCACCTCAGCTAGAGTTCTCCATTCATTAGAACCGTCTAAACCAAATCTTAGGCTTACTATCTTTCTTTCTTTTTCAGTTAAATTTGCTTTATCTAATAACTTCCAGGCTGAGGCTGTCCTTTCGGCTAATTCGGCTAATTCCATAGGGGCAGTTTGATCACTTGGAATAATATCAACTAGCTCAGAGGGATCTGACTTTGATTTGACAGTACCTTGAAGACTAACGGTAATGCTTCTCAATTCACAAGAAAGGAGTTCATCAATTTCCTCCTTAGTTATTTTCATTTCTTCAGCTAGCTCAACAGTTGTGGGTGGAATGCCCTTAAGTTGCATAAGCTTTGATTTTGCGGATCTTAATTTTGTGAGTTTTTCATTGATATTTACAGGTATCCTTATAGTTCTACTTTGAGTTGATAATGCTCTATTTAATCCTTGCCTGATCCACCAATAAGCATAAGTAGAGAATCTGTGGCCCCTAGAGGGATCATATTTTTCTACGGCCCTTGTAAGGCCTAATGTACCCTCCTGAATTAAGTCTAGCAATTCTAGTCCTTTTCCTTGGTATCTCTTGGCAAGGTTGACAACTAGTCTTAGGTTGGCGGTTATCATCTCATTTTTGGCCTTTTCACCAATTTTGATCTTTTTCCTTTCAGCTTCGGAATATTCACAAGCGGCACCCTTGCCACCTGCTTCTTGGCATCTATTTAGGAGAAAAACCATTTCTTGAACTTTTCTTCCCATAGTGAGTTCTCTTTCAGGAGTCAAAAGTTGATGACGACCTATTTCACCAAGAAAATCGCTTAATGAACTCACGATTTACCTCTTTATTAATATATTCAACTTATAGTTAATTTGTTAATAAGCCATACATGTAATAATTTATTAATATTTAGTTAATAATCATTAATTAGTGAATTTATGTTTTTTTTTAATTTTTTTTCTTGATTCCAGAACAGCAAGAACATCCCTCCACTGGACACCAGAATAAATAAGAGCTACTTGCAGATGATAAATTAAATCAGCAGCTTCATTTGAGATTGAATTTTTATCATTATCTGTGCAAGCCATTATAAATTCTGCGGATTCCTCTCCTATTTTTTTCAATATAGTGTTACTGCCTTTTGTTAATAAATGATTAGTGTAACTTTTCTCTGAAGGATTGATCGATCTTTCGTTAATTGTATTAAATAATTCAGAGCAAATATTTGAGAAGGGAGTTGTTTTTTTCTCTTTTTTATCATTTTGATTAATATGGATTTCGTTGAAAAAACAACTTTTCTCCCCCGTGTGACATGCGCCGGAACCATTTTGTTCAATCAAGAGAATTAATGCATCATTATCGCAGTCAAATCTTATCTCCTTAAGTATTTGGGTACTTCCACTTGTAGCTCCTTTTCTCCAAATTTCGGATCTTGATCGACTCCAGTAATGAACGTTTTTGGTTTCAAGAGTCATGGTCAATGATTCTTTATTCATCCATGCAAGCATAAGAATCGAACCGTCAAGCCAATCTTGTGCTATTGCAGGGATTAATCCATAATTATCAAAGCGTAGATCTTCTATCGAAAAATTAGTTGAATAAGTCATTATGTTTGTTTTGTTAAATCCTATTCATTATGTCTTGTCAGAAATTATCCTACCAGTTAATTGATGTATATTCATTCTCTGAAATTTTCATGCAGTAAAAGTTACGAGGATTTTCCCTGTTCACATAGGCAATGGCGCCATTCAGGCCACTGCAGATTTGTGCATGGATATTCAAGATCATTCACTTTTTGGTTTACTGCAAAAAAATTAGATCTAAATGGTTTTGTGGTGGATTTTTCAAGCCTAAAGCCCCTTGAAAATAAACTAAAGAAGCAATTTGATCATACTTTTTTGATAAATAAAGATGATCCTTTATTGAATTACTGGGAAAAATTACATGACTTGGATGCTTTAGATCTGAGAATTATGAATAATGTTGGAATGGAGTTCACTGCTGAATTAATTTGGAGATGGGCTAATGAATACTTGTATGATAAGGATAAAGGAAGAACATGTTGTTGGAAAACAGAATCAAAAGAAAATAAATCTAATAAAGCAAGTTATGAGCAAATTCCTGAGTGGTTTGAATCTTAGATTAAAGTTGTTAAATTCTGAGTCATATAAAATTCTTTAATTTAGATCTTTAGTCAACAATTATCTCTCCATTAAAAAGATAAATATTAACCTCGTCTTTATTTAGGTAATTATTATTTAATATATTGTTTGAAATTTTTGTCTCCAGATGTTTTTGAATAATTCTTTTTATAGGCCTTGCACCATAGGAATTATCGAAACTATTTTGGACAAGTTGGTTAATTGCCTCATCTGTAATTTTGAATTTTAAGTTTTTTTTGTTAAGTCTGTTTTCTAATTTTTGAAGCTGGATTTTTGTAATTTCTTCTATATCTTTTAATTCTAAATTATTAAAAATAACTATTTCATCAAGTCGATTTAAAAACTCAGGCTTGAAAAATTTTTTAAGTTCAGAATCTACAATTTTTTTAATTTCATTTGTATCTTCTTTTCTAACTGATAAATCATTTATTGATTGACTTCCTAAATTACTTGTGAGAACAATGATTGAATTTTTGAAATTGATTGTACGACCTTGACCATCTGTAATGATTCCATCATCAAGAACCTGTAAAAGAATATCTAAGATATCTTTGTGAGCTTTCTCTATTTCATCTAGAAGTATCAATGAATAAGGATTTTTGCGTACAGCTTCAGTTAGTTGACCGCCTGATTCGAAACCTAAATATCCAGGAGGCGCACCTATAATTTTGCTAACTGAATGTTTTTCCATAAATTCAGACATATCCAGTCTTGTAATTGAAGAATTTGAATCGAATATAACTTTTGCTGTTACCTTACTCAGTTCTGTTTTCCCAACACCAGTTGGACCTAAAAAGAGGAAACTGGCTAATGGTTTGCTTGGATCATTTAGACCAGTCCTTGATCTCTTAATGGAATCTGCAACAGACCTAATCGCACTATCTTGACCAATAATTTTTTCTTTAAGGATTGACTCGAGGCTTAAAAGCTTATCCTTTTCTGACTGGTTTAAGTTCTGTACTGGAATAGAAGTCCACTTTGAGACAACTTCTGCAATATCATCAAAAGTTACCTCTTGTCTTAATAGACTCGTCTCTCCTTTTTTGTGAGAATTTAGTAGGGCCTCACTTTTTACTTTTAATTTTTTTTGTAAAGAATTTAAAGTCCCAAATTCCAATTCTGCGGCTTTGTTGAGGTCGAAACTTCTTTTGGCTTTATCTATTTGTAATTGAATGGATTCAATTTCTTCTTTTATGGTGCTAATCTCGTCAATTTCATCTTTTTCTTTTTTCCATTTAGCACCTAATTCTGCCTGTCTATCTTTAAGTGATATAAGTTCATTATTAGTTTTTTTTAATCTTTCTATAGAAAAATCATCTGTCTCTCTTTTTAAAGATAATTTTTCCATCTCTAACTGTAGAACTTTTCGATCAATTTCATCAATTTCTTCGGGTTTGGAAGTTATGACCATATTCAATCTTGAGGCTGCTTCATCGATTAGATCTATTGCTTTGTCAGGAAGAAATCTATCGTTAATATATCTTTCACTAAGGGTGGCAGCTGCAACTAAAGCATTATCAGAAATTCTCACACTGTGATGAACTTCGTATCTTTCTCTCAATCCTCTTAATATTGATACAGTATCGTCTATTGAAGGAGCATGAATTTTTATTTTCTGAAATCTTCTTTCTAGAGCAGGATCTTTTTCTATATTTTGTTTGTGTTCATTAATAGTTGTAGCCCCAATACATCTAAGTTCTCCTCTTGCAAGCATTGGTTTTAATAAGTTGCTTGCATCTAAAGAACCTCCACTAGCGCCTGCACCAACTACTGTGTGAATTTCATCAATAAAAAGAATGATCTTACCGTCTGATTCCTTGACTTTCTTAAGGATATTCTTTATTCTTTCTTCAAATTCTCCACGATATTTTGCTCCAGCTAAAAGTGAGCCCATATCTAATGAAATTAGTTGCCTATTTTGTAGTGCAGAAGGTACATCGCCATTAATAATTCTTTGAGCTAACCCTTCCACTATGGCTGTTTTACCAACCCCAGGCTCTCCAATAAGAACTGGATTATTTTTTGTTCTTCTACTCAATATTTGAATTGTTCTTCTAATTTCTTCATCCCTACCAATAACTGGATCTAAGGTCCCATCTTTTGCTAATTGGGTTAGATCAATACCATATTTATCTAAAGACTCATTAGAACTATCAAAGTCATTTTTTTCTGCGAGATCTGACTTCATTTTCTTTACAACTTCAAGAAATTCTGGAATACTTTTATTATTTAAAATTTGGAATCCATACTTATCATCATAGGTGAAACCGTAAACCAAGTGTTCTGTTGATATCACTACATCATCTAGAGTATTTTTAATTTTGTTCGCTTTTAAAAATATTTTGTAAAGAGTATCACCAATATATAAATTATCTTGTTTATTTTTCATTTTTGCCTTCGAATTTAATGAAGACATTATTTCTTTCTCAAACTTGTTGATATTTAAATTATTTTTTTTGAAGATCTTTTTTGTAAGGTTGTCTTTTTTTATAAGAGCTAATAATAAATTGTCAGAGTTTACGTCTTGTTGGTGATTTTCATAAGAAATTTCTTTGGCAAAAAGAAAACAGTTCCAAGCGGAATTTGAGAATTCGCTTGGAACTATTTTCATCAATCAAAGTATAAATATAACTGTAATAAGTATTGAGTAAAAAAAATACTTAATTATTAGAAGCTTTATTCAACAATAACTTTACCTACCATTCCAGCTCCCCTGTGTGGCTCGCAGTAGTAATCATATGTTCCTGCAGCATCAAATGTTTCTTCCCAAGACTCTCCTGGAGCAAAAGCTAGGTCTGCATGACTTAATTCCTCATGTCCATCAAAAACAGCATTGTGAGGAGCAAGTTTATTATTGACAAATTTAACTTTATCACCAGCACTAATGGTTACTGTGCTTGGTTCAAACGCAAGCATTCCAGCATCCGTACCAAGCTTTACTTCAACAGTCTTAGCTGAAACTGATGAAATTCCTAGACCTAGAGTTAAAACTATTGCGAATAACCCTGCAAAGATTGAACGTAACATAATTAAAATTGACTTAATATATATATATATATATTACAAGGCTTTGGGAACCTATCCGTGAGAATTTTAATTGTTATTACAGCTTGGTAACTTAGATAACCTTAAAATATCATTCAGTGACTTGGCATAACTTTTAAGTTTGAAAGTCTCAGGATTAGTTATGGGTACATGATTAAAGTCATATTTTTTGATACTGAAGTTATCCCACGGGGTGGTTTGGATGGGAAGAATTCTTAATAATATTTTTAGAAGTTTTTTTGTAAGGGGTATCGCAAAATATCTCCTCATATTATTTCTTTTTAGAAGTGTAATTATTGCCTGATCAATTGAAATAAATTTCTGACCGAGCACAAATTTTCTAAAGCCTTTGTATTGCTCTTCTTTATGATTTTTAATTAGAAACCCGCAAATTTGAGCTATATCATTTGCGTGTATAAAGTGAAATTTAGAATCGAGTTTTAAAAATCTTGCTATCCAAAGCCATTTCACAATTTCTTTCAATCCACTAGTTAAATAACTCACAGGATATTTACTTTTCTTGCCGAGATTTCCTCCGAAAACCAAGGTAGGGAAAATAGCGAATGTTTTTTCTGCAAATGTGCTTTCTCTAAGTCTCTGGAAACATTCATATTTTGTTTGTATGTACTCTGTTCCATAGATCAATGATTCCCTCATTAATTCTGTTTGAGTATCAAGAATGCTAGCTGTTGAAAAATAAATAATCTTTTCTAACTTTTTAATATCAAGCATTTTAAGTAATTCTTCAAAAGCTTTAATATTTACTTCATAGGCTCTTCTTGGATCTCCCCAAGCTGTAGCAGTATGTATTAGGTAATTAATTTGACTAATTTCCTTTTTATATCTATTTGATTCCCTTATATCGCACACTATTAACTTGACTTTTTTATTTTCCTGAATAGAAATTGGTAACTTACTTTTATTTCTTACCATGAGATAAAGCCTGAGTTTTGTGTTTTTTAAAAACCAATCAACTAAATATTGGCCAACACATCCATTCGCACCTGTTATTAATAAGTTTTTATATGCCAAGATTTTGACTAGTAAGTGAGTTGTTTCCCATGTTCAAAAAATGTTTGAGCATTTTCTTCTGGAGTCCCAGGTAAAATCCCATGACCTAAATTAAGAATATATTTCCTGTCCTTAATTTTATTAAAAGTATTATCTATCCTTTCTTTAATTGATTCTTTGTTCCCAAATAAAATACCAGGGTCAACATTACCTTGAATTCCTATCCCACTAGGGATTCTTTTACAAGCCTCTTCAATATCTACTGTCCAGTCTAATGAAATAATATCTACGCCAGTTTTTGCCATTCTTTCTATTACCCCAGCACTTCCTGAAATGTATAGAATTACTGGTGTCTCAGGGTAATCCTCTTTTACAATGTCAACAACTTTTTTTTGATATGGCCCAGCAAAGATATCGTAATCTTGTGGGCTTAGTTGACCTGCCCATGAATCAAAAATTTGTACTACTTGCGCTCCAGATTTTATTTGATATTTAAGATATGCACCAATAGATTTCGCAAAATGATCAAGAAGTTTATGAAGTAAATCTGGTTCTTTAAAAGCCATGGATTTTATTAAAGAATAATTTTTACTGCTTTTACCTTCAACAACATATGCAGCAAGAGTCCAAGGTGCGCCAACAAAACCTAAAACTGTTGCTTCATTATTCACATCTTTTTTTAGAGAAGAAAGAACTTTCCCAACAAAGTTTAAACTCTCACTTGGATTTAATTCTTTTAAATTTTCTATCTGGCCAAGAGTTCTTATTGGTTCTTCAATTATTGGTCCTTTACTTTCTATTATTTCAAAATTTATACCCATTCCTGGAAGAGGTGTGAGAATATCTGAAAAAAGGATCACACCATCTGGTTTGAAAGCATGAAAAGGCTGCATTGATATTTCATATGATAGTTCTGGATTTTCAGATCTTTCTCTAAAACTTGGGTAACGCTCCCTTAAATCTCTGTAGATTTTCATATATCTTCCTGCTTGCCTCATCATCCATACTGGAGGCCTATTTACTTTTTTACCTAATGCGGCAGAAAGTAGTAGCGGTAAATTTTCACCCATTTTTCAATTCGATATGTTTAAAAAAAAAAAATTTAAAATTCCAACTTAAAAATCCTACAATGCAAAGCATATCAAAAGCGTTATATGAACATTTATATGAAGTACTAAGTTAAATAAGCCCTATTATTTTTTTGATTGATGTTTGAAGATACTTACGCTTAATGGGGGCAAAGCAAGTTCTAGAGCATTTTGATAATCATGAATATTGTAATTGATAGTATCTTTACCTCCCATATTTCCTTTATTACTGCCTCCATATCTAGATCCATCCGAATTAAATATCTCCTTGTAGAATCCTTTTACAGGAACACCTACTTTATATGAACCATGAGTATTAGGTGTAAAGTTGGCAATTACAACTAGCCACTCATTAGTATCGTTTTCTCTTCTCATAAAACTTATTACCGAATTGGATTTGTCATTACAATCAATCCATTGGAATCCATAAGGATCAAAGTCATTTTTCCATAACGCAGGTTCATTTTTGTAAAGTTCGTTTAAGTCATCAATCAAGTTTCTGATACCTTTATGAGGCTCAAATTCTAGTAACTCCCATTGCAGATCATCCCAAACATTCCATTCTTGTCTTTGTCCAAATTCCATTCCCATAAATATCGTTTTTTTGCCAGGGTGGGTCCACATGTAAGTTAGTAAAGCTCGAGTATTTGCATATTTCTTCCAGTCATCGCCGGGCATTTTATGCAAAAGATGACTTTTCCCATGGACAACCTCATCATGACTAAGAGCAAGCATAAAGTTCTCTGTATAGTTATATGTTATTGAGAAAGTTACACTATTTTGATGAAATTGCCTAAACCAAGGATCTATCTCAAAATAATCGAGCATATCGTGCATCCATCCCATATTCCATTTTAAATTAAATCCTAACCCTCCCATGTCAGTTGGTTGGGTTACCATTGGCCAAGTTGTTGATTCTTCAGCGATAGAAAGTGCACCTGGGAAATGTTGGAAGAGTACATGATTAGCCTGTTGTAGAAATTTAACGGCTTCTATATTTTCATTCCCACCATTTTCATTGGGTATCCATTCTCCGTCTGGGCGTAGATAATCTCTGTAAAGCATTGAAGCTACAGCATCTACTCTTATGCCATCAATATGAAACTCTTCAAACCAATAAACGAGGTTGGCTACTAAGAAATTTCTTACTTCGTTTCTGCTGTAATTAAATATTAGGGTTCCCCATTCCTTGTGTTCACCTATGCGTGAATCTCCATGTTCATAAAGATGACAACCATCAAAAAATGCTAAACCATGCTTATCTTTTGGAAAATGACCAGGTACCCAATCAAGAATTACGCCTATGCTCTCTTCATGACATTTATTGATAAACTCTCTAAATTCATTTGGGGTGCCAAATCTACTTGTTGGTGCATACCAGCCTGTAACCTGGTATCCCCATGAACCATCGAAAGGATGTTCAGATATTGGCATTAGTTCAATATGAGTAAATCCTCTCTCTTTTACGTAAGGGATGAGTTTTTCGGTTAATTCTGGATAAGTTAATAATCTTGTTCCAGGTTTTAAATCGGCTGCAGGCACTGGTTCTCTTGGTTCACCATTGTCTTCAAGATATTTATTATCGATTGATTCATGGAGCCAACTTCCTAAATGCATTTCATAAACTGAAATTGGCTTGTTAATTTGACTAGAAGAATCTCTATTTGAAATCCAAGAACTATCATTCCAATTAAAGTTTTTCAATTTTGAAACTATTGAACCATTTTGAGGTCTGATTTCATGAAGGAAACCATATGGATCAGCTTTCTCATAAATATGACCTTGTTGTGTTCTTATTTCATATTTATATGTATCTCCCTCTTGCATTGTTGGCATGAATAGTTCCCAAATTCCCCCTAATCTTTTTTGCATTGGATGATGTCTTCCATCCCAAGAATTTATATCTCCAATTATCGAGATTGATTTTGCATTTGGAGCCCAAATGCAAAACATGACCCCTTTTTGATTATTTTCTTCAATGAGATGTGCTCCCATTTTTTTCCAAATATGATGATGATTACCTTCTGCAAAAAGATGCCTATCAACTTCTCCCATCCACTCCTCTATATATGACCAAGGGTCATGTTGTGTATGTGTTATCCCTCCTCGTGAAATATTTATTTCGTAATTAGAATTTGGATTTTCAGGCAGGATTGCTTCAAAAAGCCATTTATGGTTTATGTTATCCGCCTTGTAGGTATTATTTTTAAAATTTATTTTAACTTCGTCGGCTTCAGGCATCCATACCCTAATTACCCATTGCTCTTCAAAATAATGAGGACCTAATATGTTTAATGGATTATCATTGCAACAATTTTCTAGGTTGATAGCTTCTGATTTAATCCAGTCTGCTTGAATTGTCTCGATCATGACTGGTAGATATTAAGGATTAATAATATCAAATGATTAACCAAAAATATAATTATTTATTAAAAAAAGGGGTCATTTTCATAAATGTTTTATTAAGGCTAAAACTTAGAGTAATAATTCTATGATTTGCTGAAGGCGCCCCAACATTTCCTTCCCCAAATCCAGGATTAACTCCAATAGCGGGATAAGCTGCTGCAGATATAGATAAGCGAAGCTTGCTATCTTTAGTTAAACAAATATTTGTTGGCTGCATTGTTATTTGATAAATGCATTCTTCATATATTTTGGAGTCTTTAACTCTTAAGAATCCAGTTGAAAATTGATTCACCTTCTCATTACCTTCTTCAACTAGAGATAAAGCAAGGCAGATATCGAAATTGGGCTGATCACTTTTTACTAGGATTTCTAATGTGGGAACTCCTTTTAAATATTGATCTTCTTCAAAAGAATTGGTTTGAAAAACACCTACATCCAGGCGTTTATCAATAATACTTCTATTAAACTTTCCTGGATTGGGTCCTAAATGACCACCTTCAGATGGAGTAGGTCTCCATGGGTCATTAACAATTGTGAACCATCCTGATCCTTTTGAATTTATGGTCAGACTTCCATCTTCAACCTCTACATTTGCTGTGCCATTGCTTTTGAGTCCAAAAATAAATTCAGGGTGAAATTTATTATCTAATTCTTCCCATTTATTTAATGAAATATTCCATATTTTTTTCTCGCCCTTTGAATTCCTAGAATTAAAAATTTCATCTGATTTTAAATGCTTATCAAAAAATTTTAATATAGATTCTTGTGATCCTTTCCACCAATTTAGATGTGTCGCATTCCCAATAATTATCTCTGGACTACCACCAGCTTCTTTTGATTTTTTATAAAGATCAAAGGCACCTTTTAAATGTGGATCCCAAAGTCCTCCAATAATTAACATAGGTTGTTTAATCCATGTTGAAATTGGTTTAAATTCTTCAAAGGGGCTAGCATTATTTATATTTTTAAGCCATTCCAAAATAAAGCTATTAGGATCATATTTTTTTAAAATATCAATTCCTTCTCTTAAATAACTTTTATTTTCTAAGGCTAGTCTTATCTTTTCCCACTCAAACAAATTATTTTCTCTTTTCATTTTTAGTGCTGCGATTTGAAGTCCCCATGCAATATTGTTATGCCACCAATATGCTCCTCCATCTGAGCACCAATGATCCTTAATATTCATCCCAGTCATAGCTGGAGATAAACAATCGGGCGGTTTCGAATTTAATTCACCAGTTAGTTGAGTAAATCCTTGATATGAAAAACCATATAAGCCAAGTTTTCCATTAGATTCTTTTAGAGACCTTACCCATTCATGTGTTTCTGAAGTATCGCTAGCTTCTTGTTTGAAACCATTAAAAACTCCTTCAGAAGAACCCATACCTCTAACATCTTGAATTATTACCATATATCCTTTGGAAGCCCACCATTCAGGGTGAGAATAGGTAATAGTTGAAGCTATTTCCCTGCCATAAGGTTGTCTCATTAACAATGTAGGCCATGGCCCATTACTATTAGGTAACCAAATTCTTGATATAAGTTTTACTCCATCTCTAAGTGATAGAGACTTGTCAAACCATCTTGAACCAGACATTTAGGCTTTATATAATGTCTGGACAGTGCAGCCCAATTACGTAAATAGAAAAGATCTCTGCGTTAACGGGAGTTAACTTTTTTTTGTTAGATATATACTCTATAGCTTTATCTGAACTAGCTGAAATACCTTTTGAATTAAACTCTCTAAATTTATTGCATAAATTCCTAGCTTCGTTTGGATTCTTTTTTACATTTTCCAATAAGTTAGATTGACTAAAAACAGGATATAAAGAGTTGGAAAACAAAAATAACAAAAATAACAGAGGTTTCATTATCACTAACTTTTTCTAAATTCTACATTAAAAAATTTTTTTAACCAAGAT
Organism: Prochlorococcus sp. AG-412-J13; assembly: GCA_003214815.1. GTDB lineage: Bacteria > Cyanobacteriota > Cyanobacteriia > PCC-6307 > Cyanobiaceae > Prochlorococcus_A. The sequence goes on along the minus strand of QCLE01000006.1, from coordinate 73,970 downwards.
TTCAAATAGATTTGTCTATTTGACTAGCTTTTTTAATCCATTTTTTTAAGAGAGTAAAAGTTGTATCTGTCTCAGTTTTTACTCTAAGAGTTCTTTCTAATCTACCAATTTTGCCTTTTAATTCATAAGGAGTAGATAGTGATAATGATTTAATAGAAGATATCCCGCAATGTAAAAGTATATATGCTTGCGGTGGAGAAATCCCAATTTCTTTTTTAAAAATAGCTATAGCTCTAATTTTCTTGAGATTATTCAATGTACATAGTGAAGATTTTCTTTGAATCTCATTTATATCTAGGTCCGAAAGATTACTTAATTTTTCAAAGTCAGTTAGATTATTTTGAACAAAAAAAGATTTCTCATGTCTAAAATTAGTTGGCAAAAAATCTAAAAAGGTTTTGCTTCTCATTGCTTAACAAACTAATTCATTTTGACATTTTTCTGAACTTCTCCTATAACCACTGGTTTACTTACTCCATCTGAAATTTTTTCGAGTTTTCTTATCTTTATTTTTACATTCGCACCAGATCTGCTACCCTTCCTTAAGTTTTGCGATAATTGTTCTAAAGTTGGGTCAATAGATTCCTCTGGAAAGTCATTATCTGCTTTAGCAATAATCAAATCGAATCCATTGTCATAAACAATTGGAACATATTTTGCACCTTCTATTACAACCTTTTCGGTGTAACTTTGTATAAATGCCCAACTACTCAAAGAAAGTAATAATGAAAATATGGTTGCTCCAATTATTCTAAATTTAAAACCAAAATTAAATATAAAAGCTGCTATGGTGCAAATAAAAAGAAATATTCCAAAGAATCCAAAGAATTTGGGTGTGTTCTCTAATAGTTCAAAAAAAGACATTTAGTGGCTTTGACCTGATTAATTTCTTATATTTTGTAAGCCTACTCTATTTTTGGGCTCTAACTTGAAAAAAATTAGATCTCTAAATTTAAATAATAAGATTCTTTTAGTAGGGATGCTTTTCCCCTTAGGTTTTTTAGGCACTTTTTTATTAAATAATATTTTAAAAGAAACTTATAGTTCTAGGAAATTAGAATTAGAAGAAAGTATTGAGAATATTTTAGATAAAAATGTTGATTTGGGTGATTATGTCGGGATTAGATTTCTAGGTATTTCTTTGGGTAATTCAAAAATTAATGATAAAAAAAACATAGATTCTGAAATTAAAGCTAAAAATGTATATGTGGGTATTATGCCTTTTAGATCTTTTTTAAAACAAAAATGGATAGTAAAAATAAGTCCTGAGCAAGCTGCAATTAATATTGATAGAGATTTTTTTAAAAGGGATAAACCTTATGAAAAAGATAGAAGTACAAAAAAATCAAAATTAAAATATGACTTGAATTTTAACTTTAATAAATATTCAATTCTAAATCTTAAAAAATCAGGATTAGAAACAAAAGTAAAAGGTAACGTTATTTATAAGTCCAGTAATAGAGAAATTATTGCAAATATAAAATCAAATTTTGATGGTAAGGGCCTTCTAGAATTTAAATTCAATACAAAATTAAATGAAGATTTTTTAAAGCTGGAATTATTTTCTAGAGGATTAGATCTTGAGAGCTCTGAATATAGTATTGGGAATAGAAAAATTAGCTTCAAAAAGGGTAAATTCAAATCTAACTTTAAATTTAATAAATCTTCAAAGCGTACATTTTGTGAAGGAAGATTTTCTTTTACTAATTTAAAAATAAAATCAGAAGATTTCTCAGAGAATATAAATTCAGATTCAACTAGTTTTTTTTGTAAAGATAATAATTTAATAGGAAATTCATCAAGCTTAAATTACGGAACTTTGAATTCAAACTTTAATTTAAATATACCATTAAATAAAAGTTCTAATAAAATTGATCTTAAAGGAAGCCTTGGATATGTTAACAGTCTGAATCCAGATATTGAACTATCGGGGCATCTTCCCTATTGGTTTGATAGAAGAGGAATTAATTTTGGTGAAATCGATTCTAGTCTAAAAATAAATAGAACTCAATTATCTAATTTAAATATTTTCCGAAATAATGACATTAGGGGTTTCGTGACTGCTAAAGGCGAATTAAAAGGAAAAATTACTGATCCCGACATTTCAATAAAGTTTAATGTTGATTATCCTCACTTCAAAGGGATACGAATGAGAGAGCTATGGGAGGGAGATATTAAAAATAAAGATAATCAATTTCTCTTAAATATGAAAAATAGATACTCTCCAATTCCTTCATTTCTTTCTATAAAGTTTGATTCTAATCTTAAATTAGATAATGTATCTTTTAGTAGATTATTTAATTCCAATAAAGGAAGCATAGAAGTATTTAAAGAGAATAATAGTTATATTTGGAAAGCAAATAATTTTCCTCTTGATGAACTTGAATTATCAATAAGAAACAATCAATTCGATAGGATTAAAGGAATTATTAATGGTTCTGGATCAATATATTCAGACCAGTCCTATCTTGATGGAAGACTAGCTTGGACTCTAGGTAAATATAGAAATATAAAGTTAGCAAACTCATTATTTTATTTTAGTTTTAATGATAATTCTTTTTATGTAAATTCATCATTATATCCAATTGACGGGGGGATAATTGAAGTCGATTATGACTCAAATAAAAATAATTTAATTAATTTAGACTTTAACGATATAAGTACTAGTTGGACGGTCCTAACTGCGCTTGATATTGTTAATTTTGATAATAAAAAAGTTATTCCAACCATAAAGTCCAATATCTTGAATGATTTAGAAATAAATAAAGAAAATAATTCGTTTAAAGAGAGGATTGATTTTATAAATAACTTTTTTGAAAGTAATAATGCGCAAGACGACAATTTTAACTCGCAAAAATATTTTAATAAATTCAGTAGTAGATATAATGCAAAAGTAACTATTGAGGGTGATAGGCAAAGCAATTATAAATTAAATGCAAAATTAAATGGCTATCTTGATGTCTTTAGAGATGATAATAAAAATAAAAAAGAGGAATTTTTTATTGATTTGGAAGGGGGATTATTACAAGGTAAAGGTTCTTTAAAAATTAAAAAACTACCATTAAGTGCTGCAAATATTTTTTTAAATCAACCAAGAGATTTTCTTGGAGGTTTTGATTTGGATTTGTTTTATAACCTTGATAAAAAATCTTTCTCGAGTCAAATTTCTTCTAACAATTCATCAATTAAAAATAACAAAATATTATTTGAAAAAGGTATTATTGAGTTTAATAAATCTGTTTTTGATATTGACTTGTCTTTGCTTATAAATGACTCTGAAATCCCAATAAGTATTAAAGGCTCAATACCTATAAATAAATCAGATAACTTAGATCTAAGATTGACTGGTAATGGAAAATTTATTGAGTTAATAGATATTTTTGCTGCTGAATACTTTACCTTTAAAGAAGGTGATGTGAATCTTAGAATGATCCTAAAAGGATCCTTAAATAAACCTCTATTAAATGGTTTTGTCGTAATTAAAGATTCTGAAATCGATTTTTTCAACAATATATTAAAAGATATTAATAGCTTAATAATATTTGATTTTGATTCTTTAGAGATCAATAATCTTCAAGCACAGTCTGAAGATTCTGGAGAAATTTTTATAAAAGGGTCTTTGCCTTTTTATAGTAATAATGATTCCGAGAAGGCAGAAATCAATTTGATAACGAATAGATTTAATTTAAAGAAAGATAATTTTAATTTTTTAATAGATTCAGATATAGATTTAAGTGGATCATTTGAAAGTCCTATTTTGGGTGGATCTCTATCATTTAATAATGGATTTATTAATTTTAATAGTACCAATCAAAAAAATAAAAAAGAAAAAAATCCTATCCAAAATAAGGATAAAAAAGAATGGCCAGAACTCTATTGGAATAATGAAAAGAATATTGAGATAATTTCAAATGAAACAATTTTGAATTCTGTTCTTTTAGGAGAAACTCTACCAAATTATTTGGATAATTTAAGTTTTAATAATCTTAAATTAAAACTTGGACCAGATTTTAAACTTCAATATTCAGAGATAGTGCAATCTTATTTAGATACCAAATTAGACCTTACTATAAATGGCAAGGTAGGAAAAGATTTAAATGCTAGGGGTCTTATTTATCTCAAGAAAGGTAGAGCAAATCTATACACTACCCCTTTTAAACTTGATAAAAATAAAGATAATTACATTTTATTTGCGTCAAGAAGTGGTGTAGTTCCATTTATTAATTTTTCTCTAGTTAGTAAAGTTCCAGATTCTATAATACCTATAAGTGAAAATAATCAGGATTCAAACATCTCAGCTGATCTTGATGTGAATGCTACTTCAAGTGGTTTTGGATCATTTGGGATTGGTAATTCAAGGCTTATCAAAATTGAGGCCTCTTATGAAGGATTTTTGGATCAATTATCTTTTGCAGATGAAAATAGAAGAATACAATTAAGAAGTACTCCAAGTTATAACAGATCACAAATAATTGGTTTGATTGGAGGTAACTCTGCAAATTTAATTAATAGAGCATTTATTTCTCAACTTAATAATGCTGATGCTTTTAGTGAAAGATTTCAATTGTCTTTATATCCAGCGTTAATAGAAAATAATGATTCCTTAAATAATATTTTTTCCAATGAAAACTTAGATATAGAAAATGATGGCCAATCATCTTCTAATGAGGAATTTTCTTCTCAAGCTTGGGTGGCCGAACTAGGGCTTGATATCACTGATGCGATAAATTTTTCCTTTCAAACCGTTCCAGGTAGAGATGATATTTCACCTTTAGGAATTCTGACTTTTCAGGCTAATCCAAATTTAGAATTATTAGGTTCTTATGATTCCAATGGGGATTGGAAAAGTCAAGTTCAATTATTTTTTAGATATTAACTCAGAAAGAAATTTACTTTAAAGAATCGTTAATTTGAATTATTATTAAATTAACTAAAAAATATTATGGCAGATATCTTTGAAGTTCCTCAACCAAGTAATGATCTTCTAGAAAAAGCTGATAAAGTTCGTTTGGCATCAATAAAAATAAGTCAGACTGAAAATCAAAATCGAATTAAAGCCTTAAATTTTATGGCTGATTATCTAGAAAAAAATTCTAAAGAAATATTAGAGGCTAATAGTGAGGACTATGAAAGAGCAGAAAAGAAAGGAATTTCAAACGCTTTACTCTCTAGATTAAAGTTATCAAAAGAAAAATTAAATTTAGGAATTGAAGGAGTAAGAAAAGTTGGAGACTTGGCTGATCCTGTAAATCAAGTTCAAATAAAAAGAGAGCTTTCAAAGGGATTGATCTTAGAAAGAAAAACAGTGCCAATTGGAGTTTTAGGGGTTATTTTTGAATCAAGGCCAGATGCCGTGATGCAGATTAGTTCCTTAGCAATAAGATCAGGTAATGGAGTAATGCTAAAAGGTGGAAGTGAAGCCAATTTAACAAACACTGCTATAGTCAATGCCTTACAACAGGGGTTATATGAATCAGGTCTTGATAAAAATGGAATATGTTTACTAACAAGCAGAAAAGATAGCATGGCGATGTTAAATCTTGAGAAATTTATTAATTTAATAATTCCAAGAGGAAGTAATGAATTAGTTAAATTTATTCAGGAGAATACAAGAATTCCTGTACTAGGCCATGCTGATGGAATTTGTCATTTGTTTATAGATATTGAGGCAAATCTAGAGATGGCTTTATCAGTCGCTTTGGACAGCAAAATTCAATATCCTGCAGCATGTAATGCAATAGAAACTTTATTAGTCCATAAGGATATTGCACCAGTTTTTCTAGAAAAGGCCATACCTTTATTTAATTCTAATGATGTTAAATTAATTGGAGATAAGAGATCAGTTGAATTAGGGTTAAAGTATGAGGCTAGTCTAGAAGATTGGCAAACTGAATATTTGGATTTAATTTTATCTATAAAAATTGTTGATGATCTGGAGGAAGCAATCACTCATATTCAAAAATATAGTTCAAAACATACAGATGGAATAATTACTGCAAATTCAAATACTGCCAATCAATTTATGAATGTAATTGATAGTGCAGGTGTTTTTCATAATTGCTCTACTAGGTTTGCAGATGGGTTTAGATATGGATTAGGGGCTGAAGTAGGTATATCTACTCAAACTCTTCCTCCAAGGGGGCCTGTAGGCCTAGAAGGTTTGGTAACTTATAAATATTTCCTAAAAGGAGATGGAAATATAGTCGATGATTTTTCATCCGGAAAGGCTATCTATACACATAAAGATCTTTAAAACTTTTAAAGATGGAGACATTTTTAAAAATTGAGAATATTAAACTTTGGGCTAGGGTTGGCGTTCTTGATGAAGAAAGGGAATTAGGGCAACTATTTACTTTAGATATATTTTTGTGGACTGATTTTGAAAAATGTACAGTAAATGATGATATTAAAAAAACAATTGACTATTCAGAATTAGTTCATCTTTTAAAAGATCAATCAAAGAAAATCAATTGTTTTACAATCGAAAAATATTCAAACGAAATTTTAGAAATCATTGATCAGGAATTTAAGCTTTCTAAAATTAAACTTATTTTGACAAAATGCAATCCTCCAGTCACAGGTTTTGATGGGAAGGTGTCAATAGTAAGAATTCTTGAAAAAAATTAAAAGTATTGAAAAAAAAAATCCCATTATATTGATTCATGGTCTTTGGAATACTTCAAGTATTTTTTCTTCTATTACCTCAAAACTTGATGATATTGGCATTGAATATTTTGCCCCAACTCTTGAGCATTCATATGGAATGACTTCAATTCTTGATTTGACTCATAAATTAAACGAATTAATTTTAGAGAAATACGGTTTAGAAAAAGAAATAGATATTTTGGGATTTTCTATGGGAGGAATAATTAGTAGACACTGGCTTCAAAAATTTAATGGATATAAAAGGACAAGAAGATTAATATCTATAGGTTCCCCTCACAAAGGAACTTTGATGGCTCAATTAATACCTAAATACCCCTTTAGAGGAATATCAGAAATGAAAATAAATAGTAAGTTATTGAGAGAACTTGCAAATAATGATTTTTTTCTTGATAATATCGAGTGTATAAATTTCTTTACTTATTGGGATTTAATGGTTTTTCCTGGCTGGTGGACTAAGTTGAATTTTGGAAAGAACATATCAGTAAAAGTATATAAACATAGAAATCTTGTAAGAAATAAATCTGCGGTTGGCAAAATAATCGATGAAATTATGATGTAGCTCCAGATAGACCTAAGTGTCTTATTAAGGAATCTGTTTGTGGTTCTCTTCCCCTGAATAGTTTGAATATGTCTAATGGAGGTAAGCTTCCACCCAAGCTGAGTATTGTATCTTTAAATTTCTTTCCTATTAATTTTAAATCTTCAGAGTTTTCTAGATCAGCCTCTTCGAACATTGAAAAAGCATCGGCACTTAGAACTTCAGCCCATTTGTAGGAATAATATCCAGCAGAATATCCGCCTGCAAATATATGACTAAAACAACAAAGAAATTGATCTTCTTGAATTGGTGCAATAACAGTAGTTTGTTTTGCAATTTCCCTTCTTATTTTATCTGCTGTTTTACCTTCGTTTTTATCAATATTACTGTGTAACCTGAGGTCTGTAATTGCAAAATGTAGTTGTCTAAGAGTTGCCATACCACAATTAAAAGTTCTATTCTTCAGGAGCTTTTCAAAATTGTCATCGGATAATTTTTCTCCTGTTTTATAGTGCTTAGCAATATTCAAAAGTGTATTTTTATGGAAACACCAGTTTTCCATAAATTGACTTGGAAGTTCGACTGCATCCCATTCAATATTATTGATACCAGCTGCTTGAGGAAGATTTACAGTAGTAAGCATGTGTTGAAGACCATGACCAAATTCATGGAACAGTGTCTGAACCTCTTCAAAACTCATCAAACTAGGTTTATCTTTTGATGGTGGAGTCTGATTGCAAACAAGATATGCCACAGGGAGGGTCTTTTTGCTAACATTATTTTTATTCAAACATTCATCCATCCAAGCCCCTCCTCTCTTTGATTCAGGCCGAGAATATGGATCGAGGTAAAAAGATGCTATTTTGTTATCTTCTTTATTGAAGATATTAAAAAATAAAACGTCATCATTCCATAGAGGAGCTTCATCAGTTGCCTCAACTACTTTAATTTCAAAAAGCTTTTCGCTTAATTTAAATAAACCTTTCAAAACATCATTTAGTGGGAACCAAGGCCTCAAAGACTCTTGATCCAAATTGAGTTTTTGCTTTCTAAGTAGTTCAGACCAATAACTAATATCCCATGGCTCGATATCTTGTGATTTTGAAAACCCATTAGCTTTAGAAAACTTATCCAGCGTTTCTAATTCAATTTTTGCGGTATTGAATGCTGGTTCTCTCAATTCTTCTAAAAGGTTTTCAACATGTTTTATTTCTTTCGCCATTTTCGTTGACAAACTTAGTTCTGCCCAACTTTTATAACCGAGAAGATTAGCCTGTTTAGTTCTAAGAGATAATATCTCTTCAATGATTTGAGAATTATTTTTTTCTCCTTGAGAAGCCCTACCAACGAATGCCTTATATAGTTTTTCTCTAAGTTTACGGTCGGTGGCATATGTCATAAATGAAGTATAAGTTGGAATATCTAGACTTAATTTCCATGGGCCATTTTTAATATCAACTTCTTTATCTTTTTTTAGGTGATTATGTGCAGAAATAGCCATCAATTCAAGTACTCGTTCAGGAAGGCCATCGACTTCAGATTTTTTATTTAATATTAAAAACCATTTATTAGTTGCATCAAGTACATTATTGCTGAAGTTTGTTGATAGCTTTCCCAGCTTTTCTGAAATGTTGTTGAACACTTCTTGATCATTTTTTTGTAGTGAAATTCCTCTATGTTGCATTTCAAGAATTTCTTTATCTAAAATTCTATTTTTGATTTGATCAAAGTTATTTGTCTCTTTAAGCTTGACTAAAGAATGGTAAATTATTTTACTTTGCCCGAATTTGTTACTAATGCTAATAATCTCTGGAAGAAATTTTGAATAAATATCTCTAAGACTTTCTGAATTATTCACAGCATTTAGGTGGCTTATTACTCCCCAACTCCATCTAAGAATTTCATTGACTTCATTTAAAGGATTTATTACCTTATCCCAATTTAAATCATTTTGAATCAAATAATTAGATAAATTTTTCTCTATCTTTTGAAAGTCTTCTGCGATCTTTTCTAGTATTAAAGGAAATTGTAAACTTATGTTTTCGGGAGTAAATTTTTCAAATTCTGGTAGTTCTCCATATTTAAAAATTGAGGAATCCATTTATTAAAATAGTTTAATTAACTAAAGTAGGGATTAACCCTACTAATTTAGCTAAAGTAAGCTGCTGACTGAGAGCATTTGTTGAAGATTCGTATAAATTTATGGCGATTTTCGGCCAAAAACCTATCACCAGAGTAGGCAGCAATAAACTGAAACCTATCGTCAATTCTCTGCCATTCATCTCTTTAACTGTAGCTAATGCAGGAATTCTAGGGCCAAAGAATACTCTTCTACACATTGATAGTAGATATATCGGTGTTAGAACTAAACCTATTGCTGCAATAAGAATAGTGATCGATCTAAAGATAGAGCTGTAGCCTTCTTGACTAGTGATACCTAAAAATACAGTTATTTCACTTATAAAACCGCTCATCCCAGGTAGTGCTAGAGAGGCTAAAGAGCTTGCCAAGAAAAAAGCAAAAGTTATTGGCAAGACTTTTGCCAAACCGCCCATATTTGGGATCGAAAGAGTATTTGTTCTTTCATAGAAAGAGCCCGTAACAAAAAACATAGCTGCAGCTATAAGTCCGTGACTGATCATTTGGAGCATTGCTCCGCTTATACCTAGAGCATCTACTGCTCCAATCCCTAATAGAACAAAACCCATATGACTCACCGAGCTACATGCAATTCTCCTTTTAACATTATCTTGTGCAAATGCATTTAATGCTCCGTAAATTATATTAATGATTCCAAGAATAATTAATGCAGGTGCAATTTGAAGATGTACTTCAGGTAGTATTTGAACATTGAATCTTAAGAGGGCGTAGCCTCCCATTTTTAAAAGTATTCCAGCGAGTAACATTGAGACTGGTGCATTAGCCTCTCCATGGGCATCGGGTAACCAAGTATGTAATGGAAAGATAGGAAGTTTTACTCCAAAACCAATTAAAAATCCTAAATAGGATAATAAGGCTAGGCTGCCAGTTACATGTTTATTGGTTAAATCGGTAATATTTAAAGTAAAGGTATCACCATTCAAGGCAAGTGCTAAACCACTTATGAGTATTAATAAAGAAGCTAAAGCCGTATAAAGAATAAATTTGGTAGCCGCATATAATTTCTTTTTCCCTCCCCAAATCGCAATAAGAAGATATACCGGAACTAATTCAAGTTCCCATGCCAAGAAAAATAATAGGAAATCTTGAGAAAGGAAAACTAATGCCTGTGCAGATGCTTGGACTAATAAAAGAGCAAAATATAGATTAGATTTTTTCTTAATTTTCCAACTTGCGGCAGCTGATAAAAATGTAATTAATCCACTCAACGCTACTAAAGGAGCAGATAACCCATCTACGCCAAGAGACCACTCTAAGCCTATTGAGGGTAACCAGGAAAATCTTTCTACCAGTTGCAAAGAACTATCTGAAGTATTAAATTTTTGAAAAAGGACGGCGATTATTAGTAAAAAATCTATAAATAAAAAACTTAATGATGTGTTTCTAGGGAGTGTATTATCTTCTCCTTCTTTCGAACTCAAGAAAGGCATTATTAATGCCCCAATTAAAGGCAGTAAAATAATAGATGATAGCCAAGGAAAAGATTCTAAATTCATTTATGTAATGAATAATTTTTTTATTCTAGTTGAAGTTGTACTAGCTTGAGACTATAACATTAAAAATGCCTAAGTAAAACTACTTACGATGGATAGGGCTGAATCGGCTACCTGTTGTTTGAACGTTCAAGTATGGTGCTCTGCTAGCTACACCTGAATTCTCCCATGCTTTCACCATGGCTTGACTGACGTTTTTACCATTTTCTTTTTTACATAAAGCTAAAATACTTGGTCCAGCCCCGCTAATTGCGCATCCTAGAGCACCTGCATTTAGTGCAGCATCTTTTACTTCTAGTCCACCTTTAATAAGTTTCCATCTGTAGGGTTCATGTAGCTTATCAAACATTCCCTCTTTTATAAGTTCCTCATTTCCTGCTTTTAAGCCATTTAGTAACAAAGTAAGTGCCCCCATATTTGTCACTGCATCAGATATGGGTACATTCTTGGGCATAACCTTTCTTGCTTCACTTGTGCTCAGACGAATTGCAGGTATTGCTACAACAGTTTTAATTGAATCGTGCCAATCACATTTAATGATTCTCCATCTTTGAGAAGACGACCTGGCTGTCAAACAAAGACCTCCCAGGAGAGAGGGAACTACATTATCAGGATGACCCTCTATATCAATAGCAAGTTCAAGGAGTTTTTCTTTGGACAATGGAGAGTTCATTATTGCATTTGCTCCGATTAGTCCAGCAACTATCGCTGTAGCACTACTTCCAAGTCCGCGTGCAGGCGGCACTGCCAACTTAACTCTCGCTTCAAGTGCAAAAGAATCCATATTTGCGCTCTCCCATACTTTCTGAGCTGCTCTAAAAACTAAGTTTTCAGGTCCTCCTCTTAAATGGTTACCATCTGTACTTTCCATTATTAAATCAAATCTATCTCCACCACCTTCAATTCTTGTAAAAATAAACTCATTATACAAATCTAATGCTGCTCCAAGGCAATCGAATCCAGGCCCTAAATTGGCAGTTGTGGAAGGAACTGTTACCCTTATTTTTTTACCTACTTCAGGAATAGACATTTTTTTATTAAGTTTTTAAAAGCATTTTTGCTCTGCAGGCTGCACTAAAAAGTCCAAACTCTTCATCTAAAATTGCTTTAATAGGTATTATTTTAAGAATATCTTTTAATCTTCCCTTGTCGAAAAATTGTTTCATAAATAATTCTGATTTAAAGTTTTTGAAATGTTTTGATGCTGTTCCTCCAGAAATCCATAACCCGCCAAAGCACAATTCTTGAAGAGCAATATCTCCCAATAAAGAGGCATAAGCGCCTAACCAAATTCTCTCAACTTCAATCATTAGAGGATCCCCTTCTTTAGAAAGATTACAAATTTTTTCAGGTAGTTCTTTTCTCGCAGCATCAAAAGTTTTAATTTCTTTTAAATATTTTTTTAGAGGATGGTTTTGTACATCAGGTTTGCTTAGTCTCCATTCGGCAATTCTCGATAAACCAGTGCCACTAATAATTCTTTCACAAGATATCCTCTCAACTTTTAGGTAATTCTTAAGCCAAATTTTTAATTCCCATTCTAATTTTGACTTTGGCGAGTACTCCACATGACCACCTTCACTAGCTAAAACTTTTACCTTTTCCCCTGATATTATTCCTTTTGCAATTCCCAAACCAGTCCCCGCTCCAACAATGGCATGCAAATCATTATTCGCACCTTCTGAATGGGATCCTTTTTGGATAGTAGAATATTGATTTTTTTTTAAGAATGGTATTCCATAAATTTGTACTGCAAAATCATTTATTAGCTCGCAGCTTTTGAGATTGAATTTGTTTTTTAATGCATTTCCAGAGATATTCCATGATAAGTTAACAATTTTTGCGTTGTCGTTGGATATAGGACCAGCTACAGCGAAACATGCAGAATAAGGATGAGTAATATTTTTGCATTCATTTTTTAGGAAATCTTCTAGAATTAGTTCAAAAGAATCCCATTCTGAAGATAAATATTTCTTTTTAAATATTAACTTAGGCGAATCATCCTTAAAATCTTTTTTGAATATTCCCAATAGAACCTTTGTACCTCCTAAATCACATGCCAGAAAATTCATATATTTGAAATTATTCCGTTCTCCCTTTTTTTTCTATCAATTCATCCATTAATTTGTATAGATTAGGCAGGTCGAAAATTCCTAAATTTGTTCCATCCAAAGCTCTTAAAGCGACTGAATTAATTTCCTCTTCTTTATCTCCAATTACTGCAATCAATGGGATTCTCCCTATTGTAGCTTCCCTTATCTTATATCCTATTTTTTCATTCCTAATATCAACTTTTGATCGGTAGCCTTTGATATTCAAAAATTGATTAAATTCTTGACATTTTTCTATATTTCTATCAGTAATACTTAATAAGATTATTTGATAAGGAGCAAGCCAAATTGGGAATTTTGCCTCATATTGTTCAATTAAGATTCCGATAAATCTTTCAAAGGATCCTAAAATTGCTCTGTGTAGCATAACTGGATTTCTTTTTTCATTATCAATATCTACATAAGTTGCATCCAATCTAATAGGCATTGAGAAGTCAACTTGAATGGTTCCGCATTGCCAGACTCTATTAAGACAATCTTTTAACGAGAATTCTATTTTGGGTCCATAAAAAGCCCCTTCTCCAGGTTGTAGTTCCCATTTTAAATTTTTATCGTTTAATGCTTTGGTAAGAGCCTCTTCGGATTTATCCCAAATGTCATCGCTGCCTACCCTTTTTTCAGGACGAGTAGATAATTTGATAATAATTTCATCAAAACCAAAAGTTTTATAAACCTCAAAAACGAGCTCAATAAAGGTAGATACCTCTTCTTGAATTTGCTTTTCTGTGCAGAAGATGTGTGCATCATCTTGAGTGAAATTTCTAACTCGCATTAGGCCGTGTAATGCTCCCGAGGGTTCATTTCTGTGACAAGAACCAAATTCAGCAAGACGAATAGGCAAATCTTTGTAACTTTTTAAACCTTGATTAAACACTTGAACATGGCATGGACAGTTCATAGGTTTTATTGCATAAGTTCTATTTTCTGAGGAGGTTGTGAACATATCATCTCTAAACTTTTCCCAATGGCCTGATTTTTCCCAAAGAGATCTGTCGACTGCTTGAGGAGTTCTTATCTCTTGATAGTTATTTTTCTTAAGTATTTTTCTTATATATTTCATAAGTACTTGGTAGATTGTCCATCCATTAGGCTGCCAAAAAATCATTCCAGGAGATTCTTCTGATATATAAAAAAGGGAATGTTTTCTTCCAAGTTTTCTATGATCCCTTTTTTCCGCCTCTTCAATTCTTGTTAAATAGTCATTGAGTTCTTTTTCTTTAGCCCATGCAGTTCCATATATTCTCTGTAATGATTCATTTTCACTATTACCTCTCCAGTATGAACCTGATAATTTAAGTAACTTAAAGTGTCTCAAATGTCTTGTGTTAGGTACGTGAGGCCCTCTACACATATCTATATATTCTTCATGCTTATATAAATTAATGAGACCCTCTTCATGAATTTCTTCAATTATTCTTAATTTAAAAGTCTCATCTCTTTCTTTAAAAGTTTTAATTGCTTCTTCCTTGGGAACTTGTAAAATTTCAACGTCATAATTTGTTTTTATTAATTTATTAATTCGCTCTTCAATTTTGTTTAAGTCATCCGGAGTAAATCTATATTCTGAAAATATATCGTAGTAAAATCCATCTTCAATTACAGGACCTATGGCCATTTTAATATTTGGGTAAATTTGTTTAACTGCATGACCAATAAGATGAGCAAAAGAATGTCTAATTATCTCAATACCCTCTTTGTCTTTAGAAGTAATTATTACAACTTTGGCATCATTTTTTATTGGAAGAGTTGCATCAAGTAAAACATCGTTTACTTTCCCAGCAATAGTTGCCTTGGCTAATCCTTCACCAATACTCTGAGCAATTTCTAGAGTCGTTACAGAATTTTCGAAAACCTTTTTTGAACCATCAGGTAATGTAATTACTGGCATAATTTATTTCTCCATTTCAAAGAATCCAAGTTTAGATTTAACTCTTTTTAGAGTTTTATTTGCTAAATTTTCAGCTTTTTCCTTACCTTCATCAAGGATTTTATTTAACTGATAGGGATCATTAATTAAGAGTTTATATTTTTCCTGAATAGGTTCTAAAGATTCTATAAGTTGTTCCGTAATTAATTTTTTAAATGCCCCCCATCCTGTCTCGGAGAATTCATTTTCACATTGAGAAATTTCTTTGCCAGATAATATTGAATAAATCATAAGAAGATTTTTAGATTCTGCTCTCTCAGGGTTATTAAATTCTATTCCAATATAACTATCACTTTTTGCTCTTTTTATTTTCTTTGTGATTATTTCAGGAGTATCTAACAAATTGATCCTACTGCCTTCGTTGGGATCACTTTTACTCATCTTTTTTGAACCATCAATTAAACTCATTATTTTTGATCCATTCTTCATAATTATTGGTTGAGGGATTTTCAAAATATTTTTATCCCTACTAAATTTGGCATTAATTCTTTGTTGAGCAATATCTCTTGCGAGTTCAAGATGTTGTTTTTGATCCTCTCCTACTGGTACGAAGTCAGCGTCGTATAGAAGGATGTCTGCAGCCATCAGGATGGGATAATCAAATAATCCAATAGATACATTATTCCCCTGTTGTATGGACTTTTCTTTGAATTGAATCATTCTTTCCATCCAATTTATTGGGGTCATGCAATTTAATATCCAACAAAGTTCTGAATGCGCAGAAATATGACTTTGAACGAAAATTGAGCATATTTTGGGATCTATCCCACAAGCAACGTACAAAGCTGCAGTAGAGATAGTATTTTTAGATAATTCTTTGGGATTATATGAGGCGGTTATTGCGTGCAAATCAACTACACATAGAAATGTTTCATATTCCTCTTGAAGAGTAACCCAATTATTGATTGCTCCAAGCCAATTTCCTATATGTAAATCACCAGTTGGTTGAACTCCCGAAAGAATCCTTTTTTTATTTGTCATCCTTTTCTAATTCGCTAGATTGGATTTCTTCATTTGATGAACTTTTAACAGGTCTTGCAAATGGGTTAGGAGTTGTTTTTGTCTTTTCTTCATAAGGTTTTTGTGATTGTCTATTCGGAGAAGAGTTTTTGTTATTTTTTGCATATTCTGTGATTGATTTAATTAGTTTTTCATCTTTTATCATTTCGCTAAGTGTTCTAACAGAGAAACCCAAAACTGCAACAGTAGATCTTAGTTGAAAGGCTTCTTGTATTGATTTAACGGCTTTCATTTCGTTATCACTTAATCTTATTCTGAATCCGCCTCCATCTCTTCTACCTCCAGATCTATCTCTGAAATTAGATCTTTCATTATTGGAACGTCCTCTGTAATTTTCTTGTCCAGGATTATTGCCAAAATTTGAATTAGACATCTTGATGTTTATTAATATATTTAAATAGTTTATTAACTTAGCATCTAGTTATGCAATAAGTCTTTCTGAAAGCCGTAAATTTTTATCTATTAATTAACGAGTTATGTAATTTTGCTTTTCTCATTCACAACTTGCATTAAAATAAAATAAGAGTAAAAAAGCATCGTGTTTGATATTAGTAAAGACAGCCTTTTAAAGGATCTAATAAGGTTTCCTAAGAAAAATATCCTTATAATCATACTTTTACTAGGCTTTGGAGAATGGTTTGCAAGTGATTTAATACATTTAACGGGTGGTTCAGTAGGATTTTTTATTTTATGTTTTGGAGGATATTTTTTCCTTAAGAATGACCAACCAAAATTTAATGAGCCAAGGGACTTAGATGGCTGGGTAAATCTTTGTAATGAAGATTTAAAATTCTATGAGGAAATTGAGGATAAAAATAATTTAGAAAAACAAAATCTTCAAAGACAACTATCTCTTGACTCGATAATTAATAGATTTGCAAAAGAGAAAATTTGTTTTATTGGGAAGAAAGATTACGACTCAACTCAATCTTTATTTAGAGATTTCTTCAAAGAAGATAAGTTTGATTTTTATTTTATTGAAAAAATGCCAAAATATAATTCTTCGGAGATTGTTCCTGATAACGTATTAAGTACTGATGCTATTTTATTTTTTCTAAGTTTCCCTTTATCTGCTAATGATTTTTTATGGTTAGAAAAGCTTCCTAAGGATATGCCTATTTGGTTAGTAGCCCAGTCTTCAAATGGATTTAAATCTCAAAATGAAATAGATGAATTGAAGGATCAAATTTCAGGCGAATTTATAAATAGAATAATTAGAGTTGATACAATTAAAAATCAATTAACTCATATACCTTTTTCTTTAAGGAAGTTTTTTCTAAGTTCAAGTAAAAATATTGAGAATACCAAGAAAAGGCTTTTGAAGCAATTGCATACTAAATGGCAGTCTGAGATTGAGGGTATAAGAAGAACACAATTGAAAGTTTTACAGAGGAAGAATCAAATTCTTGTTGCGACTACTGTTTTCTTGTCACCACTTCCTTCAATAGATGTGTTGTCTATGACAGTTTTAAATTCTCTAATGATTAAAGAGATAAAATCAATATGGGGCTGTAATTGGTCTCCAGAAATTTTGGATAAAGTATCAAAACAAATAATAAAGACTGCAATAGCTCAGGGAGTAATTGAATGGAGTGGCCAAACTTTAATTGGATTAACAAAATTGCATGGCCCAAATTGGTTGTTTTCAGGAACTTATCAAGCAATAAGTGCAGCATATTTAACAAGAGTCGTATCTAGTTCTCTGGCAGATTTTATGGCTATAACAAAAGGGGTATCTGAGCCGGACTTGGAATTTATTAAAGAAAATTCTGAAAAAATTGTTGAAAAAGCTTTCGAAAAAGAGAAAATAAATTGGCAATCTTTGATATCTGATTTAAAAAATCCTTTAATTCGACTTAGATATAGTTCATAATCTCTGGAAGTATTAAAAAATGCATAAAAAGTTTTTACTTTTAATTCTTTTTTATTTGATATGTCTTTTTTCAACTACTGCATGTAAGAGAATCTCAACTGAAAATGAACCTAAAAAAGAATTGGTTTTAACAAGCTTTACCGTTTTGGCAGATATAATACAAAATATTGCTAAAAATGATGACTTCGTGGTTAGGTCAATAACTAAACCAGGAATAGAAGTTCATGGTTATAAACCAACTCCAAGCGATCTAATAAATGCATCTGAAGCATTTGTTTTTGTGGATAATGGATTTGGATTTGAAATATGGTCAGAAAAATTTGTTTCTAATTTGAAAGTTCAAAGAATAACTATTGCAGATAATCTGGAACCCATATTTATAAGTGAAGATTCTTACAAAGGGAAACCAAATCCTCATGCCTGGATTTCCCCAAAAAGAGGAATTCGTTATGTAGATATTATCGTGGAATCTTTATCAGAATTGAGGCCCTCCAAAAGAGAATTATTCTCAAAAAATGGAGAAACTTATAAAAATAAACTCTCTAAAATTGATCAAGATTTTTCACTTTTTATTAAAAACTTAGAAAAAGATAAAAGGTATCTAGTAAGTTGTGAAGGAGCATTTTCTTATCTCGCTAATGATTATGGATTAAATGAAGTTTACTTATGGCCCGTTAATGCAGAGAGTCAAATTACCCCCAAAAGGATGGCAAGAACAATATCCTTAGTTAAGAAAAAAAATGTCCCAGCTGTATTTTGTGAAAGTACTGTAAGTAATGAATCCCAAATGGTAGTTGTAAATGAAACTGGAACTAAATTTGGAGGAAATCTTTATGTTGATTCGTTATCAGGTGATAATGGCCCGGCTAATTCTTACTTAGAAATGCTGAAACATAATTTGGAAATTATTAAAAAAGGTCTTGAATAAAATATGGAAAAACCTAATTATCAAAACTATAGGATTGATGCAGAAAATATATGCGTAGACTACAACGGCAAAGTTGCATTATATGATGCCAATTTAAGATTAAAACCTGGTCAAATTTGTGGATTGGTAGGTATGAATGGTGCAGGGAAAACAACCTTTTTTAATGCATTGACTGGCTTTGTTAATATTTCTAAGGGGAAAATAAGAATAAACGGGGAGTCTTTAAGGTCTGCTCAGAAAGATCAGACAATCGCTTATGTTCCTCAAAGTGAAGGTATTGATAGTCAATTCCCTGTAAATGTTTGGGATGTTGTAATGATGGGAAGATATGGGTCGATGAATATTCTCAGGTGTCCAAGAGAATCTGATGTTCAGGCTGTTAAAGATGCTATTGAGAGGGTTGACCTGACCAATTATTTATCTACACCAATTGGGAATTTGTCTGGAGGTCAAAGGAAAAGAACTTTTTTAGCCAGAGCAATTGCACAAAGAGCCTCAATATTATTGCTTGATGAACCCTTTACGGGAGTTGATATAAGAACTGAGAAACTAATTTCGGAATTATTTATTCAGTTTAAAAATGAGGGTAAAACAATTTTATTATCTACTCATGATATGATTCATGTTCGCGAATTTTGTGATTTGGTACTTTTAATAAACAAAACAGTTGTTGCCTACGGGGAGACCTCTGAAGTATTTACAACTGAAAATATAACAAGTACTTTTGGTGGAATCTCTCCTGACGTTTTGTTTGGGCCTGAGTCATAAAGAAATTTATTTATGGAGTTCTGTTTATTCTCTAGTATAAATACATTCGTAACAGAGCCTTTAACTCATGATTTTATGAGAAAAGCTCTATTTATGAGCTCTTTAGTTGCTGCTGTTTGTGGTTTTTTATCTAGTTATTTAACTCTCAAAGGTTGGGCTTTAATGGGTGATGCGGTATCACATTCAGTAATGCCTGGAGTTGTTGTGGCTTATGCTTTGGGACTCCCATTCTCATTAGGTGCATTTATATTTGGAGTAGGTTCTGTAGCGCTTATAGGATTTGTAAAACAAAAATCGAGAGTTAAGGAAGATACTGTTATTGGGTTAGTCTTTACAGGCTTTTTTGCTCTTGGAATAGTTTTAGTTTCTAAGATCAAAAGTAATATTGATCTCCACTCTATTCTTTTTGGAAGTCCATTAGGTATATCACTATCTGATGTGAAACAAACGGTCTTGATTTCTTTGTTGGTAGTAATACTTTTATCAGTTTTTAGGAAAGATTTAATGCTTTACTGTTTTGATCCTAGACATGCAAAAACTGTGGGAATTAATGTCCATTTCCTACATTATTTGCTTCTTACATGCTTATCTTTAGCTGCCGTTGTTGGTTTGCAAACGGTTGGAATAATATTGGTAGTTGCAATGTTGATAACTCCAGGGGCCACTGCATACTTACTTACTGATCAATTTGATAATATGACCATTATTTCAGTATTAAGTGCCATTATCTCAAGTGTAATAGGTATCTATTGTAGTTTTTGGTTTGATCTTGAAACCGGAGGTTCTATAGTCTTAGCCCAAACTTTTATATTTTTATTTGCTTTCTTATTCGCTCCTAGATATGGAATATTCAAGTTTAAAAAATTATTTGCTGGGTATAAATGATAGTGGCGGAAGAAACTTTACACAAAAAGTGGTATTGGTGGCCATTATTTCCCTTATATCCTTATGGTAAAAAGAAAACAATTTTAAGAGAATTAATTCCTGATCAAATATGGTCCTTGGAACAAATACAGGGACTTTATTATGTTGCGGTTCCAATAAGAATGACCGTAATAAAGGTTGATAATGGATTGATGCTAATAAATCCACTGCCTCCAACAAAAGAATTAATAAATGAGTTAGAAAAATTAATTGCGATTCACGGCAAAGTTAAAACAATAATTCTACCGAGTGCCTCTGGACTTGAACATAAAATCGGACTGCCAGCTCTTTCAAGAATTTTTAAAGATGCAGAAATTTGGATTTGTCCTGGACAGTGGAGTTTCCCCGTAAATCTACCACTAGATTTTTTAGGAATTCCATCAAAAAGATCCAGAATACTTTTTGAGGAAGGTACTCCATATACAAACTCCTTTAAATGGTCTTCATTAGGTCCACTGAATTTAGGACTTGGAAGATATCAGGAGATAAGCTGTTTCCATTATTCTACAAAAACTCTTCATGTAACAGACGCAATAGTTGGAATAGACTCCACCCCACCTGAGATATTTAATTTTGATCCAACTCCACTTCTTTTTCATTCTAGAGAGAGAGGAGATGAACCTTTGATTGACTCAATTGAACAAAGAAAAAAAGGATGGAAAAGGTTAGTCTTATTTTCATCTTTTTTGAAACCAGGTAAATTAAATATTCCACCTTTAAAAGATATATTTAAGTATTCATTCAAAAAAGATCTTAGAAATTGGAGATCTCATTTCGGTATTTATCCCTTTTTATGGGAGGAAGATTGGGAATCCTCTCTTGTTGAAATAATGGGTAAAGATACTCCTAAGATTCAAATTGCACCTGTTTTACAAAAATTAATTTTTCCTCGTTCAAAAGAAGTGTTACTTAAATGGTTAGAAAATATCAAGTCTTTTGAAGAGATGGAATATTTAATTCCAGCCCATTTTACGGCACCTATAAAATTTACAACAGAAGATTGTCAACAATTAATTAATGAAATTAATTCCCAAAAGTGGGATAAACTACCGAAGGATAATAAATTTTTGATGGGTTTATATGAAAAATTGTTTGAACTAGGAATAATTCCTGAAGAAGTAAATCTTTAAAAACTATTATTCTTCAATAGACATGTTTTCATCATTTTTAAGAGTGTGTTCCAGCTCTTTTCTTTGCTCCATTTGTCTTAAGAAATATCCTGTCATCATTGCAGAAGATAATAAATTAGCAATGTTGTCTTTTGAAGATGTTATTTTTACATCAAATTGATCTGAAGGAAGCATTCCAAGAAGACCTTGAACATTATGTCTAATAATTTCTTGAATATCTTCACTAGCTGATTTTGCTACTCTTTGCAAAACTTCTGGAGATTGTTTTTGTAAATATTGGATTAAATCATTTTCATCGTTTGGATCGTTATTTTCAGTAGCAAGAAATTCTGGATTAAACATTTCTACAGCTTCAGGATATAAAAACCCTACAACATCATGTACCCATTAATCTAAATTATTAAGGCAGGGAACCGAATAGGTCCAATTTTATTAAAAGGCCAATATCTAAAAATAGCTTCACCAATAACCTTTTCATAGGGTAAAAATCCCCAAATATGTGAATCCATACTGTTATTTCTATTATCTCCCATAACCCATAATGACTCTTCTGGGACAATTAAAGGCCCTATAGAATAATTAATATTTTTGTCAAAAACATAATTTTTTTGAGCGATATCATTTAAGTAAAGGTTACCTTCTCTTACTTCTACCTTGTCTCCAGGTATTCCAATTACTCTTTTTATTAGTGCAGTATCTGCTTCATAACCTGCATTAATTAATTGTTCAGGAACGTTAAAAACAACTATTTTATTTTTTAATTTTGAAAGATTTGATTTGGATATGATTTTAGGTGATACTTTCTCAACAAGAATTTTATCTTGTATTTGAAGAGTTGGAAGCATTGAACCGGATGGGATCCATCTTGGCTCTATAACCTGCCATCGTATAATTAAAGCGATAGATATCCAGATTAAAAGATTTTTTAAATCCTTTAGTATTGAATTTCTTCTTTCTTGAGTTTTAGACATGTTTTATTTAATTCAGTTATAAGTAAAATCCCAAAGCATTTATATAAATTATGACATCATCTATTGAATGCAAAAATTTTCTTAGAAGTTTACAACTTTTAAATCTTCTAATAAAAATAGGAGTTCAAAATTTAATACTATGTCCTGGTAGTAGATCAGCACCTTTAGCAATAGCTGCTGGAGAATTAAATAAATTAGGGCTGTTAAATATTTATAATTCAATAGATGAGAGATCTGCAGGATTCCACTCTCTTGGAATTTCTGCTGCATCAGGGAATCTTTCTTTAGTTATTACCACCTCTGGAACTGCCGTAAGTAACTTATTGCCAGCAGCAGTTGAGGCAGACCGATCTTGTAAAGGTATTATATTTCTTACTGCCGATAGACCATTAAGATTAAAAGATTGTGGGGCAAATCAAACAGTAAATCAAGAAGATTTTTTGAGTTCAGTCTGCAGAAGAGTTTTAAGTACAAATCTAAATGGACTACATGAAACACAAGAAAATGAAATCTTAAATTTAGTGCAAATTACTGAGAAACAAATATCCACCTTCCCTGGTCCTATTCATTTTAATGTTCCTATTGATAAGCCTTTAGGTATTTCATTTGTAAATAAAAAAAATGTTTTAAAGGTTTTTGAGAGAATTTATTTAAAGAAAAAATATGTCTTTCAGGAAGTTGAAATAAAATCTGATAAAAACAAATTCTTAGAAATTTCAAAAAGTTTAAATTTAGATGAATCTGGCATTATTTTGGTAGGTCCATATCAAGGTTCCATAAATGACTTATCATCTTTCAATAAATCTCTAGAACAATTACAAGAAATTACTGGTTGGCCAGTATTTGCTGATCCTGTTTCAGGCGTATATTATAATTTGAGAGGTTTAGTTGTGAATTGGGAATTAGTCTTAAGGAAAAATAAGAATTTAATAAATTGTCATCAACTTTTGAGGCTTGGTCCTATGACATCCTCAATTGATTTGGAGAAGTTTTTAATGACCTTCGAAGGGATACAAATTCTTATAAAAGAAAAAACCTATAGAAAATTGGACCCTATAAAAAAATCATTTGAATATGATTTTGGGCTATCAAATTTTACTAATCTATTGTTAGAACAATTAACAATTAACGAAAAAAACAAAAAGTCTCTTACTCCGTTAGCCCTAGATCTAATACAGGAAGGTGAGCAAATTAAAGAAATTTTAAAAGAGAAAATTACTTATGATACTCAAATTACTGAGTATAAACTTGCAAATCTTGTTCCAAAACTTTGGCCAGCTGAAAATCCAATAATGCTCTCCGCGAGTAGCCCGATTAGAGATTGGCTTACATTTTCTGAGAATTGTACTTTAACAAGAAATTGTTTCAGCTTTAGAGGAGCTTCCGGCATAGATGGTACTTTATCCCTTGCATTAGGAATTTCTAGAATTAACAATCCTCTACTTCTAGTGACTGGAGATTTGGCTTTTGTTCATGATATAAACGGTTGGCTTATTGAAAATACAATCGACATGAATTTAACAATACTTCTAATAAATAATAATGGCGGAAATATATTTAATCGTATTTATAAAAAAAATTTAAAAGAAGATGAATTAAAAAAACTATTTCTTATGCCTAAAGAAATAAACTGGCAAAAACTCGCAGAGGGCTATCAAGTAAACTTTAAAAGTGTGGCAAATTTTAAAAAATTACGAGAGGCATTCGATTGGAGCATTTCTATCCAGAAATCTGTAATAATTAAAGTTGATATTGATCCAGAAAATGAAATTTGTGAAAAAAATGCCCTGCTAGAAAAAATAATTGGCAGCTAAATTTATTATTTTCTATCTTTGAATAATTAGGTTTCATGAAAGTATTACCTGGTAAAACAACATTAAATTGGTCAGAATGCAAATCTTATGAGGATATTTTGTTTCATAAATCAGATGAGGGAATTGCGAGAATTGCAATTAATCGGCCTGAAAAAAGAAATGCATTTAGGCCACAAACTGTAGATGAACTTATTAACGCATTTAATATCGTAAGAAATGATGAAACTATAGGAGTAGTTCTCTTTACAGGTGCTGGACCTGACAAGAAAGGTATTTTTTCTTTTTGTTCTGGAGGTGATCAGAGTGTAAGAGGTGAAAATGGATATAAGAATGATAAAGGGAAGCAGAGATTAAATGTACTTGAACTTCAAAGATTAATAAGAAGTTTGCCTAAAGTGGTTATTGCCTTAGTTCCTGGTTTTGCAATTGGAGGAGGCCAGGTACTTCATTTAATTTGTGATCTTAGTATCGCCTCTGAAAATGCAATATTTGGTCAAACAGGTCCAAGAGTTGGTAGTTTTGATGCAGGATTTGGCTCTAGTTATTTGGCAAGACTTGTTGGTCAAAGAAAAGCAAAAGAAATTTGGTTTTTATGTAGAAAATATAATTCCAAGGACGCTCTTAGGATGGGCTTGATAAATGCAATTACAAAGATTGAAGAATTAGAAGCTGAGGGTGTAATCTGGGCAAGAGAGATTTTACGAAATAGTCCAACTGCTATTCGTATTCTTAAAGCTTCATTCAATGCGGAGAATGATGGGATTGCGGGTATTCAAGAATTATCTGGATATGCAACTCAATTATTTTATTCGACTAAAGAAGCTCAAGAAGGTAGAGATGCCTTTCTTGAAAAGCGTCCACCAGACTTTTCTGACTATAATTGGACACCCTAGTTTATTTTTCAAAAGAACTTTTTAAATAATTATCAATGAGAATTCTTCTTGCCGCTGCTGAATGTGCTCCAATGATCAAAGTTGGAGGTATGGGAGATGTAGTTGGTTCGTTGCCTCCATCTTTGATAAAACTTGGTCACGATGTAAGGGTAATAATTCCAGGATATGGTAAATTGTGGAGTCTTTTAGAGGTTTCGAATGAACCAGTCTTTACATCAAATACAATGGGCACTGATTTCGCTGTATATGAAGCAAAACATCCCATTCATAATTATGTGATTTACCTAGTGGGTCATCCAACATTTGATTCTGACCAAATATACGGAGGCGAAAATGAGGACTGGCGCTTTACATTTTTTGCTAGTGCTACTTCAGAATTTGCCTGGAATTGTTGGAAACCTCAAGTTCTCCATTGTCATGATTGGCACACTGGAATGATTCCTGTGTGGATGCATCAGGACCCCGAAATTAGCACTGTCTTCACAATTCATAATTTAAAATACCAAGGCCCTTGGAGATGGAAACTAGAAAAAATGACTTGGTGTCCTTGGTATATGCATGGAGACCACACAATGGCTGCGGCAATGTTGTACGCAGATAGAGTAAATGCCGTATCTCCGACTTATGCAGATGAAATTAAAACCCATGAATACGGGGAAAGCCTTGAAGGTTTACTTAATTACATTTCAGGTAAATTAAGGGGAATTCTTAATGGCATAGATCTTGATGAATGGAATCCTGCCAAAGATCCAGTTTTACCTGCAAAATTTAGTGTTAAGAATTTAGAAAATAGGCTAGAAAATAAGAAAATACTGCAGAAAGAAATGGGTCTCGAAGTTAATCCTAAAAAATATCTTTTAGGTATGGTTAGTAGGTTAGTTGATCAGAAAGGGGTTGACTTACTTCTACAAGTTTCAAGAAGACTTTTAGCATATACAGATTCGCAAATAGTTGTTTTAGGGACTGGAGATAGATATTTGGAGTCAGGATTATGGCAACTTGCATTA
This sequence comes from Prochlorococcus sp. AG-412-J13, assembly GCA_003214815.1. GTDB lineage: Bacteria > Cyanobacteriota > Cyanobacteriia > PCC-6307 > Cyanobiaceae > Prochlorococcus_A. The sequence continues at coordinate 47,747 of QCLE01000006.1, read as the reverse complement.
GATTACCCAGGAAGGTTTTCAGTATTTCTTACCTATGATGATTCTTTATCAAGACTTATATATGGTGGCTCTGATGCATTCTTAATGCCAAGTAGATTCGAACCTTGTGGTATTAGTCAACTCCTTGCTATGAGGTATGGTTCTATTCCAATAGTAAGGCGAGTAGGAGGTTTAGTTGACACAGTTTTACCTCATGATCCAGAAAATAATAGTGGCACGGGTTTTTGCTTCGATCGCTTTGAGCCTATAGATTTCTATACATCTTTAGTAAGGTCTTGGGAGGCCTTTAGGCATAAAGATAGTTGGGAATTATTGCAAAAAAGAGCAATGAGCCAAGAGTTTAGTTGGCAAAGATCCGCACTCGAATATGAAATTATGTATAAAGATGTTTGTGGAATAAAAGAACCATCTCCAGATTTTGCTGAAGTTGAAAAGTTCTCTTACGGACAATCCGCTGATCCATCTTTAAAAAAAGTATGAATTAATTTTTTAATGGAATTCTCTTTATCAGAATTAAACAATGTTTTGGGTGATATTAAAAATCTGAGCGAGGGGAATAGAGATTTTTTAAATTTTAAAAATATAAGTATTGATAGTAGAACTTTATTAAAAAATGATCTTTTTATAGCTATAAAGGGTAAAAAATTTGACGGACATAATTTTCTTCCAGAGGTTTTAAATAAAGGGGTTAAATCAGTAGTAATTAAGAAAGGGATGCAGAAATTACTTCCTAGTAATTTTCCTTATTGGGTTGTAAATGACACATTAGAGGCATTTCAAAAATTAGCATTGCAAAAAAGAAAAAAATTAAATATCCCTATTGTTGCAATAACTGGTTCAGTGGGTAAAACAACAACAAAAGAAATGATTGGTGGAGTTTTAAATAAAATGGGAAGAATTAAATTATCTCATGCAAATTTCAATAATGAGATTGGAGTTGGTCTTACTATTCTTGCTACAGATATAAAAGATAAAGTTTTAGTTCTTGAAATGGGGATGAGAGGTCTTGGACAGATCGAGAATTTATCTAAATATAGTGAACCCAATATTGCAGTTATTACCAATATTGGCACAGCTCATATTGGATTATTAGGCTCTAAAAAAAATATTACTTATGCGAAGTGTGAAATTAGTAAGTTCTTAAATCCCGAAGGAGTTGTAATAATTCCAGCAAATGATCGATTCCTAGAGAAAACTTTAAAAGAATTTTGGAAAGGTAGAGTGATAAAAGTAAAACTATTAAATATACAAAATCAAAAAGAGAGTTTTAAGAAAGATGATAATTTGCGAGGATTTTATAATCCTTCGAATAAAACAATTTTAATTGAAGAAAATACCTTTCAAATTTCATTTGAGGGATTTCACAATGCTTCGAATTTCTTATTTGCTTTTGCAGTTGCTAAAGAGCTAGGTATTGATTTTGCCAGTTTTAATAAATTTGATTTTGAAAGTTTAGGTGGAAGGAATAAAGTTCTTAAATCAGTAAAAACAACAATATATGATGAATCGTATAATGCTTCTCCAGAGTCAGTGAAAGCATGTATTAAAAACCTGCTTGAAAAACCGAGAAATAAATTTTTTATATTTGGCAGTATGCAAGAATTGGGAGAAGAATCTGAAAAATATCATAAAGAAATATTCAACTTAGTAAATAATTCAGACATAGAAAAATGTTTATTTATTTGTGATAAAAAAAATGAAAAAATTTACACCAATTATCTAAAAGATAAGAAAAAATTTTTAGTTTTAAATAATATTAAAGATGTACCTAAAGAGATAAACAAATCTACAAAAAAAGGTGATTCTATTCTTATAAAAGGGAGCAGATATTGGCAGCTTGAAAAAATTATTGAATTAATTAATTAATTCAAGATTTCTTTCTTTTCCAATTTTCTATATTTACTTGCTTAGTTCTTGATATTGCTAATGAATTATCTTTGGAGTCTTTGGTGATCACTGAACCAGCTCCTGTTGTTACTGATTCCCCGAGATTTATTGGCGCTACAAAAACTGTATTTGCACCAATATTGGAATTTTTACCAATTTTTGTTTGATGTTTTTTCTCACCATCAAAATTTGCAGTAATAGTACCTGCTCCAATATTTGTAGATCTTCCAATAATAGAATCACCAACATAACTTAAATGGTTTACTTTAGATTCTTCCTCTAATTGACTATTTTTGATTTCAACAAAATTACCGATTTTGCTAAATGAAGATATTTTGGAATTAGGTCTTATATGACTATAAGGGCCAATTTTTATGTAATCCATTATCTGAGAAGCATAAACAGTAGAATTTGAAATTTCACAATGTAATCCCACCTTAGAATTCTCAATAAAAGTATTTGGTCCGATAATGCAATGACTATTTATTTTGGAACTTCCTCTTATATGTGTATTAGCATCTATAGTTACATCCTTACCAATTTCGGCTTCTTCACTAATTGAACAACTTGCTTTATTTATAAAAGTTACACCATTTAGCATATGCTTTTCTTTAATTGAATTCTGAATATTTTCCTCGCATTCTGATAGTTGAATTCTGTTATTAATTCCTTGAAGTTCTCCATTATCCTCTACCTCGAGGCTTAAGGAATTTTTTAGCAAAGATACCGTATCTGTTAAGTAAATTTCTTTTTGATTATTATTGCTTTGCAAGGTATTAATTATTTCTGACAAGTTACCCCAGTTAAAACAATAAACACCTGCATTTATTAATTGATTTTCTCTTTCTAGATCATTGCAATCTTTTTCTTCAATAATTCTCTCTATAAAATCCCCCTTCAAAAAAACTCTGCCATATCCATGAGGATTTGTTTTCTTTGTAGTAATTAAAGAAACATCAGCATTTTTTGAATCGTGTAAATATAAAAGTTGTTTTAGAGTACTAGGCTTAATTAGTGGCACATCGCCGTTAAGTATCAAAAGGTTTCCTTCATGTTTTTTTACTTCTCTACAAAGTTCCTGGATAGCATGACCTGTTCCTGATTGAGGTTCTTGAATAACAACATGGATTTTTTTATTTTTTGGGATTGACTTTTGTACTTCTTTTGATTTGTATCCAGTAATTACGAAGATTTGATCAGGTTTTAATTCAACACATGAATCAATTACTCTTTGTAATAGACTTTTGCCAGAAATTTTATGTAAAACTTTTGGCAATGAGCTTTCCATCCTAGTGCCCTTGCCTGCCGCTAATATCGCAACACTTAACATGTTTATTTGAAATACTTATTTAAATCTAACTCTTAAAGGATAACTTCGTCATTCCCCATTTTACTCTCCATTTATTCGTAGAGGATAGATTTGAGAATAATTGCTCATCTAATCTTTTCTTGATTATATCGTCTTTACTTGAGTTTAAATCTTGATCTCTGTATGGAATACTTGCTTTAGTTAAAAGATGTTCCTCTTCCATTAAAGATAACTTTTCAAAATTGAAATTAGGTTTCAATTTATTCTTATCAAATTTTGATATTGCGACAGTTCCCTGACTCCAAAAAGTTCTGTTTTTAAAACTTGGTTTAATAGTAAAAATCTCTAATCCAAGATTTCTTAAAGTTTTCCTTACTGCCGCTGAAGAAGAATAAGTTATTAAATAACCCTGAGAATTTAGCTTTTCTGTAACTTTAGATAAAAATTCAATTGTCCATACTTGTGGGCATTTTTGAGGAGAAAAACCATCTAAATAAATTAGATCGAATTTAATAGATGAAGGAATAATGTTGATTTTTTCTCTAGCATCACCCCACAAAACACTGCATTTAAAAAATTGATCCTCAAAGTAATCTTTTCGATACAATGATTCAAAAATTGTTTTGACTTTTGGAGCCCATAATTTAAGGAAAGATTTATTTCTAAGCGAATATTTAAGAGGCTTTTTATCAATCTCCAAAGCATATAAATTTAAATACGATTTTTGTTTAATTAATTCATCTAATAAAGAGGCGGAATTGTATCCTAAACCAAAACATATATCCAAAACATTAAGAGATTTACCCTCAAATCTTTGCAAATTAGAAGTAGCTGTAAACTTTAATTTTGTTTCCTCCAATGCTCCTATTAAACTATGGAAATTCTCTTGAAAAAATACACTTCTCAAAGAGTAACTCCCATCCTTTGTTAAAACTTCAATTAATTCCGACAAAAACTTTTTAAGTTAGTTAGTTAGTTTGGCAAGGTCTTCCCAAAAAGTGGGATACGAGACGCTAGCAGCATCTGACCTAATGATTTTTGAGGTACCTTTAGCAAGAAGTGAAGCAATAGCAAGACTCATTGCTACTCGATGATCAGTCTCGCTGTCTACCTCCGCAGAATGAAATTTTGATTGACCATTAATAATTAGCCCATCCTCTTTTTCTATTATTTCAGCACCGAATTTGTGCAACTGTCTTGCCATGACTTTTAATCGATCTGTTTCTTTAACTCTTAATTCTTGGGCATCCTTAATTTCAGAAACTCCATTACAAAAACAGGCAGCTACAGTAAGGATAGGAATTTCATCTATAAGTTTAGGGAGAATATCACCTTCAATAGTGAATGATCTCAAATTATTTGCAGTCTTTACTTTAATAGATCCAATAGGTTCTCCTGCAATAGTTGATTTATCTAAAATCTCATAATTGCCCCCCATTGAATCCATTACTTTTAGAATCCCTGTTCTAGTGGGATTTAATCCTACATTCTGAATTAAAACTTCCGAATTTGGCACAATAGATGCAGCAATCATCCAAAAGGAAGCAGAGCTTATGTCTCCGGGGATTAATATTTTCTGACCAATTAAGTTACCCCCTGACTTTATAACTACATTCCTTCCTAATTCTCCTCTGATACTTATATCTGCTCCAAATGCTTTTAACATTCTTTCTGTATGATCTCTTGAAGATGCCGGCTCAATAACAGAAGTGGTTCCAGAAGCTTTAAGGCCTGCCAATAATATTGCGGATTTTACTTGAGCACTCGCTACAGGGGTTCCAATAACACATCCTTTAAGTTTATTCCCATCAATTGAGATTGGAGCTTTGTTCCCTTTTTCTCTCCCAGAAATTTTGCCACCCATCAAAGATAAAGGTTTGCCCACTCTACCCATTGGCCTCTCATTAAGAGATTTGTCTCCTGTTAAGATAAAATTTTTACCTTCTTGACCTGCTAATAACCCCATTAATAATCTCATGGTGGTTCCCGAATTCCCACAATTTAGAATTTCTTTAGGCTCTTCTAATCCATCAAGACCCAATCCTGAAATAGTAAAAGGCTCATCTTTTTTTATTTCTGGTATGTTTACGCCTAATTTTCTAAGACAATTAGCAGTTGAAAGTGGATCTTCAGAATGTAAAAATCCCTCAATAGTCGTCTCACCCTTAGCAATACTTCCAATTATTAAAGCTCTATGAGATATAGATTTATCTCCAGGTACTTTTATTTTTCCTTTTAAATTAACTCCACCTTTTATTTTGCGGACATTATTCATTTTCAAATTAATAATTGATAAAATTTCTATAAAAACAAATTAGTTCTATATTATCAATAAGTTTGTTTTTTAAAAAAAATAATCAAATTAAGTAACTGTTTTCTATAATATGTTTAGAAAAGGGATTTCATCATTAATCTTACTTATTATCACGTTGCAAAGGATGTTCCAGATATAAACCCCGATATTGCAGTGGTCATTGATGTTTTAAGAGCTACAACAACAATTTCCTGGGCTTTAACTAATGGTGCTGATTCAATACAAGTTTTTGCAGATTTAGATTTATTAAAAGAATCTGCAATCAAGTGGCAAGCAAATGAGAAACTAATGCTTGGAGAGAGAGGCGGAAAGAAGATTGAGGGATTTGATTTAGGAAATTCTCCTTTATCAGTTACAAAAGAAGTTGTAAATGGTAAGAGACTTTTTATGAGTACGACTAATGGAACTAAATCATTGCAAAAAGTTCAAAATGCAAACCATTTATTTGCTATGGGACTCCCAAATAGGAAAGCAGTTGCCGAAAAAATCATTTCATTAAAAAGAGAAAATGTTTTAATACTTGGTAGTGGTTGGGAAGGCTCATATTCACTTGAGGATTCTTTAGCTGCAGGTGCTTTGGCCTCATACTTGGAACAGAACTGTGATTTTGCAATTAATATTATGAATGACGAATTACAGGCTGCTTTGGCACTCTGGGATTTTTGGAAAAATGATATTTTGAAATGTTTAAAAACAGCAACCCATGGCAAAAGATTGACAAGTCTTGGAGATTATGAGGATGATTTTAAATGTTGCTCTGAACTGGATTGCTTAGATATTGTGCCAGCTCAAGTTGAAAGAGGTGTGATTCGTGCCTCATGATTTACGAATTGGTTCACTAGGAGTAAAGTCTTGACTGATTTTTTGGTAGCTGCATTGCAAATTACAAGTACTTCAAATGTTGAAGCAAATTTTATTGAAGCAGAAGAACAGATCGAATTAGCTGCTAGAAGAGGTGCTGAGTTAATAGGATTGCCTGAGAATTTTGCTTTTTTAGGAGGAGATGATGAAAAACTTAGATTAGCTTCTGAATTGTCAGAGAAGTGTGCAAATTTTCTAAAAACTATGTCACAAAGATATCAAGTATTTCTTTTGGGAGGAGGGTATCCTGTTCCTGCTGGTGATGAAAGTCATACTTTTAACAGATCAGCCTTATTTGGGAAAGATGGACAGATTTTGGCAAAATACGACAAGATTCACTTATTTGATGTTGATTTGCCAGATGGAAATTTATATAAGGAATCATCCACTATTTTATCTGGGGCAGAGTATCCACCTGTTGTAGACGTACCAGGTTTATGCAAAATAGGATTATCGATTTGTTATGATGTTAGATTTCCCGAACTTTATAGATATTTGTCTTCGAATGGTGCAGAACTAATTATGATTCCCGCAGCTTTTACAGCATTTACTGGAAAAGATCATTGGCAAATCCTATTACAAGCAAGAGCAATTGAGAATACAGCATATGTAGTTGCTCCAGCTCAAACTGGTATTCATTATGGGAGAAGGCAAAGTCATGGCCATGCAATGGTAATTGACCCATGGGGTACAGTCTTATCTGATGCAGGAAAAACTCAGGGCGCTGCAATAGCACCTGCTGATAAAGAGAGGGTAAAGAAAATTAGGGAGCAGATGCCAAGCCTTAAACATAGAAAAAACAAATTGTTTTCAAACTAATGATAAAGTTTTTAGATAAAAAACTTTTTCGTTATTTATCCGTTTTTTTATTTTTAAATTCTTCTATCCTCCCAGTTAAATCTTCAAGTGCTCTGGCAGCATGGGCGATAAAAACTGATGGGACTTTAGAATTAAGAACTAAATCAAATACAAATTTAAAAGCATACTTTCAGAAGGCTAACCTAATATCTGGCGATAGATTTTGGGTGGATTTTCCAGGAGAATTAAAAAACCCAAGATCAATTAAAGGTAATGGCCCAGTAAAAGAAATTAGATTAGGCAAACCAAATAAGGGTAAAACAAGACTGGTAGTTGAATTTAAGGAAGAAGCTTTTTTGAACCCTTTGACTTGGCGATTGGTTGGCTTAGATCAAAACAGGTGGAGAATTAAACTATTTAACCCAAAAGATCCTTTTAAGAAGATTGGTGAAGGCGTAGTTGTTAATAGAATAAGAAATATCAAAGAAAATCAAAAATTAATTCATAAGAAGAAAAGTGATTATCATTTCTTGAAATTACCAGACGTAAAACAAAACAAATTTTCGGTTATTATCGACCCAGGGCACGGAGGTCCTGATCCAGGAGCAATAGGTATAGGTGGTATTAGGGAAACAGATGTTGTACTGGAGGTTTCCAAAATAGTTAAAAAATTACTGTCTGAGAAAAGTGTCAAAGTAAGGTTAACCAGAAAAAATGAAGTTGATTTGGATTTACATCCAAGAGTTTCCTTTGCTAATAATATGGATGCAGATATCTTTGTAAGTATTCATGCAAATGCCTCAAGAGGTAAAAGAAGGGATATTAATGGATTGGAAACCTTTTACTATAGAGGTTGGAGAGGTAGGTTACTCGCTAAAAACATTCAAAAACAAATTCTAAGAGTTTCTCCTGGGAGTCCTGATCGAGGCGTTAAACAAGGTAGATTTTACGTAATTAAAAATACTAGGATGCCTGCAGTTCTTGTAGAAATTGGATTTTTAACGGGGAGATTAGATGCAAGAAGATTAGAAAAAACAACGCATCGTAAAAGATTAGCTTATGCAATTGCAAAAGGCATTCTTGAATATCTGTACAAAATAGGGTGAAGCTTAAAATAGGTATATTTGACAGTGGTATAGGTGGTTTTACTATCCTTAATTCTTTACTAAAAACACGTAAAGATGTAAAAGTTTTTTATTTGGCGGATACAAAAAGAATACCTTTTGGTAGTAAAAATTTTAAAGAGATAAGACTAATTGCAAAAGAGATTTGCAATTTTTTTGAAGATAAGAATTTGGATGCACTTTTAGTAGCTTGTAATACTACAAATGCATGCGCACTCGATATTCTTAAAGATAACTTAAAGGCCCCTTGTTTTGACCTTATAAATTCAGTATCGGAAGTAGTTGATAAACAAATAATTGGTGTCCTAGCAACACGAACAACTGTTCGATCATCATATTATAAAAACGCTATAAATTCTAAAAAAGAGAAAACGAAAATATTTCAGCAAGAATGTCCAGAATTTGTATCAGAAATTGAAAAAGAAAAATTAAATCATGATAAGTTGAATTATCTTTCGGATTTATACTTAAGACCACTAATAAACAAAAATATTGAAGAATTAATACTTGGATGTAGTCACTATCCTTTGATTTATGACTTTTTAAGAAAAAAATTAGATTCAAATATAAAAATTATTGATCCATCGGTAGCATTAATAAAAAAATTTAATGAATCTTTTGCTATTCCAAAAACTGCCTGTTATGAAAGTCTTTCTTATGAAAATGTAGAATTCTTTGTTACTTCAGAAAAAGATGTATTTTTCAAAAAAGTAAAATTTTGGTTTGAAATTAATAAAGAAATTAGGTTAGTTAACCTCCGAAGCAATGTTTGATTCCTTAATATATAGATGAGGTCAATCATGAATACAGTAACAGAACTACTACAACCAGTTGAAAATGATCTTGATGATCTTATTCTTGAACTGAAAAATTTAATTGGAGCTGGTCATCCAATTCTCCAAGCCGCAGCAGAACATCTCTTTAGTGCTGGGGGTAAAAGACTTAGACCAGGTATCGTCTTATTAATTTCAAAAGCAATATCTCCTGAATATTTTTTAACAAGTAAACATAAAAGGCTTGCTGAGATAACTGAGATGATTCATACAGCATCATTAGTCCATGATGATGTTGTTGATGAGGCCTCTACAAGACGAGGCGTTGATACAGTACATAGCAGATTTAACACTAGAGTAGCTGTTTTGGCAGGTGATTTCTTATTTGCTCAAGCAAGTTGGCACCTTGCAAATCTTGATAATGTAAATGTAGTTAAATTACTTAGCAGGGTAATAATGGATTTAGCAGAAGGTGAAATTAAACAAAATCTCAATAGATTCGACTCTGCTCAATCTTTTTCAAAATATATTAATAAAAGCTATTGTAAAACTGCATCGTTAATAGCCAATAGCTCTAAAGCAGCTGGAGTTTTGAGTGGACTTAAAGATGAAAAATTAACATCTTTGTACGATTTTGGCAAAAATATTGGCTTGGCTTTTCAAGTTGTGGATGACATACTCGACTTTACTGGAAATGATAAACAACTCGGTAAACCTGCTGTAAGTGATCTTGCAAGTGGTTATCTTACTGCACCAGTTTTATATGCCTTAGAAGAAAATAAAAAATTGTCTGTTCTTATTAATAGAGAACTTGCTGAAAAAGATGATTTAGATAATGCCCTTAGTATTATTATGAACTCTAAAGCTATCGAAAGTTCCAGAAAACTAGCTGAGGATTTTGCAATGCTTTCTAAAGAAGCTTTAGTTTGGCTCCCTGATTCAGAATATAAAAGGGCTTTAATGGCTCTTCCAGAATTTGTTCTAAGCCGTATTTATTAGATCTTTTAAAAAAATTATTCCAGCTAAATTAATATTAAAATTTTTGAAAACCATTAATTTTTCGACTAAGTTTATTAAGCATAGATTTATTTAATGTCATTAGATAAAAAAAATTCAATCAATAACATACTCGAAGAAAAGAGAATTTTCCCTCCATCAAAAGAATTTGCAGAAAACTCAAATATTAGTTCTCAAGAAGAATTAATAAGTCTAAAAAAACAAGCATCAAATAATCCTATTCAATTTTGGGAAACTTTTGCAAAATCTGAATTAGATTGGTTTGAGCCATTTCAAACTGTATTAGATAGCGATAATGCTCCCTTTTTTAAATGGTTTAAAGAAGGGAAACTCAATATTACATATAACTGCTTAGATAGACACATTAAAAGAGGACTTGGAGGAAAGACTGCACTTATATGGGAAGGTGAACCTGGAGATAGCAAAAAATATACTTATGAAGAACTTTTAAAAGAGGTATGTAAAGCTGCTAATGCATTAAAAGCAATTGGAGTAAAAAAAGGAGATTTGGTATGTATTTATATGCCAATGATTCCTGAAGCGATGTTTGCGATGTTGGCTTGTGCAAGAATTGGCGCGCCTCATTCGGTTGTATTTGGAGGATTTTCTTCAGAAGCTTTGAAAGATAGACTAATTGATGGAAACGCAAGATTTGTTATTACTGCGGATGGTGGCTTTAGAAAAGATAAGTTGATTGAACTTAAGCAAGCAGTTGATATGGCAATTGAAAGTGGGGCAGATAAAGTTGTTGAAAAAGTAGTTGTTGTTCAACGAACCAAAAAAAATATTTTGATGGTTGATGATAGAGATTTATGGTGGCACGAATTATTAAAAGATCAAAAAGATCAGTGTGAACCAGAAATAATGAATAGCGAAGATAGACTTTTTATTCTTTATACTTCAGGCTCTACTGGGAAGCCCAAAGGTGTAGTTCATACTACAGGTGGTTATAATCTTTGGACCCATTTGACATTTAAATGGATTTTTGATTTAAAAGATGACGACATTTACTGGTGTACTGCTGATGTTGGTTGGATTACAGGCCATAGTTACATAGTTTATGGGCCCTTATCTAATGGTGCTACAACCTTAATGTTTGAGGGGGTGCCAAGGCCCTCTAATTTAGGGGCTTTTTGGGAAATTGTTCAAAAATATAAGGTTTCTATTTTTTATACTGCACCAACTGCAATAAGAGCATTTATGAAGTCTGGTCGTGAAATCCCTGATAAATATAATCTGGAGAGTCTTAGACTTTTGGGAACAGTTGGAGAACCAATTAATCCTGAAGCATGGATTTGGTACAAAGATGTTATTGGTAAAAATAAATGCCCTATTGTTGATACTTGGTGGCAAACTGAGACTGGTGGTGTAATGATAAGTCCCTTGCCTGGAGTCGTTGCTACAAAGCCAGGTTCAGCTACTTACCCTTTACCAGGAATCGAAGTTGAAGTGGTTGATAAGAATGGAGAAAAGGTAATGAAAAATGATGGTGGATATTTAATTATTAAGAAGCCTTGGCCAGGAATGATGAGAACAATTCATGGTAATTCAAAGAGATATTTGGAGAGTTATTGGGAATATATTTCCTTTAGTGGAGAAAAAAATGTTTATTTTGCTGGAGATGGAGCACGGATTGATGAAGATGGTTATATATGGATTATGGGAAGAGTTGATGATGTCATTAGTGTTTCAGGACATCGTTTAGGAACAATGGAAATAGAATCTGCTTTGGTAAGTCATAAATCAGTTGCAGAGTCTGCTGTTGTGGGTAGAAAAGATGATTTAAAAGGTGAAGTTATATTTGCTTTTGTATCTCTAGAGAAAGATGTGAATAGTTCTCCAGAATTAGTGGAGAATTTAAAGAAACATGTTGTTAATGAAATTGGAATTATCGCAAAGCCTGATAAAATAATAATTTCTGACTCCCTTCCTAAAACACGTAGTGGAAAAATTATGAGGAGAATTTTGAGATCTTTGGCTGCTGGAGAAAAAATCAGTGGAGATATAAGCACTCTTGAAGATAGTTCGGTTTTGGAAAAGTTGAAAGAATTGTCCTAATCAGATTCATCAATTAAATTGGAAATTTTTTTTATAGTATTTCTTTTGAATTCATCATCGGCCCAGTCTCCTAAAAAATTTTCTCTTAGTCCTGCACTTGCAATTATAGTATGTGTGCCTTTTAGCATTATCCCCTTAGAATTATCTTCTTTTCTTGCTTTTAGACAAGAAAATAAGTTATCTGTTTGATCTAATTCGTCTGACTTGAATTTTATGAGGAAGTTATTTTTTTGATTATATGTTTTTTTAATTAATTGCAAAGTTTTTTCAGGACTTGGGCTGAATTCACTATTAAATTCTAATTTTTGAGAAATTTGTTTCAATAATGGAATTGATTTGTTAGCACTAAAGTTGTTAAAACTAATAGATATGAATTTTTCGCAATTTCTTCCACCATCAGGAGAAATTAAATGAAGTTTACTGCCTAGGCTATGACCAATTCTTATTGTAGGAATTGATGCCCCTATTCTCTTAGATAAAGATATTCGGCAATTCTTAAAATCCTTCCATGCTTTGATGGCAAGTTGTTGGTGATCAAATTGTGGAGTGTATTTATATGCATGTACTGCATAATTTTTATTAATTAAACTTTCTATGAATCTTCTATAAGTTAAATCTGGCTTAGAAGCTAGATAACTTCCACCAATAAATTCCAAAATTTTTTTAGGATTTGAAGGCCAATAACAAAAATTGTTAAATTGATATTTTGTAAAAGTCATCTTTTATAAATCTAAGAATGTTTCAAGAATTATTTTCTGATCAATATTCTTAATTTATATTAATTTAAAAAAAATATTTATTAAATGCGGCAAGATATAATTAAAGTATTTTTAGCTATTTGGAACTGTTTAATAAAAAAGAATTAAATCAATTGGATTTTCTTCGTGATCAAATTACTAGTGATCCCTCTGAAGAGAGTGTTACTAATCAAAGAAAAAAAATTGAAAAAATTTTAATTCTTGACACTGAAACAACAGGTTTAGACGGAAATAAAGATGAAGTAATAGAAATAGGTTGTATCCTATTTGATGTATCTTTTAAGTGTGTACTTTCACAAGTTTCATTTTTATTACCAGTTAATAAAAATGAAGCTGAACATGTAAATGGGATTTCTGCAGAAGTAACTAATATATCTCAACCATGGGAAGATGGATTGAATTTCTTTCTAAAACTTGTTGATTGTTCGGATTTCATTGTTGCCCATAATGTAGAGTTTGATAAGAAATGGTTTGGGAAAGGAAGATTGCCTCAGCTTAATAAAAAATGGATATGTAGTTTAGAGGATATTAACTGGTCTTTTCAAAAATCATTAAAAACTAGGCCTTCAGTAACAGATCTGGCTTTATCTTTTTCAATACCAGTTTGGAGTTTGCACAGAGCTTTATCTGATTGCTTTTATATTTCAGAGGTTTTCAAAAAATGTGAAAATTTAGAGGCAATTTTACTTAAAGCTATTGAGCCGAGGTTCTTATACAAGGCATTGGTTAGTTATGAAGATAGGTCTTTAGCTAAAAATGCTGGGTTCAGATGGAATAGTCCTGTGCAAGGAGCTTGGTCAAGAAAATTAACTACTGAAGAGGCAAAAAATCTTGATTTTAGAGTAGAGATTTTGAATTAATATTTATTAAATCTTTGACTAGGAAAATATTTAATGCATCTTACAGGGCATCCATTTATTACCCATTTTATGGGCTCCAATACATCCGTATTTTGAGGCAGCCTTTTCAGCTTCTTCTTTAGTGTTAAATAGATCTGACATAATATTTTCCTTGTTTGAATTTGAAATTTGTTTGGAATGATTATGATGATTGTTTTGAGAATTAGGTGAATACTCCCATATTCCCATAGTAGTAACCCCAGCAGAGATAATTCCCATCCCAACTACTGATAAATTGACTATTCCCATCGCTACTGCGCCAAAAGAAATTACACCCATTGGGACTACTCCAATACTTATAACTCCCATTGGCACTATTCCTATTGAAACTATACCAAGAGGTGCTATTCCAAAAGCAATTTTTTTTGGTTTTGTCCCGCAATGCTGATTCTCTTTATTTTTATTAATTTCCAATAGTTTTTCTAAATTTTAAATTAAAATTATCTCACAGAACAACCAATCAAAGATTAGTTTCTATTTAAATTAAAAATTTTGAATTATTTTTTAGAACTTTGAATAACTTAAAAAATCTAAGAGGAACGGTAGACCTATTGCCTGATCAATTAATAAAGTGGCAGAACGTTGAGAAAATTGTATTAGAGCAGCTTGCAAGAGCATGTATCAAAGAAATAAGAACACCAATATTGGAAATGACCGAATTATTTATAAGAGGAATTGGCGAAGGAACAGATGTTGTCAGTAAGGAAATGTATACATTTCTTGATAGAGGGGAGAGATCCTGCACTCTTAGGCCTGAAGGAACTGCCTCCGTGGCACGAGCGTTAATACAAAATGGAATGTCGTCTAATCCTCTTCAAAAACTTTGGTACATGGGCCCTATGTTTCGATATGAAAGACCTCAAGCAGGCAGGCAAAGACAGTTTCATCAGTTAGGTGTTGAGTTTATAGGATACGATTCAGTTAGAAGTGATGTTGAAATTATTGCTTTAGCTTGGGACGTATTAGGTAAATTAGGAATAAAAGAACTTAATCTTGAAATAAACACGTTGGGTGATCTTGATGATAGATCAAATTTTCAAAAATCCTTTTTAAAATGGCTAGAAATAAATAAAAATTCTCTAGATTTAGATTCTCAGAATAGGATTACTAAAAATCCCTTGAGGATTTTGGACTCTAAGAATATTCAAACCAAAAAAGCTCTTGAAAATGCCCCAAGATTATTAAATTTTTTGTCTGAAAAAAGTCATAAAAGATATTCAGATTTAAAAAAACAATTAGAGGTTTTAAGAATACCTTATGTGGAAAATTTTAATCTAGTAAGAGGTTTAGATTATTACACCCATACAGCCTTTGAAATTACTAGTGGTGCTCTCGGCTCCCAAGCTACTGTTTGCGGAGGAGGAAGATACGACGATTTAATAAAACAAATGGGAGGGGCAAATACCCCGGCAATTGGGTTCGCTATTGGTTTAGAAAGACTAATCTTACTAGCGGGAAAACAGCTTGAAGTTCCAAGAAATACCGATATTTATATTATTAATCAAGGCTTAATTGCTGAACCATTAGCTATGGATTTATCAAGAAAATTAAGAAATTATGATTTGTTAGTTGAGTTGGATTTAAGTGGATCTTCATTCTCTAAACAATTTAAAAAGGCTAATAAACTAAAATCTAAAAGTATTATTGTTATTGGTGATGATGAGGCGGCAAAAAGGGAATTTATTATAAGGCTCTTTGATCAATCTGGTAATGAGAATAAAGAAGAGGTTATATCTTTTGAGAATGATATTGAATTAGAAAAGTGGATAAATAATAACTTACTTGCAAAGTGATGCTTTTAAAGTTAGTGATAATTCTTCCTTTTATATTTATTTTTTTTAATTTAAGGATTTTTCTTAAATTAAATAGAAAACAAAAAGTTTTGAAGGCTAAAAAATCAACAACTTTCAATAAGAAGAATTTTAATAATTGGATGAATTTAACTAAAAAGGAAAGATATAACTTATCAAAACAAGATTCTGTTAACTATATGGATAGAAGAAAACTTTTATTAGACGAAATTAGAAATGAATATAAAAAAATATCTAGAGAAAATTCTGAGAAGAACATTAAGAGAAAATAATTATGGAAAATTTCTGGACTTCTAATAAAACCATAAATGGATTGAGACATTTTGTTTTAGTAAATGAGACTAAAGAAAAAGGAAATATTAATTTTTTAATGGTTTCTGTACTTGATTCTGAAATTAATATAAAAACTACTTACGAAGAATTAATAAATAGTGGAAATTGGCATAAGGGTTGGATCAATCTTCCAAAGCTTCAATCGATTACTGAAGAATACATTAACTATAAATCCATAAATAAAGAAGAAAAAATTGATGAGATATTTATTAATGAAGATTCTCTATTTAATATTTCTTAATTTAAAGTAAATCTTTCAAATCTCTTCTCTTTATAAATACTAGGTTTTTTGTTAATTTATAGTTATTTAAAAGTTTTACCCCTTTCAAAAAAATAAAATAAACGTTATCAAGGATTAATAATATTTACTTAATTCAATGTTAGGGGATATATGGAGCTCATCCGAGTTAACCGCGCAACAATTAGGAATTACTGAAATTAAACTTTCTTTTTTACGTGAAAATGGAATACTCAAGCCTGGGATTCATTGGAAAAGCTCTCCACTCGGTCAGAAAAAACCTTGGAAACCCAAAGCGCTTTATAATACAAAAATGTGCAGAAAAATAATTAATAAATTTTACTTTGAAGAAAATTATAATATTGCAGCCTAAAAATAATAAATTTTTTTGATTGATTCGGGAAAATATATAAAATCTCTATTGGATTAGATTCTCATCCTTACAATCAATTAGAGTGTTTTGCAGAGTTGGATATAAGTTAATCATATTTGTATATTGTTTTGATTTTCTGTATGATTTTGCAGCTTTTTTGTAATGAACTTCTGATTTCATTTCTAGTGAAAATTTTCTAGAAGACTCTTGAGAAGTAGTCATAATATTAGATGTCTTATCCCATATTTAATAATTGTTTGAGAATGATGCAATAAACGGGATAGTTTAATGAAACAAAACATGCTTTAATGTCAGCAAAATGAAATTTATTAAACTTATTTGAATTGAAAAATATTGGTTTACTTTATAAAACTTACTATCTCTGAGAATAATTTTTCTTTATTAAAACTACCTTCTTTGCTCTTGGATTGCCTTATGAAGATTTTTTGTTTAGTAATAGCTAGGATTACTAACCTTTACAATTTTGTTATGAATTCAACTGTTTGGTGAAATATAAAGTATTCTCAAAACGTTTAAGCTAATCAATTCCTAAATGCAAACCTATGGAAATCCAGATACTACCTATGGATGGTGGGCTGGTAATTCAGGTGTAGCAAATCGCTCAGGAAAATTCATTGCTGCTCATGTAGCTCATGCTGGATTAATTGTTTTCTGGGCGGGTGCATTCACCCTTTTTGAACTTTCACGATTTGACCCAAGCGTCCCAATGGGTCACCAACCTCTAATCGCTCTTCCTCATTTAGCAACTCTTGGAATAGGGTTTGATGCTAATGGTGTTGCGATGGGAGACACTAAACCTGTTGTTGCAATTGCTATTGTGCACCTTGTTTCATCAATGGTTTTAGCAGCCGGGGGACTTTTACATTCTTTACTACTTCCTGGAAATTTAGAAGATTCTGACATTGCAAAAGCTAGAAAATTCACAATTGAATGGGATAACCCAGACAAATTAACTTTCATTCTTGGTCATCATCTAATATTTTTAGGTGTTGCAGTTATTATGTTTGTTGAATGGGCTAGAACTCATGGTATTTATGATCCAGTTATTGGTGCAGTAAGAACTGTTGAGTATGAATTGAATCTTTCAAAAATTTGGAATCATCAGGCAGACTTTTTGACTATAGATAGTCTCGAAGAGGTAATGGGTGGTCATGCATTCCTTGCTTTCGTTGAGATTACTGGTGGTGCTTTCCATATTGCTACTAAGCAAGTTGGTGAATATACCAAATTTAAAGGTAAAGGACTTCTATCTGCTGAAGCTGTGCTTTCATGGTCACTAGCAGGTATTGGTTGGATGGCTATTATTGCCGCCTTCTGGAGTGCATCAAATACAACAGTTTATCCTACTGATTTCTTTGGGGAACCACTTGAACTCAAATTTAGTATTTCTCCTTATTGGGTGGATACGGTTGATCTTCCTGATGGTGAATATACCTCAAGGGCATGGTTAGCTAATGTTCATTACTATTTTGGATTCTTCTTCATTCAAGGTCATTTATGGCACGCTCTTAGAGCCTTAGGCTTTGATTTCAAGAGAGTTACAAATGCTATTGGTAATGTTGATAGTGCAACAGTTACTCTTAAAGATTAAATCTTAAACTACATTACAAATATTAAAAGGCTCCTATTAAAGGAGCCTTTTTTATTTGAAAAAATTTGGTTATTAATTTAGATTTAAAATTATATGTTTTTGAAGTCTTTGAATATTTTTTCTCTGCAGAATAAGGATATTTTTTCAAATTCTCTATTGATTAGTTGTTTTGGATTTTTAATTATATTTTTTTTGTTGATTTTTGGGAGGAAATTGAAACTAGCTGTTCAACTTGAGAGATTTGGATTACCAATAGCAGTTATATCAGGGATTTTAGGTATATCTATAGGTCCATTTGGAGCGATACACTTTTTGCCAAAAGAAACAATCAATGTTTGGAGTAATTTTCCTACCCCTCTTTTATCATTGGTCTTCGCAACTTTAATGATGGGAAGACCTATCCCAAATATAAATGGTTTAGTTAAACCAATTTTTAATCAATTTCTATTAGCTCTTTCTCTAGGTTTTGGACAATTTTTTGTTGGCGGTCTAGTTGTTAAATATTTTTTGCCCCCATCTATGGATACTAATCCTCTAATGGGGTGTTTGATCGAGGTAGGTTTTCAAGGAGGCCATGGAGCTGCATCTATTATTGGTGAGAGTTTTAATAGACTAGGTTTTCCAAATGGTTTAGATCTTGGTCTGGCTATGGCAACAATGGGTCTTTTATCATCTTCAATATTGGGTAGCATATTTATTTTTCTTGGGAGAACTTTAGGTATTTCAGATACTGAGGAAATTCTTGAACAAAAAGATAATCTAAAGGAAAAAAATAGAATAGGAATTTTCGCAGATTTAAGAATTTTTATAATAAATCTTGGATTCTCTGGTTTGGCAATTTCTTTTGGTGTTTTGCTACTTAAATTTTTGAGGTCTATTTCAAGTTCTTTTGGTGATTTTTCTAAGGAAATTATTTTTTCACTACCAGTATTTCCTTTTATCCTTATAGGTTCGCTCCTTATTAGATATATTTTAGAGAAAACCAAAAATACAGAATTTATTTCCAATATTCTGCAAAGGGAGATTGGTATTTTATCCACAGATTTATTGATTTTTACGGCTATGGCGAGTTTAGATATTGCAGTTGTTTTTGATAATTTGATACTTATTTTAGTGTTTACTATTTTCGGTTTATTTTGGAATTTAATCTGCATTGCTTTTTTTGCATACTTTATTTTTGATGATTATTGGTTTGAAAAAAGTTTGATAGAGTTTGGTAATTCTACAGGTGTAGTAGCTTCTGGGTTACTTCTTTTAAGGCTTGCAGATCCTAAAAATATTTCAAAGACTTTACCAATTTTTACATCAAAACAGCTATTCGCTCAGTTAATTCTTTCTGGGGGACTATTCACAGTTCTTGCACCATTAATGATTTCTAAAATTGGGTTAGATTATTGGACAGAAATTTGTGCACTAATTACGTTCGCAATTCTTTTTATTGCATTGATTTTTAATAAAGTAGAGATGAAAAAGTTTCAATAATAACCCTAGAATGGTTTTAGGTTTAATTTAATTTTAATGTCATTTACTCCCTACGATATTTCACCTCAAGAAAATAAAGGGAAGTGGTTTAGGAGTCATTTACTCGGAAGGGAAATCGAACTTGGAGAATTGTATAGTCTTGGACCAAATGACTTAGATTTGCTTATGGCGGAGACTGCAGAAATTAGAAGCGATCTTGATTTTAAGGAAAAAAATATAGGAAAATTTAGGACTGCAGGATATTTTTTGGAGTTAGCAAGAATAATTGAGAAAAGGAAGTTGTTAGAAAGTTAATTAGATGGAAAATAATTCTTTCTTGAAGATGGTTCCCATAATTCGTATTTATACATTAAGGATTTAAATTTTTTATTTTTCTCAAAAGAATCTAACCAGTTTTTTATTGAGGGCTCAAAATAATTTGTTCTTTTTTGACTTTCACAAGCTATTCTAAATTGTCTTACAAAAGGCCAAATAGACCAATCAGCGATTGTGGGTCTATTTCCAAAAAAGTATTTGTTTTCTAGCAGTAGTTCGTTCCATTTTTTGATAAATTTAATCGCATTTGTGAAATGAAATTCTTCATTACTATTCTGATATCTTGTGGCATATTTAAATCGATCTAAATGATATTTGAATTCTTTATCGTTTTCATTAATTATTTCTAAAATATCTTCCTTTTTGTTATCAGGAAAATAAATTAATTTAATGTTTTCCTTTTTTGATTCTGAGAGTGCCCATAGGATGATTTCAAGACTTTCTTCAACAACTTCACTATTTTTTTTAATAAGTATTGGAACCGTTTTTGTTTTTGATTTATTTAGAAAATCTTGAGGTTTTTTTTTTAAATCAATTTCTCTTATCTCTACTTTTATTTCACAAATTAATAGAGCCCATCTAACACGAATTGCATATGGACATCTTCGAAATGAATATAGAATATCGTTTGTCATTTTGTAAAAAATTTTAATTTCCTTGATTCTTTTAGTATTATCTAATTAGGAATAGTATTAATTTTACAACGCAAATGTCGGGATATGTTTACCTTATTAGAGTAGGAGACCTTTATAGAATTGGGAATACGGAAAATCTTGAAAAGAAAATTAAGCAATTAAAACCAGATGAATTATTAACATCAATTATGACAAAGGAGCCAGAAACTCTTGAGGCAAGATTACTAAGAAAATATAAGTCGCAACGAATTCCTGAAACTGGATATTTAAAGCTTTCTAAAAGACAAATAAGAGAATGCAAAAAGCAATTTGAATTAAAGGGAAGCTTACCTCACACTTTAGATGCTGAAGTATCCATTACTCTATTTGCTTCTTTTTTGTTGTTTTCATTAAGTTCCTTGATTTTTAACTATTTAAATTTTGGATTTGTAAAAGCTATATCTTATTCTTTCGGAATGGCATCTCTACCAATGGTTATATTATTTTTTACAGGTAGTTTTGGTGGATATTTTTCTGAAGATTTATCACTTTTCTCATTGTTAACTAATCGAATCAAAGGTCTATTTATAGCAATCGCTATGCTCTCAATGGCTTATTTAATTTTCAAATTAGGTTAAATTTCATAATTACAATTTAAAGCAATTTCAAAAGGCACTGATTGAGTAGGTAATTTCAGAATAGTTGAGCATATCTCAGCAATATCTTCAGGTTGTGTCATGCTTGATTTGTTTAAAGAAGAGATATTCTGGGCCATTTCTGTATTAACCCAACTTGGGCAAATTGCAGAAATCCTTATGTTTTTATCCCAACCTTTATTTTTCATTGTTTGGCATAATCCCATCAAAGCAAACTTTGAAGAAGAATACGCGGCTAAATCCCCTTTAGATCTTTTCCCACTCATTGAAACTAAAACAATAATTCTGCCTCTCCCTGAGGCGTATAAATGATTCCATGAAAGCCTACATAAATTCCAAATAGCCAAAAAGTTGATATTTAATGTATTTAAAATATCTTCTTCATCACCATCTTTGAATAGAAAAGGAACTTTCGATAATACTCCAGAACAATTTATTACTGAATCAAATCCTCCAAATTCATCTACAGTATTTTTTATCCAATTTTCGGCTGTGATTTTTTTTAATGCATCATATTGGTTGATTAAAATTTTACCTTTTGGCCATTTATTTGGATCAATAGCGCCTCCTTTTAATGATTCTAAATTTCTTATGCCAACACTAATTCTATTGCCTTCTTTTAATTCTTTATGTGCAATGTTTAGTCCAATACCTCTATTGGCTCCACTTATTAGTATTGTTCTCATTTTTAAACTATATATTTGGAAATATTATCCTAATTAACATTTTAAATTCTCTACCATGCATAATCATCAGACCTTTCTTTACGCTCCATGGAGCCTTTATAAACATTATGCACATCGCATATACAATCTCTCTTAAAGATAGAGTATCAGTTAGAAAACCATACCATTGATTTTTAGGTAATTGGAAAAAACTGCCAAAAAATTCTCTCAGTAATTTTTCGTCAAACCTCATGAGTTTTTCTAATCCAAATTGGTAAAGTGATTTCTTTCTAATTAATTCTTTTGACCATAAAGTTTCCCAACCTTTTCTAGCAATTTGATAGGAACTGATATTTTTGTTTTTAATTGCTTCTGATACTGCCTTCGCGACAAGTGGCGCTCTTCTTAAAATATTACCAATTAAGTATCCAGATGCAGGATGTACCATTGAAGCTGCACCACCATATCCTAGTATTTGTTGTTTAAAATCTGGTATTGGCATATTCATTGGAAGAAACAAACCAAGTTCTTCGTGTTGCATGCTTGTTATAGATATATTGCGATAAGATAACCTCTTCTCCAGTCTCTCTTTTAAATTTTCCATTGTTAGAGGATTTACTAAACCAAGAGATGTTTCCTCAAGAAAATATTTCCCATTTCCCATATCCATTGCATAAAGAAAAGTGGGCGGTTCTTTTCTTTGCTCTTCATTAAGATGGTCATTTCTATAGTCCATTAATACAAACTGCCCTTTTTTCAGCGGGGGTTTACTAAAATTACCCACTATTCCATAACAAGTTTGTACAGCTAAAGGACCACATGATTTTAATTTAAGAAAAACAGGATCATATCCTGTTGCATCTACTACTAATCTCGCAGAGTAATTCTTGCCATCTTTTGTAGTTACTGTACTTTTATATTTTTCATAATGTATTTTGTTTGCAAAGCCCTGATGCCATTTAATAAAAGACTTATTGCATTCATTAAACCAAAAATTGTGGAGTTTCTTCTTATCAAATAGTCCATAATCTAGAGAATGCTCTGTGGCTTTGTTCTCGTCGTCCTGTTCTTCTAAAGCGCCATGCCCAAAAAAACTTACAGTATTCTTCCATCTATATTCAAGTAAATCCTGAAGCCCAAGTTGATCAACTTCTTCCCCCCAAATACCATAAGTGTTTGGCCAAGGTTCATCTGGTCCATTTGGAGAAAGAACTTCAACATCTAATTTTTCCTTTCCTAAAGCTGATGCAATTGCCATGCCTGCAGGCCCTGCACCCAAAACAAGAACATCTGGCATGCTTTCTTTTGACATTAAATATAAATCTTATGATTAAAGAAATTTTTGGAACAAAGTATTATTTCTGCGATTGCGTTTTTATATTTCATCCAATACTTGTAATAAGAGTAGATACATAATAATCAAATTACTCAATTACTAGTGACTAACTTTTCAGTGTTTTAACAATAATTTATAAGATTACAAAATAAAGAAAACCTTTTATATTTTTTTATTATAAAAAAATATATAGGAATTTAAATGATTAAAAATAAAAATATTTTAATTACTGGAGGTAATTCAGGCATAGGGTTTTTTGCCATTATTAATTTACTAAAGACGAAAAATAATTTATATGTTGTAATAAAAAACGAATTTAGAAAGAATGAATTTCTCAAAACAATTGAGAATTATTTTGAGAAAAATTACCTTAGTAAATTTTTAAATATTATTGAAAATTGTGATCTTTCTGATTTAGATAATATAAAAAAAATTAAAGATTATTTTATTAGTAAAAATACTTTTCTAGATATATTTATCTTAAATGCAGGTTTGCAATATACAGGTTCATTTTATCCTAAAGTATCAAAACAAGGCATAGAACTAACTTTTGCAGTTAATCATCTTGCACATTTTTATTTGGTAAATATATTAAAAGATTTTATTAGGGATAAAGAAGAATCCCGAATTATTATTACATCATCAGATGTTCACGACCCCAAAAGCTCAGGTGGAAATATAGGAAAGAAAGCGGGACTTAATAATTTAGTTGATTTTAGAAAAAAGGTTACTGGACGATTTTTAAATTTTAATGCTGATGAATCTTATAAAAATAGTAAGTTATGTAATATTTTGTTTGCAAAAGAACTTGAAAAAAAATTAAAAATATCTTCTAGTAAGATTTCTGTAATCACATGGGCTCCTGGTCTTGTAATACCTGATGATGATTCGGGTTTTTTTAGATACAGTAAGGTTTTCAATCTCTTTGGATATTTGATATTTTCTAAAGTTGCAAAGAATATTTTAGGAATTTCTGAAAGTGTAGAAAATGCTGGAAAGATACTTTCTGAGATTGTGTTTGATTCAAATTTCAATAATATTGGTTACATTCATTTAAGTAATAAACTTATATCTTTTAAAAAACATAAATTAGTTGAAAGTAAGGTTAGTGATGAGGCAAATAATTCTGAGTTAGCTTCAAAACTTTGGATTTTAAGTGAAGAGATTTGCGGATCATTTGGTTTTGTTACTTTCAATATTTAAGGTTTGTGTTGGGAATGCAAACTCTATATTATTTACTGCGAATTCCTCAATTATTTTTAAATTAATAGATTGTTGAGCTTCCATTGCAGCAAGATAATTATTAGTTGGTATGTAATAAACAAGTTCAAAATTAAGACTGAAATCGCCAAAATCTGTGAAATGACATCTATCAAACGATGCATCATTTGTTTCTTCAACTAACTTTTTAATTATTTTTGGAATCAATTTCATAAGTTTCGGAGAGGTTTCATAAACAACTCCTAATTTATGCACCAACCTCCTTTTTTCCATTTGTGCGTAATTTGAAATTATTCCATTTGTAAGAGCGCTGTTGCTCATTACTATTACTTCTCCATTAATACTTCTTATCCTTGAGGATCTTACTCCCACCCTCTCTACCATTCCCAGGACTCCATCAGATTTTATAAACTCACCTTTTTGAAAAGGTTTATCAAGTAAAATTGTTATGTATTCAAAAAACTCTTGAACAGGATCTTTCAAAGCTAATCCTGCTCCAATTCCCCCTGCACTTAGTAAGGCCCAAATAGCAGTCATTTGAACACCTATATTTTGCAAGAAAAATATTGAACCAATCGTCCATGTTAATGCTTTTATTAAAGGAGTAAGTGAAGATATCATTGAACTGATTGAGGAATCATTAATTTTCGATGTCGATTCTGTTAAAGATCTTATTAAAACTTTGTTGAGAGCTTTTATAATAATTATCAATATAAATAATTTCAGAATATTCAATAAGACAGAGATAAAAGTTATTTCATCAGCAAAAAAATAGTCAATTGAAAAATAAAATGAGAGGAGGAAACCTATAGGTTTTATAATTCCAGAGATCACCTCAAAAATAAAATCATCAAAATTTGTTTTTGTACGTTTGGAGATCTTTTTAAAGAATATTTTTGAAAGTTTAGAAATTATTATCGACAATAAAATTCCAATAAGAAAAATAGATATTGCCAGAAAGAAGTTTTCAGTAAGTAATTTCATATTCAAATAAACCCTAAAATTTATCTTTAATAAAATTTTAAATTATCTCTAGAAAACAAACCAGTCTTGATTTTTCTTTAACTAATAATTATATTTCTAATTTCTTTAAATTCTTTTCTATCAGCAGTTTTGCATAATTCAAAAATTATTGATTCAGTAGTTGTTAAGATTGCCCCAGTCTGAATCATTCTCTGCAATGCTATTTCATGATCTACCTTTTTGCGACTGCTCATAGCATCTGATACCAGAATAACTTCAAATCCTTGTTGTAAACAATCTAATACTGTTTGTTGAATACAAATATGCGTTTCGATACCACAAACTATCAAATTCGTAATTTTCTTATTTTTAAGTTCTTTCAAAAATTCTTGTATGTTAGCTAAACTAAATTCCATCTTTTCAATTTTTTTAAATCCAGTTTTGGGTAATAATTCAGGGATCGTTGCGCCCAATTTGAATGGGTTCTGTTCAGATATAAAAATGTTTTCTTCTAAAATTTGGTAGGCATCTATTAGCTTTTTGATGTTTTTGGTTATTGAATCCTTATTAAATACTGCTCTTATAATTTTTTCTTGAACATCTATGATTAGTAAAGCATTCACTTTTGGTGAAAGTTTATTAGAAGATTTTTCATGATTCTTCATCATTTGCATTTAAAGATATATTGAACATAATATTTTGAAGAACTTTAGTAAACATTTTAAATTAAAAAGTTGTTTTACTCTCATCTAGAGTTATTATTGAGAATAGCCATAGGTTAATTGTTGTCATTTTCGTCTCAATACAATGTCATTAAATCTCCTCTTGGTGATGGCTTACATAAAGATGGTAAGAGGTTAACTCCTCAGAGGCTTAAGGTTCTTAATTTATTTGAAAATATTGGTTCTGGAAAGCATCTTAGTGCTGAAGAGGTTCATGAAAAGTTAGTTAAATCAAGTTCCAAAGTTTCACTTGCAACAATTTATAGAACTTTAAGACTTTTAGTACAAATGGGTTTGCTTCATGAATTAGAACTCAGTGAGGGCGGACACAGATATGAGTTGCTTAGTAACGACACTCCTGATCATCATCATTTAATTTGTATTAGGTGTGGAAGAACAGAAGAATTCGAAAATGACGAAGTTTTAGAAGCAGGCAAAGTTGCAGCAAAAATTAATGGGTTTAAACTAATTGAATCCTCTTTAAACGTAAGAGCTATATGCCCTAATTGTATTTAGCAGATTTTAACTTAAAGCCCCTCCGCAACTCGATCCTTCACCTGCAGTGCAAGCAAAACAATGTTCTTTTACGGCTACACTGTAGTCAAAAGTAAATGATTCTTCCAATAGATCAAAAAGTGTCTTTGGTCCTTTTTTCTCTCGGAAATTTATCTGTTGGTTAAAGTCACAATCATAAATTTCTCCAAGCCAATTTACACTAATAGTTTTTTTGCACATAAGATTTTCTAAATTATTTTCATTAAAATTTTCTTTTAGTAATTTGTAATAAGTATTTAGTTTCCCTTCTCTTCTAAGAGATTCCTTATATCTATTTATTGGCATATTAGTTATTGTATATAAGTTATTAAAAACAATATTATATTTTTCGAATAGTATTTTTTTATAATCCTTTTCCAATATTTCTTGAGAAGGAGGAAGAATTGGGCTTACAGGATTGTAAACAAGGTTTAATTGCAATCCATTTTCTTTCTTTCCATAGCCTAAATCATTAAGAATTTTTATAGCATTAATACTTTTTTCATAAACCCCAAGACCTCTTTGAATTTCAACATTATTTTTTTCGTAACATGGAAGCGAAGCAGTAACTATCACTTTATTCTTTGCAAGAAATTGAGGAAGATCTTCATATCCTTCTTCAAAGAAAATTGTCAAATTGCACCTATCAATAATATCAACTTGTTTTGTGTTCAAACTGGTTATTAGGTTTTTAAACTCTGGGTGAAGTTCAGGTGCGCCACCTGTAATATCTAAAGTCTTGATTTTGTATTTTTCAATTATTTTTGGAATAAGAGATATTATTTCATTTGACATCTTTTCAGTCCTTAATGGACTTGAATTTACATGACAATGCTTACAGGCCTGGTTGCATTTATAACCTATATTAATTTGCAATGTTTCTATAGGTTCTTTATATATTGAGGGGAATTTTTCTTTCATAAATCTATCATTTATACATTGTAATTCGAAAATTAAAAAGTCAATTATTTTTTTTTAAAATTTGATCTCTTTTTAGCAAGTTCAATAAACCAACTTATATATTCTTTGGGACCATTTTTAAAAACTATATCAAACTTTAATTTGTCATAAATATCACTGATTCCAATTAAGCCAGTTTTTTTTATAGAAGGTCTTTCAACTTCACCAGAACTACTATCAACAAAAATTATTTTATTATTAATACCAAATTCATTACCTAACAATTGTATAAATTCTAGAAAAGACCTGTCACTGCCTCCTCTTAAATAACTTTTCTGACCATTATTTTTTTTTGATGTTACTGTATCCCCAACTCCTATAATTAAAGGCATATCACTTTTGTGAATAGATCTTTTGCATAAATCTATTTTTTCTCTGACAGATTTTGGCGAATTTCTAAAATTAAAATTACTTCCAAAGGGAGCTTTGCCAGTTTTAATCTCAATAAATTTATTTAAAAGAAATAAAACTCCAGAATCTTTAACTGCTCCTTTAATAAGTAATTGTATGTCTGTTGATCCAATATCAGTTTTAGTAGAAAGTTTTATTATTTCTCTATCATTTTCATTACCTAAATTTGGCGAAATGTGTAGAAAAAATGAGTTTTTAAGGCCTTCATTTTCAGCCTTGTATATAATTTCATTCATCATTTTTTCAAAACTAATTTGGATATGTTTTCTTTTATCAGAATCTTTTTTTACTAATTCAAAAAGACTATTGAAATTAATAGTTGGCGAGAAGCGTGTTTGACATATCGATTTTGCCGCATGAAAATTGATATTTTCTTGGTCAAGTTCAGGGAAAATATTCTTAACTATTAAATTAAATTTTGGTCTGATTAAACTTGGTACTTTAGATAGAAAATCCAGTTCTTTTTCTGAAACTCCTTCAAAACTTATTTCACCATCATTATCTTGATACTCTACTCCACAAGCAGCTAAACCTCTTAAATATAGTTCTTTTTTTTTAGGCTCAGTAGTGCACCCTAAACTCCTTTCTATTATTCTGTTAACCCCTCTTGGACCTTCATGTTCCCCGCAAGTTAATACAAAGAATTCTTCGGCAAATTCTTTTACTGCATAGATATATTTTGATTCTAATTTTCTAGTCATTGGATCTTTAACTAAAGGGATACAAACTCCATCGATGTCTTGAATAAATAAGATATTTTTAGAATGAATTAATTGTTTTTGTACCTTTAAATTACTTGCCATATATTCCATATTTAAAATTATTTCTCTTTTTATTTAATTTCTATATTGATAAAAATTATAATTTATAAAATTCAATATTTATAATAAATAATTTGCTATGGGCATAAATTGCTTTAATGTAGAAAAATGTTGGTATTGGTAAGAAATTAAAAAATTTATAAAGAATTTCCAAAAATGAAGAATAATTTCATAGAAAAAATGAATGATGAAAAATATTTTTATTCATTGATTGAAGATATAGAGAAGAGCAAAGTTGGATTCTACAGTGTCGGTTTATATCCTGCATCATTAGCATACAATTGTGCTATGCATGGAAAATCAAATAATATTCTCTTAGCTCCTAGGGAAGATAGAGATTTGTTAGGTGCTTTCTCAAAAGATGTTCTTTCTGAAATGGATAATGAGATTATTGAAAAGATTAAGAGAATGGGACATTATTCTTCAGAGGGAAAAAGAAAGTCTTTTGATCTAAAAGATCTTCTCTTGGAATGTAAGATAGTTATTCTTGCTTCTAACAGTAATCACATACAAGATGATGTTAAACATGCTTTAGAACTAAGAAAAACTTTAAAAAGAGAAAATGTGGTTCTTGGCTGTCTCGTCGGTTCTTTTTGCATTGATAATAAAAATAAAAACCCTTTTATTCTCTGTAATAAATATCCAAATTTAGCTTTTTTTACAGGATTTCATCGTCATGGAGCTTTACGAAACCCTAATGATAGTTTTACTGCAAATTTCTGCCATCCTGATGCCCTCACTGCTTTAATAGGAGCTCGCATTTTGAATCAATTGTCGCCGAAAATCCAAGTTTCTCCAGGAGTTCATAATATTGAATGTCAATATATAAAATCAATAAAAAATATCTCATCTATATTTGCAGGTTTTGTAAATAACTTTCATTCCAATAAGCCAGGAATGCTACCTACCATTAATACGATTTTGTTAACTCAATGTTTAGATCAGGCCGCATCAGTATCATTACAAGTTAGAAAAAAAAATAAATTAGAGAATAAATATCTTTCTTTAAAAGAACTTGGTTATGGTGAAGAAATAATTAGTGCAAAGGAAATAATTAACAATAAATTTTGTGAAAAAGGAGATTATACTTTTTCTCAATTAAATGCTGTTAAGGCTGATGTCTTAGGGAGCATGACTCTACCAACGGAAGGAAAACCAACACGTAATTTTCAAGCAGGACAAGTTTTATCAGATATGCTTTTGCAACTCAACAGATGTCCGATAGATGTCTCAGAATTTGTTAATTGGTGTAATAAATACTCTCTCAGTCAAGGAGGTTTAGAAGGTCTAAAATCTCTAAAATTTTGGCCAGACATTTATAAAGAATTCAAAATCAAAAATAATAATTGTTCAATGATAAATCTGATTTATTTATGTTTTAATGCAAATTCAGAAGAAAAAAAAGAAATTTATAAGGTTTTAATTAGTTCAGAAGAAATCACTAATTTTTGCCAAGAATCTGTGAAATCTGAATCATCTTTAGAACTAAATGAAAAATTAAAGGGAGATTATCTTTTTAATAATATTGAAAATCTTTACAAGAAATTGTTTATTGCCAAAGAGCAAAACGATCTTAAAAAAAATGAATATAGTAATCAAATTTCGAAAAAAAATCCAAGTTATATCAATGTATTGAAAATTATTAAAAATTATTTTAATAATTGATTATTTGTTTAATTTAATAAAAAGCTAAGTTCTTCATTTATTTACTAATCTTGATTGCGGGGTTAGAATTATTATGGTTTTAAAAGGTTTTTTTGAAAAAGGAATTATCACATCGTTCTCATGAACTGAAAGCTCTTGGTTGGAATCAAGAAGACTTAACAAGATACGAAGATTTATGGGACTACAGTCAAAGATGGGGATTAATAAATTTAGAAAGAGAAGACAGACAGTTTTTAAAGAAAGCAGAAAAGTTACTCCCAAAGATCCAAAATAAAAAGATATCCATTAAAAAAACTATTGAAGAAAAATCATATTATTTATGGTTAAATTTTTACCTAGATGAAATTAATATTTTTTGTAATTCTAATCTTCCAAAAAATAAAGATGGTGTTTGGACACTTTTAATTGAAGAGGAATTAAAACTTCTCAAGGAATTACAACCAGTTATGGGTCTTCCAGATACTTTAAAAGCCAAGAATCTATTCGAAAATAGAAAGGAGCTCATAAATAAGGCTTTTAGCGAATTTGAAGCTATAAATAACGATAAGGCTTTCAATTTTGATGAGGTTCTAAAAAACTCTGAAAAAGATGTTGGTAAGAATTGGAAATCTATTACTGAAAAAGATCCTGAGGCTAATAAAACTTTTCCAATAATTGATTCTGTAAATATTGAGAAACTCAGATCTGCTATAAAAGATGATTTAAGTTCATATATGAATGATAATTACCCTTCATTAAAAAAGGATTTATAAATATTTATCTTTTTTTTGTTTTTTTTTTTGGCTTTTTTAAGTTAAATAGATAATAGGATTATTTAAAAATTTTGAGCGACCAAAAATTCGAGACTCTTCAGTTACATGCAGGCCAAGTGCCTGATCCAACCACAAATTCTAGAGCAGTACCTATTTATCAAACTAGTTCCTATGTCTTTGATAATGCCGAGCATGGAGCGAATCTTTTTGGATTAAAAGAATTTGGAAATATTTATACTCGACTTATGAACCCTACTACAGATGTCTTCGAAAAAAGGATGGCAGCTTTGGAGGGAGGTATGGCAGCACTTGCAACATCCTCAGGTCAAGCCGCACAATTCTTGGCAATAGTTAACTGCATGAAAGCAGGGGATAATTTTGTCTCTACATCTTTTCTATATGGTGGGACCTACAATCAATTTAAAGTACAATTTCCAAGATTAGGAATAGAAGTTAAATTTGCTGATGGTGATAGTATCGATAGTTTTAGAAATAAAATTGATGATAAAACCAAAGCAATATATGTCGAATCAATGGGGAATCCTCGGTTCAACATTCCAGATTTTGAGGGGCTCTCTGCTTTGGCAAAGGAGAATGGAATTCCTTTAATAGTGGATAATACCCTTGGTGCTGGTGGTGCTTTAATAAGACCAATTGATTTTGGAGCCGATGTCGTTGTGGAAAGTGCAACGAAATGGATCGGTGGACATGGAACAAGTATCGGAGGGGTTATTGTTGATGCAGGAACCTTTGATTGGGGAAATGGTAAATTCCCACTTATGAGTGAGCCAAGCGCTGCTTATCATGGGCTTGTTCATTGGGACGCATTTGGTTTCGGTAGTGATATCTGCAAATCTTTGGGAGTGCCTGATAATAGAAATATAGCTTTCGCGTTAAGAGCAAGACTTGAATGCCTCAGAGACTGGGGATCAGCTCAAAGTCCTTTTAATTCATTCTTGTTATTACAGGGTTTGGAAACTCTAAGTTTAAGGATAGAAAGACAAACTTCTAATGCTCTTGAATTAGCAAAATGGTTAGATTCTAATTCTAATGTAAGTAGTGTTAATTATCCTGGCCTAGAATCTGATCCATATTACTCAAGTGCCAAAAAATATACTACTGGAAGGGGAATGGGTTGCATGCTTATGTTCTCTCTTAATGGAGGTTATGAAAATGCAGTAAAATTTATTGATTCCTTAAAATTAGCGAGTCACCTAGCTAATGTGGGGGATTCAAAAACTTTAGTAATTCATCCGGCTTCAACAACTCATCAGCAATTATCTGAAGACGAACAATTATCTGCAGGTGTTACTCCCACAATGGTAAGAGTTTCTGTAGGAATTGAGCATATTGATGATATAAAAGCAGATTTCGAACAAGCACTTTCACAAATCACATAGGCAAGGAGATTTATTGGCTTTAATAATTCCTGGCAACTATCACAAGATAAGTGATGTTGAGAAAAATCATATATCCTGGATCGAACCAGAATTAGCAAAAAGACAGGATATACGTCCTCTTAGGATTGGTATTTTGAATATCATGCCTCTTGGTAAGCAATATGAATTTAACTTGCTACATCCACTTGGTTTATCTCCTCTTCAAATAGAGCCAGTTTGGATAAAGCTCAAAACTCACACTTATAAAACATGGGATCTTAATCATCTAAATAATTTGTATGTAACTTGGGAAGAGGCAAATAATCCAGAACCGTTAGATGGAATTATTATCACTGGAGCACCTATTGAGCACTTAGCCTTTGAGGATGTTAAGTATTGGGATGAATTTGTGAAAATTGTAAATGAAGCCAGGAATTCTTGTGCTAGTACTCTTGGATTATGTTGGGCTGGCTTCGCGCTGGCTTATTTGGCAGGGGTTGATAAGAAAGTTTTTGATAGGAAATTATTTGGGGTATTCCCTTTAAAAAGTCTTGTTCCTGGACATCCTTTGATGGGTACACAAGATGATGAATTTTTTTGTCCTCAAAGTAGATTTGCAGGATTACCAGATTTGGAGATGGAGAAGGCCCAAAAAGAAGGGAAATTGAACTTGTTGGCTTATGGAGAAAACGTCGGATATACAATATTTGAATCTAATGATCAAAAACAAATTATGCATTTAGGTCATCCTGAATATACAGTGCATAGAATTATTAGTGAAGTTGAAAGAGACAAAGAAAAGGGAGATGTTCCTCCTCCTGAAAATTTTGATCTAAATAGTTCAAAAACCGCTTGGAGATCTCATAGGAATTTGCTTTTTCAGCAATGGCTTTGGTTTTGTTATCAACAAGTTAGTCTTAATTAACTTTTTTAATGAGCACTTTCTATACCACCTAGTCTCTCAAATAAGTTAAGACTTTCATTATTTAATCCTACAATTTCAACTTTAGAACCACCATTCTGGAATTTTCTAATAATTTGCTCAAGAGCAACAACGCCACTTTGATCCCAAATATGAGCTGAAGACATATCAATTACAATATTTTCTGGATGTTCATGAACATCAAATCCTTGTAAAAAATAAATTTTACTTACAAAAAATAATTGTCCCTTTACTTTGTAGGTAGTTAAATTATTTTCTTTCGCTCTTGAGACGGTTATAACTTTTGCGACTTTTCTGCTGAAAAGAATTGCAGCTAATGCAACTCCTGCAATAACTCCAAGTGCAAGATTATGAGGTTTTGTAAGCATAGTAACTGCAAAAGTCATAAGCATGACTGCAGTATCGCTTTTAGGTATCTTTCTAATATTTTTTAAACCATTTATATCTGCCGTACTTATTGCTATTGTTATCATGATTGCTACTAAAGCGGCCATTGGTATTGCTCCAATCCAAGACTTCAAGAGGATGATCATAATTAGGAGAGATATACCTGAAGAGAGGGTTGATAATCTAGATTTGCCACCATTTTCAGTATTCATTACAGATTGCCCAACTAAGGCACATCCTGCCATTCCACCAAATAAAGATGCCACAATATTTGCCATTCCCTGTCCTCTTGCTTCTTTATTTTTATTAGAACTTGTATCAGTTACATCGTCTAAAATGTCTTGAGTTAAAAAGGTTTCCATTAAACCCACTAGAGATATTGCAAGTGAGGTTGGTAAAATTATCCCTAATGTCTCAAGACTAAAAGGTACTTTCCCATTTTCTATTGATCCAAAAGGCAGAGAAATACTTGGTAATCCATCAGGTAATTTACCCAAATCGCTAACTGTTGGGACATCTAGATTAAAGAATATGCTTATAAGAGTAATTACTACTATTGCGATAAGTTGAGATGGTACTACTTTTGTGATTTTTGGAAGCCCATAGATAATTACTAATCCAAGGCTTACAAGGATCCAAACTACTGGAATCTGAGAGTTAACTGGATATTGACTTAAAGTTTGTTCAACTAATCCTTTTGATTCTTTAATACCTATTCCTAACTGAGGTAGTTGTGCTTGAAATATTAAGAGTGCCAGTGCATTTACAAACCCACTTAATACTCCTGTTGGCACGAACCGCATTTGGTAGGCAAGTCTTAAATATCCCCAAAGAATTTGGAAAATTCCAGTTAATATTCCAGCTGCAATAAGATATGGGACTCCTAATCCAGGAGCTTGTGATTCTCCATAAGCAACAAGTCCAGTCATCAAAAGAGCTGTTGAACCTGTGGCCGAAGTGATCATACCCCTCCTTCCTCCAACAATCGCAATTGTTATAGATAAGCAAAATGCACCAAAAAGGCCAACTTTAGGATCTACACCAGCTATACCTGAAAAAGCAATTGCTTCTGGAATCATCGCAAAAGCGACAACTAAACCAGAGAGAATATTTGACTTTGGATCATCTAACCAATTTTTAGATAAATATTTTGAGAAATTTGACATTGTAATTTTCTTTATAGTTATGAAGTTACCTTATAAAGGAGGCAAAATACTTTGTGGATCAAAAATATTCTTTAAAGTTTTTAATTCCTCAATTCTATTACCGAAAGCTAATGTAAGTTCTTCCCTATGAGAATTTAAATGATTATGCAATTGGGCCAAGTGAACATTTGGATAAAACCTTCTTAGTTTACTCCATGAGTCATACATCCAGTCCATCACGACTTTTTTTTCTTGAAGATCATTTTTTTTCCATGATGCATATATCCATGGTTTCCATGTACTATTTCTATGAACAAAAAAGCTTGAGCCATGAAGTAACTTTTTGGTTTTACAACCCAGTTGTTGAGAAGCAATATAACAAGAATTATTAGGTTTATTATCCATTATTTTGTTCAAACATTTCATAAAAATTGGAATATCATTTTCTAAATCTTCTCCAAGAAGACTGATCACTTCGGAATGGTTATTTGTATTCAACTCATATAAATCTAATTCCTGTTGGAAGAAATTTATTTCGTTAAAGTTCTCATAAAAGTTTTTTTCTAGATGAGGAAATTGTTCTAAAAGTATTAAGCATTCTTCTGTTTTTTTATCCTCTAAGGAATTTTTGAGTTCGGCAAAAATATATATGTAAATTTTTTTGGCATATATCCATTGAAGACTGATGTTTTCCGGAAATTCCTCTGATAGTTTAATTATTTCTGAAAGTTGATCAAGATTTACAAACCCTTCAACAACCTTAATAGGATTTGATTGGATAGTTTTAAGTTCTATTTCAGTAACGATTGAGAAGAAGGGTGCTGCGCCTTTAATTGCTTCCCAAATCAATTGTTTCTCTGGACTTATTTGATTTTTCTTTAAAAAGATAAATGTGCCATTACCCAAGAAACCTTTGATTGATTCAATATTATCAATTGCTAATCCGTAGGCTCTACTAAGCGGACTTACTCCACCAGTAAGTATATATCCTGCTCCAGGCAGTTTAGAAAGTCCGATAGGAAAACTCCGATTATGTTTTTGTAAATGATTTATTAGATCCCCCATTTTTACGCCACCTCCAATCGTTACTAAATTGCTTTCTTTATCAAGATGAATTTTGCTGTAATTTTTTCTTAGATCAAGAGTTGTGAAACCATTTTTAGCACAGCTAGAGGTTGTTCCTCCACTACAAACACATAGGTGCTCGAACTTTTTCTTAGAATAATTATCTTTATTAAATAAGGAATCATTAACGTCATAAATTAATTCCTTAAATTCAGCATCTTTTGAGTTAATATTTGGAATTTCAAGCAAGTTTTTATTTTTTTTCACTACTGAATATTGTTCTTTACTATTATGGTATAAGTAATAACTTAATTTTGGATAGCTTAAATTCGAAGTTAAATAATCAAGTCGCGGTTCTTATCTGTGGGCACGGGAGTAGAAATAAACTAGCCATTACTGAATTTCAAGAATTAACTAAACTAATCCAAAAAAGGTATCCAAAAATATTAGTTGAATATGGTTTTTTGGAATTTGCAAAACCTTCACTTGTTGATGCTTTAGATAAGTTAAGAGATCATTCTATAAAAAAAGTAATTGCAATACCCGCAATGCTTTTTGCTGCTGGCCATGTAAAAAATGATATACCTAGCTTGCTTATGAATTATTCAATTAAAACAGGTATTGAAATAATTTATGGAAGAGAATTAGGTATTAATAATTTAATGATCAGTGCAGCTTGTGAAAGAGTAAAAGATGTTTTTAAACAAAATAATACTCTCAAAGCGGAAGAATCATTATTAGTTGTTGTTGGTAGAGGCTCTTCAGACCCAGATGCGAATTCCAATGTTTCAAAAATTACTAGAATGATCGTAGAGGGTATTGGTTTGGGGTGGGGGGAAACGGTTTTTTCTGGAGTAACTTTCCCTCTTGTCGAACCTGGCTTGAGAAATGTTGTGAGACTTGGTTATAAAAATATAATTATTTTCCCTTATTTCCTTTTCACAGGTGTGCTTGTCACAAGAATAAAAAGGCAAAGTGATTTAGTTGCGATTAATAATCCACATATTTCATTTATACATGCAAAATATCTTTCATCACAGTCTTATGTGGTCGATACTTTTGTAGAGAGGATTGAAGAGATCCTTAATAACGAGGGTAAGAATTTTATGAATTGCTCCACTTGTAAATACAGATCAAATTTATTTGGCTTTGAAAAAGAAGTTGGAATGTTACAGGAAAGTCATCATGACCATGTAGAGGGTTTGGGTATCAGCTGTGATTTATGTGATCCTGAATGTAATGGTGCTTGTGAAATACAAAATCAAATCCAAACTCATAAGCATGAAAAATCAAATTTAGTAGAAGGTCATTCCCCAGAAAATGAACATGTGGAGGGTCATCAATATGAACATCATCATCACCATAGTATTTATCCAAATTCAAAGCACCCCTTAGGACCAGTCGCACTTCGCTTGCCTAATGAAGATCAAATCTTAAGAAAATCCATTGAAAATAACTGAATCATCCGTCTCTTTCTCGACTAAGTCTTAATAGACTCAGTATATATAAGTATTCTTAATATAAAATCTTGAAATTATTTTGAGCTGGATTTTCCACAATTTATATGTAGTTTTCCACGTCCAAATCCACATTGGATAAGAAATGCCAGTATTTTTCACAAAAACAAGGACTTCAACATTATTGTTGACTTTTTTTTTTGCCCTTATCAATTTCCTTATTTAAAAAGTATATTTTTAAAAATTTAATTTATAACATGAGTCTCATATGATAATTTAAAAAGTTACCGGTCAATTTTTTTTTGACATTTAGAAAAAAAAACATAATCTATAGTGGTGTAGAAAAAACTTTATGGACCAAATCAGCCAAACAAATTTATCCGAAGTGAATAACAAGGAATGCTCTTCAAATAAAATCTCTTTGGAAACAGAGCTTTCAGAAACTCTCTATAACACGATGAAAGATTTTGTATTAAGTAACCCAACTTGGGATCAATATAAGCTTATAAATTCAGCATTAGCTACTTTTCTGGTTCAAAATGGATGTACTGATAATTCTGTTTCAGAGATTTATTTAAATCAACTATTTACTCCATCTAAATCTTTTTAATATTTAGGCACGCTCTCCTACACAAGGCCATCATTGTAAGTGTAGGGCTTTGCCAAGATGAAGTTGGCCAGCACGCTCCATCTAGGACAAGTACATTCTTGCATCTCCATATTCTATTAAATTTATCAACTACGCTATTTTCTTCATTAGTTCCCATGGGTGCGCCTCCTACTTCATGTATGTAATATCCT
Source organism: Prochlorococcus sp. AG-412-J13 (assembly GCA_003214815.1). GTDB lineage: Bacteria > Cyanobacteriota > Cyanobacteriia > PCC-6307 > Cyanobiaceae > Prochlorococcus_A. The sequence continues at coordinate 9,288 of QCLE01000006.1, read as the reverse complement.
GGGGGAGGGGGACTATCTGAAAGTGCGATCAATTTTTTTGTAAGTAAACTACCTAATGGGATATTAATTAGTTCATCAAAATTTTTTATTTCTCCATTTGCAGCCTCTATCGATTTTCGTATTGTCTTTTCCATATGTTTTGCCATATTCAACTCATTTTCACTCCATTCGAATTCAATGTAGGGAATTGGGATACCCCATTCATCTGTTTTCTTTGAAAGAGAAACTGAATTTTTCTCTCTAGGAAGGACTTCACCATGGGCGATAAGAAAGCCGATAGATGTGTTTGTGTCTTTTTGTAAAAATTTAGGTATCCCTAACCTATCAATTGCTCCCCAGATTCCATAACCTCTATTAAAACTTATGTCATCAATTTTTGGTAAATTTGAACCAAATGGAATAAAGAAGCTGCCTGCTCCAGAAAGATTGGGAGGATTATCTAATAGTTTTCCTGAGTTTTTTGTTTTTGGGACTGAAAAGAATCTACAGATAGATATATGGTCCATGAGGTATTTACCTAATTTCCCAGAACTATCTTTAAAACCTGAGGAATGTGATTTATATTCTGAGTTCAGTAGTATTCTGAGAGTTGAAATTGTTGATGCGCAAAGAAGGATTAAATCACAATTTAATTCTTTTTTGCATCCATTTTCTAGGTTTACGATCGTTAGTTTTGATGCAAGCTCTGTTATCTTGTTAATTTCAAAAGACTCTACTAGGTGATTTGAGATTATTTGTACATTCCCAGTATCTACAGCTTTTTTTAAAGTGCTTCCTAAACTGGAAGACTTGGGCCATTTTTTATCTTTAACTGATGAATTACAGTCAAATCCTCTTGATTGGATAAATGGATAGTTTAATTTTGATTTAACTTTGCTACCAAAAATATTTTCGTTTTCTGTAAGAGGGATTTCACTAATATATGTACCGTTTGGGACGGCCTTAATATCATCTTTTCGTCCATAGATTCCGCAGAAACTTTCAATGAAATCATAGTGAGGGGATAGTTCATCGTATGAAATAGGCCAGTTTGGTCCGAAGCCGTCTTTTTTAGCTGGATGAAAATCTTCTGAGGAAAGTCTTAATGTTATGCCTCCCCACGTTAATGATCTCCCCCCATATTGTTTACCTTGAGTCCAAAGGAAGGGCTTTTTTTGGGGGAAGTCATAAGGATGCTTCATTTCATTTGAATATAAATCAGGATTATTTTTCCAATAACCAGGATGTTGGCATTGATTGACATGTTTTTTTGTTAAAACTCCTGATAATCTTTTAAATGTACTTTTTGGCTCATTATTACTAGCTTCATGCCTTTTAACTTGAGGCCCAGCTTCGATTACTAAAACTTTTATCCCCTGTTCTGCCAATGTCAGTGCTGCTATTCCTCCTGTAGCTCCAGAACCAACAACAATTGCATCATAAGGACTTATATCCAAAACCTAGTTCTTGATTTGTTATTTCAATAAATATAGCATTCAGTAAATAATTAATTTTTAGATTTCAGCTTAAGAAGTTAGAATTTATTAAAATAAAAAAAAAATGAGATTTATAATTTTAACTGTTTTAATAATTTTTCTAACCCTCCCTTCTAGAAGCTTCGCTGCTTTGGATTATGGTAAACAATCCTTGATAGGAGCTGATTTTTCTGGATCCGATTTAAAAGGAGCAACTTTCTATTTGACTGATTTACAAGACGCAAATTTATCAGGTTGTGATCTCCAAAATGCCACTCTTTATGGAGCAAAATTGAAAGATACTAATTTAAGTAACTCCAACTTAAGAGAAGTAACTTTAGACTCAGCTGTTTTAGATGGAACAGATTTATCAAATACTAACTTGGAGGATTCTTTTGCGTATAGTACACAGTTTGATAATGTAAAAATAAAAGGCGCAGACTTCACAAATGTTTTTTTGCCAAAAGATATTGTTAGGAAATTTTGTGAAAGTGCCTCTGGCACTAATCCAATCACAAATAGAGATACCAGAGAAACTTTAGAGTGCGATTAAATTTAAATTTATGCACATACAAGTTCTTTTTTTATCTTTCTTTGTTTATAAAGTGATCTTCCAACAGGCCAACCTAAAGTAGATAAATGTCTCATTAAAGAACCTGAGTATTTGAAATAAAGATTGTCTGAATATTTGATACCAAGTTCTTTTAGAGTGGTTATTAATAAAAATAGATCTTGCTTGTTGCCTTTTTTTATATCTAATAATATTACAGCCTCACTTGATAATTTTTTTTCTAGAACCTTTTCATTCTCAGCAAAACCAACTTTAAGTGAATTAAATTCATCAGAATAAAGAGTATAAATTATTCCATCTTTGAGTTTATATGTAGAAGTATATTCATTAAACCTTGACGATATTAGTGTTTTGTATCCTTTTATGTTTTTTTTGTTATTCATAATTATTTGATTTCATTCTGAGCTATTTCGTATTTCTCCAATAGATTGTTTACTTCTGCTAGTGCAATCCTCTTTTGACAGGCCAAGTCATATCTATTTACTGCTACTGAAGGTATTGAACCTTTGCTTTTCATTTCCCTTATTCCAGTTTCTAAACATTGAAAAGCAACACTCGATAGATCTCTGCCTTCTGCTGCTGCCCAAACTTTCAAAAGATAAGTAAGATTTGATGGTACTGAGATCTGTACTTTGTTTGAATTTGAAGTATTTAATGCAATATCATCGAGACTAATTTCTTTAGAGGAAATATTTTCTTTAACCTTTTTCTTCAAAATTTTTACTTGGCTTATAGCCTCCTCTTTATTCTTGATTTTTTGTTCTATTTCAAACAACTCTTCTTCAGAATTAATTAAAGCCTCTAATGCCCATTTAGCATCATCTTTCGCAATGGCAGTTCTATCAAGCCATTCATCTCTTATTTTTGACCAATTACTAGGCATAAGCTTTATGCTATAGTTCCATAATAATTTAATCTAAATAGATTGTCTATAAATTCTAAATAGATTTAATATAGATTGTATTGTATTGTATTGTATTGTATTGTATTTCAAGTTTAGTTTTTTATGATCTCTCATCTTAGAAATAATGTTATTTAGCAATTGAAACTTTAGAATCTATCCAATATGATTTTATAAATATTTTTTTCGTTATTTGCAAACGTTTTATTAGATAATTCAATCTTTTTTGTTATTTTTTATTTTAGTTATTTGTTTATTAAATTAAAAATTTCCGCGCTTTTAATCTCTTTCAATAAGTTCAATTTTATATCCGTCAGGATCCTCAACAAAAGCCAAGACAGTTGTACTGTTTTTCATTGTTTTAGGTTTGGTGGTTACTTTACAACCATTATTTTCTAATCTTTGGCAAATAAGATGAATATCTTTTACTCCAATAGCTATATGACCATATTTATCTCCAAGCTCATAGTCTTCAGACTTTTTATCCCAGTTATAAGTTAATTCAATTACTGTGTTTTCTTTTTCTGAACCATAGCCAACAAATGCCAAAGTGAATTTTCCATGAGGGTAATCCTTTTTTCTTAATAAATTCATTCCTAATCTATTGACGTAGAAATCAATGGATTTATCTAAATCTCCAACTCTCAACATTGTATGTAGGATACGCATTTTGAATTATGAACCTTAATTAATTATCTAATATTTAACAACCATCTGCCAAAATTGATATTTTCGAGGCTAAGTCTTTAATTAAGTTAAGAAAAATTAGGTTAAAATATTATTACTAAATTTCAACTATATATTGAATCAGATATTCCAGAGACTCTCATCAGTATTTTTATATACTTTGCCATTAAGGGCATCAATACCTTTTGGATATTATTTGTTCTATAAATATTCTTTTTTAAAAATAATATTGTTACTAACTTTCCCAATAGCAATTATTGAAAAATATTTGCCTTTTGGTAGTTTTTTATTATTTATAATTTTGTTTGCTGGATTAGCAAGAAATCCAAAAGTTCCCTATTTCGTTAGATATAACGCATGCCAAGCATTACTTATTGATATTGCTTTGATAATAATTTCATATCTCTTGAAAATATTTCCCATAGTTGAATTAGGCTCAATTATTTTTATATTTACACTATGTATTTTTATTTATTCGATTTCTCAATGTATTTATGGAGTTGAACCTGAAATTCCCTTAATTAGTAAATCTGTAAGAATGCAAATTTAAAAAAAATTTATAGATTTACTCTCTTTCTTTAGCACTCATTCAGAATAGATTCCCATCTTTTTTGACTTGCCTTTATTGCTTGCATTGGTGGATTAGTCCCTTCTATTTCAAAGGCTTTTATTAATGATTTGTTAGCTAATAATCCTATTCTTGCCGCCTCTTTTTGCCTAGAGCATACTTTTTCCCTTGATCCCTCTTTTAAACTGTTTTCGATTTCTTTGAGAATCTCGCTTGCTTCATTAGATTTAGAATAAAAATCATTCATATAAACATCAAGCGCTGTATCAGCAAAAATTTCAACTGGAGAGATTATTGTGACTAAGCACATTATGAAAATGGTAAATACAAATATTTTCATAATTATCTTAAGTAAATCTTTTGTCGGATCTCTTTAGCACTAAATAAAAAGTAAGAACGCTAATTGTCCCAGATGGCCCTATTAGGACATGCCAAAATTGATCTCCACTAATTGAGAGCTTTGTTCCAAAGAAAGTCGTAAAAAAAATACCAAATATTGGGTACAAGATAAAGAGCCAATCTTTAAAAATTCTTTGCCAATTCATTATTAGAAAGATACTTATTATTACTTGAAAAATAAGAGCAATAGTTTTATTAAATAAAAAATATGAGATTATTGAACATAAAGAAATGCAAAAGTTAGTTGCTTGAATAAATTTATTTTTTATAACTGATATTGATAAACATGTTAGGCCTAAAGATAGGAAAGAATAAAATAACCAATTAAAAAAAGAAGAATGATCTACATATATCCAAGATGTTTGGGTATGATCTATCATTTCAGAAATAGATGCTAGTCCTAAAAAAATAAAACCGAAAGGTATCAATTCGTTCTTGCTTAGATGTTTGAAGTTATTAGTCGATTTAATTCCTAATAATATTGGGATGATTGCCGCTTGAAAATGGGTAAATAATAAAATTGAAAAAAACAAAATAAATTCTAAAACTCAATTAATCTAAAGTTTAAGTACAAAAACCAGTTTCAAATTATCTTAGTAGGGAAAAATACCATTGCCCGATTACTATAATCAATATTGTAAGAACAAAAGGGAAAGCTGGATATCTTGTCTGAAAATTAGCCGGTGGCCAAGGAGACCAAGATATTAATCTTCCTGGAGGAACATTTGAAATAACTTTTTTTTTCAATTTTTTGGATATTAAATTATCTGTGGCAAATCCTTTACTCATAGTCTAAATTAATTCATACTAACAATAACTAACCAAAAATGCATTTATTATTTTTTGAACTTCAGTTACTTTATTAGAACGGAGGGGGTGGGATTCGAACCCACGGTACCCTTGCAGATACGCTAGTTTTCAAGACTAGAGCCTTAAACCACTCGACCACCCCTCCAACGGGTTATTCAGTTGTATCCGAACCAAATAATTATAGCATAAGAAGGCAGTCATAGTCTAGTAATTGATGTCATAGTAATAGCTTCAACGGGTTTAGAAATATAGGCATTTCGTTGAGTACCTCTGACGGGACAAATTGGCATAATGGTCTATTTCTGGCTATATTTAGGCCACATTAGTAGGCCACGCAAAAAAATAGTTGGCTCTAGTCCCTCCGAACAAGCAAAAATGACACTATTTCAAAACAAATTAGAAGCAATTAATAAGGAATTAAAAATAGATAAGGCTGGGGTTACTATTCAGAACCGAAGGAACGGTTTATACCTTAGAGCTATGCTTCCAGATAAGTATGACCCTGATTGGACGCAGTTAAAACAACAGCGGATTTCAATTAGATTGACCGCAGAGGATACTAATTTAATTAAGGCCAAAAAACTTGCTCTTAAATTAAGTAGTCAAAAAATTTCTAGATTATTTATTTGGAATGAATGGTTAGCTGACGAAGAAAAACTTGCTGCACAAAAGAAGAGCCTAAAAATTAGTGATATTTATAAAGCCTTTGAAGAAGATTTCTGGAGTGGCGAAGTAGAAAGGACTCCTAAGAAAAAAAGAAACTGGAAATCTATTGCTCAATATTTAGCCCCAAGAAATAAACTTACTAAGCCAAACTCAATCAAATTAGAACATCACAAATTACTTACCGCTGATTACATTATTTCTACTGTCAAAAAGTTTAAAACTGAAAAAACTAGATTCGACATGATGAAATATTGTCTTAGGCTTGCCACCTTTGCAGATATTCCAGATTTAAAAGAAGTTAAAAAGTTTTCTGAAAAACTTAAATATGAGCCATTAACTAGAGAAGCAAAAGACCCAGAGTTAATGTATAACACCGTTAAAGAATTAAGAAGCCACCTAAGATTTGGCTGGGCTATTGCTGCAATATTTACTTATGGTTGTCGAGTTAGTGAAGTATGGACGCTTAAACCATTAGAAGGTTATGTTGCTGAATGTTCTAATAACAATAAAGAAGATGCAAAAATGAAACTTAAATATTGTTACGCACTACCGAAGAGCTATGTAGAAGAATTTGATCTTATGAATGTGCAAAGAAATTTAGAAATGTTAGGAGTAGATAATTATGACGCTGAAAAAGCTGCTGCTGAAGGTTATGCAATGGCTAAGTGGTTAAGGGACTATTTTGCCGATAAAGAAGAAAAATTCCAGCTTTATGACCTTAGACATTATTGGGGCATTAAATCTACAAAATCTGATCTATCAACTGCTAACGCTGCTGAATCAATGGGTCATAGTGTGAAAATTCATCAGGATACTTATTTATCAACTTTTGCTCTAAAGGATGCAAGGGAAATTGCCGCTAAGAAATTATGAAATGCACTCAATTAAGAGAAAGACCAGATTGGTTCATTTGCTCAAGGAAACCAATAGTTTGCCCTCGATGCAAAAAAAGAGAAGTTAGACCCTCAATGTTTGGGATGCCAACTCAAGAAGTTTGGGAAAGTGGTAAATGGCATATTACTGGCTGCCAACCAGACTTTCCAGAGCATAGAACTTGGGGCTGCTGTAACTGTGACGCTGCATTTTGGAAAGATACAAAACACAATCTTGGACGTTTACATGGTGTAGTTCATAGAGATAAAGAAGGAAAATTAAGGCTTGGTTATCCTCCATTAATACCTCAAGAAGAGATCCCTTTTTAAAATTTTTTTATTTGTTGTATATTTCAAATCGCCTACTTAATATTCATGTCTAATCTCACAATTTATAGTGTTTATTTTTTTACACTTACTATATTTTAAAAAGATAATTTAGATCGCTACTTTAATTTAGAGAAAATAATGGCTTACTTAAAAATAAAATCTTTTAATCATTTAAAGTCTTTCTTCTTAGGTTTAATTATTGGTTCTTTATCAATTATTTCTTACCAAAGTTATTCTAATTTTAGGCAACAAAAATATAAAAACCTGGTCGAATCTGAGATAAAGGAAGTTGCAAGTTTTCTCTTGAACGATTGGAATAATAATACATTTTTAAAAGATTTTCCCCCACCTCAAGTAATTCCCGTTCTTCAGGGAAGCAGGATTCAAGGATCTTGTGGCTCTTCTATTTATGACATAGGTAACTGGGATATAGGTGGAAGTTCTTATTGTGATTTAACTAATACTATTTATCTTGTACCAGAACAATTAAAAGCTCTAAAAAAAGAATTTGGAATTTCAACAATTGGATTTGTAGTTGCGCATGAATTTGCTCATGCTTTGCAACATACCTACGGAATAAGATTAAGAGGACCTAGTCGTGAATTACATGCAGATTGTATTGCTGGAATGTTTTTAAAAGCAGGGAATAAAAAACTGGGGATCACAAGAACTAATATTTTAAATCTATCTGAAGCAGCTTATTCTGTTGGGAGTAGAAGTCATGGATCAGGGTCGCAAAGGAAGTATGCCTTACTTTCAGGCATGGGAGTACTTCCTTCAACCTGCTCAACATCAAATATGCAAGCCCTCTCAAATGGAGAAATAAATGATCAATATATGAAAGAGTTAAAACAAACTAAATCTGCCTATCGCTTAATTGATCTAAGTAAAACTCCTTTCCCTAAGGACTTAAATAAAGATACAGGAAGTTAAAAATGACTTTTAGTAATAACCTCATTAAAACTTTAGTTATTGTATTGATACCTCTTATAAATTTAATTTTACCTAATAAATTAAGAGCAGAAGAATTAAAGATCGAACTCAAAGATGGTACTAAAATAATTGGAACTTTAATTAAGGAAAGAAGCGACAGCTTAAATATTGTTATCGATAATCCTAATTTAGGTTTTATTGAAATTCCAGTAGATTCTCTTATAGAAAACGAAACTAATAAAACGATAATTAGTCAATTTAAAGAAACCGAAGATCTCGTTGAACCATTACCAGTTGAACCAATATTAGATGAGAAGCCATCAACTGCTTTTTCTTCAAGATGGCAAAACTCAATACGAGGTGGATTTAATAGTTCTTCTTCCGGATCAAGAGAATCAATTGGCTATTCATTATCAACCAATACTCAATATAGAGGTATTTTTAATGAATACAGTTTGTCCACAAGCTATGCATATAATGAATCTTCTTCTAGCTTTTCAAAAGCAGTTGGAAATAATAGTGGAAATATAGATTTTGAAAAAGATAGAACATTAAATAATAAACTTTTTATTTATAACACCATTCATTACAGGTTCAACGAATCAGCATTTGCTGGGAAACACAGAACACAGACATCAATGGGACTGGGATATTACCTGTTTAAAAAAGACAGATTTTCTCTAAAAACATTATTAGGTCCAGCTGCAATATTTCATACTGGTGGTGAGTTTTGTTCTGACACTCAATATTGTGGAGATTTAATTCCTGGATGGGATGTTGAGAATTTATTGAAATGGAAAATTAATGAAAGATTTGATATAAATATTTCTGATGTTTACAGCTTGGCAAGTATGAACAATTTAACAGGCTCAAATTATCTAAGAACCACATTAAATTTCCGTCCTTATTTAGATAAGGATTTAACGATGTCCTTATTCTTTGAAAATAGTCATTATGAATTTACATCAAGTGAACCAAGAAATAATGTAAGGTTCCAAATTGGTAAGAGATTTTAGTTTGATCACAAAGAACTTGTTTTATAAAATATTTTTACTAGAAATGTGATTATTAGAAATAAAAAAAATTGAAAAAAATCT
>QCLE01000005.1 GCA_003214815.1 Prochlorococcus sp. AG-412-J13 | reverse complement strand
AATCCAAGAAGGTCGTTGATTCGTCGGACCCTCAGGCTTCGGAGCAATGGGATATAAACTAACAACTCTGAAACCAGTATATATATTATCACTCTTGCGTTTTATAGGTACTCCGTTGTTACCATAGGTAGCTGTGAAATAACTATTGCCATTCGCTGCGTAAAAGCCACCACGGGCTCTGGTGTTAGCGCTATCGAAAGAATTGTCAGCTTCAAGCCATTCGCGCAAGCTTCCAGCTTGGTCGTATGTTCCATAATGCGATGGTCTGTCATGGGTGCCTACTGGATGTGGTGGTCCATCATTAAGTTGACCAGTTGGCCATCTTGAAAGATCACCATCTTGAATCGCATTAGAAAAGTATGCTTGGTCTCCCTTTGGAAGAGTAGTTGATTGGTAAGACTTGAGCTCAAGGCCTTCAAAGTCTTCGCTGAAATATTCATTATCTTGCTCATCAACAACTAAAATATTGTCAATGGCCCAATAGGCCCAAAGGTCTTCACTAGTCTCATAACTCCATGTGAAAGTAGCTGATTGTGCTCCCTCTGGATTGTCGAGATTAATTGTTTTGTTCGCATTATTGCCGTATTTTTCCCTTTCCTTGAACTGTTTAATAGTAATGGGAGCCGCGCCATCATAGGAGACTGAAATAGAAGCATGGTTAGGCGTATGTCTGGGCCATGATGAATCAAAATTAAGCTTGAGTTCGCCAGCTACTGCGCCAGAGATATCAATGCTTGGCGTAGAGATTTCCGACTGCGTTGTTACCCCAGCTGTTTCCAATGAGAATTCGTAGGGGTCAATAACTGCAATTGTCCCCGTGCCTTTGGTAAAATTATTTCTAATACTTTTGTGTGAGTTATTGCGACTCCAGGATTTAATATTGTGAAAAGTCCAGCCATTGAATTCATCTGCTGTTAAGGCATTTTCTGATTCTTCTGAGACAGGTTTCCCATGCTTATTCCCGTTGCTAACTGACCAACCACTAGGAGCTTGATCAGTCCAATCTCCAGGTGCTGGTTGACCGGAAAAATAGGCGGCTTTGTACCACTCATCTTCTGTCGGCAATGCAACTGCGCCGATTTCCATCTCACTCCAATTTCGCTTGTTGATTCCATTGTTGGCTCCCCAAATGGTATAAGTACCTCGGTTATTGTTCCCACTTGTAAGCCAATTGCAGAAACGAAGAGCGCTCCTAAAGTCAACAAAATTGACTGGATGTTGTTCATAGCCATCTTCAACTGTGTAAACAAACTCACCATTGATTTCCTGCCTATTGATTTTCATCGATTCATGGTATCGATCGGTCAGACCATCCTGTGAGCTGACTTTTCCTGTGTCATTCAGAAAAGCCGCGTATTGTTCGTTTGTGATCTCGTATTTACTGATGTAATACTCATAGGGGACATGACCGTAACCATCAAAGTTGGCTTGATTCCCAGCATCCCCAACATGCACCATTTCAATTGGGATTGCTTTTTCTTGGCCTGATGGCGTCGAAAACTCCCAGACATCGCCAGTGACGACTTCTCCGTCCTCTTTGACTGAATCAACGCGCCAGTAGTATATTTCACCCGGCACAAACGGGCTGTCAGGTGTGAAGATGTTATTTGTTTGCTCAGACTTTAATTCAAGGCTGTTTGGATCATTGCCTAAATAAATACGATGTTTAACAGCATCGATTCCTCCAAGCCAGATCAGATCACTGGTTGGTCTCGCCCTCGGCGATGAGTCGTAGGGGATGGGAGATCGTGCCTTTTCCGTGCGGTGGCCAGGGATCCAATAGTTCAGATCACCGAATTCATAGGCTCCAATATCAGGAGCATCTCCTAGAAAACCATCAGTGATTCCTGTTTGTTCAACACCTGCATCAATTAACCGAGAGTCACTTTTTAAACGAAAGTCAAAATTTTCGGGATCACGGAGCTCAGATTGAAGAACATTTCCTCTGCTTCGGGTCGTTGAATTGCCTTGGTGGATGCCAGGTGTTTTGTATTCCGATGGATAACTATCGTGATTGCCCGCATTGTTCACTGCAATGGAATGTTGATTGCCAAGTTTTTCTGCCGAACCCCGTCGTCCATCGACTCTATAGTCGTAAACATTAAAATAATTATTTTCAGCTGTTGGGCGGATGATTCCGTCAACTGCTGGATCGTATCCTTCTGTAAAACCATAGAATTTATCATGTGCAACATTGATGTCTATATGAGTATTGCCGAAGGCAGTATTATTCGTAATTGTGTGCAGATCACCTTTCAGTCGTGTACCACGCTTGGCACCAGTTAATACATTATTTTGTACAGTTCCACCCATTCCTGCAGCGTCGCCATCAAAGCGAATGGCATTTCTTCCTGGCATGTTATGAATCCAGTTGTTTCGCAATGTCGTTCCCATGACATTGCCGCGATTCACTTGGATTCCAGCGTCATCACCATGAAAGTGAAAGTCATAAATGCGGTTGAATTCAGCTAAGGACTGCGCGCCCTGCTGTGCTTGTCTATTCCCAAATTTCCCCATACCACCCCATCCGCCCGTATGAAATGTTGAGTGGCGGACGATATTTCCATCATTCACTCCTGCACTCCACAACATGCCTCCGCCGTGGGGCTTGTTATGGAAATAGCTATCCTCCACAAGATAATTTGAACCTCCTCGCCCGTAATAAAGGAGAAGTGAATAGGAGTTTGCAAATTCGCTCCTACGGAATGTCAAACTCGCATCGCCATTTCGATGTGCTAATCCACCCGGTCCACCGGTTTCGTTACCAGCGATGTTGACATAATTTTCATAGTCACCCTCTGCTTTGTTAATATCTGCGCCAAGCATCTGCTTGTGGTGGCCAGAATATAAAAACTTGCTGTTCTCAAAGGTTAGGTTATGAGAACCTAATAAATGGAACGAGCCTGTTCGAACTGTGATTCCATCAAATTTGATATGAGACGAATCATATACTTTTAGAATCCGATCAGAGTCTGTCTGGTGTTCTTGCTCGGTATAACTACGTGCCTTGATCAATGCTTGATTCGGATTGGCATTGTTTTCAAGCCAAACATATAATTCTTTCGTATCCTTGTCATAAAACCACTCACGTTCTGAATTAAGTAGATCAAGATCTCCTGTGATGTAGTAATTTTCTAGAATCTTCAGATCTTCAGCTCCTGATGACGTTTCAAATGTTGCCTCACCAGCGTTGTGAGATGTAATGTCAAAAACTTTCGGGCCTACACCATTAACGACGACGACACCACCTTCCACGCTGACATTCAGATCAGAAAGGCTATGCTTTTCGTCTTGATTTCTAAAGCGATTGGTCTCCGCACTTTCTTCAACAATTCGATCAGCATGAGAACGTGTTCCTAAATCCCAGTAACTCTCTGGAGTTGGATTGTTACCATCAGATTCATCGTATTCATCCCAATGTTTTTTGATGTCTGGCCAACGTGCCCCGATGAGCATCGTGTCATCAAGGAATAGCTGAGTGACATCAAAGTCAACGGTTGTTTTCCAGATGTTGCCTTCGTAAGGTATCCATTCGCTTGTAATGTCTTTTGCGCCTTCAATCACAACTTTTTCATCGTTGTAATTGCCGATCGTTATTGGCTCTTCTTCAGTGCCATGGATGTTGTCAATATGAACTCTTTCTTTGTAAATTCCCCCTCTTAGTTTAATCTTATTACCTGGTTGAGCTATCGACGATGCATAGGTAATCGTTGCCAGCGGCAGCTCGTACGTTCCCGGATTGCTGTCGTCCCCGTCTGGAGACACATAGATGGTCGTATCTGGAATAACTTTTATGGTGTAGGGAACATCTAGGGTTTGTGATTCACCCAAGGAATCTTCAACACGGAAAACAATGGACTTGTTGCCAGAATCACCGGCACGTGGTGTTCCTGTAAGCCCTCCATTGGATGTCACGCTCAACCACTCAGGCCCCTCCTCTATTGAAAAGCTGAGAGGGTCTCCATCCGCATCAAAGGCAAGCTCAGCTATTGAGGTAACATAAGGCTCATTTTCATAGGCATCATCAAATTCCCAGGCTGTTGATTTCCAGGCAGGGGTCAGATTGTCAGTACGCTTTCGAACAACGCGGAATCCCCAATCCGAGCCTTGATCGGACGCCGCTCTAGTTTTCCCAGGGGAGCGTGAGCTCATTGAGTTGAGGCTCACAGGCTGAAGAAAACTGCCTCCTTTTCGAAGCTTTCCAGGTAACTCGTTGGGTAAATAAGCAACGTCATCGAGCCATTCCCAGGCATTACCAGCTTGGTCATACGTGCCCGATGGGCTGGGTTGGTCGAAGCTTCCGACTGGGGCAAGCCCTGCAAAAGCAGAGCCTTCAATATTGGCCTGATCTACCCCAATGGAATCAGTCTGTGTTGGATAGGTGTGTAGCGACGGATCAGACGAAGAGTCATAAAGGCCTGCCTTCAGCCATTCCGCATGGGAGGGCAGCGCGTAGGCACCTCCGTCAAACTTATCTTTATCACGTGGAATTTCTTCTTCTTTATTATCACTTTGCGCTGGCTTGATCGCATAAACGCCGTTTTCGGTGCTGCCAGTCGATAGCCAGTTTGCATAACGTGCAGCATCATAAAAGCTGACATACGTTACTGGATGATTTGCTAATTCAGGAACAACGGTATAGGAATAATCTCCTGATTCCCCCTGCCGGGTGATACCACCTAGGCCCTGATCAAGATCTGTCTCACCCATTTTATTGTCATAGAGTAAGTAATTATCGACAGAAGCTACCGAATTCAAGAATTGCGCATACTGCGCATTCGTAACCTCATGGGTTCCAATATAAAAGTCGTAATCGGGCAACGTTGAGTTAGATACTGGGTCAATCGGTAGCGTTTCTCCGGGAACAGCACGAACCAGAACACTCGGCATCGCAGGCAATGCTTCAACCACCTGGAACGACCAAAGATCACCTTCAACAACGGAGCCATCTTGTTGTTCCGTATCAACTCGCCAGTAATAGGTGGTGCTCGGAATGAGACCTTCAGGGGGTGTGAAAATATTGTTGGTTTGCGAGCTAACGAGCGTAAGGTCGGTTGAATTCTCGCCAAAGTAAACATGGTTCAGCTTTACATCCTTCCCTTCCAGCCACATCAAATCAGCGTCGGGTTTGACGGTTGTTGAACCATTTGGGGCAATCGGGGTCCTAGCTTTCTTTGTACGGTGGCCTGGAATCCAATAGGACGATGCACCTACTTCATAGGCGCCACTATCGGGCGCCTCTCCTTGATATCCATCAGTAATGCCAGAGATATGTAGGCCTGTATCAACAAGTGCTGAATTTTGTTTTGGACGAAAATCAAAATTTTCAGGGTCCCGCAGCTCTTCTTTGATCAATGAAGTACGTTTATTGTCTTGGCCGTGATCGCTTACATAGGAATTGCCAACTGCCTGATTTGGAGATCCAACGCCAAAAGGATCAGGCATCCGATCAAATGCGTTGTTATGAATACTTGAATTGAAATGGCCTCGTCGCCGATCCTTGTCCTTCCCATGTCTTGAAGGTATGTATCGATCATCCCACTCCATTCCATCATCAACGCCATCATCATTCAGGTCCAGGTAACCATAAAATTTTCCGTGGTCAGCACTTAGATCGTATGAAAAGTTAGAAACTAAGGTGTTATTCATGATTTCATGCTGATCACCTTTGATTCTCATTCCACGGCGAGTTTCATGAGCAACGTTGTGATGAGCAGTGCCTCGGATACCCGCGGGGCTACCATCAAACCGGATTCCATTGCGCCCTGGAGCATCGTGAATCCAGTTGTAGGCGATCAAAGCGCCTTCTTGAGATGCTGCTGGTACCTGAATACCCGAGACATCTCCATCACCGTGGAATGAGTGAATGTGGTTGTATTGCCATACAGATGAATCGCCGATTTTCGCAGCACTACCAAAGCCAAAGGTGTGAAATGTATTTCTCTCAACATTCATACCTGGTGCCGCCGAGACTCTCAGGGCTCCGCGATCGCGAACATTATGCAAATAACTATTCTTTATTTCTAATCCAGGCCCGGCGGCGCGCAGCAAATGGCTGATTCCGTTGGCAAATTCAGAGTTGGTAAAACTAATATTTGAATCAGGAACCTCATCTAAGTCTGGCCGTCCCTTCAGGCTGACTGGTTGAATGCGATTGTTATAAAGAGGAAGCTGTCCATCCTTCAACATCCGACCATCATAGGTCGGATATAGGAAACGCATCTCGTCAAAATTTAGATTCGTTGCTTCGTTAAATTCAAATATTCCAGTATGAAGTGTGATTCCTTTGAAATCTAGAAATGATGAATTGTCGATCTCCAGTAGTACGTGATAATCAGCATCTGGATGTAGATCGGGGTCCGAGATATACGAGCTTGAACGATCCCAGGCACGTGCCTGCAAGTCACTCAAATTGGGATCCTGGTCATCAGGCATCCAGACATACAGGTCTCCGGATTCCTTGTCGTAATGCCATTCCTGAGGCTGATCCAGTAAGCCTAAATGGCCCTCTAGATGATAATGAAGCTGTCTGCTTCCCTCAACCGGACCATTTTTGGTGGGCCAGAGATCTGCAGTTTCGACATTGCCGTCGTTCCCGCTGATCCAATTAAAATTCTTCAGGGCTGTCTGACCTGGACTGCGGAGCCATAATTCAAAGTTTGAATCAATATCAAATATAGATTCGCCAGCCTTGTGATTGATGATCTCACCAGCATGGGTCTGGCCAAAGCTTTTATGAGGGACCAGCATCGCTCCTTTGACACTGAAGTCAAGATCAGATAGGCGATGTTGACCTTCATGATTTCTATACTCATCCGGCACCTCAGGATCAACAAGGGCAAGGGCACGTGTGCCTTCAATATCCCAGTAACTATTCGGTGTTGCGTTGCGGCGATCTGAATCATCAAGACGATCCCAATCTTTTGTGATGTTCGGCCAGCGTGCCGCTGTTAACATCTGTCCATCTAGATACAGCTGAGAGATGTCAAAATTGAGATTCGTTTTCCAAATATTGTCGTCATGCTTGACCCAAGGCGCATTGATTGCCTCAGCACCAGTCAGAATGACTTCTTCATTCTGATAATTTACAAAAGTGATTGGTGCGTCTTTGTGGCCATTCAGCTCTTCGATTTTGAGGCGTTCACGGTAGGTGCCCCCGCGGATTGAAATCACATCACCGGCTTGAGCATTATTAATTGCATGTTGAATGGTTCTGAATGGAGCAATAAAGCTGCCTGAGTTGGAATCATTTCCATCAGTAGAGACGTATATTGTGCTGCTTTGTGAGTCGGTTCCGATTTGGCTAAGGACAATACTCTTAAGTGGATCCTGGTTATTGCTATTTAGAGATTGCTCTTTTCTTACTTCGTTGTTACCGCTTTCATTCATGCCGGTATTTTTGGTTGTTTATTAAGAAATTATGCAGTCTTATTATAAACAAAAACCTAAAAAAAAGAGTAATTTAATGTATGTTTTATAAACGACCTTTATTTGAAAGGAGAGTCAACCGAGACACCCAAAAAATTCTATTAAAGATATTCAAATATATAAAGACTTTGCTCCATAAAACATTGCATTAAATTCTGTAACTGAGCTGACATCCCATCTACTAATATCACCATAAAAAAGAATCTGCTTCATAAAACATATACATTAAATCAGTTGCCTTAGATAAATCCCAATTATTTAAATCTTGATTAAAGTTGGTTGCATTCATAAACATATATTTAAGGTCTAATGCGTTGCTTAAATCCCAGTTTCCAATATCATGATTAAAAGAATTAGCCCCTCTGAAAGTACTTGAAAAGTCTGTTCCATTACCGACATCCCAATCCCCAATATCTTGGTTAAATGCATCCCCTCCAAACATTCCTGAGAAATTAGTTCCACTACTTACATCCCAATTACTAATATCATCGTTAAATGATGTTGCCCATTGAAAAGTATTAGAGAATAGGTCGCAGGTTCGAATCCTGTCGTCCCGATCAGTTATACCAATGGAATATAAATATTAAAGTTAGTCTTATATTGAGAAAGGGTAGCTCTAGTGGTAGCTAGAGTTATGTACTTTGTATATACTTGTGCCTAGTTTTCTCCTTATATATAATGTTTTTTGAAAAGTCCTAAGTAAGAAAAATGCTCTTTGCAAAAACTGGACAAGGTGTTGATATTTTTTCTCCAATAGGGATTTTGATTCTTTTTATTGGGGTTGTTTTGACTGTTGGGTTCCCTGTCGCAATGATTAAGTTCGGCAGAAAGAGCTAGTAAGCATTTAATTCCGTAAGTGCTTCTTCTTTATCAAACAATTAATAATCAATTTTTTTAGTAATTAATTAATTTTCTTTTCCCATCTCTAGTTTCTACTTTATTTATTCTTAACCCAATGAAAAGCACCCATATAAGTGCAAAAACTACTGGTAAGAAAACGATAGCAAGTTTCATCATTTTTTTAAAAGTGTAATTTGCTCAATATAATACCGTTGAAATAGGTATTTTATTTAAAATTTCACGTTTATTTACTATGCAATGCACAATTAGCGAGGCCACAAAAGCTCTCGGATTTAAAAGTAGAAATTCTCTTTATCTATTACGGAATATATTATCTCTAAATTTAATATTCATTTTATATAAATAAACTAGTGATTCAAATAATAAAGAATTAATAGAATTTCACAAAAAAAAAGACTCTAATGAGTCTTTTAATTCAAATCTATAAAAAAATTTATTGATCAGAGTCAAGTTTACTAAAGTTTGGTCCAAGGAAAATCCCTAAAAGGGCAAAAAGAGCCATAAAACCAAATCCTACGGCAGCTGCAGAAGGATTGAAACCACCTATAGCAAATGAAGCTAATAAATTCATGATTAAAAAACAAATTTCTTGAAATCATACAGGATTTTAGAGAAAAATATACCTAATATATATATAGAAGAAATAATCTAAATATCAATTGCTTGAGGTTCTCCTTCTAACCTATCCAAATGTTCCACTAATTTATTTGATTTTCGCTGAATTTTTTTCAATTTCTATGTTCCACGATCTGTTTCTTTATACAAAACATTAATTATAGACTGACTTATGTTTCAAATTATTAATTTGGTCAGGCAGGTTGGACAGGCAAATTGGCAAGGCACAGTGGTAAGGCACCCCTTCACTAAAAAAGAATTTACCTCCATAAATCCCTAATATCACTAGGTTTTAAATTTAGAAAAAAAGAGGCTACCCTTTATAAAGAATCAGCCAGAGTCCACCACCCAGCAGCAGGGCCTATAAATCTCACTACAATCCATAAGATTACTAACCCTCCGATTCCAAACCAACTGGCCTTAATACTGAATTTAATTAGGCTATCTCTCTGATTGATTGTTAAGGGAAGCCATTCAAATAATCTTGGAGACTCATCAAACCTATTTTTAGTATTATTTACTTTTGGAGGCAACCCAAGTGTTTTACGTCTTTTTGCTTCTCCCATGTTTCTTTAGTTATTTACAAAATCATAACCTAATCAAAAGGTAGTATGTAGTTAATTTGTTTTGAGGGTTGAATGTTTTGCAAAAGTAATCTTCCCCAGCTTCTTTTATTTGCTCTCCCATCTAAAATTATTAACTTACCTGAATTTCTTCTTAAAGGAGAAATAGATCTTTCAAGTTTTACTCTAGCTTGAGGAAGAAAGAAGTCTCTAAACCAATCTTGAGAAAGCTTCTTTTTATGAGAGACTGTTATTGCATTAATAGGTTCTGACATATTCGGAATCGGAAGTAAAGGAATGATAATTTGTTCTGGAATTTGAATTAAATAAGAATTCATAATCCACCAGTCAAAACTAGAACAAAGGATTTCATCTTTACCAGAGGGGATTGTCTCTAGCAATACCCTATTCCCGTACTGAGAAGCTAATTCTGTAGCTAGGTTAGTTTTTAAATCAATATCATCAGACAAAACTAAAGTTAAACCATTTCTAAAAAGTATTAACTTTTTGCATTTATCCAAGATTGAATTGGTAAAAAGAGGATTATTAGGAAGCAACTGTTTAGAGGGTATATATAATGGAATCTTTTTCTCTTCAAAATTACTTTTAAAATTGATAACCAAGTCAATATTTAAACTGTGCTTTTTAAAATACATTTGGAAGAAATTATCTTTTCTCAATGCTGATAAAAAAACAAATTTATTATTTGAAAAAAAATCCTTAATTTGAGAAAGTTCATCTATTGGCTGCAAATACAAATTCCAATCTAAATTTGTATCGTTTAACTTTACCCAGCATGCCCAGCCTTGAGATAATGCTTTGTTAACGCTTAAAAATTTATCAGAAAAAAAAGAATTTTCATAAAAAAAGTTTGAAAAGAAACTAATTTCTTTTTCATTTAAATTGATATAACTATTTCCTAAGACCTTTCTCATGAAGAACTTTTTCTTCAACGAATCATATACTTTTATAAATTTTTGATTGATTAATTCAAATTCTTTAAAATTTTTTGTCCAATCCTTTTTAAGTAAAGAAATTCTAAAATGATTTCTTAAATCCTCTTTTATATCCTCAATTCCAGAATAAACTATTCGGTGATTTCTAAGATTACAAGAATTGGGATCGTTAAGTAAATTTTGGATTGTTATCAAGCGAATATTATGATTTGCAAAAATAAGTTGATCATTTTTCAAAATAAAATTAAAACCTAAATTTTTCAATAAATCAATCTGAAATTGGCTTATAAATTGAATTTTTTCTTTAGATAAAATAAAAGTTGAATCCTCTTCCTTTAAAAATAGAGAAATCAAAATTGGAGGTAACCAATCATAGCTAGAGAAAATTTCTGAATTAATTAAATATGTAGAATCATTTTCAATACATTTCGAAATTATCCTCCCAAAAGAATATATGTGTTCCCAACTAATACTTTGATCTCTCAAAAAATTTTTCAAATATTGATGACTTAAAATTTCAAGCATTTATAATTAATTTAATTTCAAATACAAAAAAAATTTATGAACCTAATATACAAAAAATTGGTATCAATATAAGAGGGTCTTGAATTAATCAATCTATGAAAATTGGAATAGTAGGATTAGGTTTAATTGGCGGTTCTTTAGGATTAAAACTCCAAAGTCTAAACCATACAATTTATGGAATAGCAAATAATGAATTTAATGAAAAAAAAGCTAAGGATAAAAAACTTGCAAATTTTGTTAGCTGTGATCTGAGCTTATTAAAGAAATGTGAGCTAATAATTTTGGCATTGCCTATCAAAGATTTGATCAGCCCGTCTCAACGATTAGTAGTATCAATACCTCAGCAAACAATACTAACTGATGTAGGCTCTGTTAAAGAACCAATTGTCAATACATGGGAAAAATTACATCCTCTATTTATTGGATCTCATCCAATGGCAGGAACAGAGAAAAAAGGAGTTGATTCAGGTTTTGAGGGTCTTTTTAAAAATGCAAAATGGATTATTACCCCAACGCAAAAAAGTGATTTTAAGGCAGTCAGGACTATTTCCAAGCTAATAAAATCAATGGATTGTGAAATTTGTCAAGCTTCGCCAAAAGAGCATGATGAAGCAGTATCTCTAATTTCTCATTTGCCTATATTTTTAGCTTCTGCTCTTATTGAAACTGCGCATACAAAAAATAATAAATCTTTATTAGATCTCACGCAAAAATTGGCTGCTACAGGATTTGCTGATACTTCGAGAGTTGGCGTTGGCAATGAGCAACTAGGTTTAGATTTAGCTATTAATAATCAGATTAATGTTTTAAATGCCATAAATAATTTTAAAAATAAGTTGAATACATTGGAATTTCTTATTAAAGAAAAAAATTGGCAGTTACTTTCTAACAAACTTGCTGAAGCAAAAGAAATCAGACAAAATTTTATAAAGTAAAATTTTCTATACCTTTGGAAGCTAAAATTTGCCTTGAAACCATTAATGCAGACTGACTAACACCTGCAGTCCCCTCTCCTGGATAAATCGAATCTCCACATAGCCATAAACCTTCAAAAGGAGTTCTACTTGATAATCCAAATAAACCAAAAATATCTGGATTTTGACCAAGCCCACCAACTATTCCATTAGGTCTATTAGTCCATTTTTCAAATCCCAATGGGGTCGCTAATTCCCTATGTAGCCAATTTTCAGGATCAATATCAAATAGATTTTCCAATTCAAACGATATTTTTTTCATGAAATCCTTTTTCTTCTTTAAGTAAATTTGTTTATCTAGATCAAACCAATCTTTAGTCTTAGTAAAAATACTCGCTATTAAAGTAACCTCACCTTTCGGTGCTCTTCCATCACCGTCATCACTAATTGATACAAATAGAGAACCAAATTCATTAGAAACAAATTGATAATGATTGGAGGAAGTTTTTTTAATATGTTCTTTTTTTAATGCTGAATAAAAAACTAGAGCTCCACTGGGATCAGGCAAATTATTAAGTCGATTTTTATAACTTTGTTTTCTTTTTAAAGGATCTTTCAAATGCTTGAGCAAAGATTGAGGAGGCGCTGTATAAATCAAATCTTTTCCTTGGTAAATAAAAGAATTTTTTTTCGAATTAGCAGATACTTTCCAACACATATTTACGTCATCAAAATTTATAGAATTAACTTTTTGTCCAAAAATTAGATTAACTCCAGTTTTACTCAATGAACTTTCTAGTGCTTCACTTAAAGACTGCATAGATTTTTTAAGATGCCACAAACCATGTGGCTGTTGACACATCTGAAGAACAGTAGATCCATATAGTGCGGCTGTATTATAAACGTCCTCTTGAGAATAAAGTTTTAATTGAAGATTTAAGAATTTTATCAAGCGCTCATTCTTGGATAATCCACATATCCGCAATAAATCAAAAATAGTAGATTTAAGTAAGATACCTGTGACGAGATTTGACGGTACTAGTGCTTTAAGAAGTTGAGAAAAATCCCAAAAATTACTTATTGGTAGTACAGGATTATTGTTAGCAAATATCCAATTACTTTGATGAATGAGAGTACAAAGTTTCCAAAATCTCCTACTCCCAGGAAACTGCATTTCTTGTTCTCTAATCCATTTACTTTTTTCATACCAAATAGGAATAGGCTTACCACCATCATGTAAATCAACAATGCAAGCAGGGTCTAAAATTGTGGCTTCAGGAGATGGAATATCTAAAAACTTAAAAATTCTAGAATGTATTCCTCCTTTCTCTAAACCCGCAACTTGAGTTGCACCAACATCAAAAATATAATTCTTTCTTTTAAAAGTACCGGCACATCCTCCTGATTGAGTATGAGATTCGATTAAAGTCACTGATAAACCTTGTTTTGATAAAATTGCTGCAGAAGTTAGTCCTGCTATACCTGCTCCAACAACAACAACTTCGGACTTTCTCATTGAAAATGCAAAAATTATCCCCCATTGAAGTTAACGAAATTTGTGATGAATTAGGTGAAACCTATCCAAAAAGTATTGAACAAGTGCATGGGGGTGATATTCATAGTGCCTGGAAAATAGAATTCTCAAACAAAAAATTATTCCTTAAAAAAAACGTTAAAAACATAAAATTTCTTGAATATGAAAAATATTGTCTTCAAAATTTGAGAAAGTATGTTAATCAAGAAAACTTAGTTATTCCTGAAGTTATTGCATATAAAAATATAAATAATATAGAGATTCTTTTAATTGAATGGATAGCTATGCAAAACTTTGACCAAAAAAAGCTTGGAAAAGGTTTAGGAGAAATGCACTTAAAATCAGCTGAATCTAATCCAAAAACGTTTGGTTTTCCTGTTGAGGGTTTTATCGGAACCACAAATCAGAAGAAAGGCTGGGAAGAAAATTGGGTAGATTGTTTTTTAAACTTACGGATAATACCTCAATTATTAATGCTTAAATCGAAGATTTTAGAGAAAGAAACTATAAATAAAGTTAAAGAAAAAATTAAATCAGAATTGCTGAATCATAAACCAATAAATGCTCTTGTTCATGGTGATTTATGGTCAGGAAATGCTGGAATAGACAAAAGTGGAAAGGGAATTATATTTGACCCAGCATCTTGGTGGGCAGATAATGAAGTAGATATAGCTATGACAAAACTATTTGGAGGTTTTAGAAAAGAATTTTATGAAGAGTATCATAGAATTTTTCCTAGAAAAAACGGATTTGAAAAAAGAATTATTATTTATAATTTTTATCACATATTGAATCATGCCAATATGTTTGGAGAAACGTACTTTAAACAAGTTAAAGATTATGTAAAAGCAATACTCAATATGTAATCTTTAACTAACCTAAATAAGTCTTTTTAAGATTTTGAACTTTTTCTATAACTGCTTCACGATTTTCACTAGTCCGAAGATTTTGCCAACTCCATTGGCCAACAACTACAACTCCTAGTAGTTCTAGTAAACCTGGAAGAATTGGGAAAAAGTTTATCGTGTCAATAACAACTTTAATTATTATTTGGGCGATAATCACAACAGCAATTATTCCTGCTGCTTTACCGTATTTTCCCATTTGGGTCCAATCAACATTTCCAAGAGTTTGGTTGACTTTTCCCATTACATCAGAATACTTTTCTGAAAAGCTTTTAGTATCTGAGCTTGTATCGGAGCCGGAGTCTTGATTTGACTCGGAAGTGTTGTCACTCATGAACATTCAGACTGCAAATTTTATATATGAACCAGACGGTATCGGAAAAATCGTCTGTTGACTACCTTTTTGTTGTGCAAAATTCCTAACCGAAACATTCTATATTTTCAAGATACACTGCTATGAATAGATTTTAAAGATAATTCACCTTAAAAATGTTTTATAAAAACTTCACAATATTACCTACTTCTAACAAAAATATTAAAAAATCTCATAAATAGCAAAAATACAAAAAGATAAAAATTTTTTTTAATTATTATATTTTCATAGTTTAGCTCGCAAAAATTAAAGAATCGAAATGTCCAAAGATATCAAATTTAATTTCTTAAGCTCTGATGAAGAAGAAAGATATCAAAAGCATTTAACCCTCAAAGAGATTGGTTATGAGGGACAACTAGATCTTAAAAACAGCTCAGTATTATGCATTGGAGCAGGTGGCCTTGGGTCTTCCGTTTTGCTTTATCTAGCTGCAGCAGGAATTGGGAGAATTGGAATAGTTGATAACGATCAAGTTGAAAAGTCGAATCTCCAGAGACAGATAATTCATGAAACAAGTACTATTGGTAATCTTAAAATTGATTCTGCCAGGGAAAGACTTAAAAAATTAAATCCTAATTGTGAAATATTAACCTTTTCAGAGAGAATTAATCCTAAAAATGCTCTTGAATTAATAAAGGAGTTTGATGTTATTTGTGATTGCTCGGATAACTTTGGCACAAGATATTTAATAAATGATTCATGCCTGATATTACATAAACCCCTAGTCTTTGGAAGTGTACAAGGATTTGAAGGGCAAGTGAGTGTTTTCAATTTATATAAAAATAGTCCTAATTTGAGAGACTTACTTCCTGAATCACCTTCAAAAAATGCTACTCCTAGTTGTGCAGAATACGGGGTTGTAGGTATTTCAACAGGTTTAATAGGAATTCTTCAGGTTAATGAAATTATCAAAATCATTTTGAAAAAAGGTGAAATTTTAGATGGGAAGATTTTAATTTTTGATTTATTCAATATGAATATGAAAAAATTACATCTTAAAAGTGATGAGTTAAATAAACGAATAAAAAATCTGTCTCAGTTTGAGAGGTTTTATAATATCGATGAATATTGTGAGAAAAATAATGAAATCAATAGTATTAATGCAAATGCATTTAATAGTTTATACAAAGCAAAACCCAACAAAATTCTCGTAATTGATGTTAGAGAAAATGAAGAATTTTCTACTTATTCAATTGAGGGATCTATATCAATTCCCTTAAGTCATTTAAAACAAGAATCTGACTTCAAATTTATTCAAAAAGAAAGTTTAAGTAAAGAGGTTTTCACTATATGTAAATCTGGGAAACGTTCTGTAAAAGCGTCAAGAATCTTGTCTCAATTCAAAATTAAGTCAAGATCAATTGAAGGCGGCATTGAAAAGGTAAAAGAAATATTGTGTAATTAATAATTTTAAGAATATTTAGTAATCTACCCCTCTTTTCAAATCAACTCCAACATTTGCATAATGCTTATGACAAACCATTTCAGAATAGACATCAGCGAGTTCAAAGTATGAAGGTTCATTTTTACACCTCCCAGTAATGACAACTTCTGTGTCTGCTGGTTTTTTTAAGAGCGTTTGATGTATTGATTCCACAGGTAGCAGCTCTAAATCAACAGTTGGATTCAATTCATCTAAAATAATCGTTTTATACAAACCTGACAAAATAGCAGCTTTAGCAATTTCCCATGCTCTTTCAGCCTCAACATAATCAATTGGTTGTTGCTGACCTCTCCATACGATGGCATCTCTGCCTGAACGAAGATGATCTACTAAATGGGGGTAACTCTCTCTTAAAGCTTCTATGGCAGCATCTTCGGTATAACCATTCCCACCTTTTAACCACTGTAATATTAAAACTCTATGACTTTTATCTTGAGATATGCCTTTACCGATAGCTTGAAGAGCCTTACCAAGTGCACTTGTTGATTTACCCTTTCCTTCACCTGTGTAAATCTCAATTCCACCACTAGAACTACTTTGCCTTGTTAGTTTTGATAAGCCTCCTGTCAAACGTGGTCTCATTTCTGAATGGAGTTGAGATATTCTAACCAAAGAGGGAGGGGCTGCCCTTCCAGTAATAATTATTTCTAATCCATCTGGACGATTTTGAAGAGAGTCAACTACTTCATTGATATCAAGCATTCCTAAATCAAGAACTGGGTTCAATTCATCAAGTACAACTACAGAATAAAGAGAACTCGCAATTGCTCCTTTAGCAATATTCCAACCTCTTTCAGCCTCACCCACATCAAACTTTGTCACTTGGTCAGCAGTAAAGAATTCAGATCTTCCTGTCCTAACATGGTCAATTAAATGTGGAAAGCCTCTTTGCAAAGCCTCTATAGCTGAATCCTCGTCATATGGCCTTTCAGGACCTTTTAAGAATCTTAGAAGTAAAACTCTTGATTGTTTTTTTTCACATATTCCTAAACCTATTGTCCTGAGAACTACTCCCAAAGCTGCCTGACTTTTACCCTTACCCTCTCCATCATAAATATGTAATTGACCTTTTGATCTCTCTTGACTGTCACTTGCTGTGACAATTCCAATCCCTCTATTTCTTCTCGTATTCGTCAATTGAACAAAATTAATAAATTTAATCTAAGATATAGATAAGAATATTATTAAAGATTTAATAATAAATTCAACCTAATCATAGGTAATTTGAATTTTAAAGTAATTAGCATGTTCAATCAACTAGAAATTATCTCTGATGAACAAAGTGAAAAGCTTTATACAATTAGAAGATACATTAAGAATCTTGATAGTGTTTGTATTGCTTATTCCGGAGGAGTTGATAGTACATTAGTAGCATCATTAGCATTTGAGCAATTAGGCAGCAAAGCAATTGCAATAACTGGTATTTCTCCTGCATTAGCCAATACTCTTCTTGAAGAAGCAAGAAGTCAAGCAAAATGGATTGGAGTAAATCATATAGAAATTAAAACATCTGAATTAGACCAATCAAATTACAGTAAAAATCCCAAGGATAGGTGCTTTGCATGCAAAAAAGAGCTTCACAAACATACAACCTACCTCTCTAAAAAACTTAATTACAAGATTGTTTTAGATGGAGTCAATCTAGATGATCTTAAAGATTACAGACCAGGTATACAAGCCTCAAAACAAGCAGGGGTTGTCTCTCCCCTTGCTAAATTTAAATTCTCAAAACAAGATATTAGAGATATTTCAAGAGCATTAGGTTTTCCTTGGTGGGATAAACCTGCTCAACCTTGCTTATCATCAAGATTTCCTTATGGCCATGAAATAACTAGTGAGAGGCTAAAAATGGTTGAGAAAGCAGAAGAATACCTTAAAGAGGGTGGATTATCGGAGGTTAGAGTTCGATGCCAAGGCTCAACTGCAAGAATAGAGATTCCACAAGATGAATTAAAGCATTTTTTTAACAAATATAATTTTAGTGATTTAGTTCAATATTTTTCTAATTTAGGATTTAATTGCACAAGCTTAGATCTTGAAGGACTAATAAGCGGAAAATTAAATAGATAATCTTGTATTAAACAGTCGTTCTGAGCTGTTTAGGGACTGCTGCAGGTGGATTTCTCTCAATTACTCGCAAAGAATGTTCCTTAGCCATCAAAGATTCAATTAAATATTGACTAGCTAGTTCAGGCATCATATTTTGACCACATGTAAAAATATCGACTGCAGAATAACTAGATTCAGGCCAAGTATGTATTGAAATATGAGATTCAGCAAGTAATGCAATTGCCGTAACCCCCTGAGGTTCAAATTTATTACTTATCAAATTCAAAACTGTTGCATTTGCCAATTTAGCCGCTCTATTTAAAGTACAGCGCAAAAAGGATTCGTCATTTAATTTTTCGCAATCGCATCTATAAAGTTCTAACAAAAGGTGTTTACTTTGATGACTTAATTTTTGCTCATCCTTAAACGAACTTAAAATTTGATTTTTTTTGTAGATTTCCATTTAAGAAATTTATATGCATTTAAGACTAGCTAAAAATCATGCATTTTTAAAATTATAAGTGAATCATTTGTGAAGAGCCTAAGAAAGACTGATTAAATTTATCTAAATGTGTCGCACTTATAAAACATTGACTATCTTTACCAACAGAATTTAATAACAAATTTTGCCTGGTTAAATCTAATTCCGCCAAGACATCATCTAATATAAGTATTGGAGGGACATTTAATGTTTTAGTTAATAAATCTAGTTCAGCCATCTTTAAAGCCAAGATAAAAGTCCTTTGCTGTCCTGATGAACCATATTTCCTAACTGAAACATTATTAATTAGAAACTCAACATCATCACGATGAGGGCCAAAATTACATTTACCAGTCAATGCTTCTATTGAACGCTGATTTAATAATTGTTCTGCTATTTTTTTACTAACAACAACTTCTTCTTCTTCTTCTTCTGGAATTATATTTTTTATCCCCGAAAGATAATTTATGTTTATTTGCTCTTTAGATTTACTTAAATGATTATGCCAATATTCAACATATGGTTTTATTTTTAATAAAGCTCTTCTTCTTCTCCTAAAAATTCTTGTACTTATTATTGACATTTGAATATCAAAGGTTTCAACAATATCTGAAGATTGGGTTTTTAAGAAACTTTCCGAACGCCAAAAATGACTTCTTTGCTTTAAAATCCTATTAAATCTACTTATCAGGTCTAAATATACTGGTTCAAGCTGAGATACGATTTTATCAATCCATATTCTTCGATAACTGGGTTCACTTCTAACAATATCTATATCATTAGAACAGAAACATACACTCCGGATATAATTTTTTATTTCAGTCTGTTTTTTCAAGATTGATTCATTGACATAAATTTTTTTAGGGCCTTTTCGGAATAAATTTAACTTTAAATCGTCTTTAAAATTGATCTGTCCTATGACTACAGCCATATCACTATCATTCTCTATTAAATCTTTATCGCTTAATGCTCTATTAGATTTTAATTGACTTAAAAATTCAACCGATTCAAGTAAATTTGACTTGCCAATACCATTACAGCCAAGAACAATTGCTCTTTGCTCTTTTAGATCAATTTCGAAACTTTTATGGTTCCGAAAATTTTTAATTTTTAATTTATTTAAAAAAATTTTTTTGGTGCATTCATTAATTAAATTAGCTAAGTTTAAAATATTTAGATTTTCTTTAAAGAAATTGAAAAATTAAAGGGCATGTAGCTCAGTTGGATAGAGCATCAGATTCCGGTTCTGAGAGTCGGGGGTTCGAATCCCTCCATGCTCGTAACATGATTTTTAAAGTTTATATCCCATTACTCTTATTCCATTTGGATCTAGTATGAAACCATTTTCCTCTAAACTTCTAAACGAGGATACTGGAGCCTGTACAGAAATACTGCATCCAGGCATTTCTCTATTTATTTTCTCAAGAGTTACTTGAAGCAATATTGAATAATAAAGTTGCTGATTATTACCTGGCAATGCACTTAAATTCCACAAGTTAGCATTCAATCCCCTGTCGGACGTAACCCTTACAAAACCATATAATTTTTTTTTTAATTCATTCTGTATGGTAAAAAAGAAATTACTTTTCTGAATAGCCTCAGAAAGAGGTTTTATAGGAAATGTCTCACAACCACAATTCGCTAAAAGTTTGTTAACTTCTTTAGCTAATGGGATTTGAGAAGAGTCCACAAAATAACCTTCTGGAAGAACAAGTTTTTTTTTAGAAAAATATTGCAATTTTCAACCTGTATTTCTCATGCCAGCCGCTATCCCATTAATAGTTAAAAGTGCCCCCCTCAATAGTTCACTTCTACTGTAAGCTCTTCTAGATTCATCTTTATCAATAATAAATTCGCTTATTGGGGGTTGTCTTGTCTGGTCTCTTAGTCTTCTTAAAAGTGAAACTTGCAAAAAACCCAATGGGATGATTGTCTTATTTCTCAAGCTTACTGATGATTTCAAGTCTCTATCAGATTCTAGGAGCTTATTTTTACCAGTTATTTCTAGTATCAAAGATTTTGTAAGATTATATTCTTTAGAAATTACTTCAAAAATATAATCAAAAGAATCTTTATTTTCTTTACTGCCAAGAGTATCAACATAATATCTAGCAACTTCCAAATCCACCTTAGATAATGTCATTTCTACCTTAGATATAAGCATCCTAAAAAATGGCCATCTTTGATGGAGAACTCTTAATAATTCAATTTGTTGTGGATCTGAATTTAATTCAGATGACAATGCAGTGCCTACTCCAAACCAACTTGGCAAAAGAAATCTACTTTGTGTCCAGCCAAATACCCATGGAATAGCTCTTAAACTTGACAAATCTTTTGCACCTTTTTTTCTTCTAGCAGGCCTACTAGATATCTGCAATTTACTTATTTCTTCTATTGGAGTGACCTCTTGAAAGAAATTTAACAAATCAGGATTCTCATGAACTAATTTTCTGTAGTGCGACCTTGATGTTTCTGCCAACCTAGACATTAATTGATTCCATTCTGGAGTAGCGTCAAGTCTATTATTTACCAAACTATTTTGAATTACTGCTGTAGTGACAGTCTCAAGATTATACAAAGCTAGTTCAGGAAGACTATATTTAGAGGCTAAAACTTCTCCTTGTTCTGTTATTTTTATTCGACCTTTTAAAGTGCCGCTTGGTTGAGCCAATATTGCCTGATAGGCTGGTCCTCCCCCTCTCCCTACAGATCCACCTCTTCCATGAAAAAGTCTTAGGAATATATTATTTCTACTTGAAAGATTTTGAAGAGCTATTTGGGCTCTATGAATTTCCCAATTACTAGAAACAAACCCCGAATCTTTATTGCTATCAGAATATCCAAGCATTAATTCTTGAAGAGGTTTAAAAGATTCTCCCACTTTTGGCAATAATGATCTATAAAAATCTAATTTAAATAACTTTTCCATTACTTCTGGAGCTCTTTTGAGGTCTTCAACAGTTTCAAAAAGAGGAACAACTAATAATTTTGACTTTTGTGAATTTTGATCAAGAAGTCCCATTTCTTTTGCCAATAAGAGAACTTCAAGCAAATCAGATGCACTATGACTCATTGAAATTACATAAGAATGACAAATGCGACTTCCAAATTCTTGCTGTAGTCTCTTAACCATTTTAAAAACTGAAAAGGTTTCTTCTGTAGTCTTTGTCCAGTTAACGTCAGATGGAATTAAAGGCCTTTTTGTATTTAATTCATCAATAAGCCATTTAATTTTCTCTTCCTCAGACATTTGGTCATATTGCACAGATAAATCAAGATAATTTGTAAGCTCTTGTATAGCATCACTATGCCTTGTACTCTCTTGACGAATATCTAAACTTGCTAAAGAAAATCCAAAAATATGAACCTGAGTAAGTAACGTGTTTACAGACTCGCAAGTTAAATCTGTACTAATCAGGCTATTTTTAATTAATTCGAGATCATAAGTAAATTCGTTTACTGACTTGTAATATAAGTTTTCATCTTTATCTTGATTTTTGCTATCAATTTCTCTCTTTAAGTCAAATTTCCACCCACTATCAGCTAATAAATTATTTCTTTCTTGTGTTAACCTTAATTTTTCTAAAATATAACTTAATTTCAATCTGTAAGGTTCTGATCTATACCTTGTAGCCCTAGCTTCATAAATTTCTGGAAACTTAACCCTGTCAGTTTCGAGTGACTCTAATAAAGAAGCACTGACTTGACTCCATTGCATCGAGACACTTAATTGATCTCTAAGATTAGATGTCGCAATAATATATCTTTCCAACATCAACTGCCTTTGGTAGCAAGCAGTTCTCCATGTTATCTCAGGAGTAACCGATGGATTACCGTCCCTATCAGAGCCTACCCAAGAACCAAAGTTACAAAAAGATTCAGAGGGCATCTGAACATCTGGATAATTTTCGGCGAGTGCTTCAGCTATCCTACACCTCAATTGAGGCATTGCATTAAATAAAACTTGCTGAAAATAATGCAAGGCATAATCTACTTCGTCTAACACTGAAGGTTTAAATTGATGCAATTCATCTGTTCTCCACCAAAGTCTTACTTCTTCTTTTAATTGGGTTTTTAGAGAATTTTTTTCTTCTTTTGGTAGAAATTGCTCAATCTGTATTTTTTTTAACAAATTTGCCACTCTTGTTTGCTTATGTCTAATCGTATGTCTCACTATCTCAGTCGGATGTGCAGTAAAAACTAAACGGATATCCATTTCCTGCAATAACTCTTCTAATTTCCCTGGTGGTACATTTAATTTCCTCAGTCTGTAGAATAATTCTCTAAAAGTTACTGGAGCATTTTGCCTAGCCAATGCTGGGGCAAAAGGATCAAGATTATCGGGCGATTTTTGGACATCCTTATTGGTAAAGCTTTGAATATATCTATCTTCCTCAACTCTTTGTTCCAAAATATTCACGAGTTGAAAATACAATGAAAACGCCCTTGCTGCTGCAATGGATTCTGCTAAATCCATAGAATTTACAATATCAACTATTTCAGTTTTAAAAGTTTTTGACCTATCACCATCAATTTGTTTTGAATAACTTAATTCCTTAAGCTGTATCAATCTCTCTGCTTGATCATCTGGGCATTCTTCTCTGAGCACAGATTCCCATAGATCTTCTATTAAAAGACGATTTTTATCCAGTGGATCATTGTTACTTATAAGATCCACGTTATTATTTTTTATCTGTCGAAAAGATTCCATATAATCATTATGTCACAAGTGAAAATGTTCAGATCAAATGTTTATTTAAATAATCAAACATTCTCGTCTTCACTCCTAATCATATCTTCGATAGAAATTTTCATTATTTGCTCAATAGAAAGACCTTTTTCATATTGATTTATCCATTTCATAGATTGATTACCTTCTTCAAGCACTTTATAGATAGGATTCAAAAGATGCTTCATACCAAAATTTTCTGCTGTGGATGATAAATCTGATAATAAGTTTTGAATCCATTCTCTACAAATAACTTTTTTGCCATCTTGCCAGTGAATTAACTCTGAATTCAGACTATCTTTAGCAGCATTTATTTCATTTTGATCACATATTTCTGATAATTCATCCATAGAAAAAATACTGGAATTCAAAGGATCTAGGGTATTTATATTTTCAAAAAGATTTAAAATCCTTAGTTCTATCATGGCCGTTATCCCTAAAAGCAGATTAATATCATAAACAAAATCACAAATTCTTAATTCCAAACGATCAAGAATTAATGGTCTTTGGGGACCATTTGGTCGGATTGAAGACCAAAAATGCCTAATATTTTGCATGTTTCTATTAGATATGTTTTCCTCTATCCAATCGATATAAGAATTATGGTTTACAAAAAAAGGTACCCTACTTGGTGTTTTAGGAAACTGGATCCATCTCTGAGAGTGATTATCCGTAATTTTATTATTTAAAAAAGGTGAACTAGCACTTAAGGATAAATATAGAGCAGCCTCAGATCTTATAAGTCTAATAGCTGTAAAAAGCTTATCTAAATTATCTATTCCTATATTTATATGAACACTTGAAGTCGCAATAGATATTCCATAATTATCCTGAATAAATTGATGATAAACATTTTCAATATCAGATCTTTGAAATTGAATATCGTGTTTAAAACAAAGAGTAGATGATGGAATGATTGTTAAATTTTTAGTATTTAGCCACTTTCTTAACTTTTTTCTTGGAGTTATTAATTTCTCGTATAAAAAATTGTAGTCTTTTTCAGGTGCTGTTATATATTCAACATTTCTGTTATCTGGCTCTTTTACAAAATCAGAAAATTTTTTCTCAATATCAGCTGAAACACCAATATGAGAATCAAAAGAACCTGTAAAAAGTTCGACCTCAAAACCTTTATAAAGATTATCTTTACTCATTTATTTATCCAAACAGGCTAATGCTTTTAGTATCCCCTTAGCTTTATTAATTGTCTCTTGATATTCATTTTCAGGCGAAGAATCTGCAACTATTCCAGCACCTGCCTGAACCGATACATTATATTTTCCATCTTTTGAGGGATTCACTATCATTGTTCTTATTGTAATTGCCGTATTTAATGCACCATTAATATCAATAGATCCATAAACACCCGCATAAGGTCCTCTAGCTTCTTTTTCAAACTCTTTAATTAATTGCATAGCTCTTATTTTTGGTGCCCCAGTTACTGTTCCAGCGGGGAAACATGCTTTAAGCAAATCCCATACATCACTGTTATTTTTCAAGATTCCCTTCACTTCACTCACTATATGCATAACATGTGAATATTTTTCAATAACCATTAAATCTTTGACCTCCACGGTACCAATTTCACAAACTCTTCCAAGATCATTTCTTCCAAGATCTATTAACATTACATGCTCTGCTATCTCTTTTGGATCTTTTAATAAATCCTTTTCTAATTCCAGATCTTGTTTGGGATCATTTCCTCTTGGTCTTGTACCAGCTATTGGTCTTAAGCTTGCAACGATTTGACTTTTTGTATTTTTTTCAGCTTTAACCATAACTTCAGGACTAGAACCTATCAGGTACCATGAGCCAAAATCAAAAAAAGACATATATGGTGAAGGATTAACCATCCTTAAACTTCTGTATAAATTGAATGGTTCATTATTGACCTGAGCATGAAATCTCTGACTTAAAACTATTTGAAAGATATCTCCGTTTCTTATATATTCTTTTGCCGATAGAACTGCATCCTTAAACTCTTTTTTCTTCCAATTACTTTTAAGGTCTAAATTTAAATTCTTATTTTCGTTCCAATCTAAAAACTCGTTTTCTTTTAGAGGAACTTTCATTAAATTTCTAGTTTTCTGAATTTTAGAAATTGAATTTAAATAAATTTCTTCAATAGAGGCATCTTTTGAAGAAGTTATATCTGCGTAAACTACTGAGGTTATGCATCTTTTGATTTGATCAAAAATAACTAACTGATCAAAAAACATCCAAGAACCATAAGCTATATTGTTTTCTTCTATTTCATTTATTGGAACGCTTGGTTCTATTCGATTAATTAATTCATACCCCCAAGAACCATATAATTGTCCAATTGATGGGAAGTTATCTAACGAATATGATTTATATTCATTTGTCCAAGTTCTTAAAATATTGAAGGGATCCCCTTTAAAAATTTCAGTTTTTCCATTATTCCAAGTTCTAACTATTTCTTCTCCATAACACACTGCTTCCCAAAGAGGTTTTGTAGCTATGACGCTCCACCTTCCCAAACTCTCCCCCCCTTCTACAGACTCTAGGAAGACACCATGTGAATCTTTTTCAGATAACTTTAACCAAGTCGACAATGGCGATTCTAAATCCGCTGGCCAGGTTTGAGCGATAGGTATAAAATTTTTACCTTCTTTGTAAGCCTTTAAAAAACTATCTTTGTGTGAGCTGATCATACTAATAATGTCAACCCAAATTATAATTATATTTTTCTTTTATATCAACTTTAAGAAAGTTAATCAAAAGTATTCTTAGTTGTAAATTTTAATCCAGCTGGATTAGGATTCTCTCCAATGCGCCTTGGGTTATGACCAACTATTTCTCTACCCTCATTAACTTTTTCAGGGAACACACCATCTTTTGGATGTAAAAATTCAATATCGCCACCAGAGAAAATTCGGTATATTTTGAAGTCCTCAATTCTTGGTTTAAAAGCCCTTAATTGCGTCCCCAATGCAAGGCATTGTTCTTTTCTGGCAAAGTACATTAAATTATCACCTTCATGCATAATAGCAGCTCCACCAGTGGGCAATTCAAATGCTTGTTCCTTTGAACTTTTCCATACAATTGCATATTTTTCTTCGGTTTCTGCTGAGTTTAATAAACCCCCAGTACTTCCAATATGCTTTGGAAATTGACCAACTAAAGTTTCAGTCATCCTAGATTTTGAGTTATTTCTAATAAGAAATTAGCATTCATATTTTGCAAAATTCAAAATTAATAGCAAATTTTCTACATTATTTAATATATGTATAACTTTTTTCTCATTTCATTTTGAATCTGAAATCGGAAAAAATACTGTCAAACCTGTATCTCGTCTTTGTGTGACATGCCCTCCTAAACTAGCTAACAACTTTTGAGTGGCATTTTGACTAAGTTGTAAACTTCCGGTTTGAGGGTTCCAATTTAAAACAGGACCAATATCAGAACCGTTATCTTTTTTTAAAATTTCTTTTTGATTGTTATCTAATTTTTGTGCTTTTAGTTGAAGTTTAAGTTTTTGACCAGCTGGTCTTAATTCTAAAATCAATGTACTACCTTCTTTTAATCCTCTAGTATTTTTATCAATTAATCCTCTTAACATTAATTCTAATTTTTCAGAATCACTCAAAATTTGCGGAAGTTGTTTGGGGATATCTATCTTTAAAGAAATACCACGACGACTTAATTGTTTATTCCATAAAGGAGCAAGCTTTTTAAAAATTTCGGCTAAATTAATTTTCGCCAAGTTATTTAATGATGGGACTTCTTCACTGACTAATTCTGCTGCATTAAAGATTAAACCAAACCTATCAATTTGTTCATTACATTCATTATCTATTTGAATTAAACGATTCCTCATTGATTCATCCATATTGTATTTTTTTAAAGTAGAACTTATGAGGGTTCTTATTGTTGCCAAAGGCGTTCTGACTTCATGAGAAATTGCACGTAATAATTTTGCTTCAGTTATTTGCACATTTTTTTCATCGTTTTTTACAGAATTCTGTATATTGTGATTTGGCACCAAATTTGCTAATTTTGCCGATAAGATTGGCCAGAAGGATTTTTCAAATTGATTATTCATATTCAAATTTCCTAAATTATTTATTGCCTCACGAAATTTAACCCCTTCCTCATAATTTGCATTATGTAATTTCGCATGCATTAATTCAATTGAAATTTTCAAGCTTTCTTCATCACACTTCATTAATAGAATTTTCTTATCTTTTTCTCCTGCAATTGATAAGATACATTGAAAATTAGGGGTGATTATCATCAAAAAAGGTTCATAACCATCTTTATGGCTAAGATTTAAAACTTTATAATTACTCACTAAATCAAAATCTTTTTTTAACTTATCTGAATTATTGACTGGTAAAAAACCTGCATGCTCATTTTGAAAGTATGGATACCCCTTTGGCGACCAAAGCCATCCATTAAGTTGATTAAAAAATTTTTTATCATTAAGAGCTGGCAAAGGCGAGGCAACCCAAATACCTCCCTGTTGATAATTATGCAATAGAAAATCTTTTTGAATAACTTCTAAAGAAGCCCACCACATTCTTCTAGATGTATCATCATCCACATATATAGTTTGAAATCCTTTAATCAAAAGATCTTGAATTTTTTTGATAGTTATTTGTGATTTCATCAATTTCTTCGTGATCTAGATCGTTTCAATATAGATAAAACAAATCCAATAGATATGAAATTAATCACCAATGACGTTCTACCATAGCTCATAAAAGGAAGAGGAATTCCTGTAACTGGTCCTAATCCAATAGTCATAAATAAGTT
Source organism: Prochlorococcus sp. AG-412-J13 (assembly GCA_003214815.1). Lineage (GTDB taxonomy): Bacteria > Cyanobacteriota > Cyanobacteriia > PCC-6307 > Cyanobiaceae > Prochlorococcus_A. The sequence continues at coordinate 82,932 of QCLE01000005.1, read as the reverse complement.
AATAATTATTTGGAATAAAAAAGTAGAGGCGATTCCAACAACAATTAGAGATTCAAATTCAGTCCTAGCAATTGTTGCAGTATTAATTAGTTTTTTAATCAAAAAAAAGAACAAAAATAAAACTATTATGCATCCTATAAAACCCAACTCTTCTCCCAAAGCACTGAATATAAAATCAGTATGTTGTTCTGGTATAAATTGCAAATTAGTCAGTTTACCTTGTAATAAGCCAGTCCCGAACAAACCTCCAGAGCCAATTGCAATTTTGCTCTGTATTAAATGATATCCACCACCTAATGGATCTCTATTTGGATCTAAAAATAAAACTAATCTATCTTTCTGATATTCTTTTAAGCCATATTGCCACAAAATTGGTGTCAATTTTGCCACCAGAAAATGTATCGAAATAGCGAGAGCAGAAAAAATAATTTTCTTTGTCGAAGATCTATAAACAAAATATCCTACAAATGCAATCCAGCATATAAGAACAGTTGGTAATGTTAAATATAATACGGAAGTGACAATACAAAACACTAACATCAAAATCCACTCTATAGGCATTTGCGACCAATAGAGCATCACACTTGTCAAAAATAATAAAACTAAAGAGGTCCCTAAGTCCGGTTGGAAAAAAATTAATAACCAAGGAACAATTACAACTAATAAGGGAAATATTAAATCTCTTATTTTTGAAATTATTTTTTTGTCGAGTACTAAAGCGAGAGTTAATACAGTGCTTAATTTAGCAACTTCTGAAGGCTGAAAAGAAAAGATGCCCAAATTCAACCATCTTTGAGCTCCAGAAACTGAGACCCCAAAAAAATAAATTAGAAATAAGGATATTAAAGTACAAAAATAGAAAGGAATCAAATACTTTCTAATTCTCTCTAAAGGCATATAAGAAATAAAAAATGCCAAAAAATAACCCAAAAAGCCCGTTAAGATATGACTTAAATAATTCGATACAATTAAATCTTCCTGAATACTTTTGATTAACAAACCAGAAATAATAACTAAAAAAAGGGGAATCACAAGGAGTGGAGAAAACAAAAATCCTCTTCTAAAGTTGTCTTTTTTTTGTAAAAATCCTCTCTTATTTAATAAAGAAATTCTCCTAAACATCAATTATTTATTAACAAAGTGCTTCTTAATTAATTGAGCTAAATTAACAAATTCAGCAGAACTTTCTTTATCTGGCTGACTTATTGAGATTGGTATTCCTTTATTACTTTCCTCAACAAGAGGAATTTCAATAGGAATTTGGGCTAATAATGGTAAACCATTTTCTTTAGCTAATGTTTGTCCACCACCTTTACCAAAAATTTCATATTTTTTATTTGGCATATCTGGTGGAATAAAGACTGACATATTTTCTACAATTCCTAGTAAGGGTACACCCAGTTGTTTAAACATTGCTAGTCCCCTCCTTGCATCTTGCAAAGATACTTGTTGAGGAGTAGTGACAACAATAGCTCCAGAAATAGGAACAGATTGGGAAAGGGATATTTGAGCATCTCCTGTTCCCGGAGGCAAGTCAATAACCAGAAAATCAAGATTATTCCATTCAACTTGGTACAGAAATTGACGGATAATACTATTAAGCATTGGTCCTCTCCATATAACTGGCTGACCTTCTTCTATAAGGAAACCCATTGATACCAATGAAATTCCATATTTATTTATTGGTATTAACCTTTGATCACTACCACTACCTTCTGTAACCTTTGGATTCTGTTCGGCAACTCCCATCATTGAAGGAGTATTAGGTCCATATATATCCGCATCCAGCAAACCAGTATTTAAGCCCAATTTAGCTAGAGAACAAGCGAGATTAACTGCAATGGTACTTTTCCCAACTCCACCTTTACCACTACTAACAGCTATGATATGTTGAATTCCATCAATCTTCTGCAATTCAGGAGCATTACTTTGAGTTTTAGATTCTGTCTTGGAAAGATTATTATCTATCTCTATTTGAACATCATCAATATCTTCAAAATCCAGTAGTACTTTTCGAACCTCTTCTACAATTCTATCTCTCTGAGAATTTGCAAATGATGGTAATGATAATGTTACGATTACTCTTGGTATAGTTACTCTTACGTTTTTAATCCAAGCTAATTCAATTACATTTTTCTGTGATCCAGCATCTAGAACCTTCTCTAAAGCAAAATTCGCATCTTCTATTGTGGTCATTAAATTTTTAAATATTTTGACAAGGATGTCGACTGTTTAAAAGATTAAGAACTATGTCGAACTATCAAATAATAGTAAATAAGGCCCCCCTAAGAGAAATTATAAAGGGAAACTTATAATTAACCAAAAAAAATTTTTCTTCACGATTTACTAAATACATGTTCAGAGAACCTCCTAAAAACTCGAGAGAAAAAACTAAAAATCTCTTATTAACTCTACAAGACAAAATTTGTTCAGGGCTTGAAAATATAGATGGCAAAGAAAAATTTATTGAAGAATCCTGGCTTAGAGAAGAAGGTGGTGGTGGAAGATCAAGAGTATTGAAAAACGGTTCTATTTTTGAGCAAGCCGGAGTAAATTTCTCTGAAGTGCAAGGAAAAGAATTACCTCAATCAATAATCTCTCAAAGGCCCGAAGCAAAAGGTCATGAATGGTTTGCTACGGGCACTTCTATGGTGTTACATCCCAAGAATCCCTATATTCCTACAGTTCATCTGAATTATCGATATTTCGAAGCTGGTCCTGTTTGGTGGTTTGGCGGAGGAGCAGACTTAACCCCTTTTTATCCTTACCTTTCTGATGTGAGACATTTTCATAAGGAGCATAAAAAAGCTTGTGAAAAAGTTGATAAGGATTTACATAAAGTTTTCAAACCTTGGTGTGATGAATATTTCTACTTAAAGCACAGAAATGAATCTAGGGGCATAGGAGGTATTTTTTATGATTATCAAGATGGGTCAGAAAATATCTATAAAGGAAATAATAAAAATGGAGAGGCATCAAAAGCTTCACAAAATATTGGCAAATCTAATTTAAATTGGGATGATTTATTTTCTTTAGCAGAAAACTGTGGGAAAGCATTCCTACCTTCTTATCTACCAATTGTTGAAAAAAGATCTTCTCAAAAATATACTTCTCATGAAAGAGAATTCCAGCTATATCGAAGAGGTAGATATGTCGAATTCAATTTAGTTTGGGATAGAGGGACGATTTTTGGACTACAAACAAACGGCAGAACTGAATCTATATTAATGTCCTTACCGCCTTTAGCTAGATGGGAATACGGATATAAAGCTAAAAAAGATTCTCGAGAGGAATTTCTCACATCAATTTTTACAAAACCCCAAGATTGGTTGAATGATAAAGAGTTAGAGGAATTCTGTATAGAGAATAATATCTTTGATTAAAAATTATCTAATAACTTTTTAAAGTATCTTAAATAGGTGTTTTAAATAAAGAACCATCACTTTTCAATTGAAGTTTTGCTCCAAGTTCATTTTCTAAAGAGATTAATTCATCCCTATGCGCTCTTAATCTCATGAAAGTTGAATCATTTTCATTTTCGTTGATCAACCTTAATTCAAATTTCTCCTCTCTTGCTGATTTTTTAAAATAAACAATGCCAGATAAAGGGCCACCAATTAATCCTAAAAGAATAGGCCACCAACCTAATTCAGGATACACTTGAATAATTACTAATCCCAAAGCACAAGAACCAAAACCACCAAGAAAACCTAAAAAAATTGCTAAAAATTTACTAGAAATAACTTGTCCCTTAAATATTAAAATTCTTTGTTCACAATCTCCTCCAGTTTGCTTCCATCCCCTCAAATTAAGCCATTCACATAAACCATTTAAAACCTTAACTGGATTTTGAGAAGATGAAATCTCAACGATGGTTGTTCTATCTTTACTAGAAGCCCTAAGAAAAAAAAATAATCCTATGGCCAAAAGAATTGTCAGCAATAATGTTGAATTTAAGGAATAGGACATTAAATATATTTTTTTAGTAACTCGAGAATAAAAATTAAAGTTACATCATATTATAATTTTTTAGAGTTATTCTGTAAAATGATCCTGTTAAATAAAAATTCTTAATTAAATAAAATCTTAAGTAATATTCTAAATCTTACATTAATTTAAATACTTATTAAAAATGACTATTGAAAATAAAAATATTGATCTTCTTTATAGCGATTTAACAGCAGATTTATACAATCTTTATAAAAAATCATCCTACCTTGCTATTGACACTGAAGCAATGGGGTTGATTCATGGAAGAGATAGACTCTGTTTAGTACAAATATGCAATGAATTTAAAAGAACTTCCTGTATAAAAATCGATCTTAATACATCTTCTTCACCTCATTTAAAAGCACTTCTTGAAGATGAAAAAATTACTAAAATCTTTCACTATGCGAGATTTGATGTTGCAGCTCTAAAATGTAATCTTGAAATTAATACAAAAAATATTTTTTGTACAAAAATTGCTAGTAAGTTGGCAAGAACTTATACAAATAAACACGGTTTAAAAGATTTAATTAATGAATTGTTAGGTATAGAATTAGACAAAAGCTCACAAAGCAGTGATTGGGGTAGCAACGAAGATTTAACAAAAGATCAATTAGATTATGCAGCAAATGATGTTAGATATTTAATTGAAGCTATGCATAAATTAAAAGTTATCTTAGAAAGAGAAAATAGATATGAATTAGCTCAAAAATGTTTCAAAACAGTTTCTATACATGCTGATTTAGACATACTAAAATTCTCAAATATATTTGAACATTAAGAATCAATCTTCAGTTAAAAAATTATCTTCACCATCAAGAGTTTCCATAAGTTTATCAAGTATTCTTGAAGAACTTAATTTATCTCCATCATTTTTTTCACAAATTTCTAAGACATTTTGCGCAACTTGTATTTTTTCTTGAATAGTTTTCGAGCCTTCTTTTGCAATTTGAATTTCTACTTTCTTCTTTGCAGAAGATAAGCTTATACTCATTAGTTTTGCAATCTCTGCGCAAATTTTTAGATATTGCCGATCATTTATTGGATACATAACAGAATTAATAATTAGTACGCAAGTGCCATTTACTAAGATAACAAATGAAGGTTTATAGAATCTATGATTTTCTTACTTGCTCCTGATTCCCCCATTCTTTTTTTTCCAATTTTTGCTTGTTCTAACCTATCAACTTTTTCTTTCAAAAGTAAACTTAAACGTTTTAAAAGAATTTTTTTGTTCTTGCAAACCAAAACACTACCTCCCAATAATCTTGATTGCCTTTTTGCGAATGCTTTTGTAAATTGTGGTCCAGATCCCGGTAGAGAAAGAGATGGGATTCCAAGGCCAGCAATTTGCTCTGTAGCAGTTCCTGCATTAGACAAACCAACTTCTGCCATATTGGCCCATAAATTGAATTTACCTTTTCCAATCACTACATATTGATTTTTCTTTTTCCATACCGAATCTTCATCAATTAGAAATTTAACTTTACTCATTTTTCTAAAACCATATTTATTTAAATAACTTTGAATTTGAATAACATTCGCATTAATGCTCAAAGGCAAAAGTATTACCAAATCCTTTGATAAATCAAAATCTTGCAAACAATTAAGAAAATTATCAAGATTTTTAAGAGCTTCAGGGTATCTACTTCCAACTAATAAAATAATCCTTTTAAAAGAAATAATATTTGATATCTTCTCATTTGTTGCATTAACAAAATCCATCATTGGATTACCAAAGTATTTTGCCTCAATATTTTTCCTATTCAAATTATTAGCTGTGATTTTATCTCTCATAATTAAATTTTTACATCTTGGAGATGTCATTAAAAACATTTCCCATGGATCCCATTCAGAACCTTTCAACTTATGATAAAAATCGCTTAAATCCCAACCGGGGCCACTACTCCAAGTATGATCACTTTTGGGAGTTCCAATAAAACTAAATTCGCATTCTGAACTCCAAGCGTAAAATAATGGCAAGAAATCGCCTACTGCGATAATTTTGCAGCGATGTTTTGACTTTTGTTTTACAAGTAAAAAATTTCTTAAATTATCAATTAAAAATCCTGCAAAGAAATCAAGCAAAAATCCCTTTAGACTTTGATTACTAAAACCTCCACTAGGCAATTCTTTTAAAAATCCTATTTTACGAAAATTATTTGATTTTATGGAATTAAATACATCTCCATTTCCTACTAAAGGCAAAACTTCAATATTTTTATTTTTTATTTTTATTAGTAATCTTTTTATAATTTCCGATGCGATTACATCTTCTCCATGACCATTGCATATAAATAATAAAGAATGAGACACCTTACTGTTAAGATCATAAAGAGGCTTGATCGAATCTTTTTCGGCGGCATGGCCAAGTGGTAAGGCAGAGGATTGCAAATCCTTTATCCCCAGTTCGAATCTGGGTGCCGCCTTCTTTATTTTTTTTACAAATTTAATTATGAAATTTTCTAAGAACTTCAATTTCAAATAAAAGGTAAAAAGTTTCAATTACTTCTTGAAATATAGAAAAATAGTCTTTTTTATTATTGATTTATAATACCTTACATATTATTTTATAAGTAAAATTAAATAAATTTATTAATTATTTTCATCAGATTATTTATTTATACATTTGAACTATTTTAGTAATCAGTATCTGCTACACACATTCCTAAACATCTAACACCATTTGATGCAGTCCTTTTGCAATGATTACATAAAATAGGATCTTTATCGGAAGGAAGATTAATTTTTGAATTATTTTTATCCTCAAAACTTATTAACACTTGTGTTGAATCAAATAGAGTCATTCTTGGAATCATCACTTGATTCGATACTAACAACTAGTGAAGAATTTGTGTTGGAAGAGGGTATATCCATAATTTTTACAGTTTCTTTAGGCTTATCAACAACTTCATTTTCTTCATTACTCTCATCAACTGCACATGCTTCAAGAGCCTCTCGAAGTAGTGAATCAAAAGTTGCTCCAGGCAATCTATGTCTAGCAACCTCAAGAAAAGTTCTCGGTAATGATTCGGATGCAGCATCTCTTAAAGCAGGATTATTCTTTCTATGTTCTTGCTCTTCTTCTATTGATTTAATGAACCTCAGTGTGACATCTCTTTTGGTAGAAGCTTTTATCAGCGTATCGTTTTCAGGATTACTAACATTAGAATCATTTTCAAGATCACAAAGCCTTTTTTCTAAACTATTTAAAACTTCATTAGCTTCTTTACTAATATGCGCTAATTGACCATCGGACAAATTAGGTAAATCAGCGACAAAAACTTTCCCATGATCCCTTAGTGTCAAAAAAGTAGGTCTTGGGCCTTGAGTCTGTCTACCAATTGAATCAGAATTATTACCTATTGGTCTTTTAGGAGGTGTAGGGCCAGCTGAACTACGTCTACGTGTAATTCTTTGATTATTTGCAAAGGGCATTGAATAAAAGGTTAAATCTTAATACTTAACTTCCGATATTATTCGGCCGTAATTTAATTATATTACACCTAACTTTTTCATTTGGGTATAAAAAATAATTTTTTAAAACTCATTTAAAAAAGATGAAAAAAATTTAAGTTAAAATTTCTGGCAAAAATTTACTAATTATTGAATCAGTTTTGCGAACTATCTTTCCAATCTCCCAACTATCTATGTCATGATTTTGACAGATATTTAATATCGCGTTCTTAGATTTTTTATCAATAATTAGACAAAATCCCACTCCAAGATTGAAAGTATTCCAAAAATCTTTTTCAGGAATTGATCCTTTCTCTTGTAGGAATTTAAATAAAATAGGTATTTCCCAAGAATTGGTATTGATATAAGGAATAAAATCAGAAGGCATACATCTTGGTAGATTCTCTGGAATTCCTCCACCAGTAATATGAGACATAGCTTTAATTTCTATATTTTCAGATAACATTTCGTTAATCACATTATTGTAAATTTTTGTAGGTTTCAATAACTCATCATAAAAATTTAAGTGATAAACTTTTTCAAATTCTTCATCTATGTGATTATTGTTTTGAATTATTTTTCTTACTAAACTAAACCCGTTACTATGAACTCCATTACTTTTTAAAGCGATTATTAAGTCATTTTCAGATACTTTTTTACCATTAATAAGCTTATCCTCATCAACTATTCCTACACAAAATCCTGCAAGATCATACTTATTTTTTGAATAAAATCCTGGCATTTCAGCAGTTTCTCCGCCGAGTAATGAACAGTTATTTTCTCCGCAGCCATGTGAAATACCCTGAACAACCCTCAATAATTGTTTCTTATCAAGCTTACCAGTAGCAATATAATCAAGAAAAAACAAAGGTTTTGCCCCGCTAGTAATAATATCATTCATGCACATAGCAACTAAATCAATACCAACCTCAAAGTGAAAGTTTTTACTTTGGGCTAATTCTAATTTTGTTCCAACACCATCAGTTCCTGAAACAAGAACTGGTTTTTTAAAACTATCAATAGGAATTCTAAACAAACCTCCGAACCCACCAATACCCTCAATCACATTAGATGTGTGAGTTCCTTCAACTGCCTGTTTAATTTCGGAAACAAATTCTCGCCCAGCTTCTATATCAACACCTGATGTTTTGTAATCCATGAAATAAAAATGATAGACTTTCCTTATATAGATATTCCGCCTAAGATTGCTTTTGTCCAGTAATTATTTATCAAATAGATTTATTTTTTAAAAACAAAGTGAAGAAAGTAATCATAAGGAAAACTGAAGAAATAGAAAATTGGAGGAGAAATATAAATAGTGAAATTAATTTTATTCCTACAATGGGTAATCTTCATAATGGACATATTAAACTAATATCAACAGCAAAAAATGACAATTCTAATGTTAATTTAGTAAGTATTTTTATAAATCCACTTCAATTTGATAACAAGGTAGATTTAGAGAATTACCCTAAAACAATTGATAATGATATAAAAATCTCATTTGCACATGGCGCAGATGCCATCTTCATCCCAAGTACTGAAGATATATATCCACCGAATAATAAAAATATTAAATTCCTGAAAGCTCCAAAAGATTTATCTTCTGCATTATGTGGTTTAAATCGAACTGGACATTTTGATGGCGTTTGTACAGTAGTTTATAGATTACTTAATCTCATCAAGCCAAAAAATCTTTACTTAGGAGAAAAAGATTGGCAACAACTTTTAATTTTAAAAAATCTTGTCCTAACAAAGAAATTAAATGTTTCTATTAAATCTATTCCTACACAAAGAGATTTTGATGGAATACCTTTAAGTTCACGTAATGTGCATTTATCAAAAAACGAAAGAAAATTAATTAGATTTTTTTCAAGTGAGTTATTAGAAGCAAAAAAAAATTTTCAACAAGAAAAAAAGATAAATTTAAAAGAAATAATTAAAAAGCTATCATCAAAAAAAATCTTAATTGAATATTTAGAACATTTACACCCTCATACCCTCCAAACAGCAAGACTTGAGGATAATATTTCGTTACTGGCTGGTGCGATAAGATGTGGAGAGACAAGATTAATTGATCACGTTTTTCTAATGAAAAGAAGGCCCATTATTGCAATTGATGGCCCTGCGGGGTCAGGTAAAAGTACTGTAACAAAGTTCATAGCAAAGAAACTGAAACTTTTATATTTAGATACTGGATCAATGTATAGGGCATTGAGTTGGCTTCTGATAAAAGAAAATATTGATTATAAAAAAGAAAAAAAATTGCAGAATGTTCTTAAAGATATATCTATTGTTTTCAAGTCGAATACAAATTCATATCAGGATGTTTTTATTAATAACTATTGTGTCACTGAGGAAATTAGGTCGCAAGAGATAAGTTCCATCGTTTCTAAAATTTCCTCAATAAAAGAAGTAAGAAAATTCTTAGTAAAAGAACAAAGAAAAATTGGAGAATCAGGTGGACTAGTAGCTGAGGGAAGAGATATAGGAACTACTGTTTTTCCTCATGCAGAACTTAAAATATTTTTAACTGCTAGCATCGATGAAAGAGCAAAAAGAAGAAAATCTGACAAAAATAGTAAGGAATCACAAGAAATAGACCTTCATACATTAAAAGAACTTATAAAGAAAAGAGATTTTGAAGATTCCACTAGGGAAATTTCACCGCTAATAAAAGCTAATGACGCAATCGAAATTATTACGGATGGATATTCAATTAATGAGGTAGTAGATAAAATTATTGACCTTTATAATGACAAGATTCCTAAAGAGACTCAGATCCAATAAATTCAAGAAATACTTTCCAAAAAACCGTTTACAGAGTCTTCTAAAATATCAAGGACATAATCAAAGCCCTCATTACCTCCAAAATATGGGTCAGGAACTTCTTGCTCATTAAAAACTGATCTAAAATCTTGTATTTTTTTAATTGATGCCAAATTAGTTGAAGGTTTTCTATTTTTAAGATCTTGAATATTTATCAAATTTGAATCGTCCATCGCAAGAATATAGTTAAATTCATCAAAATCTTTGCTAGTAATTTGACGAGCCCTGCTTAAGATATTTATATCTCTTCTTTCGGCCGCAATTCTCATCCTGGAGTCAGCTTTTTTTCCAATATGCCAACTCCCTGTTCCAGCAGAATCTACAATAAAGCCATCGGTTAATCCCTTCTTTTCAAGAAGATTTATAAAGATAGCTTCTGCTGCAGGAGACCTACAAATATTTCCCAAACATACAAAAAGAACAGAAATTTTTTTCATATGATTTCAAATTTAAATAAATTATAAGACTTTTACGTAGTAAATAAAACTTCCTTAATTAAAGATTCAGTAAATTCCTTGCCAAACAAACTAGATAACATTGGCCTTGCTGGATCGTTATCTCTTCGATATTTTAAATAATTATTTTGACCATTTATTAATTCTTTTTGCATATCAAAATTGGCTTCCTTGCTTTTGAAAAGAATTTCCAAATACAAATTAAGATATTCCTTAAATGAGATGTAAAGCTGATTAGCAATTAAAAAATCACTCCTTTCTTCTTTTGGTAATTTTGACCAGATTACTCCTGGAGAAAAAAATCTAGCTACGTCTGCAGACATTTTTTCAGCTAATGGGAGTGATGAATGACAACGAGTTTTTAGTTTTATAAGTTTTTCTAATAACTCATTATTATATTGATTTTGTATTTTTAATGAAGGCTGAAAATCTAATACTAATAAATGACTATTAGGTAGAGAAACAAAATCTACTCCAAAAAATGGGACATTATAAATAGTATTAGGAATAATTAAAAAATTTAAAACAGAATAATTTGGACTATTAATACAAACTGCTCTTGCGAATTGAATTCTTTTTTTATGCGTTACACCCCACGTAGAAAGACTCACATTTTTTTTTGATTTTTTTGAACCATAAGTTGAATCTTTATAAGAATATTCGGAGGGTATTATTTTTTCTAAACAGTTATATTTACTTAAATTATTAGTTAAATATTTTAGAAAAATATGCCATCTCCAATCTGGTCTATAAAAAATAGTATCTTGTATTAACATTCAATGAATAATCTCATTATTTAATGTAAAAAGAAACTTATTAATAAATTTTTTTGTCCATTTTTCTCCAAAACAAGATTTAAACAATTTATCTGCAGGATCTTTTTCAAAACTGTACTTATCATATTTTATTTGATTAATCTTTATTTCTTCTGTATTTAAAAATTGATTAACAGGATTCAATTTATAAATTTTCAAATAATTATTTACAAATGAATGGAATATATTATTTAAATCTTTATCAAGGTTTAATTTATTTCCTCTACATATAATTACCCATGGGGAAAAATACTTTTTTGAATCATAGATATTCTTCATTTTACCATTATCAAATTCAGAATATTTTTTCTTTATACTAGCTAAACTTGAACAATATTTTTCAAGATACTTACCTTCTTGAATTAAAGGCTGATAATCAAGTATTGCTAATAACTTTTGAGAAGTTCCAAACCATAAAATATCAGCCCCTAAAATAGGTAATTCACTATCAAAATTTGGATATGCTACCGTATTAAACACTTGCAGTTTTTTGCCACCATCTAATCTGGTTATTCGCCACTTTCTATATTCGGGAGATGAAAAAAGCCAATTTTTAATAATATATTTTGAGTCTTCATTGTGATGTTCTTTGAATTCGCTAGATATTTGCACTTCATGACCATTTAATTCATCAATATTGGCTTTAAGGAAATCAAATAATGAATCAAACATAAATAACTAGGTCTCGGTGCTTCCTTTCCTAACTTTTTTTGTAATATAATTGAATACAATCTTGCCTAAAACAGTAATCAAGTTACCCTCAAGCTCCTTAAACATTTTCATATTGTAAGTAAAAGCTTGATTAGCTTCATCAATAATTTTATCAGCAGTCTTTTGATTTATTGGAAGTTGATTCAAAGTAAGGGAATATTCTTTCTTGAATTTCTTTTCGTCAGTAATTAATTCAAACTCGTAAAAATTTAAACCATCCTTTCCCTGCAAATTTAATGCTTTTTTAGCGATCCTTTTCAAAATTTGCCCCCCAGATAAATCTCCTATATAGCGTGTGTAATGGTGACCAACCAATAGCTCTGGTGAATTTTTTGCTACCTCACGGATTCTTTCGACATATTCTTTTGCTGATTGAGAAATATTAATTTCATTCTTCCAGTTATCACCAAAATAAAATTTAAGATCATTTTCAAGGGTTTCTTTCCTGAATAATGATTTAAAACCAATAGGTTTTATTACGGGATGTTCTTCATGGACCAATCTTTCAATTTCTTCTTCCATAGCTTCATAAACAAAATATAAATCACTAATTAATTTTCTATAAGATTTTTTTTCAACAACTCCTTTTAAAAAACAAGCCACAAAGCCAGTATTTTCTGCCATAGAGTGAGATTTTTTTGTCCCTTCTCTTAATTGTCCTGCAAGAGCGACTGCCATATATTTTGAATTATTTTTGTAAGTGTATTTAATCTACAAGGAAAATACATAAAACAGCTAATTTTTGTTACCAGCGGATGTTGTAGAGAATAACTTATAAAGTTCTTTACAAACCAAAAAAAGATTATCTTTTTGTTCCTTCTGAGGTAGATGAGTACCAGTCATTTCCCAATCTCCGATGGTAGCTACTCTCCATCTCTCGGAGGGAACAATCATACCTCGCATTATTATTCCTAACAATTTCGGAACTCTGTCATTGTTATCATTATCAATTCTTAATTCTAAGAGTATTGCTCTACATTCAATAAGAGGACTCCAACCAGGAAAATGAAATGCAAAATCAATAGTATCTTGCATGGATTCATTATTTGAATTATCCCAGGGACTAAAGTTTACGCTGGCGTCTGGAAAATATTTCCGAAACAAAGCTGCAGTAGAAGCAATTTTATTAGCTATTTCAAAATTACTTACATTTGAACTCGCATTCATAAATAGCTAAGTATTTTTATGAAAATGACATAATTTGCATTAACTTGCTTATTAACTACTTTTTCTTTTAATAAAGATGTTGAAATGCTGATCAATAAAGTATGCTCTATTCACATTTGAATAATAAATTTCTAGCTTTTAAGGAAAATAACTCATCGCAAATTACAATACGAAGAAATTCAATGAGTTATCTTTTATTAATTCAATGCTATGCCAAAATTTGAAAAATTAACTTTACCTAATGAAGGCGAAATAATAACTTTTAATCAAGGCAAACCTAATGTTCCTAATAATCCCGTTGTCCCTTTTATCAGAGGTGATGGAACTGGAGTTGATATTTGGCCAGCTACGCAAATCGTTCTTGATTCAGCGATTAAAAAAAGCTATGGAGATGAAAGAAAAATTAATTGGTTTAAAGTCTATGCAGGTGATGAAGCTTGTGAAATTTATGGAACATATAACTATCTTCCTCAAGATACTATTGAAGCAATTAAACATTTCGGTGTAGCAATTAAAGGCCCTTTAACAACTCCCATTGGTGGAGGTATTAGATCTCTTAATGTTGCATTAAGACAAATCTTTGATTTATATAGCTGTGTCAGACCATGCAGATTTTATTCAGGGACTCCAAGCCCTCACAAAAATCCTCAAGATTTAGACGTTATTGTTTACAGAGAAAACACTGAAGACATATATATGGGAATTGAATGGGAAGCCGATGATAATAATTGTCTTGAATTAATTAATCACTTAAATAACGTTGTAATACCAAATAGTAAAAATTTAAAAAATAGGATAATTCCAGAGGGGTCTGGAATTGGAATAAAACCAGTTAGCAAATCAGGGAGCCAAAGGCATATTAGAAAGGCTATTGAACATGCAAAAAAATTATCAGGAAATAAAAGGCACGTCACTCTTGTACATAAAGGTAATATCATGAAATTCACCGAAGGTGCGTTTAGAGATTGGGGATATGAATTGGCAGTGACTGAATTTAGAGAAGACTGCATTACGGAAAGAGAAAGCTGGATTTTAGATAATATTAAAAAAAATCCAGAAATTACAATTGAAAATAATGCACGAAAAATCGAACCAGGTTTTGACAAGCTTACTAATAATAAAAAAGCATTTATCTGCGAAGAAATTAAAGAAGTTATTGCTTCAATATCACATTCGCATGGAGATGGTAAATGGCAAGAACTTATTCTTGTTGATGATCGAATAGCTGATAGTATATTTCAACAAATTCAAACTAGACCTCAAGAATATTCAATTCTTGCGACATTAAATCTTAATGGTGACTATGTTTCTGATGCAGCTGCGGCAATAGTTGGTGGCCTGGGTATGGCTCCTGGGGCAAATATTGGAGATAATGCAGCAATTTTCGAAGCTACCCACGGTACGGCGCCAAAACATGCAGGATTAAATAAAATTAATCCAGGTTCTGTCATTCTAAGTGGTGTAATGATGCTTGAGTATTTTGGTTGGGATGAAGCAGCGAACTTAATTACCAAAGGTTTAAGTAAGGCAATAGAACAAAGAAAAGTCACCTATGATCTTGCACGTTTAATGGAACCCAAAGTAGAACCCTTATCCTGCAGCAGTTTTGCTGAAGAAATTATCTCAAATTTCTAATTTTAAAAATTATTTTTATTTTCCAACACTTTCCATATATTTACTAGTGAATCTTTAGTTCCAATGTTTCCAGGATGTGTAACGATAGGAAGCTTTTCATCATTTTTTAAATTGTAAGTCACTACAGAAATACCTGTAAAAATCTGTCCCTCTAGAAAAACATAATCTGCATTAAGTCCATTACTAAGAATTATATTTGTTGTTATTCCACCTTTTGAAATCAAATATCCTATTTCATACTTCAAATCTGCTACTAATTCAGCAATAAAAGAAGCAAGTGAATTATAAAAATTAAATTGTTCAGAATAATCTAATGATATAAATTTTCTTGAAGTAAACAATACAGGGGTTTTTCCTCTCTCAAAAGAAAATCTAATTTCTTTCAAAAATTTATTTTTAAACAAACTCCTTCGATTCTGATTATTCTCTGATGAAGTAATTTTAAAGAATTCAAAAACATCTAATTCAATGGGGTTGCAATTACTTATCTTTAATAAATTTTTCAATTGTATTGTTGAAAGTTCCACATAGGATCCAACAATTATGAGTCCTGGAAGAAAACTCTTGTCTTTATTCCTAATTCTTAAATTAGAGAAAAATGTCTCAACCTGAGAGACGCTTTTTTTCTCAGAAATTGAACTTATAAAACTTGCTGCAGTTCGAAAAAGGAATTTTCTTTGTTTAATTAATTTTTTAATTACTAAAGAAAATTTTTTTAGTTGAGCATAATTTTCTGCATCTACAATTACATGTTTATTATTCTTCAAGTTCTTTAGTTTTTTAAAAACAATATTATTTTCTTCATCATTTAGAATTTCGATATCTGACAGTAATAGATTTTGAATATCTTCAAAATTTATTTGCGATTTACTTTTCTGAAATAAAAGATTCTTGACATTACTTGTCTCATATCCAAAATTTTTATCTCTTGCAAAAATAGTTTGACTTATAGGCGTTTTATCCACAAAGTGTGATCCATTAATTGTTAATCTTTTACCCTCTATAAAAGCTGGAATATGAAAAGTAGCATCAAAAGGGCCTAAACAACTATTGAGAGCACTTGGCTCTAAAAAGTTATGTCCTCGAAGGGTAGAGTCTCCTCTACTTATAAAAATAATTTCTTCTTTATAAGCCTGAGAAGCTATAACGGTCTTAAGATTTTTGCAAATTTCCTCTATTGTTAATTTCGCATCATTTTCCGATAGTGACCTTGTATTAGACAAAATAAAAAATAAATTAGATTTAGATTCAAAACCTTTGACTAAAGTTGAGCAGTCCCACTTAAGAAGTAATAAGCAATCATGGACAGTTTGAGAACCTGTTGGATCATCATCTATAACAACAAATTTCATAAGAAATGCATAATTTACTTAAGAGATTTTATTTGTATTGAGGCATCAAAAATTTGACTATCATTTGAAGGAATCATAATGTTTCTGAATCCATCAACAAAAGAATTTCGGGGACTAGTCCAAGGTTCAAGACATATCATTCTTCTTGGAGGATCACTCCAAATAACACCTAGGTCAAAAGGATAAGGATGATTTAAAGTTACTTGTCTTTTGAAAATTTTATCTCGAAAAGCGCTCCTGCCGGAAGTATACATAAGTAGATCAATTCCTAAATTTATATTGTTTAATTCATCCAAAGTATTACTAATGATGTTTTTTTCTTGATTCTGACAATTAAGTGGATTATTAATAAAATCTAAATTTTTGAAATCTGAAACATTAAAATAAGGATGCAATCCAAAATTTATAGGCATAGTAATATCTGTTTTGTTATGAATGGTAATTTCAAATTCTAAACAGTTTACCTTCAATGTAACTTCTATTCTAAGTTCGAAATCGAAAGGATAATATTTTTTAGTTTTTTTAGATTCATTTAAAAGTAAGCATAAGGATTTTTCATTTTCATTAAAAGAGTATTGCCATTCCAAATCCCTAGCGAAACCATGTTGTTTTAATTGCAAATAATCTTTTCCAAATACAGAACTAGATATATTGAGATTTCCACAAATTGGAAACAAGATTGGAATGCCTCCCCTAATACTTTTTGATTTATCCATAAATCTTTTTTCATCGAAATAAAGTATTTCATTGCCATCCGAAACCCAATTTGTAATAACACCTCCCCTTTTAGGACAAAATTTAATATAGTTTTTTTGATCTAATTGAAACACAAAAATTCCTTGGTCTTTATTAGATAATTTAATTTCCACAATTGTTACTTAAAGAGAATCAACCCAATCCAAAATATGCTGATTAACTAAATCAGGTATTTCATCATGAGGACAATGTCCAGCATCAAGAATGATTTCTTTTGTATTCTTTGGTGTAAATTTTTTATATAGATTTCTTTTTTTTGGAGTGTTCATCCATGGATCTTTTCCTCCCCAAAGCAGTAATAATGGTGAATCGAGTTTTGCGAATAACTTATCCAATGGCAAACCCTGAGGACCTGATGGGTTAAATACACTTCTAAAAACATTAAAAGCTCCGTAATCTAGCGAAGGCTTTCTTATTGACTCAACTAAAAAATCATCAACATTTTTTTTATCAACATAAACTTGATTCAAAGTCTTTTTAATATTTTTTGGATTTCTCATATTCTCAAAAATTAAACGTTGAAAAACAATATTTTTCAAAAATATACCTGCAACTGTTTCAAGTGAAGTTTGCAACATATTCTTTTTGATAGTTTTTTCTTCACTAAAATATCCTGCAGCATTAAGTAATATCACTCCTGCGTTTAGCTCTTTTAATTCTGAACCAGCTGCTAATGCTGCATAACCACCTAATGAATTTCCAACAATAATTGTAGGTTTTTTTATTTTATCTTTTACAAAAGCGACAACTTGATCTTTCCATAAAGATCCTGAGTATTCAACATCTTGCGGCTTAGGACTTTTTCCAAAACCGAGAAGATCCATAGCATAAACTTCGTATTTGTTACTCAAAATAGGGATATTGAATCTCCAATGATCCGTAGAAGCTCCGAAACCATGAATTAATAAAATTGCACATTCTTTTGATGTTTGCTCAGGCTTAGCAGAAACAGTATGTATTGGGTAATTTAAAAAATTCCAGTCATAATTTGCAAAACAATCTAGCTGAGCTAATTTTTTCATATATTAAAAATCCTATTATTATTGATTGTAATAAACTTATTTCCTAAAGAAGACCCACAGGATCAGCTGCAACATCATCTGAAATTTTATTGCCATCATTTGGGGGCTTATCTTTTAGAACAATTCTCAAGAGAACAGGTGCAAGAAATGTAGTTCCAATAACCATTAATAAAATAGCTGCTTCAAGAGAAGGAGTTAACAACTTAGCGCTTGTTCCTAGACCAAGGAAAATTAAACCAACCTCTCCTCTAGGCATCATACCCAAACCAACAACTAATCTATTTGTAGGTTTATCACTTGAAAATACCCATCCAGCTGCAATTTTTCCAATAATTGCAACAACTAATAAAAATCCTGCAACCACAAGAGCTGATCTACTTGTTGGATCAAGTGGATTGATAACCGATAAATCCATTCCAGCTCCAACTAATACAAAGAAAATAGTTGCGAATAAGGAAACTAAAGGTAAAACAGATTGTTGTATTGCATGATTATTTTTAGAACTACTAAGAATCAATCCAGCTGCAAAAGCACCTAAAGCTGCTTCTAATCCAATGGCTGTTGCAACAAAACAACATAATACAAGTATCACAAAAGATGCTACTACTACAGCTCCTGGAGCTTTCAATCTATCTAATAACCAATCAAATCCTGGAGCTGCTGTTCGACTTAATGCGATAGCAGCAATAACAAATACTACAGCTGCGGCAACTAATTTCACAATAGGAGCAATTTCTAAAGAACCTCCTGCGGCAAGAGCCACAACAACTGCCAGAATAACAATTCCCAAAATATCGTCTAGAACTGCTGCACCAATAACAATCTGTCCTTCCCTAGTTTTCAAATATCCTAATTCACCGAAAACACTTGCAGTAATTCCTATACTTGTGGCTGTCATAGAGGCTCCAGCAAAAACTGCTGGAATTAGATCTACTTGGAAAATAAACATTAATCCGAGAGTTCCAAATGCAAACGGTAAAATTACCCCAGCCATAGCAACGGTAAAAGCCTGCGCACCGACAGCTACCAATTCCTCTAACTCACTTTCTAATCCTGTTAAAAATAAAAGTGCATATAAACCAAGTGTTGCTACTGCTTGTAGGGATGGAAAACTTTCGAAATAAACATCAGGTACTGCTTCCGGAGGAATTGAAGCTAATGAACTAATAACATTTACAAGTCCTTCATTTAGTTCAGTTCCAGCAGAGGGCGGTATCAATAAATGAAACCCTGATGCTCCTATTACAACCCCTGCAAGAAGCTCACCTACAATCGTTGGTAAACTTAGTCTTACTAATACTTCTGCTAATGCTCTTGCTGCTAAAAAGATCAATAGAAATCTTATAACTCCGATCAATGTTTCAGCAACTTCTAAATCATGTGCACTTAATTCAGCAAGTAAAGAATACATTATAAGTGTAAAAAATAAACTACCTAATTGGAAGATAGTTTATCGAGGGCCCTCTTTAAGAAATATGTAAGAAAAAAGCAAAAATACTCAACAAGTGTGGATCTGAAGTTACAACAAAGAAATTTTCTAAAAACTGGCTATTGTCTGTTATATGGCTAATATAATGAATTCCAACGAACCCTTCGATCTACGCTTGCCTACCCCAGGCTGCTATTTAGATCCTGAGAAAGCTGGCATGGATTCTGATGCTGTTTTTCAAGGAATGACAGCCCATCTTTTTTATACTCTTGGAAAGTTGGCTACTTCTGCAAGTCCTCACGACTTGTATATGGCGTTAAGTTACGCAGTTAAAGATAGGCTAATGACCAGATACTTAGCCAGTCAAGAAGTCATAAGGAAAAAACCACAAAAAACAGTTGCCTACTTATCAGCAGAATTTTTAATAGGTCCTCAATTAAGTAATAATCTTCTCAATCTAGGAATAACTAAAGAAGCAGAAGATGCTCTAAAGAGATTTGGAATTGAATCATTGTCAACAATCCTTGAAGTTGAAGAAGAACCTGGACTAGGTAATGGTGGACTTGGTAGACTTGCAGCGTGTTACATGGAATCATTAGCCTCTCTTCAAGTTCCAGCAGTTGGTTATGGTATTCGATATGAATTTGGCATATTCAATCAGCTAATTAGAGACGGTTGGCAAGTTGAAGTTACTGATAAATGGCTAAAAGGTGGGTGGCCATGGGAGCTGCCACAGCCTGACGAATCATGTTTTGTTGGCTTTGGAGGTAGAACTGAAAGTTATAGAGATGATAAAGGCAACTACAGATCAAGGTGGATACCTTCTGAACACGCTATTGGAGTACCTCATGATGTTCCAGTCTTAGGATACAGAGTAAATACATGTGACAGATTAAGATTGTGGAGGGCTGATGCCACAGAAAGTTTTGACTTTTATGCATTCAATATTGGTGATTATTATGGAGCGGTTGAAGAAAAAGTTGCATCTGAAACTCTTTCAAAAGTTCTATATCCTAATGATGGAACTGATGAAGGTAGAAGATTAAGACTAAAACAACAACACTTTTTTGTAAGTTGTTCTCTCCAGGATATGTTGAGAAGCCTTGAAAAAAGATCAATACCAATAACAGAATTTTCTAAACATTGGACAGTACAGCTAAATGATACTCATCCTGCAATTGCTGTAGCTGAATTAATGCGACTTCTTATTGACCAATATCAAATAGGTTGGGATAAAGCTTGGAATATAACAACCTCTTCAGTCGCTTATACCAACCATACATTACTTCCAGAAGCTTTAGAGAAATGGGATTTAGGTTTATTTAATAATCTCCTTCCTCGTCATCTAGAAATTATTTATGAAATTAATTGGAGATTCCTACAACAATTAAGACTACGTTATCCTGGTGATGACAAAATCCTTCAAAAGCTCTCAATAATTGATGAAGAAGGATCGAAATCAGTAAGAATGGCTCATTTGGCTACAATTGGAGCACATCATATAAATGGTGTAGCAGCTCTTCACTCAGATCTAATAAAAAGACAACTTCTTCCTGAATTCGCAGCACTATGGCCTGAAAAATTTACAAATGTAACTAATGGGGTTACTCCAAGGAGATGGGTTGCCCTTTCTAATCCATCATTATCTAACCTTCTAGAAGAGGAAGTTGGCCCTAATTGGATAACAAATATGGAACTTCTTAAAAAGTTAGAAGAAAAAAAAGATGACAACAATTTTTTACAAAAATTTGAGGAAACTAAATTAAATGGCAAAAGAAAATTATCTAGTTTTATCCATTCAAAAACTGGAATACTTGTAGATCCTTCAAGTTTATTTGATGTTCAAGTAAAAAGAATTCATCAATATAAAAGGCAACATTTAAACGCACTACAAATTATTGCTCAGTATTTGAGAATCAAAAATGGTACAAACAAGTATGACGTCCCAAGAACAATAATTTTTGGAGGTAAAGCTGCACCAGGTTACTTTATGGCAAAGCTTATGATTCGATTTATTAATGGTATTGCTGATGTAGTTAATTCTGATCCAGATATGGATGGATTATTAAGAGTTGTTTTTCTTCCAGACTATAACGTTAAACTTGGTGAAATAGTTTATCCTGCAACGGATCTTTCAGAACAAATTTCAACTGCAGGAAAAGAAGCATCTGGAACTGGAAATATGAAGTTTGCCATGAATGGAGCATTGACGATTGGAACCTTAGATGGAGCTAATGTGGAATTAAGAGATCTTGTGAAAAAAGAGAATTTCTTTCTTTTTGGTAAAACTGAAAGCGAAATTATGGATTTAAAAAATAATAATTACTCTCCTAAAACTTTTATTGATCAATCTCCTGAGCTTAAAGAAGTTATACGATTAATTGAAATTGGTCACTTTAGCAATGGAGATAAAGAATTATTTAAACCTTTATTAAATAGTTTGACTGGATATGACCCATTTTTTGTTATGGCTGACTTTGAAGACTACTTAATTAAACAAGATGTGGTTAGTGAATGCTGGACTAATAAAAAATCTTGGAATAAAATGGCATTATTAAATACTGCTAGATCAGGATATTTTTCTTCAGATAGATCTATTAGAGAGTACTGTAAATCTATTTGGAAAGTCTCTCCAATGCCAGTTGAAATTACTTGCGATGTCGAAGAATTAACTAATTAGTATTTTTCTTATCTGGTGAATCTGGGGTTTGATGAAATAATCTATTCAAAATTAATCGATCCATATTTAATGGGTCTGGGGCTAATTCATTGGCAATTTCTTTAAATTTTGATTCAATATTGTTTGAAATTTTTGTATCAAATATTCTCTCCATTAATGCCTCAATTGAATATAAATAGGCATTAACACTTTCAAGTTCATCTAAAGTTTCAGTAATTTCTGTATCAGAAATATGTTTTTCTTCTGTACTGATATCTTCATTTGATTCTCTTTCAGATAATTCTCTCTGCAACTGATCAGTAATCTTAGTACAAAGAGTTCTGAACGATTGAATAGATGCCCAATTCAATTCTTGTTGCTGCTTAAAAGTGGGAAATTCTCTAATCAGACGATCATGCTCTTTATAAAATCTCTGACAATCAGAGCATTGACATAGTTCTTCAGCCAAAAGAAAATATAATTCTCTTTATATCATCTCACTATTTGGGCAAAATTGTAGGGCCATCCAATAATTCGTCATTTTCATCGAGTGAATCTGGACTATCTGGCAAAGGTATCTCAATACTAGTCACCAAATTAATAACATCTCTTAGTCTCATAGAGTCAGCAAACCATCCCATTGCTTGCTCGGCATCGCCTCTTTTTTCAGCATCATTTGCTTGGTCTTCGTGAGCTTCCGCCAATAGAGCAAGCCAACACAGGCATCTTGCTTGAACTATTGAAAGATCTAAATCATTAGGTTGGGATTTAGAAATACGTTCATGTTCTTGTTGAATTAAGAGCTTTAAACGCATATCATGCAACTTAGCCATAAAAGATTTATTACTAACTATACGCTAGCTAGAGAGTAGCAAGTTTGCACACATACTACATATAGTTTTTTATTTTTACGGGACTGGCGGGAGTCGAACCCACGACCTACGGTTTAGGAAACCGTTGCTCTATCCTGCTGAGCTACAGCCCCAATAGATGATTTTTGTAGTATTAAGCATTATGCTAAATGAAAGCAGGAGAGGCAATCGCAAAAAAGTTTTATTTTGTTTCCAAAATAAAACTTTTTTGAGGAAAGTCCGGGCTCCCACATGGTCAGGCTTGCTGGGTAATTCCCAGTGCGGGCAACCGTGAGGATAGTGCCACAGAAACATACCGCCTAATACTTTATGTATGGCAAGGGTGCAAGGGTGTGGTAAGAGCGCACCAGCAACATTGAGAAGTGTTGGCTAGGTAAACCCCGGCTGGGAGCAAGGCTTAGTAGATTTATGACCATTAAAAAATCTACTTTTAAGCGCCGCTTGAGACTGTGAAGTAATTCCAGTCCTAGATAGATGGTTGCCCATCTTAATTAAGATGAACAGAACCCGGCTTATGACCTGCTTTCTAATTGTTGTGACTATTCAAATCAGATGACAAATATAATTAACGCAAAGAGAATCAATCAAATAACTACTTTTTTAAAGTCTTTAAATATTAAATCAAAAAGATTTTCTGAAATAATTAGATCTCAAAATATTTTAGTTATTCAAGATTTTCATCAAGCATTTATCCATTCCTCAGCGGACAAAATAATAAATTACGAAAAACTAGAATTTTTCGGAGATGCAGTACTCAGATTAGCTGCTTCTAATTTTATTGAAAAAAAATATCCTCAAATGAGTGTAGGAGAAAGATCAGAGCTAAGAGCACAAATTGTAAGTGATGAATGGTTAACTAAATTAGGGGGGGTAATTGATATAGAGAAATTAATTATTAAAGGACCTAAAGCTCTTGGTGATGAAAATTCAAAAAAAACTATTATTGGTGAAGCTACAGAAGCTCTAATTGGTTCTATTTACAAGTGCTTTAATTCAATTCAGGAAGTAAATCTTTGGTTAGATGATATTTGGGAGAAAGATTCAGAAATATTTTTAAAAGCTCCATATAAATTTAAATCTAAGACAGTATTGCAAGAGTGGTGTCAAAGTAAAGGTTTTGATTTGCCAGTCTATAAAATAATTGAAGTCTCAAAGAAAAATGGGGACCCTAAAAGATTTTCTTGCGATATATTTATCGAAGGATTAAAAGAATCATCTGCATTCGGCAAGTCCCATAAACAAGCAGAAACAAATGCAGCGAGGGTTTTGATAGAAAAATTTGTAACTATAGGTAAAATCTAATTTTTATACTATTTGTAAATTCGTCAGCTTAAAAGTTATGAGTTTATCCCAATTACCCCCTTCAAACAGAACCGCTGCTCTTCTTTTTGTAACTCTTTGTACAAACCCTTTATATCCTCTGTATATAGAGTTCTTGTCTTTTACAACAACAAAAGAACCAGGGAGTATAGGTTTAGTAGATAATTCCATAAAACACTCTTTCTAATACAATATATGATAAATAAAAATGAATGGTTGACTGTTGGATTGATAACATCATGTCATGGAATTAATGGTCAGGTAAAGGTTAAATCTCTAAGTGATTTTGAAGAAAGATTTTTAAAACCGGGAATGAGATGGTTGCAAAAAGAAAATGAATCTCCTTCAAAAATAAAACTTATATCTGGTTTCAAACAGCCTGGTAAAGAAACCTTTATAGTTAAGCTCCAAGGAATAAATACAAGAAATCATGCAGAGCAGCTAAAGAAATTTAAAATTCTTGTAAAAACTGATAAATTACCCATACTAAAAAAGGAAGAATTCCACTTATTGGAACTTATAAATCTGGAGGTCAAGACTATAGAAAATGATGAATTAAAAACAATTGGGAAAGTTATCAATTTAGAAAATGAGAAAAATAATTTACTTGTTATTGAACTATTTAAAAATCAGAAAAAAGTTCTCATACCATTTGTTAAAGAAATAGTCCCTTTAGTAGATATAAAAAATAATTGTCTAATCATCAATCCTCCAAATGGACTTTTAGAACTATAAATTTAAAAAAATAAAAATTTGTAAGAAACTCATCATTCCACAGTTACACTTTTTGCTAAATTTCTTGGTTGATCTACGTCAAGGCCCCTATGAGCTGCAATATGGTAACTCAATAATTGTAAAGGCACTATGTTAAGTAAGGGTGAAATCAATTCATTAGAAGAAGGAACTTTCATTAAATAATCAAAAATTTCAGTTCCATTACATTCAGGAGCAATCCCAATCAAATATGAATCTCTAGCTTTTGCTTCTTGAGCATTGCTGATAACTTTATCGAAAACTTCACCAGGGGATGCAATAGAAATTACAGGTACTTTTTTATCTAATAAAGCTATTGGACCATGTTTCATCTCACCAGCTGGATATCCAGCCGCATGTATGTAACTAATTTCTTTAAGTTTTAACGCACCTTCAAGAGCAATAGGATAATTTATACCTCTGCCTAAAAATATAACATCTTTAATATTAAAAAAATCATGTGCTAGCTTTTCTGAAGATTTATTATGTTGATCTAAAAGATCTTCTATTAGTGGAGGCAGTTTTATAAGTTCATTTATTAAATTACTTATTTCATCTAAACTTTGACTACCTTTAATTTCCGCAAATTTTATAGCTAATCCATAAAAAGCAAGTAATTGAGCAAAAAAAGTTTTTGTTGCTGCAACTCCCACTTCTATTCCTGCAAAAGTATCAATTATATTTGAAACTTGCCTTCCTATCGAGCTCTCTTTTCTATTTGTTATTGCAATAAGATTGGGTGTAAAATTTTTATCTTCAATCGAAGACCGTCTTTTAATTTCCATATCTATAGCTGCGATTGTATCAGCAGTTTCTCCAGATTGAGTGACTCCAATAGTTAATGTGTTTGGCAACAATGGAGGTGGTGAATATCTAAATTCACTTGCGTAAAAAACATTTGTGGGGATACCTGAAAATTGTTCTAGTAAAAATTTACCGACCATTGCAGCATGTTTACTTGTACCACAAGCGATAATTTCAATTCTTTCTATAGATTTAAAAAAATTTGTATCAAAAGGATAATTAATTTGATATTTGCCCGCTTCTAAGTTTTGAATTAAATAATTTTCCAACCAGTTTTTTGCAGTCTGTGGCTGATCATATATCTCTTTTAACATATAGTGTTTAAAATTCATCTTATCCATTATTTGCTCTGAGACTTTTAGAGAAACTGGATTTCGATATTGTCTCTCATTGTTGGTGTCATATATTTCTATTCCAAGAGGAGTCAACAAAGCTATTTCTTCATCCTCCATAGGTAAAATAATATTTGTGAAATTAGCAATAGCTGGCGTATCGCTTGCACAAATAAATTCTCCTTCACCCAAACCAATAATCAAAGGTGCTTGTCTTCTTGCAACTACCAAAGAGGTTGGAGCATCAGCCCATAAGACTGCTAAGGCATAGGATCCTTCCAGATCAGATATTACATTTCTCACGGCCACTAATAATGTTGAGCCATTATTCTCAAGGTTAAGTTTACTTAATGTATTTAATTCTCTTTTAATTAGATGAGGAATTACCTCAGTATCTGTATCAGAATTGAAAATAATACCCTCTTTCTCTAATTTATTTTTTAAGTCTTGGAAATTTTCAATAATGCCATTTTGAACAACCGCTATGGTTCCTGAACTATCGATATGAGGATGGGCATTTTTAAACTCAGGTTTTCCATGAGTTGCCCATCTAGTATGACCTATGCCCACAGTTCCTGGAATATTTTCATCATTAAGATTATTTATTAAGTTTTTAAGTTTTCCCTCTGCTTTGTTACAAGTAATAGAATTTGTTTCAGAATTGATTATTGCAACACCTGCGGAATCATAGCCTCTATATTCAAGTTTTTCTAAGCCATTAATCAATAATGGTAAAGCTTTTTTATAACCTGTTACAGCAACTATTCCACACATACGAATTTTTTTTTCAATTATATTTGAAAAAAAATAAGTATTTTGAAAAAATGGACTCTCTTAAAACTGCACTATATAAGTTAGTATGCTAAGCCCATGCTCCTAGAAGTTTCATCTCCTAAATAAACACGAATACTTAAAAAATCTGTCGGACATGCCGTTTCACATCTTTTGCAACCTACGCAATCTTCAGTTCTTGGAGAGGAGGCAATTTGGCCAGCTTTGCAGCCATCCCATGGAACCATCTCTAAAACATCAAGTGGGCAAGCCCTTACACATTGGGTGCATCCAATGCATGTGTCATAAATTTTAACTGCGTGTGACATGTAAAAATTGTCTTTTGAACCTCGTTTTATAATACTATTGTCTTACAAAGAAATTAAAAAAATTAAGATATGCTTCACTCTTGTTAACTCTAGGGCATAAAATCATATAGATAAATTAGTAATTTCCATAAACTATGTCTCAAGAAATCCTCGAAAAAGTTTGTTCTATTGTTTCAGAACAATTAAGTGTTGAAGCAGGAGAAGTCAAATCAGATTCAAATTTCCAAAATGATTTAGGTGCAGATTCTCTAGATACCGTTGAATTAGTAATGGCTCTTGAAGAAGAATTTGATATTGAAATCCCTGATGAAGCCGCTGAAGGAATCGCAACTGTTGGCGATGCAGTAAAATTCATCGAAGAAAAAAAAGGTTAGTAAAGGATGCCAAATTTCCATCGAGTAGTTATTACCGGTATCGGAGCAGTAACTCCAATTGGTAATAACATTGATGAATATTTAATCGGTCTGCAAAAAGGTACTAATGGGGTCTCAGGTATTACTCTCTTTAATCCCGAACAACATCCTTGCAAATTTGCAGCAGAAGTAAAAAATCTTCAATCTAAAAATTTTATTGAAGCTAAAGAATCCAAAAGATGGGATCGATTTGCCCAGTTTGGAGTTATTGCTGCAAAGCAAGCCTTTAGTGATTCTGGACTTGAAATTACTGAAGCTAATGCATCAAGAATTGGAGTAATTATTGGCTCTGGTGTTGGAGGCTTACTAACAATGGAAAGTCAAGCTCAAATTCTCAGTCACAAAGGACCTAAAAGAGTAAGTCCATTTACAGTCCCAATGATGATTCCCAATATGGCAACTGGATTAGCTGCTATTGCTTTGGGTGCAAAAGGACCAAGTTCCTCCGTTTCAACCGCCTGCGCTGCCGGTTCAAATGCAATTGGTGATTCTTTTAGATTAATTCAACTTGGAAAGGCAGATGCAATGATCTGTGGAGGAGCAGAAGCAAGTATTACTCCTCTCGGAGTAGCTGGTTTTGCTAGTGCCAAAGCTCTTTCTTTCAGAAATGAAAGTCCTCATACTGCTAGCAGGCCTTTTGATGCAGAAAGAGATGGATTTGTTATTGGAGAGGGATCTGGAATTCTTGTTTTAGAAACTTTAGAAAATGCGCAAAAAAGAAATGCAAGAATTTATGCAGAAATAATTGGATATGGAACGACATGTGATGCTCATCACATTACAGCTCCATCTCCTGGCGGGGTAGGAGGAGCTAAAGCTATCAAACTAGCAATTGAAGACGCTTCTCTTAGCCTTGAAAAAGTTGATTATATAAATGCTCATGGAACAAGTACATCAGCTAATGACAAAAATGAAACTTCTGCAATTAAGTCTATATTTAAAGACAGATCTTACCTCATTCCTGTAAGCTCTACTAAGTCGATGACTGGTCATCTCCTAGGAGGTTCAGGAGGTATAGAAGCTGTAGCTTGTATACTTTCTTTGACACATAATTTTATCCCTCCTACAATTAACTACGTCAATCCAGATCCTGAATGTGATCTTGATTATGTACCAAATAATGCAAGAGAAGCTCAAGTAGGAGTTGCTCTTTCAAATTCTTTCGGCTTTGGTGGTCACAATGTTTGCCTTGCTTTCAGCAAAATGAATTGATGACAACCAATTCTGTATTTCCAACTTAACTTATTTTAAAACAATGGTCGCTGCATCTGTTTCATTAGAATCACTTTGTGTAAATAGTATTAGAATGCTTGCTGTAGATGCAGTCAATAAATCTAATAGTGGACATCCTGGATTACCAATGGGGTGTGCTCCTATGGGTTATGCATTATGGCAAAACATACTTAATCACAACCCCAACAATCCAAAATGGTTCAATAGAGACCGTTTTGTATTGTCTGCTGGTCATGGCTGTATGCTGTTATATTCTCTTCTTCATTTGACAGGATACAAATCAGTTTCCATAGAAGATATTAAAGAATTTAGACAATGGGGATCCAAAACTCCTGGACATCCAGAAACATTCGAAACTGAAGGAGTTGAAGTTACAGCTGGACCTCTTGGAGCAGGAATTTCTAATGCAGTTGGTTTAGCAATAGCTGAAACTCATTTAGCTGCTAAGTTTAACAAGCCTGATTGTAACATCGTTGATCATTATACATACGTCATAATGGGTGACGGCTGTAATCAAGAAGGTATCGCATCAGAGGCTTGCTCTTTAGCTGGTCATCTGAAGCTTGGAAAATTAATTGCACTCTATGACGATAATCAAATTACGATTGATGGGCGAACCGATGTTTCTTTCACTGAAGATGTTTTAAAAAGATATGAAGCTTATGGATGGCATGTACAACATGTAGAAGATGGAAATCATGACGTTCGAGGAATAACTGAAGCTATCGAAAAAGCAAAATTAATTAAAGACAAACCTTCAATTATAAAAATCTCTACTACAATAGGCTATGGATCGCCTAATAAATCAGATACTGCAGGAATCCATGGAGCAGCAGTTGGAGAAGAAGAAGCTGCATTAACTAGAGAGTTTCTAAATTGGGAATATCCTCCATTTGAAATACCAGATGAAGTATATACACATTTTAGAAAATCTATAGATAAAGGCGAAAACTTAGAGAGAGATTGGGATTCTAGATTTAAAGAATATCAAAAAAAATATCCCACTGAAGGAGCCGAGTTAAAAAGAATGTTAGAGGGCCAATTACCCGATAATTGGGACTCAGATCTCCCCTCTTATTCACCTGATGATAAAGGGTTAGCCACCAGAAAGCATTCACAAATATGTTTGGGTGCTTTAGGTCCTAACCTGCCCGAATTAATTGGTGGATCTGCCGATTTAACGCACTCTAATTACACAGATATCAAAGGCGAAACAGGATCATTCCAACCACATAGCCCTGAAAAAAGATATCTACATTTTGGTGTGCGAGAGCATGCCATGGCAGCTGTACTTAATGGTATTGCCTATCACAATAGTGGTCTTATTCCTTATGGTGGAACCTTCCTTGTTTTCGCCGATTATATGAGAGGTTCAATGAGGCTTTCAGCACTCAGCGAATTAGGAGTGATCTATGTACTAACTCATGATTCAATTGGTGTTGGAGAAGACGGCCCAACACATCAACCTATTGAAACCATCCCTTCTCTTCGTGCCATGCCTAACATGCTAGTTTTCAGACCAGGAGATGGCAATGAGACGAGTGGAGCTTATAAGCTTGCTATTCAAAATCGAAACAGACCTTCTGCCCTTTGTTTAAGTAGACAAGGTATGCCAAATCAAGAAAATACTTCGATCGACAAAGTCGCTCTAGGAGGATATGTAGTTTCCGATTGCGAAGGAACGCCAGATCTAATATTTATTGGTACTGGAAGCGAACTGAATCTTTGCATTGAAGCAAGTAAGGAAATTTCAAACTTAGGTAAAAAAATTAGAGTTGTTTCTATGCCTTGTGTAGAACTTTTCGAAGAACAAGAAGAATCTTACAAAGAAAGTGTTTTACCTAGTAGTGTGAAAAAGAGAGTTGTAGTAGAAGCTGCCCATTCCTTTGGTTGGCATAAATATACAGGTTTTGATGGGATTTGTATTACTATGGATAAGTTTGGTGCATCAGCACCAGGTGGAGAATGTATGAAAAATTTTGGATTTACAGTCGAAAACGTTGTTAATAAGACGAAGGAAATTCTATAAGTATTAATTAATAACTACACTGAAGAGTTACATTCTTCAAGTTTATCTTTTAACTGATCAAGAGATTCGTCAGAAATCTTTGAATTCATCGGACAATGTTTAGGACCACACATTGAACAAAACTCTGCCTTTTTAAAGATTTCTTCAGGTAGTGTTTCATCATGGTACTGCTTTGCCCTTTCAGGGTCTAATGAAAGTTCGAATTGTTTATTCCAATCAAAGTTATACCTTGCATGACTAAGTTCATCATCTCGATCACGAGCTCCAGCTCTATGTCTTGCTATATCAGCAGCGTGAGCAGCTATTTTATAAGCAATTAAGCCTTCTCTTACATCTTCTGCATTTGGTAGACCTAGATGTTCTTTTGGTGTTACATAACATAACATAGAAGTTCCATACCACCCTGCCATCGCCGCCCCGATAGCACTTGAAATATGATCATAACCAGGTGATATATCTGTCACTAATGGACCTAGAACATAAAAGGGGGCTTCTGAACATTCTTCCATTTGCTTTCTCACATTAAACTCAATTTGGTCCATAGGTACATGTCCAGGACCCTCAACCATTACTTGAACATTATGTTCCCATGCTCTTCTAGTAAGCTCGCCTAAGGTTTTCAATTCAGCTAACTGAGCATCATCAGAAGCATCATGCAAGCATCCAGGCCTTAATGAATCTCCTAGAGAAAAAGTACAATCATATTTCTTAAAAATCTCACAAATATCATCGAACCTTGTATAAAGAGGATTTTGCTTAAAATGATGTAGCATCCATTGGGCTAAAATACCTCCCCCCCTACTGACAATTCCAGTAATTCTTCCTTTGACTTTCGGCAAATGCTCTATTAATAGCCCAGCATGAATAGTTTGATAATCTACGCCCTGCTGACAATGTTTTTCAATAATATGAAGAAAATCGTCTTCAGTTAGTCTATCTATAGAACCATGTACACTTTCTAAAGCTTGATAAACCGGAACTGTTCCTATGGGGACAGGAGACTCGTGAATAATTGCTTGCCGCACTTCATCTAAATTTACTCCTCCTGTAGAAAGATCCATAACCGTATCAGCCCCATATTTAACTGCTAGTTTTAACTTCTCTACTTCTTCATTGATATCACTTGCATTAGGGGAAGCACCAATATTGGCATTAACTTTGCATCTAGAAGCAATACCTATAGACATTGGCTCAAGATTTAAATGATTAATATTAGCGGGAATAATTAATCTTCCTCTTGCCACTTCTTCCATTATTAAAGAAGAAGGAAGATTCTCTTTTTTAGCAACAAAATCCATTTCTTCAGTAATATATCCGTTTCTCGCAAAGTTCATCTGAGTTACATTTTGTTTCCCAAGACGAGGCTTAATCCAAGAACTTCTCATAATTTACAAATTTTTAAAAAGTATTATTACTAAAGTTTGATCAAATCTCCACTTCCCTGGATCAAGATTAATGATTCAGGTTCAAAGGGTATGATCTCAGCTAAGTTAAATTTCCTAGCACCCCTAGTATTAATCTTATTAATAGCTCTTTTCTAAAAAATAGTCATCTCATGTTGCGTAAAAATAAATAAAAAGATTTTATTTAACTTTTTGATAAGATTTTATCTTTTTTAAAATATTTTTCCTATCCAATTGTCTGCTTACACCACTCTCACAAATAATTACAATCCCCATGAAGCCAATAGGTAAATAAAAAATCTTCCTGGAATTATCCCTAAATATTAATCCCATAGCGGATATGAAGATCATGAAAGGAGCCACAAAAGATATAATAAATCTTTTATTAATTTTCATTTACCAATTGTATTAATTTTTTCATTGTTTAATTTTACTATGGATTCTGTTATCACTTTAATTCCAACAGCAATAGCTCTTTCATCTGGATCAAATTTAGAACTATGAAGAGGAGCGCATCCATTGGCACTAGAAACGCCAAGCCTAAACATAGCTCCTGGAATCTCATTTAAGAATTCAGCGAAATCCTCAGCTCCTAATGATGGTTGTTGTAATTCGATAACATTTTCTTGACCCAAAATCTTAATTCCCGAATCTCTGAGGATTCTATTAATTTCTGAATTATTATTAACTGCCGGAGTGATTTCTCTAAATATTACTTTTGCTTCAGCTCCGCAACTATTAGCTAAAGAAGTGACATTTTCATTAAGCCAATTACCAATATTCTTAAATATTTTGCGATTAGTGCATCTAACCGTACCAATTAAATTAACCTTTTCTGCAAGAACATTGAATGCATTGCCACCATTTATTTTCCCAAAAGTTATTACTACAGGATCTAAAGGGTCTAACTTCCGTGTTATTGATTCTTGAATTCCCGAGATAACTTTAGAGGCCGCCCAAATAGCATCAACTCCTTCATAAGCTCGAGCACCATGGCCAGATTTTCCTTTAATCTCTACCTTAAGTTCTCCCGCAGCTGCAGTTAAACTTCCCTCTTTAATTCCAATAGTTCCTACAGATAAATCAGGGTAAACATGAACTCCCAAAATATGAGTTAAACCAATAGTTGCACCATCCTTAATCATCCATCTAGCTCCACTCGCAATTTCTTCAGCTGGCTGAAAAATTATCCGAGTCCCAAAATTTAGTTTTAAATCCTTAATAATTTTTGCCACACCCAAACCAATCGATATATGCAAATCGTGACCACAGGCATGCATAACACCATCTACTTTTGAAGAAAAACTTAATTTAGTTTCCTCAAATATTGGCAAAGCATCCATATCCACTCTTAAACCTATAATTCCCTTATCTAAGGGGCCAAAATCAGCTACAACTCCAGTCCTACCGATAGATTCTCTAACATTCCAACCAATATTTTTTAAAAAACCACTTATCAAGATCGCTGTTTGATTTTCAAGTCCACTTAATTCCGGATGTGCATGGATATGTCTTCTTAAGTTAATTAATTCATCATTAAACGAATCAATTTTTTTATAAAACTGATCTCTATTCATTACTTATTTTAAATCGATAAAGTTCATTAAATCTTTAATTGGTTTTGAAGGCCATCTTCTTATTTTTCTTAACCATTCTTCATCACTATATCTAGGATCTAATTCAGTTACCGCTATCCAATTACTCTCTGCTTTCCCAGTTTCACCTTTGGACCAATTCAAAGCTGTTAAAGCTGCCCTAGCATCTGCAAAAGTTGGATAACGTCTCATTAATTTTTTTAATTCTTTCTCACATTCATCAATATTCCCCAACTGGAAATCTGCTAAAGCCATACTTGACCTAGCCATAGCAAATCCAGGATTATATAAAGCAGCTTTTGAAAATAAATCTCTTGCTTTTTCCCAATGTGATGTGGATCCCTCTACATTAGCCAAATTATATAAAGCAGAAAAATTTTTACTATCTCGCGAAATAACGAACATATAATCTTTTTTTGCTCGAGACCATAGACCTAATGCTTCCTCTGCTATCCCCCTATTAATGTAAGGATCTATTTCATTAGGATTCAAACTTATTGCCTTATTTTGGTCATCTATTGACCCCTTTATATCTCCTATAACAAGCCTTACATTTCCTCTATTGCTCAAACCTGCGGCATCATCGGGATAAGAATCGAGATATTGATTCCATTCTTGTAAAGCGAGATTAAATTTTCCACCTGAACTTAGATCTAATGCATGTTTAAACAAATCCTCTCTCAAAGATAATGAATAGCATGGTGAAACATAACAAATATTCAAAAAAACAAAAATTAATAAAAAACAAACCTTAACTTTTTTAAAAGTTTTCATTTTTTGAATCAATGTACTTTTTTCCTAAAGCAGTAAGCAATCTGCCTCGAGGAGTTCTCATGAGGAAACCAATTTTGATTAGATATGGCTCAACCACAAATTCTAACATTGAAGAATCATCACCCAACCCAGCTGCAATTGACTCAAGACCAGTTGGAATATTATTGTTTTGGTTAAGAAAAGATAAATATTGTAGATCTAAAGAATCTAATCCTTTTTCGTCTATTTGGAAAGAATTTAAAGCTTTTTTTATTAAATTCCTTGAGATCATATTTGTGTTCTTAACAACTTGAGCATAATCTCTAACTCGTCTCAATAATCTTAAAGCAATTCTTGGAGTCCCTCGAGATATCTTTGCTAAATCATAAGATGCTTCATCATCTAAATTGAGGTTTATTAATCGAGAGAAATTAACAATTATTTGTTTTAGTTCATCATATGTATAAAATTCAATTTTGTGAGATATACCAAATCTATCTCTTAGAGGGGCACTTATTGAGGCTAATTTAGTTGTCGCGCCAATCAGCGTAAACCTAGAAAGATTAATTGTTCTGCAACGAGCTCCTCTATTAGCTCCCGTAGTTAAGTCGAGTCTAAAATCTTCCATTGCAGAATATAACAACTCTTCAGTTAACCTATTTAAGCGATGTATCTCATCGATAAATAAAACTTCGCCTTCTTTTAATCCAAGAAGTAAACCTACAATATCTCTAGGTCTTTCAATTGCTGGTGCAGTCGCAATCCTACATTTTGTATTTAGTTCATGGGCTATCAAAAAAGCAAGAGTTGTCTTACCCAAACCAGGCTGTCCATATAAAAGAGTATGCTCCAAAGGTTCTTTCCTGAAAATTGAAGCATCTATAGCTATTCTTAAGGAAGATTTAAGTTGTTCTTGGCCAATAAATTCTTGTAAAGTAAGAGGCCTAGCTAAGTTCAGATTATTATTTTTCTTGTCTTCTTGAATGATTTTTGAATCAACTAGCCTAAACTCTTTTTTACGAAGAGAAAAGTCATTATCGCCTATATTGGAAGAAATTATTGCCATAATGAAAGGTTAATTGCAATTGTTCTGAGTAGAAAGATTTTTTACAACTAAAATGGCAAAAAATTCAAACAAAGTTAAAAGAAATACTAATAAAGAAAATAATTTTAAACTTCTAGCTGAGAATAGATATGCAAAATTTCAATATGCAATATCTGAAACAATCGAAGCTGGAATTGAGCTTTTAGGGACTGAAGTAAAGTCCATTAGAAACGGAAAAGCAAATTTAAGAGATGGATACTGTTCATTCAGAGATGGTGAGATCTTATTATTAAATGTTCACATTTCACCACATAAAAATGTGGGGTCTTTCTTTAATCATGATCCATTAAGAAATAGAAAGTTACTACTACATAAAAAAGAAATAATAAAAATGAAATCCAATACTGAAAAGAAAGGCATGACTATTGTTCCATTATCTCTTTATTTAAAAGGCTCCTGGATAAAACTAACTATTGGAGTCGGCAAAGGGAAAAAATTACATGACAAACGCCAAGATGAAAAACAAAAAAGTATAAAAAAAGAAATCAACTCTGCACTAAAAAGATAAAAATATTATGCAGAATGATTGTAACTATGAATCTAAACTGACTGAGCTTGGAGGTGGGGAAGGATCTGGATCTGCAATTAACATGTGCTGTAAAACAGTTTCAGGCCTTTCACTATCTCTCCAGCGAATTTTGTATGCAGGCATTTTTGTACCCCTACTTGTAGTTTGCTCTACTGGTTCAATAACCCATCCTCTTCTTGATCGGCCTTGAGGATTTCTTTTTACTACTGCATCCGCATGTTTGAAACGGAAACCAACACGTTCACCACTCATTTAAAAATTTCGTATTGGATTAATTTATTTATTTTACTTCATTCAAGGGTAATTTTTCATTTTTTTTGGAAGTTATTTCTGGTTTTAACAATGGGAAAGGGATTACATCTCTAATTGATGCGCTATTAGTAAGTAACATAAGTAGCCTATCAATGCCTATACCTAATCCTCCAGTAGGAGGCATGCCGATCTCTAAAGCATTCAAAAAATCTTCATCTATACAGTGAGCCTCAAGATCTCCTTCATCTCTAAGAGATTGCTGTAATTGCATTCTCTCTCTTTGATCTACAGGATCTATCAACTCACTAAATGCATTTGCCAGCTCTCGGCCAACAATGAATAATTCAAATCTCTGAACCATTTCTTTATTATCAAAATGAGGCCTAGCTAGAGGAGAAATTTCAACAGGATAATCGATAACAAAAGTAGGTTCTATTAGTTCTGATTCTACTTTTTGCTCAAAGACTTCATTTAAAAGTCTTCCAATTGTATTCACTTTATAAGATATATCAACATTTATACATTTAACGGCTTGTTTTGCTGCTTGAAAATCTCCACTGAAAGAATCAAAATCAATCCCTGTATATTTTTTGACAATATCTTTCATGGATATTCTTAACCAAGGTTTAGAAAAATCAATTTCTTTATTTTGATAATTTATAATTAAAGACCCACAGGCATCAGCTACGATATCTTTAATCAATTCTTCTGTTAAATTCATCATATCGACATAGTCAGAAAAAGCTTGATAAATTTCAACAGAAGTGAATTCTGGATTATGCCTTGTACTGATCCCCTCATTACGGAAAATTCTTCCCAATTCATATACTTTCTCAAATCCTCCAACAACCATTCTTTTTAAATGTAATTCTGTAGCTATTCTTAGATAAAGCGGAATATCTAATGTATTGTGATGGGTTATAAATGGTCTTGCTTCAGCACCACCAGCTTCAGATTGCAGAATTGGAGTCTCTATCTCTAAAAAATTTCTATTATCTAGCCATTTTCTTATAAAACTAATACATTTTGCTCTTGTTTTAAATACATTTTTAGAGTGAGGATTAACTATTAAATCTAGATAACGTTGTCTATATCTTTTTTCAATATCAGTCAATCCATGCCATTTATCTGGCAAAGGTTGTAATGATTTGGATAACATCTCCCATTTTTCAACTTTAATTGAAAGCTCACCTTTATTAGTTTTTTTAATAGTTCCGTAAACACCTATCCAATCACCAATATCTACTATTTCCTTGATATCTTCAAAAGAGAGTGAATTTTGTTTTTCTAAATTTAAATTAATAATCCTTTTTTCTAGATAAAGCTGAATCTGACCTTCTTGATCGCTAATTGTAAAAAAGGCAATTTTACCCATTACCCTTTTTGCCATAACTCGACCTGCAAGAGAAACATTGAAGTTTTCCTCTTGACCATTTTCTAAATAATCAAATTTTTGAATAAGAAATTTGGTAGGATGTGAAACTTTAAAACTCTGCGCGTAAGAAGCAAATCCTTTACTAACGAGTGAATTAGCTTTTTGTATTCGTGCTTCTTTTATTTCAGACAAAATTTATCTTAATAGATTTGTATTATTTAATAAAATTATCAGACTAAGGCTCAACTTGCCAAAGATGTTGCTGTTTCGCCAACTCTCTGAGATGCGTAACCAATTCCTCTAACAGTTAATATTAATTCAGGATTTCTTGGATCTGGTTCCAATTTTCCTCTTAATCTAGCTACATAAACATCTACAACTCTTAAATCTGCTGCTCTACGAGGAGGATAACCCCATAGCTGTTCTAAAATTTCTGCTCGCGGGACAACCTTGCCAGGCTCATCAAATAATAATTCTAGGAGGCTAAATTCAGTATAAGTTAAGCTAATTCTATCTCCTGCTCTAGAAACTTGTCTGCGATTAGTATCAACAACTAAACTTCCAAATTTCATAACTCCTTTGCCTGAAGGAACTTCTTTAGTTTCAGCAACCGATACCGTTGGGCCCATTCTTCTCAAAATAGTAGCTATTCTAGCCTCTAATTCTTTTGGGCTAAATGGTTTGGATAAGTAATCATCAGCCCCTAAATCCAAACCTGCAACTCTCTCTGAAATGGCTTCTAAAGCGGTTAAGAATATTATTGGCACAACTGATTCAGCTCTAATTCTTCTACAAACAGCAAATCCATCCATTTTTGGAAGCATAACATCAAGAACTATTAAGTCTGGAGAATCCCTGTGAAAAGATTCAAGAGCTTCTTCACCATTAGTGGCTGAATAAACTTGATATCCAGCTAGTTGAAGCCTTGTAACTAATACCTTCAAAACTGCTGGTTCATCATCAACAACTAGAATTCTTGCTTTTGACATAGTAAAAAAAGATTTCTCGGTATTTCAAAGCAAAGAACTATTGCATTGAATATTCATTCTAACAATTAAAAATATAACATCACGAACGCTCAAAGAGATATTCCTTAGGTTTACAAAATTTTAAATATTTTTGAAGATATCAATTTTTTCAAACACTTTTTACTACTTGGCGAAATTTATTACTACAGTTTTCTTTTTGAAAAATTAAACATTCTGAAAAGTTGGGAGCAAATAAAGGGAGCAAAAAAACCTGTCAGAAAAACTTCAGCTAAGATATTTTTAACGGCGGGAATAAACATTAAAGAATTACTATCTGAAAAATTTCTAAACACAATTTGTAAAAAATAAAGAGTCCCACATAAAAAACTTCCAATAGAACAAATTAAACCATACCTAAAATGTCCAACAAAAATATCACTATGTAATTTAACTCTCCCAAACAAAAATCCACAAATAATTAATCCTGGCATTTGAGTAAAATTATTATCTAAAGTTAGAGAATCTAAAATTAGACCTAAAAAGAAACCAAATATTAATCCATTAATTGATCCATTAATCATTGACCAAGGCAATAACCACAATAACGGCCAATATGGCTGAAAACCTAAAAATCCAAGCCAATTAGGATGCCACAAAAAAATAATTGGTATAAAAATAAAGCTTATTATTGATGATTTTTTTATAAAAAATTTATTCATTATCTTTTTATTTTCAAAATTTGCACCCAATCAATTACCTGAGGTTTTGCCAAAAGTGAAATTTTTGCCGTTTTTTTTGATTTCAATGTCTCATCTATAGATTGGACAATACCGATAGGGATATTTGGAGGTAATAGCGAACTAGCAGGAGATGATGATACAAAATCTCCAACTTTAATATCAGCATCTTTAGAATAAAGTATTAAGTTAGGATAATCATCTGCTAAACCTACAAGTAATCCATTAATTTGAATCCTATCTACCCAAACACCTAACTTACTTTCTGGAGAAGTTATTAAAGTTACTGACGAAGTGAATAAAGAAGTATTGCTTACTCTTCCTAATAATCCACCCGGACCAATAACAATATTACCAATTTCTACTCCATCCTTAGAACCTTTGTTTAAAATAATTTGTCTCCACCAACTACCTGTTTTTCTCGAAATAACTGCAGCTGAAATATGATCATTATTAGATGATTCTTGAAGGGATAAGATTTGTCGCAATCTTATATTATCTTTCTTAAGAAGATTAAACTTTATTAAATATTCTTGGTCTATACTCTCAAGAAGAATTTCTTTTTGAAATTGACCAGGCCAAAAAGGCTTTGAAATTAAATAATAAAAATCCTTATAAAAAGATCCTTTTGAGATCTTTACAAAAACCAAAAATAAAAAAACTACAAACAATATCCAATTTTTCTTTTTATGCCACCAACGATAAGTAGAAATTCGTCGGATACCTAACATAATACTAATCTCTTATTGCATTTCTTATAAATTCTGGAGTGTCAACAACTCTTTTCAGTTTTTTAAAATCATCCAAAACCTCTCCACAACCATTAACTACGCAAAGGAGTGGGTTTTCTGCTATGTGAGTAAAAATTCCCGTTTCATCGCTCAATAAATCATTAATACCTCTAACTAAAGCTCCACCTCCTGCAAGCATAATCCCCCTATCAACAATGTCTGCGGCAAGTTCAGGGGGGGTTCGCTCTAAAGTTCTTTTTACAGCTTCCACTATTTTGCTCAGTGTTTCAGCCATGGCTTCTCTAATTTCCCCTGATGTCAAGGTGACTGACCTAGGTAGACCAGATAAAAGATGTAGGCCTCTAACCTCTAAAGTAGTTTTATCAAAATCAT
This sequence comes from Prochlorococcus sp. AG-412-J13, assembly GCA_003214815.1. GTDB lineage: Bacteria > Cyanobacteriota > Cyanobacteriia > PCC-6307 > Cyanobiaceae > Prochlorococcus_A. The sequence goes on along the minus strand of QCLE01000005.1, from coordinate 41,962 downwards.
CATCTGGAAATGCAGATCCAATTTTAATTTTGATATCTTCTGCAGTTCTCTCTCCAACGACTAAGTTGTGAACTTTTTTAAGATATAGCGCTATTGACTCATTTATTTCATCACCTGCTATTCGAACAGATTCACTCAATACAGTTCCACCTAAACTTAATACTGCAACTTCAGTAGTACCTCCACCAATATCGACAATCATAGTTCCAATTGGCTCAGTTACTGGTAATGATGCTCCTATTGCTGCTGCAACAGGTTCATCAATTAAGTGAACTTCTCTCGCTCCGGCTAATCCAGCTTCTCTTACTGCTCTTCGCTCAACACTAGTAACTCCACTTGGGATACCAATCACTATCCTTGGGGCTACTATACCCTTGCCTTCGTTACATTTTTGAATAAATGTTTTTATCATTTGTTCTGCAGCATCAAAATCTGCGATAACCCCATCCCTTAGTGGTCTTACGGCTCTTATATTGCCAGGTGTCCTTCCAAGCATTAACTTTGCTTCTGTACCAACAGCTAATGGAATCCCTTCTTCTAAATCCATAGCTACCACAGAAGGCTCTTGTAAAACAACGCCCTTTCCTGATACGTGTATAAGAGTATTGGCGGTTCCCAAATCTATGCCAATATCTCTAGAAAATTTAAATCTGTTAAAAATCACAATAAGAATTCTTTTTATAAATAATATATCTATATTTTTAGTAAGCTCTCAGTATTCTGTCGTTTAGTTATGAATAGCACGCAAAACTTTGAGCAGAAACTGGAAATATGAGTAGTATTAAAAAAAAAAAAATTATGGAAATTAACACTATTAACCTGGTTGGCAGAGCAGGAAGAGAACCAGATGTCAGATATTTCGAATCTGGAAGTATCGTAGCCAATTTCACACTTGCAGTTAACAGAAGAAGTAGAGATGAAGAGCCCGACTGGTTTAATTTAGAAATATGGGGCAAGCAAGCACAAATAGCCGCAGATTACGTTAAAAAAGGATCTTTAATTGGAATTACAGGAAGCTTTAAAATTGATAGTTGGAAAGATAAAAATACTGGGGAAGATAGATATAAACCAGTTGTTAGGGTAGATAGATTAAACTTACTGGGATCCCGAAAAGAGTCTGATAATAACCAATATTCTAGTAGTAGTAACTCTAGTGAAATCCCTTTTTAAACTCTATTTTTTTTTAAAAATCTAATAAGTACTCTTATAAAAAAATATAAGAAAATTAAACTTAAAATTGGCTTTACAACATATTTGATTTGTTCTAAGTAAGTTTCAATGATTGGATAATTTTCACCAAATAAATAACCTGCATAAGTAAGCAGTGCTATCCATATCACGCTCCCAAATGTAGTCCAAATCATAAATTTTCTTAATGGCATAAGTTCTATGCCTGCGGGAACTGAAATTAAAGTTCTTATACCTGGTACTAATCGGCCCCAAAAGACTAAGGAAACCCCGTATTTATCAAACCACCTTTTACTTTTACTTAAATCATTAGAAGAAATACCCAGATATTTTCCTTTTTTATCTAGAAAATTTGAAAGTCTTTTTTCATTTACTAATCTACCTAAATAATACCATGGCAATGATCCTAAAATAGTTCCAAGTAGTCCCCAAAAAACTAAAATATAGAAATTTAATTTTTGTTGATAAACAAAAAACCCTCCTAAGGGCATTATTATTTCTGAAGGAATTGGAGGTATTATGTTTTCTAAAAACATAGCCAAACAAATAGTGAGGTATGCAATTGTTGAATTCTTTTCAACAGCCAAACTAATATAGTCGGGGATTGAAGTAAGAAAATTCACAAAAATTAAACTCAAACTTAATATCTATAAAGCTCTGGTTTGTAAGGTCCTTCAACAGAAACATTAATGTAATCAGCTTGTTCCTTAGTTAATTTTGTTAATTTTGCACCAATTTTATCAAGATGTAATCTGGCTACCATTTCATCTAAATGTTTTGGTAAAACATAAACCTCCTTAGCATATTTTTCTGACTTATTGAAAAGTTCAATTTGAGCTAGTACTTGATTAGTAAAAGAATTACTCATAACAAAACTTGGATGTCCAGTAGCACAACCTAGGTTAACTAATCTACCTTCAGCTAAAAGGATTATTTTATTGCCACTCGGTAATGTTATGTGATCAACCTGCGGCTTAATATTTTCCCATTGATAATCTTTCAATGAAGCCACATCAATTTCATTATCGAAATGGCCGATATTACAGACTATGGCCTCATTTTTCATCTTGACAAGATTTTCGTTTGTTATTACCTGAAAGTTCCCAGTTGCTGTAACAAATATATCTATATCTTCCACAACATCGTCTAATGTAACAACGCTAAAACCTTCCATTGCCGCTTGAAGAGCACAGATTGGATCAACTTCAGCAACTTTTACAATTGCACCAAGTCCTCTTAGAGACTGGGCTGAACCTTTACCTACATCTCCAAAACCCATTACTAAAGCGACCTTCCCGGCAATCATCACATCAGTGGCACGTTTTATGCTGTCAACTAGAGATTCTCGGCAGCCATATAAATTATCAAATTTGCTCTTAGTTACTGAATCATTAACGTTGATAGCAGGGAAAGGTAAAGCATTTTGCTTTTGCAGTTGATAAAGTCTTGCAACTCCCGTTGTGGTTTCTTCAGTGACACCAATGATATTACTCTTAATTCTAGAATAGAAGTCACTATCATTTTCCAACTTAGACTTAATAGAATTAAATAAAGCAATTTCTTCTTCATTACTGGGATTATCTAAAACAGATAAATCTTTTTCTGCTTTACTACCGAGTATCAATAAGCCAGTTGCATCTCCCCCATCATCAAGAATCATATTTGGAAAGTCTGCACCCCAATCAAGGATATAGTGGGTATATTGCCAATATTCATCAAGAGTCTCACCTTTTTTTGCATATACAGAAATTCCTTGATCTGCGATAGCTGCAGCCGCATGATCTTGAGTTGAAAAAATGTTGCATGAAGCCCATTTCACTTCTGCACCAAGATCAACAAGAGTTTCTATTAGGACTGCTGTCTGAATAGTCATATGAAGACTTCCAGCTATTTTTGCACCTTTTAGTGGCTTTTCAGATTGATATTTATCTCTAAGGGCCATTAATCCAGGCATTTCCGTTTCGGCAATTTTAATTTCTTTTCGACCAAAATCTGATAAAGAGATATCAGCAATTACGTAATTAGGTGCAGAGGTTTTAACTGAATTTGCGATAACCATATCTGGTAAATACTTTTTTCTATTAAACTATAAATGATTTTTGTGTAATTTTGTGTTTGTTGAGAATTTAAAAGAGACTTTAAATTTAGGGAAAAAACTCTCACACAAATTAAATCCCCAATCAATTGTTTTATTACAGGGTCCAATTGGGGCTGGGAAAACTTCATTTGTTCAAGGGATTGCTAAAGGCTTATCAATCTCTGAGGACATTACAAGCCCTACATTTGCTTTATCGCATCACTATAACTCCGGAAAAATTCCACTAATTCACCTTGATTTATACAGGTTAGAAAATGTTTCTTCAGCAAAAGAAGTTTTTTTTTCAGAAGAAGAAGAGGCAATACAAAGACAAGCTATTTTAGTTATTGAATGGCCAGAATTAATAGAACCAGTTATTGATAATTTCTGGAAAATAGAAATTAGTTACGCAAAAAATTATGGGAGACACTACGAAATAAGAGATCCCAAAAATTTATTAACCTTCTCATGAGATGGCTGTTGCTCGATGGCGCCTTCACCAAGACAAGTTAAAAATCCACAAACACCTGCAAACTTAATGCAATCTTCTATCTTTATTGCATTTAAAGGATAACCAGAAGAAATTAATTTTGAAATTAAGCCAGCTAGAAAAGCATCGCCTGCCCCAGTTGTATCAACAATTTTTTGTGAAGTAGGAGTTTCGGTAATCCCCTGCAATCCATTGATATACCATGCAACGGGATTTTTTCCATCAGTTATTATTACATCTGGTCTATTAGACAATTGTTTAGATATTAGCAAGGGATTTTCATCGTCAAAAAACAAAGATGCTTCTTCCTTAGCTAGTTTTAAAACATTTGCATGATTTAAAAATTTCTTGATTAAAGTAACTCTCGAGTCTTTACTAATTTCTGATGAAAAAATTGAATGATCCCAAAAGACCTCTCTCCAATTCAAATCAATAACTATTTTGACTTCAAATTTTTTAGCCTGTTCAAGAAGAAAAAAAATAGTCTCTGCTGATATTGGAGATGATAATACAATCGTTCCTGTAACCAAATATTTTGTTTCTAGAAAAGATTTATCCAAATTTAAAATTTTTTTTTCGATTAATTTCTTACTAAGAACTTCGTCTGCAAAGCATGAATGAGAACTTGCCTCAAAGCCTGAAAAAAAACGATCTCCAAATTGATTTCTATCTACATTAACCACACGAGTAGATGAATCATTATTTAATTGCACGAAATCAACATTAACGTCCAATTCATTAAATTTCGTAATAAATTTTTTTCCATATTCATCACCACCCAAACTTCCTATAAATGTTGAATCTATTTTTAATTTTCTTAATGCACAAGCAACATTAGCAGGCGCACCACCCAAAAAATCTGTAAATCCTTGATTTGACTTATTTCTGATTCTGTCTATTAAAGCCTCTCCAATACATATGACCTTTTTCTTTTTCATAAAATGAAAGCTTTTTCTTAACTAAGAATAATTTATTTAAAACGAATAATTATTTTTTGAATTAAAGTTTAATTAAAAGCATATTCATAGTGTCTTTAAATAAATCTGAAACTTGGCAGTGGAAAAATTGGAAAATTTCTTGGTCTTTATCGAAACAATCTACTTCTGAAAAAAATATTAAAATTTTATTAGTTCATGGATTTGGGGCATCAAAAAACCACTGGAGACATAATCAAGATTTTCTTGGTAAATTTTCTAACTGCTACGCAATTGACTTATTAGGATTTGGAAAAAGCAGTCAACCTAGTGCCTTATTAAATTACGAACCTGATAAAGAAAACTCAATTCAATATTCATTTGACTTATGGGGTAATCAAATATCAACATTTTGCGCAGAGGTAATAAAATCTCCTGTTTACTTAGTAGGAAATTCAATTGGTGGTGTTATTGCATTGAAAGCTGCTGAAATCCTCAAAGATAATTGCAGAGGTGTCATTTTGATTGATTGTGCACAAAGAACTATGGATGATAAACGTTTAAAGAAAAGTGATATCTTAATGAATCTACTTAGACCCGTCCTTAAAACGTTAGTCAGACAAAGATTAATTAGTAATACACTTTTTACAAGAGCTGCTAATCCAAAAGTTATAAAGAAAATACTTGAACAAGCTTACCCTTCAGGAAAAAATATCGATAAAGAATTGATTGAGATACTTTATGAACCCTCTCAAAGGAAAAACTCTAAAGAAGCATTTCGTGGTTTTATTAACTTATTTGATGACTATCTTGCTACTGACCTTTTCGATAAAGTTGATGCTCCAATCCAATTGATTTGGGGAGAAAAAGATCCTTGGGAATCTTTAAATGAAGCAAGAAAGTGGAAGAAACAATTCAGGAATATTAAAAGATTAGATATTATTAATGGAGCTGGTCATTGTCCGCATGATGAAGAACCTGAAAAAACAAATAAATTAATAAATAAATTTATTCAAGAAACAAAGTAAGCTTCTACATTATCACTAAGTCTTCTCAAGCCTCTTAATCCATCTCGTTCTAGATTTCTTACTCGATCTCTACTTATCCCTAGTACCCTTCCTATACCTGTAAGAGACATTGGCTCATCACCATCCATTCCGTATCTCATTCTTAAAACTCTACATTGTAGATCAGGCAGTTGATGTAAAAGAGAATGCAAATCACCTCTCATACAATCCATCTCTATTTGTTCATCTGGCAAATCCTCGCCCCCTGCCAGCAAATCTAACAGAACAGTATCTTCACCATCACCAACTTTGGTTTCAAGACTAACTGGCTGCCCAGCTTTGCACATCAAATCTTTAACGTCATCTTCAGGAAGCTCTACGTATTTCGCAAGTTCACTTACAGTTGGAGTTCTAGACATTTCTTGACTAAGTTCTCTTTGACCTTTTTTTAACTTATTCAACATTTCAGTTATGTGAATTGGTAGTCTTATCGCCCGGCTTTTTTCAGCTATTGCTCTCGTAATACCTTGTCTAATCCACCAATATGCATATGTTGAAAACTTATAACCTCTGGCTGGATCAAATTTTTCAACTCCTCTGACCAGTCCTATAGTTCCCTCCTGAATTAAATCTAAAAGTTCCATATTTCTTTTTGTATATTTTTTTGCAACGCTAACTACCAACCTTAAGTTCGCTGCAACCATTCTTTCTTTAGCTCTCTGTCCAGCTCTCATTCTTTTTTTTATTATTGAAGTAGATAAGTTTAATTTGGTTGATAACTCATCAATACTAGGCTTATCTCCTGTTAATTCAATAATTTCCAATTCTGCTCTTTCAACTTCCATGTACTCTTGTACTTGTCTACCTAAAGTAATCTCTTGCTCGTGCGAAAGTAATGGAACTCTTCCTATATCCCTCAAGTATGATCGAACAAGATCTACATCATTACTGGCTTTTATACTTGCGATTGACGCTAGTTTATTTTCACTTATTGTTTCAGGAGACATAAAAGTTGAATGATGTTTTGTAAACAATACCATTAAGAAATGTAAAGTTAAACAAAAAAATCCACATTTTTACAAAAATGAGAATAAATACTTAGTGAATTTAGAATCATGAAGAGCTTAATAGCCATTTTGCTGTACTTAGATAAATAAATACACCAGCAATATCAGTGACAGTTGTAATGAAAGGGGAGGACATTAAGGCTGGATCCAATTTCATTCTGTGAAACAACAAAGGGAGGATAGCTCCTGTTGTAGCAGCTAAAGTTGTTATTGATATTAAACTTATTCCCACCGCAGAGGCGATTAAAGGGCCTTCTCCTTGCCACCAAGCAAAGGGGAAAACTACAATCATCATGAAAACACCTAAAAGAGCTCCTGTTATTGCCTCCCTACCTATTGCCTTAATTGCACCAAGAGACTTCAATTTTTGAGTACTTAAACCTCTAATGACAACAGTTGAACTTTGAGCGCCAACATTTCCCCCAGTACCTATAAGTAATGGAATAAATGCAGCTAATAAAACTATTTCTTTTAATATTTGATCATTCATAGCTATAACTTTTGTCGTTAAACCATTTGCTAAAACCAAAATTAATAACCATAAAATTCTTCTACGAGCAATAGTAAACAAACTACTTTGGAAATAATCATCTTCATCTCCAGGTTGTACTGCCCCCGCTGCATAAATATCTCTTGTTGCTTCTTGTTCTATGACATCAATTAAATCATCGACAGTTACTATCCCAACAAGTCTTTTTTCTTTATCAACGACTGGAAGAGCTAAAAAATCATATCTTTGTATTGCTCTAGCAACCTCTTCTTGATTCGTATTAGTAGAGATATTGACTACATCTCTTGTCATGACGTCTCCAATTGGCTGAGAAGGATCAGCAGTTACAAGGTCTCTTAAAGAGAGAATACCAGTTAAATGTCTTTCTTTGTCTGTAACATATAAACTATAAATAGTTTCAGTAAATGGGGCTTTTTTTCTAACTAACGAAAGAGCCTCAGCTGCTGTTTGCATCTCTTTAAGGTCTATAAATTCAGTTGTCATTAATCTTCCAGCAGTTTCAGGCTCATATCCAAGTAATTCAGCTGTTACTTTCCTTTCACCAGGACTAAGAGCAGACAAAAATTTTCGTACAACTTTTGCAGGTAATTCGTCAAAGAGTTGAACCCTATCATCAGGAGACATTTTTTCAACAATTTCTAAAACTTCTCCTGAGCGAAGTCTTTCTAATAAAGTTTGCTGAACTACAGGATCCAAATATTCATAAACCTCAATTGCTTCATTTTTTTTTAATAATCGAAATGCTAAAGCCTGCAATATAAGTGGAATGCTTCCAATAGCATCTGCAATATCAACAGGTTGGGAAGGCTCTAAAAGTAACTTTGCCTCATCATAATTTCCCGCGATGAGCAATTTCTCAAGTTGAATAGTAATATTTTCTTGTGCACTTAAATCTGAAGATAAGGATGTAACTTTTTCAAGATTATTTTCTTTCATAAATATAATCACTTATCAAAGTAACAACACTATTATATGAAATCTAAGTAATTTTTCTACTTATCCAGAACCCGAAAAACATTGTGGATAAATTTACGATAATAATTAAATTAAAAAAAATTATAAATTTAATCCAATCCCCTTGATTTAAAATTTTGTACAAAAAATATATAAATCCGCTAAAGGATGTAAAGCAAGAACAAAAACCACTTAATAAGGTTTTTTCAAGTAAATCACTGAATCTTTTACTAATAAAAAAACCCACTAAAAATGATCCAATTATTGAAATAAAAAAGTTATTATTTATAGTTAATCTCAAAAAAGTAGCTAGGTAAGCAGCTAAAAGAATATAAATAAAATTATTTATTTTCACTTTAGAAAAAGTTAACAAGAAAATAACCTAAATAAAAGAAAAGGAAAGAAAGAATTATCACTTCGATGTAGTGGAAAAATAATCTAAGGAATTTCCTCTTTTTCAATAGAATAAATAGTTGATAGATAAAGGAGGAAAATGTACTAAAACATCCTAAAAAACCGCTATAAAATAACACTAATATTTCGTTATTAATAAAATTTAATGCTACTAAAATTCCTAATAAAAAAGATGATAAAAAATTTACTATTGAAGTATTTTGAATATCAAAACCTAAACTTTTTTTAAAATTCTTTTGTATGAATATTCTCAGTATTAATCCAAAAGTACTGCCAAGTAAAATAATGCCTATTGAACTAAAATCCAAAATTTACATTTTTACCCAGCCTTTTAAAATCTTATTTGGATCATCTAGAAATTTATTAGAAGCTAATTCAACCCTAACCCAATTTTCATTTTTGCTGACTTTCCAATTGCGTAATACTGATAAAGTGATACCTACATCAAGAACTAATAATTCTTTAGCATGAATTTCAGGATAAGAATAAAGAGAAGTATTTGAACTCAATATAATTTCATTTGTATTATGAAGGAATTTATTTTGATTTAAACTTTTTTGTATCCCACCAGCAGGTAATGTAATTGGAGCAATTAATGCAAAAGTAATTAAGCAAAAATTCTTGAGAAGATTATTAATCATATATCTAAAGTTGCCATATCTAAGTTGCTACTATGTGTTTCAATAAATTCTCTTCTTGGTGCAACTTTATCTCCCATTAATATATTGAATATTCTGTCAGCTTCAAGTGCATCTTCTATTTCAACCCTTTTCATCATCCTCGTTTGAGGATTCATAGTTGTATCCCATAATTGTTTTGGCATCATCTCACCTAATCCCTTAAATCTTTGGATATTATAATTTGCATTTTCTCCAAAACCTGCAATTGTATCCTTTAATTGATTCTCGTTATAACAGTAATTATAATTCTTACCTCTTTCAACTTTATATAAAGGGGGACAAGCAATGTATATAAAACCTTTCTCAACAAGTTCTCTTTGGTATCTATAAAAAAATGTCAATAATAAAGTTCTTATATGAGCGCCGTCAACATCAGCATCCGTCATAATTACCACTCTATGATATCTCAAAGAACTCACGTCAAACTCCTCTCCTTTTATTCCTAATCCTAGAGCTGTTATTAGTGACTGTATTTCTGTATTTTTATATATTTTAGAATCGTCAGTTTTTTCAATATTAAGAATTTTACCCCTAAGAGGCAAAATAGCCTGAAAATTTCTATCTCGTCCTTGTTTTGCTGAACCTCCAGCTGAATCTCCTTCAACTATATAAATTTCTGATTCTGCGGGGTCTCTAGAACTACAGTCTGCTAATTTACCTGGTAACGTAGAACTTTCTAGAACACTTTTTCTTCTTACTAATTCTCTAGCCCTTCTCGCAGCTTCTGCAGCATTAAATGATTGAATTGCTTTTTCAAGAATCAAGTCCAAAATTCCAGGATTGAATTCCATATATTTTGTAAGAGCCTCCCCAATGAGAGAATCCACAATTCCTCTTACTTCAGTATTTCCTAATTTTGTTTTTGTTTGTCCTTCAAATTCGGGATCTGGAACTTTGACCGATAAAACTACAGTCAAGCCCTCTCTAATATTTTCACCAGCTAAATTTTTTTCAATATCTTTTCTTTTTCCTCTCTTTTTTGCAAGATTATTGAAAGTTCTTGTCAGTACTGTTTTTAGCCCTTCTATATGAGTTCCTCCATCAATAGTTCTAATATTATTTGCAAATCCTAAAATATTATCTGAATATACATCTGAACACCATTGCAAAGCCGCTTCTACATATACATCTTCTTTCTGTGAGTCAACATAAATTATTTCAGGATGAATAGACTCCTTCTCAGCATTCATGTATTCAACATATTCTTTAATACCTCCTTCATATAAGTAAATTTCTTCTTTAAATGAACCATCTGATAATTGATTTCTTTCATCTCTAAAAACAATTTTTACTCCACCATTAAGATAAGCTAGTTCTCTTAACCTAGATGAAAGAAGAGGATATTCAAATTCAATTCCTCCAGAAAAAATCGTTTTATCGGGTTTAAAGCAAATAGTTGTTCCTTTCTTAGATAGTTTTCCAGACTGCTTTTTAGTTTGCAATTCACCATTTGATTCACCTTTTTCAAATCTTTGATTAAATTCACAACCATCCCTATAAACAGTCACATTAACCCATTCGCTTAGAGCATTAACTACAGATATTCCTACTCCATGCAAACCCCCTGAAACTTTATAACCACCACTTCCGAATTTACCTCCCGCATGAAGAACAGTTAGTACAGTTTCTAAGGCACTTTTCCCTGTTCTTGGATGGATATCTGTTGGAATACCTCGTCCATTATCAGAAATTAAAGCAGAACCATCTGCTCGGAGAACTATTTCTATGTGATCACAATGTCCTGCAAGTGCTTCATCAACGGAGTTATCAACTACCTCATATATTAAATGATGTAATCCCCTAGGACCTGTAGAACCTATATACATCCCAGGGCGTTTACGGACTGGTTCTAAACCTTCTAAAACCTGAATCTGTTCCGCACCATAATCATTTGAGATTTTATTAGATCTTTTGTCCTCACTCATTTAATATAAAAAAAAATATTAAACTTTTAAAATGTTATTTTTAAAAGGTCTTTCATTAAACTTACCACCGCAATAAGATAAAGGCTCGAAGTCAATGAAAAATTTAATCACTTTAATTATATAGCTAATATTTTTTCTTCATAAATTCATATGTCTTCATATCCACCTCATGTAATAATATTAATTGGGCCAACTGCAAGTGGCAAAACAGAATTAGCTATTGAAATTGCAGAATATTTTAAAACTCGTATACACAATATCGATTCAAGGCAAATTTATAAGTCTATGGATATTGGAACAGCAAAGCCATCTAAAAACCAACAAAAAAAAATAAAGCATTTCTTAATAGATATTGAGGAGCCAATTCATCCAATGAATGTAAAACAATTTCAAAAAATTGCTCAAAAATCAATAAAAAAAGAAATTAAACAAGATAATTTACCTTTTCTTGTTGGAGGGAGTGGGTTGTATATGAACTCAATAACAAAAGGGTTTTTTGTACCAGATGTCCCTCCTCAAAATAATTTAAGAAGACAATTTGAAGAACTTGGTCAGAAAAAATGTTGGGACCTATTAAAAAATTGTGATCCATTATCAACAAAAACAATCAATTTTGCTGATCAAATTAGAACAATAAGAGCTTTAGAAGTCTTTTATGTAACAGGTAAACCTCTATCAACTCTAAAAGTTCAAAAACCGCCTGGTTGGAAAATACTAGAGCTTGGAATAGATAGAGATAATTTAAAAGAAAGAATTTTACAAAGGACAAAAAATATGTTTTTATCTGGAATTATTGAGGAGACTAACCACCTTATCTCTAAATACGGATTTGATTTGCCAATATTAGAAACCATTGGTTATCGAGAAGCTAGGGATGTTTTACATAACCATTCAACAATTGACAAAGCGATTGAGTTAACTACAACAAAAACAATCCAATTCGCCAAAAGACAAAAAACTTGGTTTCGTAATAAAAATAATCCACTTTGGCTGAATAACAAAAACCTGCTAAAAGATGCAATAATTAAAATAGAGTCTTTTTTAAGCTAACTTTATAAAAATAGATTTTTTCATCATCCAATCAATTTATTAAATCAACTGAATGCCCCCACGCCCACGCTTTGACCGCCGAGCTCCCGTTAGAGAGCTACCAAATATAAATGAAAGAATAAAATACCCTCAATTGAGAGTCGTTGATTCAGATGGAAAACAATTAGGTGTCATAGATAGATTAAAAGCATTAGAAATAGCATCTAAAAGAGAACTTGATTTAGTTTTGGTGAGTGAAAAAGCAAATCCTCCTGTTTGCAGAATAATGGACTACGGAAAATATAAATTTGAACAAGAAAAGAAAGCTAAAGAAGCAAGGAAAAAATCTCATCAAACAGAAGTTAAAGAAGTAAAAATGAGGTACAAAATTGATAAGCATGATTATGATGTCCGTATAGGTCAAGCTACGAAATTTTTAAAATCGGGAGACAAAGTAAAATGTACTGTGATTTTTAGGGGTAGAGAAATTCAACATTCAAACTTAGCTGAAACACTTCTTTTAAAAATGGCTAATGATTTAGAAGAGCAATCAGAAGTTCAACAAAAACCAAAAAGAGAGGGGCGAAACATGATTATGTTTTTAAGTCCTCGCAAAACTCCTCTTATTAAAAAAGATGATGGGTAAAAATTTGTTATCAAAAAATATGACGAATGTTAAAGTGTCATCATGGTCAAAAATAAATTAGTCAGGGTTTTTCTAAAGTGAGATTTCATATTCAACAAGAAAGTGATATCCCAGCATCGACTCAACTATATAATCAAATTTGTTTTGCAATTGCAGCAAGACATTATCCTCCTGGTCACAGACTTCCCAGTACAAGGCAGCTTGCGATGCAGACCGGCCTCCATCGGAATACTATAAGCAAAGTTTACAGACAACTGGAAATAGATGGGGTTGTTGAAGCAATAGCTGGATCAGGTATCTATGTAAGAGATAATCTTACTAAAAGAGAATTTAAAAAATCAGCTTACTCAAAAAGTAAAATAAGTAAACCACCAGATCAAGAAGCAAAGAAGGTTATTGATAACTTGATAAATCTTGGATGCACTTTACAACAAACCAGAGATATATTAACTAATGAAATTGATTGGCGTATTAAGTGCGGATCAAGAATCATAGTCAGTACTCCTAGAGAGGATATTGGCGCTTCGATGTTAATAGCAGAAGACCTTTCTACAACAGTTAATGTACCAGTAGAAGTTGTTCCTATGGAGGAATTAGAAAAAGTTTTGAGTAATTCAAATAATGGTACTATTGTTACAAGCAGATATTTTTTACAACCTCTAGAAAAAGTTGCTAAGCAACATGGAGTTCGTGCTATTGCAGTTGACTTGAGCGACTTTCAAAAAGAATTGAAAATTCTCAAAGAATTAAATGCTGGAAGTTGTGTAGGTATTGTTAGCATAAGTCCTGGTTTATTGAGAGCAGCAGAAGTCATTATACACAGCATGCGAGGTAGGGAATTAATTCTTATGACTGCAATCTCAGACAACAACAGTAGATTACTATCACTTTTAAAGGCTTCGAACCATATAGTGTGTGATGGACCTAGTTTATCAGTTGTAGAAAACACATTATTAAAAAATCGTTCTCAGTTGATGAGATTACCTCAAATAATATGTGCTAAAAATTATTTAAGTATCGAAACAATAAATCAATTAAAAAAAGAAATAGGAGTTATTAATTAGACCAAGATGCTAAGAACTTTTAAATCAGATATTGAAATTATCAGAGAGAGAGATCCTGCTGCTAGAGGAATAATAGAGATCTTTCTTTGCTACCCGGGCTTTCAATCAATAGTTATACATAGGTTTACGCATAAATTATGGCAATTAAAGATTCCTTTGATTCCCCGCTTACTAAGTCATCTTAATAGACTAGCGACAGGAATTGAAATCCATCCTGGGGCAAAAATTGGTGCAAGGGTTTTCATAGACCATGGAATGGGGGTTGTAATTGGTGAAACAGCTGAGATAGGAAATAACTGTTTGCTTTATCAGGGAGTGACATTAGGAGGTACTGGTAAAAGCCATGGTAAAAGACACCCAACCTTAATGGAGAATGTTGTAGTCGGAGCAGGCGCAAAAGTGCTTGGATCCATCACAGTAGGATCTAATACCCGTATTGGTGCTGGCTCAGTAGTTGTTCGAAATGTAGAGGGGAACAGTACTGTGGTTGGAGTGCCCGGCAGGGTAGTGCATCAAAGTGGTGTCAAAGTAAATCCTTTAGCTCACTCTGCCTTACCAGATGCAGAAGCTAATGTGATAAAAAACTTAATGGATAGGATAGACTCTCTTGAAAATGAAATTCTTAAATTACAAACCACTCTAAAATGTATAGCCAGCTCAGAATCTATTGATATTTCTAAACTTGGTGATTCTCAAAATCTTAAAGACAAAGAAATTTTTGAATTTCTTGGAGATGATTAAATATTGATTTAATTTTTATCATCTGTGTCAGTTTTAGGTTGAAACATAAACATTGAATAAATAACATTTCGTCTCATATTAGTCATCATTTCGAGAAACATGTCATATCCTTCATTTTTATATTCGATTAAGGGATCTTTTTGACCATAACCTCTCAATCCAACTGATTCCCTCAAGGAATCCATGGATTGAAGATGTTCTCGCCATAAATTATCGATTTGCTGCAAAATGAAAAATCTTTCAGCTTCTCTCATTAATCCTGGACGAATCTTTTCTATTTGTGATTCCTTTAAATCATAAGCTATTCGCAACTGCTCTTGAAGATAGTTTTTTAATTCTTCTATTGAAAGTAAGTTAACATCATCAGATTTAAGATCATCTAATAAATATATAAATTCTTTGACTTTAGAAATTAATTGATCAATATTCCATTCTTCAGGAGGAAGATCAGGATTAATATAAGCATCTACAATTTCATTCATTGTTCTTTCTCCATATCCTATTACTTGTTTCTTTAAATCAATTCCTTTCAGTACTCTTAGTCTTTCGCTATAAACTGCTTTTCTTTGATTGTTCATTACCTCGTCGTATTCAAACACTTGTTTTCTAATATCGTAATAATAGGTTTCAACTTTCTTTTGAGCACTTTCTAGAGACCTAGTAAGCATTCCTGACTCAATAGGCATATCTTCATCAACCCTGAACGCATTCATTAGATTTGCTACCCTATCACCTCCAAAAATCCTTAATAAATTATCTTCTAAAGATAAAAAGAATCTTGTACTTCCAAGATCACCTTGTCTTCCTGCTCTTCCTCTAAGTTGATTATCCACTCTTCTTGATTCATGTCTCTCAGTACCAATAACATGTAAACCGCCAGCTTCTCTTACTTTTTCTTCTTCATGAATCAAAACTTTTTCATATTCTTTTTTTACATCAGACAAAGATTCTCTCAAAAGCTTTATCAAGTTATCATCAGTTGGTGCTTTTTCTGCAGCTGTAGCTATCCTATCATCAAGCTCCAAGACAGAAAGTTTTCTATCTCCCCAACTTTTAACAAGTTCATCAGATAAAAGAGAGAGTTTCTTTTCAATTTCTTCATCAAGCTTGGAAGGGAAAAGACTAGTTGAAGAATTTGAAATGTTCTTTTTCAAATTTGAATCAGCTTTTGCAGAAAAACCGCCCTTGGATTTTGAATTTCTTTGTTTAGGAATTGGTGGCTTATGCTCATTATCAGGCTTTACTAACAGAGGAATTAAAATTTCTTTTAATTTTAGCCTTGCCATATAGTCACTGTTACCGCCAAGAATTATATCTGTTCCCCTTCCAGCCATATTAGTCGCAATAGTAACAGCACATGCTCTTCCTGCCTGAGCAACAATTTCTGCCTCACGTTCAACGTTCTCTGGCTTAGCATTTAACAAATTATGTGGGATTTTTTCTTCAGATAAAAGTGAACTTAATAATTCACTTTTTTCAACGCTTGTTGTACCAACTAAAACAGGTCTACCATCTCTGTGAATTCGTGCAGTTTCTTTAGCAACAGCTTTCCATTTACCGATCTCTGTCTTAAATACTTGATCAGACCAATCTTGTCTCTTTCTTATTTGATTTGTCGGTATAACTGTTGATTCTAATTTATAAGTTTTTTCAAATTCAACCTCCTCAGTTTTTGCAGTTCCCGTCATTCCCGCTAAACCAGGATATAAAAGGAAAAAATTCTGATAAGTTATGGATGCTAATGTTTGAGTCTCAGGCTGAATTTTAAGACTCTCTTTTGCTTCTATTGCCTGATGTTGCCCATCACTCCAACGCCTTCCTGGCATCACCCTACCAGTAAATTCATCTACTATCACCGCCTCATCGTTCTTAATAATATAATTTACATCTTTAATAAATAATTCTTTGGCTTTTAAAGCGTTAGTTATATAGTGCGCCCAAGGATCTTGAGGATTATATAAATCATTAACCCCCAAATAATCTTCACATTTTGCAAAACCCTGATCAGTTAATATGCAACTTCTCTGCTTTTCATCAACTTCATAATCCCCTTCTGGATCAATACCATCTTTACTTAATTCTTTTGCTTTGACTAATGCCAAAGATAATTCTGCAGCTTTTTGATATTTTTCTTGCGGTCTTTCAACTTGGCCAGAAATAATGAGAGGCGTTCTTGCTTCATCAATTAATATTGAATCAACCTCATCAATTACGCAGTAATTGAATTTTCTTTGAACTACCTCATTAATATCGGTAGACATATTATCTCTTAAATAGTCAAATCCTAATTCGGAATTTGTGGCATAAGTTATATCACACTCGTAATTTTTCTTTCTCTCAACTGGGTTCATATCTTGCTGAATTAAACCAACTGATAAACCTAAAAAACGATGAACTTGTCCCATCCACTCTGCATCTCTTCTGGCTAAATAATCATTTACAGTAACAACATGAACACCTTTTCCAGTAAGCGCATTTAAATAACAAGGTAATGTTGCAACAAGCGTTTTTCCCTCTCCAGTCTTCATCTCAGCAATTTGACACTCATGTAAAACCATCCCGCCTATTAACTGAACATCAAAATGTCTCATATCAAGAACACGTTTACTTGCTTCTCTTACGATTGCAAAGGCTTTAGGAAGAAATTCTTCTAGGAGTTCTTTTTGTTTTTTAAAATCTAATTCTGATGATATCTTTGATTTAAGATTTTGAGTTTCTTTTCTTAGCTCGTCATCAGTCAATTGAGAAATTTCTTCCTCTAAAAAATTTATATCTTCCACTATTGGTTGATAGCGCTTTAACTTTCGTGTATTCGGATCTCCCAACAAAAGTTTTAGCATAAGTCAAAGTCCTTAAAAAATTAATCTTATTACAAACATTATAAATTAGTGCGTTACATCAGAATGAAGAAAACTATTTTCTCTTTATTTTATAGAAACGATCGATTAAGGTATTTAAATTGAAGTCACAAAAATAACCTAGCTGACATCACTTTTCAAAAATCTTTTTAATAAATGCAAGAAATATCTCTAATCAAACATGCCAAAGGAGCTTTAGGTTTAAGGGTTTTTGGATTAGGTCCTAGTCTGAAACCGACGAATGGATTAATTAAGCTACAAAAATTACTTGATACCAATGCTTTCTGGGCAAAAAATAGAACAATTAATGATCTAAAAAAATGTCTTGCTAATAGTGATGTCGTAATAAGTCTTTGGGTTGGTAAGGAAATAGTTGGTTTTGGTAGAGCTTTAACCGATGGGATTTACCGCGGAGTGCTTTGGGATATTGTTATAGATCAAAATCACCAAGGCAAAGGATTTGGTTCATTAATTGTAAAAAATCTTTTATCTTCTAAAAAAATTAAAAATACAAAAAAATTATACTTAATGACGACAAATAAAAAATTGTTTTATTCTCAATTTGATTTGAAAGAAGTTACTTCTCAAAATTTATTAATTCGCGAAATATAAAGCACTCTGTTTCTAAAGAAAACAAAATCAAGATACAAATTTACTATAAAGCCATCGTATAAAGGAACCTAAAATAGGCACTGGTCCAAAAGTTGGACCACAAAAATCAAAATAATCTCTGTGCTCTTTTATTAATCCATTTTCACTAAATAATAAACGAGTAGTTCCAGGATAAATAAATTCTTTACCCATAATTTTTAAACCCATTGTCCATTCAACAAAGCCACAATTTCCACTTATGGAGACTGCATGAGTTTCTAAAAAAACATCATCACATCTTTTAAGAAGCTTTTCTTGAGCTTTGATATAACAATCTAATCCCTCTGTTTCCTGCGTAGGGTCTACAAAAATAACATTCTCATTATAAAATTCAGCCCATTTTTCTTTAGTTGGCGCATCCGCACCATATGGTTTAGTAAATAATCCTTTTAAATCATCTAAAGAAATTACTCTTTTCATTACATAATTTTAATTATAAATAGTTTACAAGATACAAAAATCAAAAGCGGATGAAGAGATTCGAACTCTCGACATTCTCCTTGGCAAGGAGATGCTCTACCACTGAGCTACATCCGCATAACACTGTTATTTTATCTCAAAGAAGGGTTCAATGATATAAATAATTAATTTTTTTCAATTAATTTAAATTTTTAATTAAGGATCCCATTTCAATTGCTTGTAAAGCATAATTCCAACCAAGATTATTTTTAATCCCTGCTCTTTCTAAAGCCTGCTGCATAGTATCAGTAGTTAAAACTCCAAAAATAATTGGAACATTATTTTCACTTGAAACTTGTGAAATACCTTTACTAGCCTCAGATATAACTACATCATAGTGGGAAGTTTCACCTCGGATAACAGCTCCAAGAGCAATTAGAACATCATAATTTTTTTTTTTCATGAGAGCTTTAGCTGCAATTGGCAATTCGAATGAACCAGGAACCCAAGCTATGTCTACTTGATTACTTACTTCAGCCGTATCTAAGCCATGTCTTTTTAAACAATCAAGACAACCAGATAGAATTTTATTTGTAATTAAATCATTAAATCTTGCAATTACAATTCCTACTTTTAAAGTAGATGCATTAGTAAAAGACCCTTCAAAAATAGCCATTAAATTTTACTTCGACATATTAATAGACTCTCACGAAAAGGTACTAAGTTCAAACCAAACCTGCAATAACACCATTAATTAGGACTAAATGGAACCAAACTCCACCAATAATTTCTACTTTTTTAATTTCTGGATTACGACGATCAGAAGGATCGGTTTGGGTTGCATACAAATAAGGTACACCCACCACTAGAATTAAAGATGCGAACAAAAGAGCATTTATAAAGAAAAAGTTAACAGCCTGCATAATTAAAAATTTACATTTATGGCTATTATATTCTCATGAAAATGCTTTTTTTGGTAAAAGTTTACATACTCGTAGTGACTTGTAAGATGCAAAAAAAAAATTTCTACCTAATATCTATTTAGGAATTAAAAAAGTATGCAAGAAGATACGTTAATTCAAAAGAATTTATTTACGATTGATAATGAAAATAATGAGCAAAAAGAAGTAACAAAAATTCCAGAAGATTTATCTTGGGAAGATTTAAAAAAGGAATCGCAAAAAAGACCTAGACAAAGAAAAAATTCAATTCACTTAATAAATAAATTCAAGACTGACTTAATTTCAAATAACAAAAATGTTTGCATCAATGAAGAATCTTATAGTTACAAAACAGTTTCGAAACTGAAATTAACTCCTGTAATGAAGCATTATGTAACTCTAAAAGAGGAAAATAAAGATAGGTTATTGCTATATAGATTGGGAGATTTTTTTGAATGTTTTTTTGAGGATGCTGTATTAATATCTAACCTTTTAGAAATAACATTAACCAGTAAAGATGCTGGCAAAGAAATTGGTAAGATCCCTATGGCAGGTGTTCCTCATCATGCAATGGAGAGATACTGTGCTGATTTAATTAAAAAAAATTATTCTGTCGTTATATGCGACCAATTAGAAAAAAGTTCTGGCAATTACGGGACTCCAATTAAAAGAGGAATAACAAGAATCATAACTCCTGGCACTGTAATTGAAGAGGGCATGTTAATAGCTAAGAAAAATAATTGGATTACAGCTATTTACTTATCAGAAGAAAACTCAAATGAATCATATGAATGGGGCATATCAAAAGCTGATGTAAGCACAGGCGAATTAATAACTATGGAAGGTAAATCTCTGTCAAAACTATTTGATGAAATAATTAAATTAGATTCTTCAGAAATTATCGTAGGAAGCAATACAGTAAGAAATTTATTAATTAAAGGAAATAATCAAATAACATATACTGTTTCAGAAGAGACTACTTTCAGCATTAATGAAGCAAATTATCTAATAAAAAAATATTTCCAAATTGTAAGCCTTGAAGGCATAGGACTTCAAAATTTAAACAATGCGACTAGATCACTTGGGGGTTTATTAAATTATTTAGAAAAAATTAATCCTCTAAATTTAGATAATGAATCTTCTGTGAAAATCTCATTAGACTTTCCACAAATTCAATTTTGTCGCAACAAATTAATTATTGATTATCAAACTCAAAAAAATTTAGAAATAAAAAATACACAACGAGAAAACAAATATGTAGGTTCGCTACTATGGAGTATTGATAGAACCTATACCTCCATGGGTTCAAGGTGTTTAAGAAGATGGATAGAGTCACCACTATTAAAAGTTAATGAAATTTATAAAAGACAAAATATAATTTCAAACTTTATTGAATCTAAACAATTACGTATAAATACCCAAAATTTACTTAGAGCAATGGGGGATTTAGAAAGACTTGCAGGTAGAGCTTGTGCAGGTCATGCAAGTCCTAGAGACTTAATTGCAATAGCGGAAGGTTTAAAAAAATTGCCTAGACTAAAATCCATAATTGAATTATTTAAATATGATCTCCCAGATTGGACTGATGAATTAAAAAATATTGATGAAGGACTCTTAGAATTAGCTGATACTATAAGTTTTAAACTAATAGAAAATCCACCTCTAAATATTAGTGAAGGAGGCATGATCCACGATGGTGTTGACAATATATTAGATGGTTTACGCAATTTAATGGATGATTACTCTGAGTGGCTAAATAAAGAGGAATTAAAAGAAAGGAAAATTAGCAAAATTTCAAACCTAAAAATTCAATTTCATAAAAATTTTGGTTACTACATTTCAATAAATAAGTCAAAAGTTAATTTAGCTCCACAACATTGGATAAAAAGGCAAACACTTACTAATGAAGAAAGGTATATTACTTCAGAAATTAAAAATAAAGAAAACAAGATTTTCCAAATAAAAAGTAAAGCTTCATCAAGAGAATATGAAATTTTCTGCGAATTAAGAAATATAGTTGCTAAAAAAACAAAACAAATAAGATCAATCGCAAAATCCATAGCATCTCTTGATGCATTGCTTGGTTTATCAATTACATCAGTAGAAAACAATTTTATAAAACCTTCATTAATACCAATAAATGATTCAATGACAAAAAATAGTACAAAAATTATCGCAGGAAGAAATCCAATTGTAGAGCAATTGTTAAATGATAAAAAGTTTATAGCAAACGATATCTCTTTTGAGGAGAATCAAAAATTAATTATATTAACCGGTCCCAATGCAAGCGGAAAAAGTTGCTTTATAAGACAACTTGGTTTAATACAAATTCTCGCACAAATTGGTAGCTTTGTTCCTGCTAATAATGCTGAAATCAAGATTGCAGATAGGATTTTTACAAGAATTGGGGCGGTTGATGATCAAGCATCTGGACAATCAACATTTATGGTAGAAATGTCTGAAACTGCATCAATTCTAAATCAGGCAACTTCTAGCTCACTAGTTTTACTGGATGAGATAGGTAGAGGGACATCTACTTTTGATGGACTTTCAATAGCTTGGTCAGTAAGTGAATATCTTGCAAAAAAAATTCAATGTAATACTATTTTTGCGACGCACTATCATGAGCTGAATTATTTAAAAAATTCAAATAAGAATATACAAAATTTTCAAGTTTTAGTAGAACAAAATAACGATCAGCTAATTTTTAGTCACAGGATTGTAAAAGGGGGCTCAAACAAAAGCTACGGTATAGAAGCAGCTAAATTAGCAGGAGTTCCAAAAGAAGTTATAGAAAAAGCAAAATCAGTTTTAAATTCTTTAGAAGAAAATAATAAATTAAATTATGAAATTGAATAGATTTTTGACATTTTTATAAGATAAATACTTTTTAAATAGTTTCCCTCAACAAGGCGTTAACCGCAGCAGCTGCCATGGCAGCACCTCCTCTAGTTGAATTCAAAACAATTCTAGGAAGATCGGTAGAAATCAGTTTGTTTTTGCTTTTCTCTACTCCAATAAATCCAACGGGCATTCCGATAATTAAACTAGGTAAATCTTTTGCATTCTCTAAAATATCAATTAAATAAGTTAAAGCTGTAGGCGAACTGCCAATAACTATAATAGGTGATTTGCTTCCAGAATTTATAGCAGATAACTCCTTCCAACCTTCACTTAAGCCATATGCAGTTTTAGTTAATTTTGTATGATTATTTTTTCCAAACCACATTCTAGCAGTGAATACTTTATTCCTCATGGTATTTTCTGCCATGGATTTTATAGCTGCTGCAGCCATATCGGTATCAGTTAAAATCGGAGCACCATTTTTAAGTGCCTGAAGCCCCTTTTCGCAAGCACCTGCACTAAAATTTACAAGATTTTGAACTGAAAAATCTCCTGAAGTATGGACTAATCTCTCTAAAACTTTTTTTTCCAAATAATTTAGATCATTTGCTCCTAAATGAGATCTTATGAATCTGATGCTTTCCAAAAAAATTGGATGATCTATTACCATTAAATTTAATTTGTGTTAGAAGTAATCATAGTTAATATATGATTTTTATTGAGCGATTATGCCAATACAAATATTATGGGGTAATGATCTAAATGCTCAAAATACATTTATTCAAAAATTAATTGATAAGGAAGTATCCAAAGAATGGAAAGAAATAAACGTAACTAATTTAAATGGAGATGATGATAAGCAAGTCAATAAAGCTTTTGATGAAGTTCTTACACCTCCTTTTGGAGATGGATACAGAATAGTTACATTGAAAAATAATCCAATTTTTACTGCAAAAAATGAGGATCTAAGAACTAAATTTGAAAAAATTCATGACAATATACCTCAAAATACTTATTTCATTTTACAAAATACAAAAAAACCAGACTCAAGACTAAAGAGTACTAAATTTTTACAAAAACTTATCAAAAATAATTTAGCTAAAGAAAAATCATTTTCTTTACCAGAAATCTGGGACTATGAGGGACAAAAAAGATTTTTAGAAGATGCAGCAAATGAAATGAATATCAAAATTGATAAATATGCAGCTGAATTAATTATTGATTCAGTTGGAAATGATAGCTATAAACTACTAAATGAATTAGCCAAAGCAAAAACATACCTTTCTGCAGTATCAAGTGATTCGAATTCACAACTTTTTCTTAAAAGTATTGATGTAAAAAAAATATTTAGTGATCATCAATCCAACATTTTCAAAATCATTGATCTTCTCTTACAAAAAAATATTAATGAAAGCCTGATTGAAATAAATTATTCCTTAAAGAAAGGAGAACCTGCTTTAAGACTAAATGCAGGTTTAATTAGTCAAATAAGAATTCATACCATTATAAAATTAGCAGTTAATTCAGGAAACGATAATGCAGAAAAGATTTCTAATCTTGCAGGCATTTCTAATCCAAAAAGAATTTTTTTTATTCGAAGAAAAGTCAAAAATGTCTCGCAAGAATATTTAATTAATTTAATGAGTAGCTTATTAGATATTGAATCATTTCTAAAACAAGGTAATAATCCTATAAATGTTTTTACAGAGAATTTAATTAATTTAAGTTAACCAAATTATAAGTTTAAGAATTTACATTATTATTTAAATATGGCTTTACTAGTAAAAAAATTTGGCGGTACTTCTGTCGGTGATATTACAAAAATTAAAAATATTGCAAGTAGCATTTGTCAAAGTAAAGAAGCAGGAAATGAAATTGTTGTAGTTGTCTCTGCAATGGGGCAAACTACAGATGATTTAAATTGTTTAGCGGAAGCAATTAGTAAAAATCCTAATCGAAGAGAATTGGATATGCTGCTCTCAACTGGAGAGCAAGTAACCATAGCTCTTCTCTCAATGGCATTAAACGAATACGGAATACCTGCAATTTCAATGACCGGTAGCCAGGTTGGAATTATTACTGAATCAATTCATGGGAAAGCGAGAATTCTGGATATTAAAACAGAAAGAATCCACAATTATATAAATCAGGGTTTTGTAGTTGTAGTGGCAGGCTTTCAAGGAACAACATTAAGCCATACGGGTTCAATGGAAATTACAACTTTGGGTAGAGGTGGTTCAGATACTTCCGCAGTAGCTTTATCAACAGCTTTAGGAGCTGAGACTTGCGAAATTTATACAGACGTTCCAGGGGTTCTTACTACTGATCCAAGAATTGTTCGTAATGCAAAACTCTTAGATGAAATTAGCTGTGAGGAAATGCTTGAACTTGCAAGTGTCGGTGCTTCAGTTCTGCATCCAAGAGCAGTAGAAATTGCTCGCAATTATGGAATTAAATTATACGTCAAATCAAGCCAAAGCGTTTCAAGTGGGACTCTCCTAGAAAGCCAAATCCAACCTCTTCCCCTTAAACGAGGAAGCTTAGAATTAACAAAAACAGTAAATAGTCTTGAAGTATTAGAAAACCAAGTGGTATTCAGTCTCTCAAATATTCCTGATAGACCTGGGATTGCAGCCCAAATATTTGAAAAACTTTCAGAAGCAAATATTAATGTAGATTTAATAATACAAGCAACAAATGATGGAAATAATAACGATATTACATTTACTGTTAGTGAATCAGAAGTTAACAAAACTGCAGAACAATGTGAACTTATAACTAGTCAATTAGGAGGCGAATACAATTTAAAAACAAACATGACTAAATTGAGTATTCAGGGAGCAGGCATTATGGGTAGACCAAGTGTGTCAGCTGATTTATTTGATACTTTATCTCAAGCGAATATAAATGTAAGGTTAATAGCTACTAGTGAAATTAAAGTCAGCTGCGTAATTGAAATTAATAATATTCCAAAAGCTATTAGATTTGTTGCAGAGAAATTTAAGTTATCCGATACACAAATATTTGTTAATCCAATCAAAGAAAAACAAGATAAACCGGAAGTAAGAGGAATTGCATTAGATAAGAACCAAGTTCAAGTAAGTTTTCGAAAACTTCCTGATCGTCCAGGTGTAGCCGCGTCGATATGCTTAGCTTTAGCAGAAAATAATTTACTTTTCGATACTATCGTGCAATCTGAAAGAATTTCCTCTTCAAAAACTAAGGATATTAGCTTTACCATGAATAAGCAAGATAGAGAAAAAGCTAACTTAGTTTTTGAGACCTTAACAATGAAATTACCAGGTTCATACATTGAAGATGGCCCTGCAATAGCAAAAGTAAGTACCGTAGGAGCGGGAATGGCATTTAAGGTTGGAACGGCTGGGAAAATATTTAGAGCATTGGCTGACCAAGATATCAATATTGAAATGATTGCCACTAGCGAAATTAGAACTTCATGTATTGTCTTAGAAAAAGATTGTGACAAAGCAGTTAATGCTATTCATAATCATTTCAAATTAGAAAAATAAGATATTTTTTTTAATTATTTCTTGCCAATTTTTGTCTTAATTTTTTTATTCTATCCCTCAAATTTGCTGCTTCTTCAAAATTGAATTCTTTTGCAGCATCTTTCATTTTTATTTCTAACTTATCTATTAAGTCAGGCAATTCTTCAAGCAAACATTGATTATCACTGGCATTGAGAATTACATCCGTTTTATTATTGACTATATTTATTAAATCTTTAGATAAACCACCAGCATCTAATTTTCTGGAAAGTTCTAGAAAAGATAATATTGAATTTTCTATTTTTTTTCCTGCAGGTTTTGGAGTAATACCGTTATCCTGGTTATATTTTTTTTGGATAGTTCTTCTTCTTTCAGTTTCAGATATTGCTCTTTTCATTGAATTTGTAAAGTTATCTGCATAAAGCAAGGCGACACCTTCAACATGTCTCGCAGCTCTACCAATTGTTTGAATCAATGATCTTTCTGCTCTTAGAAAACCTTCTTTATCGGCATCTAAAATGGCTACCAACGATACTTCAGGAAGATCTAGTCCCTCTCGTAATAAATTAACTCCTACCAAAACATCATACTCGCCCATTCTGAGATCTTGAATAATTTCAATCCTTTCAATTGAGTGAATTTCAGAATGCAAATATCTTACTCTTATTTTATTATCAGATAAAAAATCAGTTAAATCTTCAGCCATTCTCTTAGTAAGTGTAGTTACTAAAACTCTTTGATTCTTTTCAGCTCTAATTCTGATTTCAGATAACAGATCTTCTATTTGGCCCTCACTAGGTCTTACATCAATTACAGGGTCTAATACCCCAGTTGGTCTTATAACTTGCTCAATAAACTCACCATCACATTGATCTAATTCCCATTGACCGGGAGTTGCACTTATAAATAATGTCTGTTTTGATTTTTCCCAAAACTCTTCACATTTTAAAGGTCTATTATCTGCAGCACTTGGCAATCTAAAACCATGATCTATTAAAACTTTTTTTCTAGATTGATCACCGTTGTACATCGCATGAAGTTGAGGACATGTTACATGACTCTCATCAACTACCAACAACCAATCTTTGGGAAAGTAATCTATTAAGCATTCTGGCGGTGAACCTTCCTCCCTGCCTGATAAATGACGAGCATAATTCTCAACTCCATTACAATAACCAACCTCTTTAAGCATTTCTAAATCATATTTTGTGCGTTGTTCTAGACGTTGAGCCTCTAATAATTTTCCTTCGTATATAAATTTATCGAGTTGAGTTTTTAATTCACTTCTAATTGCACTTATTGCACTCTCAAGTCTTTCTTTTGGAGTCACAAAATGCTTCGCCGGGTACACGCTAACTTGTTCCAAACTTTCAAGTATTTCTCCTGTAGTAGGGTCAACATATCTAATAGCCTCGACTTCATCACCAAATAATTCGATTCTTATTAATCTATCTTCATAAGCTGGACCGATTTCTAAAACATCACCTTTAATTCTGAATCTACCTCTAGTAATTTCAATATCATTTCTAGTATATTGATTTTCAACGAGAGACCTCAAAGAAGAACGTAGATTTATTGATTTTCCAACTTCAAATTTAACTGCAGCTTTTAAATACTCACTAGGTATACCAAGACCATAAATACAACTTATTGAGGCTACAACAATTACATCTTTTCTTTCAAATAATGAGCGTGTTGCAGAATGCCTAAGCATATCTATTTCTTCATTAATTGAAGCAGTTTTGGCTATGTAAGTATCACTTACAGGTACATAAGCTTCAGGTTGATAATAATCGTAGTAAGAAATGAAGTACTCAACAGCATTTTTTGGAAAAAATTCCCTTAATTCATTACATAATTGTGCGGCTAACGTCTTGTTATGTGCTAATACAAGCGCTGGCCTGCCTGTTTGTTGAATTACATTCGCAATGGTAAATGTTTTACCAGTTCCAGTAGCTCCCAAAAGAGTCTGAAACTCTTTACCAGTATTAACGCCTTTAACTAATTTTTTAATAGCTTCTGGTTGATCGCCATTTGGTTCATAAGGAGCTTGAAGCTTATAGTTGTTCATCAAGCTAGTAGCTAAAGGATATAACTATACTAAGAAATTTTTTCTCCAATTATTGAATTTTTCAAAGATTCTTTTAAGCCCCTAACAACCGCAATCATTGATATTAAATCATCTAATTTATTAACTGCAGATCCAACGCCCACTGCTGAGGCTCCAGAGGATATTGCTAGTGGACAAGTTACTTGGCTTAATCCAGAGGCACTCATGATTGGTATATTCAGAGATTGTTTCTTAAATTCTTGATGAATAGCATATGTAGCTGCAAGAGTTGGTACTGATTTTTCTAAAAAGCCTTGAATTCCTGGAGAGTAAGGAGTAGAACTGGTGCCACCTTCTGTTTGAATAATATCAACACCTTCTTCAACTAGCTTTACAGCAAGATCAACTTGTTTATCAATAGGCATAGTATGAGGAACAGTTACTGATAAAGGAACAGTAGGCAATAAATCCCTGGTCTCTTTTGTAATATTTAAAACTTTTTTATCTGAAAAATTAATGCCTTTTTCATAAAAAGTATCGTAATTTCCTATCTCAATTAATGATGCTCCTGCTTTGACAGAATCTTGAAAAGATTGAGGCACTACTGAACTTACACACACTGGTAGTGAAGAATTCTTAAGTGCTAAATCAACGAGTTCATGTTTACAAGCAATATCGACAAGATCTGCACCTCCTAATGATGCAGCCTCAACAATTATTTTCACAGATTGAACATCGAAATTATTCAATCCTGAAATAACTTTGAGTAAAGATTTACTTCTTAACTCTTCTTGAATTTTTTGTGGCAAAAGATTAATCAGACTCATTTACTTAATGAATTTATTACCCGATTGTGACATTGTTTTAGTAAAACAGTGCATTTTTTAAAAAATATTATCTGAGCAACACAAAATGTCTGATAAAAAATTAACTCAGAAAAATTGGTCATCATGGCATCATGTTCTTCATAAGGAGATTCTTACAAAAAAAATATTAATTCCCAAAGGATCGAATATTTTAATAAGTATTTCCGGAGGACAAGACTCAATGGCCTTATTCACCCTAATTAATGACCTAAAAAAACTTCATAATTGGACTATTAGTGTTTGGCATGGTGATCATCAGTGGCACACAAAATCCTCATTATATGCTCTTGAATTAAAAAGTTATTGCGAAGATAAAAATATTTCATTCTATTTTGATCAAGCAAATAAAGAAGATATTTCTTCAGAAGAAAAAGCACGAGAATGGAGATATAAAAAATTATGTGAAAGAGCTAAAAATTTATTAAACAAGAACCAGCAAAAAAAAAATATTTATTTATTAACTGGTCACACTAGTAGTGATAACGCAGAAACATTTATCCTAAATTTATGTAGAGGGAGTAATTTTGCCGGTCTAAGTTATATTGAGAGCAAAAGATTAATAGAAAATCAAATTTTTTTAATAAGGCCAATATTAATTTTCAGTAGAGAAGACACAAAACAATTCTGTAACGATATGAAAATCCCAATATGGGAAGATCCTACAAATTCAGATCTTAAATTAAAAAGAAATTTAGTAAGAAAAAAAATTATTCCTAACCTGGAGGGTATCTATCCTGGTTGTTCTGAAAGGATAAATAATTTTTCCCAAAAAATGAGCAACTACAACAATGAACGTAAAGATCTTAGTGAACTAGCATACCTATATTGTAAAGATTTAAAAGGTATCAATAGGAATCTATTCAATAGTATATGTATTGAAGCACGGTGCACAATCTTAAATAGATTTTTAAGAGAAATATCTACAAAACAATGTAGTTCTAAAAATCTGACAAAATTAGCAACTTCAATTTATGAAAAAAATAAAGGTCAAATTGACTTGCAAGAGTTTTTAAAAATTGTTTGGAATAAAAATTATATAAATTTTGAAAAAAGTTAAGATGTAACTGCAGATCTTCTTCTTCTTGTTCTACCTTCAAATGAATCTTCGGTAGCAGTCTCAGCTGGTAGATTCTGTGAAACTTTTGGACTTTTTTGGATATTTTGCGGGTTATTTGCATTATTGGGATGATAATTGTTTGATTTCTTATGGAAATTATTATTATTTCTATTTCTATTAGAGAAATTTTGCTCTTCGGTAATCTTTGGAATATAAGCACGAGTTCCACTTGGGGCAGGTTGAACTAAACACAAAATAAGTGGCTCAACTTGTAATTCTCTTCTCATTCTTCTGGATAAACCATTTTCAATTTCTCTTTGTACACCAATCCAATCAACTTCAAAATTATTCGGCCCAGTTTGTCTGGATAATTGTTTCCATCTATTTTCTAAGACCCAGCTTATTTCTCGTTCTGTCCACATAGACATTTTTCTTGGTTCTGCAGTAGTAACAACTCCTCTTAAATTAACTCTGGGAGGCGCAACCATCTTCCCATCTGTACTAATAGAAGCTAAAACAGTTACTACACCATCCCCAGCTAATTGCTGTCTTTCTTTTAAAACTCGAGCATCTACTATCCCATTGCGTGAGTTATCAAGCAGTTCAACTCCAGCTTTTACAGGATCACCTTTTTGAATAGAATTAGGTGTCAGCTCAACTACATCTCCATTTTCAATAATTAAAATATTATCCTTTGGAACCCCCATAGTTTGTGCACTCTTGCCATGACAAACGAGCATCCTATGTTCTCCATGAACAGGAACAAAAAACTTAGGTTTAGCGAGTGCTAACATTAACTTTTGATCTTCTTGAAAACCATGCCCGGAAACATGTATATTTTCTCCCTTGCCATAAACAACCTTTGCTCCAAGTTTCATTAATCTATCAATTGTATTAACAACAGAAATAGTATTTCCCGGAATTGGGCTGGCTGAAAATATCACGGTATCAGTAGTCTTAAGCCTAACATGCTGATGTTCACCACGAGATATTCTGCTTAAAGCTGCTAAGGGTTCTCCTTGGCTTCCAGTCATTAATAATAAGGTTTCTCTATCTGGTAAATCTCTAATTTGTTTTATCGGAACAAAAAGATCATCAGGACATTTCATATAACCAATATCTCTCGCTTTAGCGATAACATTAATCATTGATCTACCCAACAAACCAACCTTTCTGCCATGTTTCATAGCGAGTTCCAAACACATTGTTACTCTATGGACAGAGCTTGCAAAAGTAGTAATAATAACGCGTTCTTTTGCTTCAGAAATATGTTTTTCTAAAGAAGGATAAATAGTTTTTTCAGACGGACAAAAACCAGGAACTTCAGCATTAGTAGAATCACTAAACATACATAAAACACCTTTCTCTCCGTAATAGGCCATTCTCTCAATATCAAATTGCTCACCATCTATTGGCATATGATCAAATTTAAAATCTCCAGTGAAAATAATAGTTCCAACAGGAGTAGTAACTGCCAAAGAAAAACTATCACAAATTGAATGAGTATTTCGAATAAATTCAACTGAAAAATGTTGACCAACTTTCACCACATCCCTCGGACTCACTGTTTGTATAGTCGTCCTATCAGATACTCCTGCTTCCTCCATCTTCCCCCTAAGCATTGACATGGCTAGCCTGGGGCCATAAATAATTGGAATATTAAAATGCTTTAAGTGATGAGAAATACCTCCAATATGATCTTCATGACCATGAGTAACAATCATACCTTTAATTCTTCTTTGATTTTCTCTTAAAAAAGTTGTATCAGGCATAACAACATTTACGCCATGCATGCCATCAGATGGGAACGCAAGACCCGCATCAACAAGCATCAGTTCATCACCGTATTCAAAAACACAAGTGTTTTTACCTATTTCATGTAATCCTCCAAGAGGTATTACTCGTAAAGCTGGGGTATTACTTTTAGATCTTGAAGAATCATTAGTAGATCTATTTACAGTTGAATTTGTACTTGATTGCATAATTTTGAAATTTATGAAGGCCTGCTTGAAATCAAATAAGGTTTATTTAAATTTAATTATCAAGTTAAATATAATCCTTATTATAAGGATTTCAGGATAAAAGATAATTGCTTTTTCATGTCTGTAGTTAATGGTGACAAAGGACTTCTTGGATTACCTACATTCCATCCCGATAACTCTAAAGCAGCTTTAATTGGGATTGGATTAGTAGTTATAAAAAGTGCTTTGAAAAGAGGCTGAAGTTTTTCATGTATCGCAAGTGCATTGGAAACTTTTCCACTTTGAAAGGATTCAATCATCTCTTTCAATTGCAAGCCAACCAAATGACTTGCAACACTTACTACTCCTACAGCACCCAAAGATAACATTGGAAGTAACAATGAATCGTCGCCACTATATACAGAGAGTTCAGAGCCACAAATAGCTCTTAGTTCTGTTACTTCCTCTATTCTACCGCTTGCCGCTTTGATACTGAGAATATTTGAGAAATCCATAAGTTTCTTCACAGTATCAGGTAATAAATTGCACCCTGTCCTTCCAGGTATGTTGTAAAGCATTAAAGGTAAATCCTTTGCAGAATTAGCAATGGAACTGAAATGTTTATAAAGACCTTCTTGAGGTGGTTTATTGTAATAAGGAACAACGACCAAAGCACCGTCCGCCCCATATTCGTAGGCTTTTTTTGTAGCTTCTACAGCCTCGCTTGTACAATTACTACCAGTACCAACGATTACTTTACAACTTGAATCCAAAGATCCTTTTACTGCAGTAAATAAATCATGCTGTTCAACCCATGACAGTGTCGGAGATTCTCCAGTAGTACCACATAGCACAATTCCATCAGAACCATTTGCAAAAAGATAATTTGAGAGCTTTATAGCTAGTTCATAATCTACATCTCCATTTTCATTAAATGGAGTCACCATTGCAGTCAATATTCTTCCAAATAATGGATTATTACACTCAGTTTTGTCTGTAATCATTTTTTTGGAATTAATAACTCAGCTATTTGAACAGCATTAAGAGCTGCTCCTTTTCTTATTTGATCTCCACATAACCACAATTCTAATCCATTAGGTTGACTGATATCAGTTCTTAACCTTCCAACAGCAACATTATCCCTTCCCATAACGTCATTTGGCATAGGAAATCTATTATTTTTGTAATCCTCAATAATTTCAATTCCAGGAGATTTTTTTAATTCTTCAAGAGCATCTTTAGGTTCAACTACACCGGAAAATTCAATATTGATAGATTCAGAATGTGCTCTCAGTACTGGGACTCGAACACATGTGGCAGAAAGCTTTAAATCAGCAATATTTAATATTTTCCTTGTCTCATTAACCATTTTCATCTCTTCTTCGCAGTAATTATTTGCAAGCATAGGTGAATTATGTAAAAACAAATTAAAAGCCAGAGAGTATGGCAAAACTTCACTTTTTTGAGGTTTACCCTGAAGATATTGTTCAGTTAAAAGTTTTAGTTCTTCCATCGCCAATTGACCTGCACCACTGACAGATTGATATGTTGAGACAATAACTCTTTTAATAGTCGAAAGTTTGTTTAAAGGAGCTAAAACTAATGTCAACAAAATTGTAGTGCAGTTTGGATTCGCTATTACCCCATCATGATTTAGTGCATCACTAGCATTAACTTCAGGAACTATAAGAGGTACGTTCTTCTCTAATCTGAAAGCACTAGAATTATCTATCAGTAAAGCATTTTGATCCATAATGGTAGACAACCATTTTTTTGAAATACTTCCACCGGCTGAAGCTAAAACTAAATCAAGATTGAGAAATTCTTCCTTAGTTGTTTTTTTTGTAACTAATTCTTCACCTTTCCAAATAATTTTTTTTCCTTCTGAACGCTCTGATGAAAGCAAGACCAATTCTGATATTGGGAAATCACGTTGTTCAAGAATTTTGAGTAATTCAGATCCCACAGCACCTGAAGATCCTAAAACAGCAATTTTTAATGGCCTATTAGGCAAAAACGGAGATTGTCTCACACTTTAAAATGATTTTTATAAATAGATTGACTATTTTTTTTACTTTATCAAAAAAATAACTTTCAAGGAAATCACATAATGTGAAATAATTAAGATTCGGCTTTTAGTAATAAATAAAAAAAATGGCTAAAGAAGAATTAATAGTCAAAACAACTCCTCTGCCTCAAAGTAGAATCTCATTTGAATTAGAAATTCCATCTGAAACATGCAAAACGTGCGTAAATGAGACAATCAGTTCTATCAGTCGTTCGGCTAAAATTCCGGGATTTAGACTTGGTAAAATTCCTAAACAAGTTTTAATCCAAAGAATTGGCATCACACAATTACATGCTTCTGCTCTAGAAAAAATTATTGATAAATCATGGCAAGAAGCTTTAAAAATAAAATCTATAGAGCCACTCAGTGAGCCAGAATTAGTAGATGGATTTGAATCTATACTTGCAAAGTTTAGTCCTGAAAAATCACTTAAGGTTACTCTTCAAACTGATGTTGCCCCAGAATTAAAACTTAAAAAATCCAAAGGACTAAGTGTTGAAATCTCAAAAACAAAGTTTGATACTAAGTCAATAGATGAAGCGCTAGAAAAATCTAGAAGTCAGTTTGCAAATATTATTCCAGTAACCAATAGAGCAGCGAAATTTGGAGATATTGCTGTAGTTAGTTTCAAAGGAAAATATAAAGATTCTGGTAAAGAGATTGATGGTGGGACTAGTGAATCAATGGATCTAGAATTAGAAAAGAACAAAATGATTCCCGGTTTCGTTGAGGGAATCGTAAAGATGAAAATTGGTGATACTAAAACACTTAACCTTAAATTTCCTGAAGATTATTCGCATGAGGATTCAAGAGGCAAAGAGGCAATCTTTGAAGTAAACCTTAAGGATCTTAAGGAAAAAGAATTACCTGAACTTAATGACGATTTTGCAAAACAGTCTGGCAACAAAGAATCATTAAAAGAGTTAAAGAAAGATATTGAAAAGCAACTTAGAGACAATTTTGAAAAAACTCAAAAAGATATCAAAATTGAAGCTTTACTAGATGCCTTAACAAACGAATTGGTTGCTGAAATTCCAAAATCTATGATTGATATAGAAGTGAGGAATAATATTGAACAAACTGCTCAAAGATTTGCTCAACAAGGTCTTGATGTTAAGTCTACTTTCACTCCAGAATTAGTTAAGTCATTAGCAGAGTCCACAAGGCCTCAGGCTGAAAAAAATGTTCAAAGAAATTTAGCTCTAAAAGCATTAGCTGAAACAGAAAACATAAAAGTTGAGAAAGATGAAATTGATTTAAAAATGAAAGATTATGAAGATGCAATCTCTCAATCTTCAAAACAAATAGATATTAACAAATTAACAGAAGTGCTCAGTAACGATTTACTCAAAGAAAAATTAATAATTTGGCTTGAAGAAAATTCTGAAGTAAAAGAAAAAACTACAAAAACTTCTAAAGCTACCAAAACCTCCAAAACTACAAAAGCCACAAAAACTGCGTCAAAATCTACAAAAACTACAAAAACTCAAAATAAAAA
Organism: Prochlorococcus sp. AG-412-J13; assembly: GCA_003214815.1. GTDB lineage: Bacteria > Cyanobacteriota > Cyanobacteriia > PCC-6307 > Cyanobiaceae > Prochlorococcus_A. Next base: position 6,553 of record QCLE01000005.1, on the reverse strand, counting down.
AGAAAAAAAATAATTTATGAAATTTCCTACTAATTAAACAAAAACCCCTTAGATTATTCATAAGACGAAAACTAATTTGTGAACTCAGAAAAAAAACATTTAATTCAAAGCTCAATAAGTTCTTACGAAAGTAATAATAAAACTATTGCCGCTGTTCCCACCGTAATAGAACAATCAGGTAGAGGAGAAAGAGCTTTTGATATATATTCAAGACTATTGAGGGAGAGAATAATTTTTTTAGGTACTGGAATTAATGATCAAGTATCAGACTCACTTGTTGCACAATTATTATTTCTTGAAGCTGAGGATCCCGAAAAAGACATACAAATATATATCAATTCTCCTGGAGGCTCAGTAACTGCAGGAATGGCCATATACGATACTATGCAACAAATATCCCCTGATGTAGTGACAATATGCTTTGGAGTAGCTGCAAGTATGGGGGCTTTTCTACTTTCTGGAGGAGCAAAGGGGAAAAGATTGGCGTTACCTAATTCTAGGATTATGATTCATCAGCCTCTTGGAGGAGCACAAGGTCAAGCAGTAGAGATTGAAATACAAGCTAAAGAAATACTTTTTCTCAAGAAAACATTAAATTCGCTTTTAGCAGAACATACCGGTCAACCTATAGAAAAAATTAATGAAGATACAGAAAGAGATTACTTTTTATCTCCCTCAGAAGCAGTCGAATATGGATTAATTGATAAAGTTATCAAAAAGTGACAAGGAATACTGATTTTTTAAGAATTTGATGACGAATCGATATTTATAAGCAATCCTAGTGAATAGGGAATATTTCACACCTTTCACTTTAAAAACTTATAATCGATGGCTAAATTCGACGCCCATCTTAAATGTTCATTTTGCGGGAAATCACAAGACCAAGTAAGAAAGCTTATAGCTGGTCCTGGGGTTTATATCTGTGATGAGTGCATAGACCTTTGTAATGAAATTCTCGATGAAGAACTACTTGATAATCAAGCTAACACAAACAACTCTCCGCAAGTAAAAAAGAAATTACCAACTGATAATCCAAAAAAATCTGTTCCTTTAGAATTAACCTCAATTCCTAAGCCATTAGAAATTAAAAATTTTCTAGATAATCAAGTTGTTGGACAAGAATCTGCAAAAAAAATATTATCAGTAGCCGTATACAATCACTACAAGCGATTAGCTTGGAAAGTTAAAGAAGATAGTAAAAATAGCAACTCAACAGATTCACAAGCAACTAAATTACAAAAATCAAATATTTTACTCATCGGCCCTACTGGAAGCGGAAAAACATTATTGGCGCAAACTTTAGCAGAGTTTCTAGATGTTCCTTTTGCAGTAGCTGATGCAACGACTTTGACAGAAGCTGGATATGTTGGGGAGGATGTTGAAAACATACTTCTAAGACTTCTACAGAAATCAGAAATGAATGTAGAACTAGCTCAAAAAGGAATTATTTATATTGATGAAATAGATAAAATTGCAAGAAAAAGCGAAAATCCTTCAATTACTAGAGATGTTTCTGGTGAAGGAGTGCAGCAAGCATTATTAAAAATGCTTGAAGGAACAATTGCTAATGTGCCACCGCAAGGCGGAAGAAAACATCCTTATCATGACTGCATCCAAATTGATACGAGTCAAATATTATTTATTTGTGGGGGAGCGTTTATAGGTTTAGAAGATATCGTTCAAAAGCGTATGGGTAAACACGCCATAGGATTTACGACCAATTCAGATCAAAACAAAGTTGATACAAAAAAAATATTAGACCCAAGAGATTCCCTGAAAAATTTAGAATTAGACGACTTGGTGAAATATGGCCTAATTCCAGAATTTATTGGAAGAATTCCGGTTTGTGCTGTATTAGATCGTCTCACTAAAGAAACTTTAGAATCTATTTTGACACAACCAAGAGATGCATTAGTAAAGCAATTCAAAACTTTGCTAAGTATGGATAATGTTGAATTATCATTTGAGCCTGATTCTGTTAAAGCGATAGCAAATGAAGCATATAAAAGAAAAACAGGTGCAAGAGCATTAAGATCAATAATTGAAGAGCTAATGCTAGACATAATGTACACTTTGCCTTCTGAAGAAAATGTAAAAGAATTCACAATTACGAAAAAAATGGTAGATAATTTATTCTCATCTAAAATTGTTAAACTACCTTCAGGATCAAAAAGAATCATTAAAGAGTCTGCATAAAATTAGAGTTTAATTTTTTAATTTAATCCCGAATTTTTCTAATTAATGAAAAATAAATGCCAAAAATACATAAGCCTTTTCATCAAAAATATAGACCAAACAACTTAGACGAACTGGTTGGGCAAAAATTTATATCCATTACACTCAAACAAGCACTATTAACAAACAAAATTGCTCCTGCATATCTTTTTAATGGTCCAAGAGGCACTGGAAAAACATCAAGTGCAAGAATATTTGCAAAATCTCTAAATTGCCAGGCATTCGACCAACCTACAATCACTCCTTGTTGTAAATGTGACCTATGTAAACAAATTACAGATGGGAGCGCTCTAGATATTATCGAAATTGATGCAGCATCAAATACAGGAGTAGAAAATATAAGAGAAATTATAGAAAGAGCGAGATTTGCACCTACTCAAGCGAGATGGAAAGTATATGTTATTGATGAATGTCATATGCTTTCAACGGCAGCTTCAAATGCTTTACTAAAAACTATTGAAGAACCGCCCGCAAGAGTTGTATTTATCCTTGCGACGACAAATCCTGAGAGAGTATTAAATACAATAAAAAGTAGATGCCAAAAGTTTGATTTTAGAAGAATAAGCCCCAATGACATTTTTCAACATTTATCAGAAATCGCCGAAAAAGAATCCATTGAGTACGAAGTTCAGGCGTTAAAAATGATTGCAAAAAGATCTAATGGAGGTATGAGAGATGCACAAAGCCTCCTTGAACAATTGAATCTTTTACCAGAAGGGATAACAATTAATAATATCCAAAACCTCCTAGGAGAAGTATCAGAAAGTGAATTAATAAATCTGATTAAATCATTGGTTGAGAATAATCCAGAGTCATTAATTATCACCTGCAACAAATTATATGATGCCGGAAACGAACCTCTTCAAATAATTATCGGATTATTGAATATAACAAGAGATCTACTACTGCACACTACAAATAATAAATATTCAGATCTTTATTATACGTCTGATGAATTTCAAGATGAATTGGATAAAATCTCAAAGACAATAAATAAATCAACAATAATTAATTGGCATAAAAATCTTAGAAATATTGAATATCAAATCAAAACAAGTGATAATCCAAGGCTTTGGTTTGAAATACATTTAACTGGCCTTCTAGGTAAGGAAGAGATAAATAGTTTTGAAAATAAGCAAGAAAGTAAAAATAATACCACTCTGGAGAAGCATGAAAGTAGAAAAAACATTGCAATTCTTAATAAAGAAAATATTTCTAATGAAATTCAAAAACCAAGTATCAAAAAAGAGATATCTCGCGAGGAATTGATCGAAAAAAAAGACGGAAAATTAGAAAAATTTGATGATCTTGAAAAAGAAAGTATGGAAAATATTTCTGACAATAACCAAAATAATCCTGGATCAAATAATTTAAAAGATAAATGGGAATTAATTCTTTCTAAATTAGAGTTACCATCAACAAGAATGTTACTTTCACAACAAGCCGAACTTGAAAGTTTTGATTCGGAGAAAATCACAATTGCATTATCTCCAAACTGGGAAAATATGATAAAAAGCAGAAAAGTTATAATTGAAAACACTGTAAAAAGGATATTTGGAGATGGAATAATAATTAATTTTTCAACCAAACAATTAAATAAAAGTAAACCAACAAGCACTCCAGAAATAACCCAAAATGAAGTAAATAATTTTCGACCAATAAAAAAAATAGAACCAAAAACTAATTCGTCATCAAAAATATCTAACCAGCAAACTTATGATGATAGTTCAAAAAACTTAGCAAATTTTTTTAATGGAGAAATTATAGACCTTGATGAATAAATTAAACTCCAGTATGAAGAGTTTTTCGCCAGAGTATCTTTTTGGGAAAAATAGACATCTTTATTGTTACCCAAGGGATTACTAAAAACCAATGTGATAAATAAAAAACCGATACAAATACCATCAAAAAATTGCTTTTTTGCAATACAGGTACTTCGCTTTTACAAGAAGAACCGTACCAAAAAGCAATTCCAGATAACGTAAAAGCTGTAAATGAAATAGGCCAATAAATTGGTGAATCTAATAAAGCAATACTAAAAACTAAATCAAAAATAGAAATGATTGGTAGTGCATATTGCAAGATGAAAAAGTAAGTTAAATCAAATTTCTGCAAATAATCAATTTTATTAGTAAATAATTGATCTCCATAATCAAAGAATCTTTGCAAACCCCCCTCTGCCCATCTTTGCCTTTGCGCTAATAAAGCATTTAAATTCTCAACTGCTTCCTCCATGACTGGAGGATCCCATAAAATTCCAATTCTAGATTTTGATAATAATAATCTTAAACTCAAATCAAGATCATCTGTAACTGTATCTTCATTAAAAGAACCACATGCCAATAATGTTTCTTTCTTAATTAATTGGCCATTTCCCCTTAATTCAGAAACTCCAGCAACTGATAATCTTCCATATTGAAATATTGCGTCCATAGCCATCTCCATTGACTGACAGGAAGTTAAAAAATTCTTACTTACATTTGTTACTGATTTTCTTAGTTGAACCGCAGACCAATCACCTTCTTCTACAAAACTAAATAACCTTATCAAAGAATCTTGTTTTAATTCAGCATCAGCATCTAAAACTAATAACCATTCACCATGAGTAAATTTCAAGGCATAATTCAAAGCTCCTGACTTTCCTCCGCCTGCATTTGGAGAACGACGTACGACTTTTAGCTTGTCATATTGTCTAGATAATCGATCTAAAATTAAAGGCGTCTTATCAGAACTACCATCATCGATTATGTAAATATTTAATTTATTTGTTGGATAATCTAAACTAAATAACCTTTCAACTAATCTTGCTATCACATTCTCTTCATCTCTAGCTGCGACTAAAATATCAAGCATAGGTAACTCTTTATTGCTAATTCTTCTGCTTACAGTATTTAAAACGTTGTTCCTTTTGAAATTTCTAGAAATAACTATTAAACCGTAAAAAACAATCACAAAAGAAAAAGCCAATATAATGTAAAAGAAATTTTCGATATTGTAAGCATGAGGAATAAAAGCTACTACAAAACAAGCACTAAGAAATATAAACGACTTCAATCTTCGATTTTTATAAAAAACCTTACTCATAAAAGTAAATTTTTAGTTACTTAACTTTCATTGAGACAATATCTCAATTTTTTTCACTTTTGCATCTTGATAGTAATGATTCAATATTTCTTCATAAGAGAATCCTAATTTAGCCATTTCAATTGCTCCTGACTGAGATAAACCTACACCATGACCGAAGCCTCCTCCTCTCAACAGCCATAAATCATCATTTAATTTATTAATAGTAAACAAATTACTAGGTATAAAATTTAATACCCGTCGAATATCATCTTTAACAAGAACAATAGATTTATTACCTTTGTCCGTTTGTATTTCCAATTTTGTCACTCTGCCACTAGACCCACGTTCAATAGAATTTAAATCCAAAACATCTTCATTAATATTTATAAGTTTGTTTTTAATTAACTTTTCTTTAATTTCAAGACTAGAAATTTTCTTATTCCATCGAAAAAGAGAATGATTACTCCCATTAAACTGTTCTTTATCAAAATCTAAAAAATTATTTAAATCAGATTCATTTGTAATTGGAAGTTTAAAAATTTTATTTAATGATTTAGAACCATCAATGATTGAATTGAAATAAGAATAATCTTGAATTTGCCAAGACTCGCCTGCAGTAGCAGATACTCCACCATTAGAACCATGGTAAAAAGCATTTATTGGTTGATTTTCATAAGTGAGAATTAAATTTGAAGTTTCGTCAATAGCTTTTTGCACGTTTTTATTTGAAATTTTAGAAGGCTTATAAACTTGACATTGAGTGCTTATACATAAATGATATTTATCCATATTAAATCTATCAGAATTAAATATTCCCCAAGTTCTTGCAATAACTGCTTGAGCCTTGAGTGCTTCTAAAGGAGAATTCGGTCCAATTTCATATGGCAAAACACCTGCCAAATAGTCGTCAAATTCAATTTTTTGAACTAACGTCCAAGTTCCATATGAATCTTTTATTAAATAAAAATTTTTACCAAAATTGACACCATTTATTTTTATTTCCTCTTGAGCGTAAATATATATAGGTCCTTCGAGTTTCATAACACTATATTCATTTATAAGAATAGGAGTAATTTGAGAATTTTTTATTTTTCTGGAAATCTTATTTTTTAATTCAAACTCTGGCAGATCATCTTGAAATGGAATCCATACTTCCCAATTTTTAGGGTAAGCAACAGTCGTCTCAAATCCTTTATCTTTAATTTTCTCTGCTTGTTTTTTTGCTGATTCATAGCTAGCAAAAGGACCAAAA